>NZ_JBHIME010000023.1:0-586156 GCF_042193875.1 Bartonella sp. OC68QHHN | reverse complement strand
TTCTCTCGCAAAAGGCATGACATTCGGACATCTATGGAGACATAGAAACTAGATGAGATAAAAAGCAATGGTTCCCGTAACGAACACCCTAATAATATCCATATGACAAAATAACGAGAATATCCAATCCTACAGTAAAAAATATTCGNTATCTTTGCAAACTATTTGAGCGATATGAAACTCGATTACAACCAGAATATAAGCTTCATGTTTGGGGGAGCTCTCATCTTGTCCATTATATCCATCATGCTGTTACTCAAACTATCAAGCATTGCCAATTCTCTCGCAAAAGGCATGACATTCGGACATCTATGGAGACATAGAAACTAGATGAGATAAAAAGCAATGGTTCCCGTAACAAACACCCTTAATATCCATATGACAAAATAACGAGAATATCCAATCCTACAGTAAAAAATATTCGCACTGAAATTAAGCTATTTTCATAAATAAAAATGGAATAAAAAAGTAAAATAATTACACAACATGCACTTTACTTTATGTTCAAAATAGCAATAATGACGACAAATATCAGAATGCATATACCAATAAAAAGAGTCGTATCAAAATGAAGTCGATCATTCTTACAGTTTTGATTGCAAACCTTTTATCAGCTTGTGCATTAGCACCAAAGCTAAAACAGCCCAATGATAGGAACCGTGTGCCTATTAATAAAACAATCCCTGCCGAAATCAAGCGAGGAGACAACGGAATCTTACAAACTGATTTATGAAGTTAATAATGTAATGGTCAGTCTTTCTAACTATATGAAAATTAAAAGGAATAAAATATGCAAAAGCTGATTATTATCATAGCAATTAGTGCGTTTTTTGGAACAACAAACTTAGCAAGAAGTAACACTGTTGCTAAGCAAGGAGTATTAATTCACGACCGTCTTTCTAGACCTTTGTGGTCAAACAGTCTCAGTTCAAGCACCGATTATAAGTCAAAACGACCACCAAAATACCTACCGCCAAATCTATATCCACCTAATGTTAAAAAAGATCTTTCTACTGTTAGAAAAAAGGGAAATCACGCACCTTCCCAACCTAGTGGTTCTAAGCCATCTAACACAACTCCAGTATCTCCTACAGCTCAGGTACCTAAATCAACTTTCGTGNTGTGCCTATTAATAAAACAATCCCTGCCGAAATCAAGCGAGGAGACAGATGAAAAAGCGATTTATTATAACAGGAATCGTTACCCTTTTGGCAATGATGAATTTGGCACATGCAAATAGCGAACATAACTATGATAGAAATAAAGGAAAATTGCAGGTATTAGAAGACGGTCAATCATATTGGACATATCCTGGCTTGACAACTTCAATACACAATAAAAATGTTAAAATTAAACGTCCTAATAAACCTGGAGTTAAAAAAAAGCCAAAATCACCTAAAAAGTCGCAACCTGCTTCACCGCCACAACNTGTGCCTATTAATAAAACAATCCCTGCCGAAATCAAGCGAGGAGACAGATGAAAAAGCGATTTATTATAACAGGAATCGTTATTGTTTTTGAAATGCTGAATCTAGCTCCAGCATATGCAGATGTAACCGTACCTCTAGAACCCTCATCACCTGGTAATCCAGCTACAGTCTCACAACCTGCTCCACCGACACCATCTGCTCCATCAGCAGAATATCTGGAGATTATTAATCTATTAAAAAAAGGAGAAATTATTGAGCTCTTAAAAAAACAGCTTGTGTCAAAACAAGAACAACTTTCGGAAACAGAAAAAACCTATCAGGCTATAACAAAAAGTCAAAAAACTGGACCTAAAACAATAGATTTTTCTAGTTTTGTTCTCANCTGCTCCATCAGCAGAATATCTGGAGATTATTAATCTATTAAAAAAAGGAGAAATTATTGAGCTCTTAAAAAAACAGCTTGCGTTGAAAAAAGAACAACTTTCGCAAACAGAAAAAACCTATCAAGCTATAACAAAGAGTCAGAAAACTGCACCTCAGAAAATAGACTTCTCTAGTTTTTTTCTTAAAGAGCCAGAATCGCTCTATAAGAGTGATAAGCTTACACGGGAATCATATCAAAAGATATTGGAGGAAGAAAACAAAGTCTCTGGATCTTTTGATCAAATGGGCAAGTTTATTTTTGCGCGTTTACAATTTTTATCGACACTAGATAAAGCTATAACTTTGAAAACTTTTGAAAACGTAGAAAATCGTTTTAAATATCTCAAAAGTCTATTTGATAAACTTCAAACAAAAGAAAACCTGAAAGATATTGCAGATCTTCAAGCACATATCGATGGTTCATTAGCCATGATCCAAAATGAATCTATAAAAATGCAAATGATAACGNGTGATAAGCTTACACGGGAATCATATCAAAAGATATTGGAGGAAGAAAACAAAGTCTCTGGATCTTTTGATCAAATGGGCAAAGCTATTTCAGAGCGTTTACAATTTGCATCGATACTAGATAAAGCTATAAGTTTAGAAACTTTTGAAAACGTAGAAAATCGTTTTAAATACCTCAAAAGTCTATTTGATGAACTTCAAACAAAAGAAAACCTGAAAGATACTGCAGATCTTCAAGCACATATCGATGGTTCATTAGCCATGATCCAAAATGAATTTATAAAGATGGAAATGGTAGCGCATTTACGTAACGCTGAGCAATCACTTATCAAAAAGAAAAGACGCGAACTTGATATGGAATTTTTTAACCCTGAAAAAAAAGATATGCCTATCATACGATGAAAACGAAAGCCAATGTAGGAGGTTCAGTACTCTCTGAACAATTCAGAGGGGCAGAAAGGTTTTACCAAAGCCAAGATACCGTCGTGAAAATACTTAGGTAATGTATAAACGAAAATGAAGCATTTAGCATATATCTATGTTTCAAGGTGNGCTAAAACAGCCCAATGATAGGAACCGTGTGCCTATTAATAAAACAATCCCTGCCGAAATCAAGCGAGGAGACAGATGAAAACAAAACAAACAAAACCAGTGAAAGCCGAACAACTTAGCAGTTATTATGAAGAAAGCCGTGGCTTAGAACGTGATCTTATCAATGAATTTATAAGGTCGCGCAGAACGGCGTGGCGTGTAGCGAGTACTGTTGGTCTTTTTGGCTTATTCGGTATGATATGTGGAGTTGTTGGATTTTCTCAACCAGCTCCAACTCCCTTAGTATTGCGTGTTGATAATACGACGGGTGCAGTTGATGTTATCTCAATCATGCGTGAACACGAAACCAGCTATGGTGAAGTTGTAGATAGATATTGGCTAAACCAATATGTGCTTAACCGCGAAACTTACGACTACGATACCATTCAACTGAACTATGACACAACAGCACTTTTAAGTTCGGCATCTGTTCAACAAGAATATTATAAAATCTATGATGGAGAAAATGCACGGGACAAAGTGCTTTCCAACAAAGCACGTATCACAGTTAAAGTACGATCAATCCAGCCTAATGGACTCGGTCAAGCAACTGTACGTTTTACGACTCAGCAACTTGACAGCAACGGTGCTGCTATTGGACCAAAACAGCACCAGATTGCCACAATTGGTTACACCTATGTCGGTGCACCCATGAAATCATCTGATCGATTGCTTAACCCCCTTGGTTTTCAAGTAACAAGTTACCGTTCTGACCCAGAAATACTGTTGAATGATTAAGGAATTGATTGTTATGAAAAAACTTGCGTTCGTTGTTCTATTGTCTTCATTTTCTTCTCTTTATACGGTACCTGTGCAGGCGCTCAAAAGTCCATCAAATTCACAATATGATCACCGTATTCGCTATATAACATATAACGAAGCCGATGTGGTTCAAATTGAAACAGTTCTTGGTGTGGCAACACATATTATTCTTGAAGAAGGTGAACAGTATATCACTCATGCCTTTGGCGATTCAGAAGCCTATGCCTTTGCTCATAAAGGTCGGCATATTTTTATTAAACCAAAAGCAGAACTTGCCAATACCAATCTCATCGTTGTAACTGACAAACGGAGTTACAAATTCCGACTACAATTTCGAAATGACCGTGCAGGATCAACATATGAATTGGCTTTCCATTATCCCGATTCAAACGATGAAAAGTCAGAAGAAAACAACCAACGCCTTGCGATTGAACGTGGTTTTCACCAAAGCGTAAAAGGCTATAATCTCAGTTATACCATGAGCGGTCACCAAGACATTGCTCCGATAAATGCTTGGGACAATGGGCGTATTACTTACTTCAAATTTCCCGCTAACATGGATATGCCATCGATTTATGTCGTAGATGCTGAAGGAAATGAAAGCTTAATACCACGCACCGTTATCGGCAGTTCTAATGATATTATCGCCGTTCATAAGGTCAATCCTAAATGGCTCATACGGCTTGGTAAACGCGCTCTAGCTGTTTTTAATGAAGCCTATGACCCCAATGGCGTACCAAACACAACAGGGACAGTATCTTCGGTGGTTTATCGTATCAATAAAGGAGGAAAATGATGTTTGACAATAAGGAAGGAGAGGGAAAAGGTACAAAACTGGACAACGTGGAGCAAAAACATATTGAAGGTACCTATGGAGGGTCGGAACTAGGTTCTGTACGCCGTCCGACAATTCCAGGTACCCGTGCATTGTTAATGGTAGGACTTATTGTCATAGTAGCGATACCGATTGCTTTGACTTGGAAAGCTTTTAAAATGCGTAATACCGTGGAAGTTGAGGAAGAAAAACCACAACAAATAGTACAGCAAATTATACCAAACTATGTCCCTCGGATTATAGAAGAGCCAAAGATTGTAGAAGAAACAGAAAAATCAACACAAATAGAAGATTCAAGCCTAGATATTCCACCGGCCTTGAGTAAGCTTCTTCAAACAGCCATTCCTCCACATATGCTCCAAGATTCTGAAGAATTAGCACGCAAACGTATGCTCAGTTCTAGCCTTAACAGCGGTGGTAGCGAAGGATCTACAGATACAAATAATAAAGCATCGAATAATGATAGAAGTAGTGGCGTATTATTTGATAACCTTCAGCCCGTGCGTTTAGGTCAATCACATGCGGTGCAACTTCGTAACCGTGACTTTTTGATTACGCAAGGAACGCAAATAGATTGCACGTTAGAAACAAAGATCATTACATCACAACCCGGAATGACGACGTGTCATTTAACACGCGATGTTTATTCCACAAGTGGTCGTGTTGTTTTGCTTGACCGTGGTTCTAAAGTCGTTGGTTTTTACCAAAGTGGTATACAACAAGGACAAACGCGTGTGTTTGTGCAATGGTTACGCATCGAAACGCCTTCTGGTGTTATTGTCAATCTTGACTCACCTGGCACAGGTCCTCTGGGTGAGGCGGGTATTGGTGGCTGGGTTGACAGACACTTTTGGGAGAGATTTGGTAGTGCAATTATGGTAAGCATAATCGGTGATTTAGGAGAATGGGTAAGAGGAAAAGTTAGTAAAATCAGCAACGAAAATAAAGAGAACTCACAAAATAAAGGTACTCAGAATGCTGAATCTATAGCAATCGATGTTCTTCAAAATTCCATCAATATCACACCAACACTTTACAAAAACCAAGGCGAACGAGTAAATATTTTTGTTGCTCGTGATCTGGATTTCAGCGATGTCTACAGTCTTGTCACACGTTAACCCTATACAGAAAGATCAAGCAGTTTTTCAGCTTCTACAACCGCTTGATTGTTTCTTAGAAGATCCCAAGATCACTGAATTATCAATTTGCCGCCCCTGCGAAGTATGGACGAAAAGCTTGAAGGGTTGGCAAGTACATAGCGTACCAGAGTTAACAACCACTTTTTTGCAAACGCTTATTACAGCTATTATCGTTTATAACGGTATGGCTCCCAAAAGTATTAATTATGTGCTATTACCTGGTGGACAACGTGGTACAATTATACAAACACCAGCTGTCATCGATGGTGCTCTTTCTTTTGTAATTCGTAAACATTCTCTTATAGTTAAAACGTTAGAAGAACTCAACGAAGAAGGTGCATTCGATGATTTCTCTGACGTAAGTTTTAACAAACCTTCGGAAAAAGAAGCAAATAACTTGTTATCGAAGCAGAACTTCACACGGTTGGAGCCATTTGAAGTTCAACTTTTGCAACATAAACGTGATGGAAAAATTCTTGAATTTTTACAAGAATGCGTCTTTCACAAACGCAACATTATTATTGCAGGCAAGACAGGATCTGGTAAAACAACATTTGCTCGCTCTTTAATTGAAAAGGTCCCTGTAGAGGAGCGTATTATAACAATTGAAGATGTTCATGAGCTTTTTTTACCTAATCATCCCAATCATGTACATATGATTTATGGTAACAATGTAGGACGTGTTTCAGCTGAAGAATGCCTAGATGCGTGTATGCGTCAGTCGCCCGACAGAATTTTTCTCGCTGAATTGCGAGGTAATGAAGCATGGGAATATCTCAATTCACTTAACACTGGTCATCCTGGATCGATTACAACAACGCATGCCAACAGCGCTTTGCAGACATTTGAACGATGTGCCACCTTGATTAAAAGGTCAGAAGTTGGCCGGCAACTCGAGTTAGAAATGATAAAAATCGTTCTCTATACAACAGTTGACGTAGTGTTGTTCTTTAAAGATAGAAAACTCTCTGAAATCTTTTACGACCCGATTTTTGCTAAATCAAAAATCGCTTAAGGGGAGCTTCCTCTCTCAGTAATATGATAAAAACAATAAATAGCCGTAACTAATTGTTACGGCTATTTATTTAACTTTTCCTATTCTCTTTGCTTCTCCAATGCATTTTCTACACTCTTCATGAATAAAAGAAGAAAAAAGCTAATAGAAAACAACTTTTAAGAGAAAATCAAATTATACATAAGGCTCTCTCTATTCTCTTACCTTTGATCATTCTTTCCATTTATCTTTTGATAAAGGTATGTTTGATGCAAAAAAAATAGCTACAAAATAAATATTTCAACAAAAGAAAAGAATAAATTTTCATTCGCCTTTCAATGAAAGTTTCGTAAAATAAGTACTTTCGATCATCACAAATAATTATCGTCACCAAGACCAAAACTTATCGTTGAAAAATTCTAAGTGCTATTTTCAAGTGATTAATAAATATGTTTTTTAACCAAACAATCTCCAGATACGGAAAACCTCATATGAAATAAACTATCATTTCGATTTAGCACCCATAAACCGCATTCTATCTGGTAATAAAAAGTATAGTGGCATATCGACATCTTCTTCGGACTAAGAAAGATTCTTAACCTCTGGCTGTTCGTAAACAACCAAATTTCTTTTAAGAAAGCTTTGCTAACCATATCACGTGGCTTATGTCCCCATCAGACGATATCCATAGACTACAGCTCTACTCTGAATATTCCTGCTCTCTTCTCTGCATCTCAAAAAGCGAAATTTCCTAAAAGCACAGATCTAAAATCCCACTTCTTAAGATGCATCACATTAATTTATAAAGAGTGTTCATTATTTTGCATATTGGATAAAAGATCTTAGTACCGTAGGATTCTCTCATTTCAAAGCTGTTTATCAACCAAAACCATGTCTCTTGCGCATTACAAGCGAATAAAGCCGTATAGAATGAAACTGGACAAAAAAGCACTAAAAATGCCTCTTATAAACCGCCCAAAATGCCAAAAACTGTCGTAACATTGGGAGTTGGAAAAGTGTCTAATGGCGCCCAGCTTGCTCCTTTATGAAATGTAAAGATGGAGATGCTCTATAAATTTTATATTATCCATCGGGGCTTTACCATTATACCATACACGAGCTCTATCGCCAAATGAACTTCGGCACCTTAAAGAAAGGTTTCTTAAAAACAAGCGCGTAAATTGACAAGCCAAGTGTATTTTATTGGGAGCATTCTGTTTTGCATAAGGGTTGTGATCTTATTAAAGAACGAGAGAAACAAAAGCGTGAAGCAATGCGTAATCTCTATTATTTAAAAGACATTACTCTAGACGCTTTTGAAAATCATAAAACTAAACTAAAAAATGATGGCAAAAATGGAAACTGGTTTGCACCTTTACAGCTTCATATCCTCCCAAATTAGGAGGCTGTATACCGATTTCAGAGATTACGCAAACAGAGAGATACGTAATACTCTTAACTCTCATCTGATAGGTAAAAGCTGCAACAGCAAAAGCTCTTCTAGAAAAACAACGCCATAAATCATTAATAAACCGGTAATGCGTTGGAGAAATGTTTAAGATTTTTGTTAAACACTCTGCAAAGCAACAATAATGATACAACTGACTTTGCATCTGCTTATTCTTACAGGTGTTCGTACCCATCTCTTGCATCAATTCGTAAAAATCAGATTGAAGGGGATATATGGACAATTCTTGGCTCGAGAATATGAAAGGTCTGCGTGATACTACAGGAGATTTTCACGGGCTTTATGATCAGAAGCATTAAAAATTTTAAAACAAGCACGCTTGTTTTTTCGCAATGATTTCTTTTTTCTGCAACCGGTCGTGATCGTTATTAAGGTAAATTTCCTATCACAATATATTAAGAGAGATTAGACTAAAAACCTATCCACGTAGATTTCTCTCTAGTTTATGTAATTGTCTAACAGACTCCACCTATCACACCTCAAAGGACGAAGCTTCTTAACACGCACTGATCTGAAAATTATCCACCTCCTCGCCTAGCAGATTTCACCTTCTAACCACTTTAATTACCACATCCTAAATACGATAGTGTTTTACGGCACACTAGAATAAATACCAAAACAATGACTGATTATACCGTTAATACTTGGAAACCTCTCTTTCATGTTAAGAAATATCTTTTATGTTGAAAAATAAAATAAACAACACTTTTACTGCTTAAACAATTTTCTTAAGCATATATACAAAAAAAGTGAAATACCCTAACATAATAAATAAGACCTAAACCTAGAAATCTCTATTTTTTATAGATAAAAACATATAAAATCAAAACCTACGAAACTCATCAAAATACAACATTTTTTCTTTGATGATTGAATTCATTCAACTGAAACGAACCTATAAACATCCCTTATTCCAAATTCGCAACATGTGTTCTTAGAATTTTTACTACCGTTTTCTAAATTTTTAGAAAAACCTATAAATTTTATATTTTTTCAAACGTCTTATCTGCTCTTTAATGAATTTAAATCTATAACGTTACAATAGTTTTAAATTACTGCCCCCTTAACTATATGATCTCTCTCTACAATAGATAGGGATTTTACGTTCTCCATTTTTTGAGAACTATAAATTTTGTTTTTTTAATGCGATTAATAATCCAATCTTTAAAATAAAAAATATGACCTTTAAATATATATAATAATTTTATCAAAAATTCCTAATCCCTGAATATTCGTAATGTTTTCGATATTATATAATAAACGTATCGTAAAATGACGAATTGTCATAGTGATCATTCCTTTTTATTTCATATGAATAATTTACATGCGTTATAATATTTGTATCAGCATTTATTTTTTGTGCTATATTTATACAGAGTTATATTTTTTATAAAAAATGATTAATTTAATATGCATTAAATTTCAAATTCTGATACGAATTTAATAAAAATAAAACATATGGCATATTGATTTTATTATTTTTATATAGAACGCTATTTAAAGTATAGTTTACCCGAAAGACTAATGCCTTTTTAAAGACCATAATAACTATGGTAACCGCCTCATAGAAAACAATAAATTTTAGAGATTAAACCTCAAGAGGTAAAAAAACGCGTACAATTTTCTGTTTTTCTTTTTACTGTTCGTTAATCGGTCAATTTTCAAAGATAATATTTAACTATGAGTTTTCTGCTCAGCCATTGCAAAGATTTCTTCTACAAGGATTGCTTAATTTTTAGGAATTACTTCGCTTTTAGAATGATTATAGCTACTGCACCCTCATAAGCAGCCGATCTTCTTTTAGAGATTTAATTGCTAAAAGGAGATACAATTTTCTACCTTGCGCTTTATTTTCATCAATCAGTAAATTTTCAAAGGCGGCGTTCAACCATGAGTTTTTTAATTTCAGCAATCGCTTTCGCTGGATTTAATCCCTTTGGACAAGTTTGCGCACAATTCATAATCGTATGGCAACGATAAAGGCGGAAAGGATCTTCTAAATTATCAAGACGTTCACCACACATCTCATCACGTGAATCCGCAATCCAGCGATAAGCTTGAAGCAAAACAGCGGGGCCCAAATAACGATCACCATTCCACCAATAGCTTGGACATGAAGTCTGACAACACGCACACAAAATACACTCATAAAGGCCATTGATTTTTTGGCGATCGGAGTGACTTTGTAACCATTCTTTTGCAGGTTCAGGAGAAACTGTTTGCAACCAAGGCTCAATGACTCGGTGTTGCGCATAAAAGCGCTTCAAGTCAGGAACCAAATCTTTAACAACAGGCATAGAAGGCAAAGGATAGACTTTAATGGGGTGTTTTACATCATCCATCCCTTTGGTACAAGCCAATGTATTGGTTCCATCAATATTCATCGCACATGAACCACAGATGCCTTCACGGCAAGATCGACGAAGTGTCAAAGTTGGATCAATATGGTTTTTAATAAACAAAAGCCCATCAAGAATCATTGGACCACAAGCAGAACGATCTACGTAATAAGTATCCAGACGAGGATTATTCTCATCGTCAGGCGACCAACGGTAAACATGAAATTCTGTCAGTTGCGTAGCACCTTCAGGTTTAGGCCAAACCTTCCCCGGTTTTACTTGAGAGTTTTTGGGAAGCTTAATTTGTACCATAATTCGTGTCTCCCCTTAATAAATCCGTTTTTTAGGTGCAATGCGCTTTAAATCGATCCCACCATCAGCTTCAGATGTTAACGGATCCACATGGACAGGTCGATATGATAATGTCACCTTACCCTCTTTTGACAAATGTGAAAGCGTATGTTTACGCCAGTTTTTATCATCACGCTCTGGATAATCTTCACGAGCATGAGCGCCACGGCTTTCTAAACGGGCTTCCGCAGAATGAACAGTCATGATTGCATTCGCCATGAGATTTTCAAGCTCTAATGTTTCAACCAAATCAGAATTCCATATCAGAGAACGATCTGTGACTTTGAGGTCAGACAATTCCCCCCAGATTTTATTCATCCGTTGACATCCTTGTTTCAAAGAATCTTCTGTACGAAATACTGCCGCATCTTCTTGCATCGTGCGTTGCATTTTTTCACGCAATAGAGCTGCCGGTATCGCCCCTTGTGCAAAACGTATACGATCAAAACGCGCTATAATTTCGTCAACAGCTTCTTCATTGAGGGGTGGAATTTCTGCATTCCGATCAATAACTTCACCCGCGCGAATGGCAGCAGCACGACCAAACACCACAAGATCAATTAATGAATTGGACCCCAAGCGATTAGCCCCATGAACAGAAGCACATCCTGCTTCTCCTACCGCCATCAGCCCTGGTTGAATACGATCAGGCGAATCAGCCGTTGGATTGAGAACTTCCCCGTAGTAATTGGTAGGAATCCCACCCATATTATAATGAACCGTTGGCAAGATGGGGATAGGCTCTTTTGTTACATCCACACCTGCAAAAATCCGTGCTGATTCTGAAATTCCCGGTAAACGCTCGTGCAAGATTGCAGGATCAATATGGTTGAGAACCAAATAAACATGGTCCTTCTTAGGTCCAACGCCACGTCCTTCACGAATTTCAAGTGTGATACAACGCGAAACCAAGTCACGTGAAGCCAAATCCTTAAAGGAAGGTGCATAGCGCTCCATAAAGCGCTCACCTTCAGAATTGATTAAATAGCCTCCTTCACCACGAGCTCCTTCTGTAATTAAGCAGCCAGAACCGTAAATCCCTGTAGGATGGAATTGCACAAACTCCATATCCTGAAGTGGCAATCCAGCACGTGCGATCATTCCACCACCATCACCCGTACAGGTATGCGCCGATGTCGCGGAAAAATAAGCTCGTCCATAACCACCGGTTGCAAGAACAACCATTTTGGCCGAAAAACGATGTATTGTACCATCATCAAGATTCCATGCCACAACCCCCGTACAAACCCCATCTGTCATGATGAGATCGAGTGCAAAATATTCAATAAAAAATTGCGCATTATGCCTTAAGCTTTGTCCATAAAGCGTATGCAAAATGGCATGACCTGTACGATCAGCTGCTGCGCAAGTACGTTGAACAGGGGGACCTTCACCAAATTGTGTCGTATGCCCACCAAAAGGACGTTGATAAATTTTGCCTTCTTGCGTCCGCGAAAAAGGAACGCCATAATGTTCTAATTCGTAAACAGCAGCAGGTGCATTACGCACCAAATACTCCATTGCATCGGTATCACCCAACCAATCAGAACCTTTCACGGTATCATATAAATGCCACTGCCAATTGTCAGGTCCCATATTTGAAAGCGATGCAGCAATCCCCCCTTGTGCTGCAACCGTGTGTGAACGAGTTGGAAAAACCTTCGTGATACAAGCTGTCTTTAATCCTTGTTCCGCCATACCAAGTGTTGCACGTAATCCTGCACCACCTGCCCCAACAACAACAACATCAAATTTATGATCTACAGTGCGATAAGGGGCGTTACCTGCTTTAGCGCCCAGAGATGATCCTCTATCCGCCATACTCGTTTAACCCCCTAATGCAATTTTCAAAAGAGAAAAAATAATGACACCACCTATGAGAAAACAAAATGAAATATTTAACGTCAAAAAGAATATCCGGAAACCTTCACGTGGAATATAATCTTCAATCACCACTTGCATACCAAGTTTCATATGATAAAGGACTGAAAAAGTCATCAATCCCATCAAAATAGCCACAACAGGATGTGCAAGCCGTGCACGCACAATACTATAATCTTTGCCCACAAGCGAAAGAATAAGAACAATAAAAAATATCAAAAGCGGCAGATTGACAAGTCCAGTCAAACGCTGTAGCCAAAAATGCTCTGTTCCTTCATGAGCACTGCCATGCCCCCGTACTTTTCCAAGTTCCGTTCGAAAGTCTTTTTTCATATCTCTTTTCACCCCAGCTAAACAACGCTATATCCAATAATCCAAATTACAAAAGTAACAATAAGGGAAATAAACACTGTCGCCCAAGCAGTGACTGTTGCCTTTTCTTTTGCCAAAAGGCAAGGCATCATATCCCAAACAATGTGGCGAATACCACCAACCATGTGGTGAACCCCTACCAAAGTATAAAGAAACAAGATACACAATCCAAACCAAGAACTATAAATCTCGTGAACCGTTCTGAATGCCTCCTCCCCACACGCAATGGCAATTAACCAAACAGCAAGAAGGACCATTCCAACATAAAGTGCCATACCCGTAACGCGATGCGCAATGGACATAGCCATAGTAATTGTCCAACGATAAATACTTATATGAGGGGAACGAGGGCGCTCTTTTATCCTAGTTGTCTCTGTCATAAAATATCCTGACTTGGTTTTTACTACAACCGCAATGAACGAGAAAGTCCGCATAAAACGACTAAATATATTATCTCGTTTTTACTTGTTTGGCATCTTAAGATACCAATACTACAGGTCGGTTGTCTCAAATAACGGATTAAAGGTCACGCACAAAAAAACCGATTGCTCCACGGATATAATCCGCAATACTCGCTTTAATCTAATACAATTTTATCTTCACGTCAAAGGCCTAACATCTTTTCTCAAATATAAATAGGCATTTTTCAGATTAAACTTACCTTTTTGAGTATCCACAATATATGCAATGATATCTAAATTCACCCATTATTAAAAATAAAAAGAGTCAAAAATTGATAGATTAAACATTTTTATGTCCCCTTCAAGCCTTTTAAAAGAGAAAACGAATCATGAAAGACACAAATAAGCGGCATAAAAGCCGCTTTTGAATAAAGTTTAGCCGATATAATCTTTACTCAGCAACTTGCTTTTCAACATCTGTGCTTACAGCTGCTGCTTCTACTTTCTCAACAACCTTTTCAGCTTTTTTCCGATAATCTCTCTTTTCAGCGATACGCGCAGCTTTACCTCTCAAACCACGAAGATAATAGAGTTTTGCACGGCGCACTTTACCACGGCGCACCAGCTCAACACCTTCAATTAACGGGGAGTAAACAGGAAACACCCGTTCCACCCCTTCACCATAAGAAATCTTGCGTACTGTAAAAGTCTCATTCAACCCACCTCCTGAACGCGCAATACAAACACCTTCATAAGCCTGAACACGCGTCCGCGTACCTTCCGTCACACGCACCATGACACGGACTGTATCTCCTGGCTGAAAGGCTGGAAATTGGCGTTTTTCTTCAATTTTTGCACATTGTTCAGCTTCAAGTTGTGCGATAATATCCATTTCTTTTATCCTTCATGTTCTTTATCGAACAGTCAGAGCGCTCAACTCTTACCAAAAAAGCCTTTATTAAGAATAAAAAGCTCTTTAGGCTATGCCTTACACAGGAGCGAATACACCATTCCTTCATTTTAATTTTGGAACTACAGAAAACCTTTTATAAAAAACTCTCTAAAAAGAGAGCCATGCAATACACCACCTTATAATATGAATCAAGTTTTCTGATGATTTTTATCATAACGCGCATAAAGATCAGGGCGACGTTGACGTGTTAACAATTCGGCTTGCCTTTGACGCCAATCTGCTATCGCTTTGTGATGACCTGAGAGCAATACAGGTGGGATACCCCGCCCTTCGAAAAGAGAAGGGCGTGTATATTGCGGATGTTCTAGCAAGCCATTTTCAAAACTTTCACACTTTGCAGAAGCTGCATTCCCCATCACTCCAGGCAGAAGACGTATAATAGCATCTAAGATAACCAATGCGGCTGTTTCACCCCCTGAAAGAATATAATCACCAATAGAGACTTCTTCTAATTTTCGTGCTTCTATGACTCGCTCATCAACCCCTTCAAAACGTCCACAAACTAACGTTACACCCGTATCACGAGCCAAGCTATGCGCGTAAGCTTGGTCAAAAGGGCGTCCACGTGGACTCATCAACAATCTTGGCGAATCGTGTGGACAGTAATCAAGAGCAGCCGCCAATACATCCGCCCGCATTACCATACCAGCCCCTCCACCAGCAGGTGTATCATCAACGCTATGGTGTTTATCCAAAGCAAAATCCCTAATCTGTACCGTCTCCAGTGACCAAATTCCGCGCTCTAAAGCTTGCCCTGCTAAAGAATACCCTAAAAAACCAGGAAACATTTCAGGATAAAGGGTTAAAACGCGCGCCTGAAACTTCATTTTATTTCTCATCCTTATTTTCTTAAACAGACTCTAAATAATAGCCAAAATATCACAAACAAGATCTTTTAACGCTATAGCGTTAATCTAAATCTCCTTGATCTGCGCCATATTCAATACGATCCTTCTAAATACTTGTGCTAAAAAAAGACTCTAAAAATTCAGGACTATTCCGAAATAAAGTGCTTACAATATCTGCTCAAAAGTGCATTTTTAATATTTCCACACTTCCCACTTTTTATTGACGAAATTCATCGGTTATTTTTTACCCTCATCTTTATTTTTAGATTCAAGCTATTTCCTTTTTATCATTGTCTCCCCCATCACTTAAACCTGCTGCCATGGGATCAACAACAAGAAAACAAGAATCCATACAAATTTCTGGTACCGCCGCCTTACTAAAGGGAATAAGAACTCTTTTACCCGTATTCAAACGCATTTCAAGCAAATCACCAGCTCCGAAATTAAAGAAACCACACACTTCACCCAAGACTTTTCCCCCACGATCTTGAACACGCAAGCCTATTAAATCAACTTGATAAAATTCATCCTCCCTCAAATCATTAATTAATTGATCACGCATCACATAAAGGCGAATACCTTTTAAAGACTCAGCAACATTACGATTTTCTACCCCTTTAAAACGTACAATCGCTTTATTTTTTTGTATGCGAAGAGTTACAATTTCATAAGAACGCCCCACATCATCATAAAGAGTGCTATAAGACTTGAAACGCTGCGGCTCAGCACTTAAAATTTTAACAAAAACATCTCCTTTTATACCATGAGGCATACCAATAATGGCAAGATAGACTTTATTTTTAAGCTTTTCTTTATTATACTTCATGAAATATTATCTCTAAAAAATGAACCCTTCAATCTTATAGTTTTCTATTCAATCTTGTTGCCATATGAGACAATCTTCTAAAAGACCTTTCTTGGTAACAAAAACAAATTAATAAAGGAGAAAGTCTTATGGCAAATATTATGCTATTTTACAAAGATATCACGCCAATCAACAAAGTTTCCCATAAAAATCTAAAATTTGCTCCTCCAAGTGATATGTCTTTTGCCAAGGATACTCACTGGGTTCCTTTAGCAAGTACTGAGTATTTTCAAGCAGCACTAGACTATCCTATTTTATTTATGTGCGCCGAAGATGAACAAAAAAAACGGCACTACACATCCGCGGCTCTTGTCGGTCTTTCTAATGACGAAAATGACTATATCGCTTCTGATAAAAGTTGGAAAACCAATACTTATGTCCCTGCTTTTGTCCGTCGCTATCCTTTTGTTCTGGCACAAATTAGCAATGAAAAAGAACTTTCTGTTTGCTTTGATCAACAGTCAGGTATGTTTAATGAAGTTGCAGGAACAGAACTTTTTAATTCCGACGGCTCTATTTCTCCTTTTATGGAAGAACGTATTCGTTTTCTTGAAAGTTTTAAAATCGCTATGGAGAAAACCTCTGAGTTTATTGATGCTCTTGTAGAAATGGATCTTCTAAGCCAAAAATCCATCAATGTGAAAAACGATAAAGGTCTCTCAGCGCAGTTGGAACATTTTTGGGTTGTTGATGAAGAAAAATTGAATAAATTATCAGCAAGCCAACTTGCCAAACTTCATAAAAATGGCTTTTTAGGATTAATTTTTGCGCATTTGATGTCAACACACAATCTCTTAAAAATACTCTCTCTCAAAGGTGAAAAGCAACTTATCAACCGTGAAGAGCAACCCCAAAACAAGAATGGTCATTCTAACGATGAAAAGTCTAAAAAGAAAGAAACCCTCAACTAGATAATGCCTATTAAAAACGACAAGAGAAAAGATAAAAATATTCCTCTCATTCCAGCAGACCATGCAATTTTAAACGCAAGGAAAAATTGGTTAGAGTGTCTCATCCAAACACGTCGTATGTCGGCACAAACAATGCAAGCCTATGAACGTGATACGCGACAATTTTTGTCTTTTCTCTGTCAACACTTAAGCCATACACCAACCCTTACAGATCTTGCTCATTTACGCATCAGTGACTTGCGAGCTTATCTTGCTTATCGGCGTACAAACAATGTAAGTGCTCGCTCTTTAAGCCGCGGAGTGGCAGGCATACGTTCTTTTTTCAAGTACCTATCACGCGAAGGAATCGTCAATGTTCCCGCGGCTCAACTTATCCGAAGCCCCAAACACCCAAAATCGCTCCCAAAACCTTTAGCGATCAAATCAGCTCTTCACATAGTCAAACAAGAAAACCAGCTAGAAAATGAACCTTGGATTAACGCTCGTAATGCGGCTGTCCTTATGCTTCTCTATGGGTGTGGAATGCGAATATCAGAAGCCTTAAGCCTCACACCAGAACAATTTTCGGATTCTGAAAAAACAAGTTTATTTATAACAGGGAAAGGCGGCAAAACACGCCTTGTTCCTATCATCAAAATTGTTTACGAAGCTGTACAAAATTATCTCAAATGTTGCCCATATCCTTTAGTGGATAACCAACCCATATTTCGCGGAGCACGAGGCGGTCCCCTGCAGCCCGCCATTATTCAGAAAACTGTACGCAACTTACGAGCAAGCCTTGGTTTACCAGAAACTGCAACGCCTCACACACTGCGCCATTCTTTTGCCACCCATCTTTTATCACGGGGAGGAGATTTGCGCACGATTCAAGAACTTCTTGGGCACGCTAGCCTTTCGACCACACAAATCTATACCCATGTCGATACAGACCATTTGTTAAAAATTTATCAAAAGGCCCATCCCCGTTCCTAAAAACGTCTCATCAAAAAAATTAGAGTGTTTCAACCTCAAGTGCCAAAGCATGGACACAAGTAGCTAACTCTTCTTGTAAAACTTTATAAATCGCTCGATGTATTTCTAGGCGTGTCATATTGGAAAAAGAAGAAGATAAAATTTTCACTCGAAAATGTGTTTCTCCTTTACCATCAAAAGCATGTTCATTATGAGGATGCCCCTCATGAAGATGACTTTCGTTAATCACTTCAAGCTGTTGCGGATGAAAAGCATCCTGAAGCTTTCTCTTGATTATTGTTTCTAGAAACATTTTTTATTCCTCAAACAAAATGAACGTGCAAAAATACACCTTTTTCATAATAAAATAAGTGTGAAAACAAATTTTTCAAAAGTCAATTCTTGTAAAATTAATCAATTTTGCATAAACCAAGAGCATGACAATAACATCTAAATTATTCGATTCAATTCGCATAAGCTCAAATAAAAAACAAAAAGCTGAGCCAGAAGCGCAACAGTGTCAGTGGGAAGGTTGTGAAAAAACAGGGGCCCATAAAGCACCAGCAGGTCGAAATCACGAAGGACAATATTTATATTTTTGTATTGAACACGTACGCGCCTATAATAAAAATTTTAACTACTTCTCTGGTCTTAGCAATAAAGATATCGCAAAATTTCAAAAGGATGCTCTCACAGGACATCGTCCGACATGGCCTACAGATCTAAGCAATGGTACATCGAAAAAAACAGCTGCTAATTATGCAAAGATTCGCTCTGGAACAGCTGCCTATCAAAATCGCATGCGCGATCCCTTCACACTTTTTACTGAGCGGCATTCAAGCAATAATTTCTCACGAAAATTAAAGCCCTTAGAAGCAAAAGCTTTTGATACATTAGGACTACATGCAAACGCTTCAGCAGAAGACATCAAAATGAAATATAAAGTGTTGGTAAAAAAACACCATCCTGATTCCAATGGTGGTAATCGTGCTTCAGAAGAGCGCTTTCGTGATGTTTTAAATGCTTATAATTTGCTAAAAAAGTCTGGTTTGTGCTAAAAGCACGCGCTTATATGAGTCTATTTTCATTTAGACCATCATTATTTGCGTAAGATATTATTTTTTTTGAAAAACATTATAGAATACGTAAAAAATCTTCCTTCGTATCTAAGGCTCTCGTTATAGAGCATTGCATAAATGCTCTAACTCTTGTATCGTTTTCTAATGAATAAATAGTGTCCTCTCCCTTCCAAAAACACAATGACAAATCTTACCGTTGAAAATTTGCCCGATATTACACTTTGTGCTCGCGATCTATTTCATATTGAAACAGATATGGAAATCCCTGCTTTTAGCACAAAAAGTTCCCATGTTCCTGATATCGATCCTGATTACCTTTTTGATCAACAAACAACTTTAGCGATTCTCGCAGGTTTTACCTTTAACCGTCGTGTAATGGTTTCTGGCTATCACGGTACAGGGAAATCAACGCATATTGAACAAGTTGCTGCACGTCTCAACTGGCCTTGTCTTCGCATTAATCTTGATAGTCATGTAAGTCGTATCGATCTTATAGGAAAAGACGCTATCGTTTTAAAAGATGGCTTACAAATCACTGAATTTAAAGAAGGCATTTTGCCATGGGCTTATCAAAATAATATTGCTCTTGTTTTTGACGAATATGACGCGGGACGTCCCGATGTTATGTTTGTCATCCAACGCGTTCTTGAAACCTCTGGAAAACTAAGCTTACTTGATCAAAGCCGTGTCGTCTCTCCACATCCAGCCTTTCGTCTTTTTGCAACAGCAAACACCATTGGTCTTGGTGATACAACCGGTCTCTATCATGGTACCCAACAGATCAATCAAGCTCAAATGGACCGCTGGTCTATTGTTACGATACTCAATTATTTACCCCATGATAAAGAGGTTAATATTATTTGTTCGAAGGTCAAATCTTTTCAAACGGCTGAAGGAAAAAAGACAATTTCACAAATGGTTCATGTTGCTGATATGGTACGCCAATCTTTTATCAATGGAGATCTTTCAACTGTAATGAGTCCACGTACCGTCATTACTTGGGCAGAAAATACAACAATTTTTCAAGATGTCGGCTTTGCCTTCCGATTAACCTTTCTCAATAAATGTGATGAACTCGAACGAGCCACTGTTGCAGAATTTTATCAACGCGCCTTTGGACAAGAGCTTCCCGAATCACTCATTCATGGTGTTTCGCCTTAAGGAATCTGTCACTCATGGCTACCTATATTGACGACAACAACAATCCGGCAAAGGACTCTTCTAATAACACTCTTAATGCTGAAGCTTTTAAAAAAGCAATTTCCACCTGTATGCGTGCAATTGCAGGCGCAAACAACCTTGAAGTTTCCTTTAGTCATAACCGACCATCTTTAAGCGAAAGTTGTGCGCGTTTACCAGAATTACCTCAATACGCAACGAATAGAGACATCACCATTACCCGCGGATTAGGTGATTCCATGGCTCTGCGCAAAGCATGGCATGATAACCGCATTCACATGCAATTTTCTCCACTAGAATCAGAAGCACGTGCTGTCTTTGACGCCCTCGAACAAACACGTGTTGAAGCAATTGGCACTTTAGCCATGGAGGGGCTTGCAAAAAATCTTGATATCATGCTCGCCGATAAATACAAAAGAGCCCATTATCATAAAATTAGCAACCAAAGTGAAGCCCCCCTCCAAGAAGCGATTGCACTTTTATTGCGTGAAAAAATAACCAAGCGCACAGCTCCAAGAGAAGCAGGTCCTGTCTTAGAATTGTGGCGTCAAGAACTCGAACAAAAAGCAGCAGCAGAACTCAATGAACTCACACATCATATTTACAACCAACAAGCTTTTGCACAGATTGTTCGTCAAATGCTTGCTACACTCAAAATGACAGTGCAACAAGCTAAAGCTTCTAACAGTGAAAACAATAAAAAATTAAAAAACGAATGTGAACCTCAAGACCAAGCAGAAGAAGAGAGTAAAAACAAAAAATACACTCAAAGTGAAGAACAAACCAACACTGAACAAGAAAGTAATGTGCAAGACGACGGAAAAACACAAGCGTCACAATCAAACAACAATGATCAAGCTGACGGCGAACAAAAAAATGGACCTTGGCAAGAAAAGCCGACCAGACCTAAACGCCTTTTTTCCGATTCGGAACAAATGGAAAGACTTGGCAATTATAAAATCTTCACCCGTCAATTTGATGAAATTTTGGAAGCAACAGATTTTTGTTCTGAAAACGAGTTAGATCACCTACGCCGTTATCTTGATAAGCAAATCAATCATCTTCAAAACATCGTTGGACGTTTAGCAAACCGTCTCCAGCGCCGCTTGATGGCGCAACAAAATCGCAACTGGAACTTTGACCTTGAAGAAGGATATCTTGATACAGCACGGCTTCCACGTCTAATTATTGACCCCATGCAACCCCTTTCTTTTAAAATGGAAAGCAACACCCAATTTCGGGACACGGTTGTTTCACTTCTCATTGATAATTCTGGCTCAATGCGCGGACGCCCCATTAGCGTTGCCGCAAGCTGTGCTGATATTTTGGCACAAACTCTTGAACGTTGTGGTGTCAAAGTTGAAATTTTAGGTTTTACCACTAAAACTTGGAAAGGAGGAAAATCGCGCGAACAATGGCTTACCCAAAACAAATCCCATAATCCTGGACGCCTCAATGATTTATGCCATATCATCTATAAAAGTGCTGATACCCCATGGCGTCGCGCACGACGCAATTTAGGCTTGATGATGCAAGAAGGATTATTAAAAGAAAATATTGACGGAGAAGCTTTAATTTGGGCTCATCAACGTCTTTTATCGCGGCGTGAACAACGTCGCATCCTCATGGTCATTTCTGATGGTGCTCCTGTTGATGATTCGACACTATCGGTCAACTCCAGCAATTATCTAGAAAAACATTTACGCGCAGTGATTCAAGAAATCCAAACACATTCCCCCATCGAACTCATTGCCATTGGAATTGGTCATGACGTCACACGTTATTATCAGCGTGCTGTAACAATTATGAATGCTGAAGAACTCGCCGACGCCATAACAAAACAATTAGAAATACTTTTTAGTGATAAAACGCCTCATATTCATAAGAAATAAACCTGCCTTGAATCAGCAACAGCTACATTTTAAAAAATTATCTCTATCATTAAACCATCGGAATTTGATGACTAACAACCTGAGAAGATAATCCCACAAATTGAATATCGAACTTTAAAGAAGCTTCTACTTTACTGGATGCATTATGAATCCTAAAAGAAACGCTCCAACCATCTTCAAAAATTATAATGAGTTTATTTTTACTTTCTGGTTTTATTGCAACTGATAAAATTTTGCTTGGAATTTTCCATTTACGACCATATCCTAGAGTGCCATTCAAGTTAAAAGACTGAATAATAACCCGTTTTTGTTTAGATCTTGTATCTATCATAATCTTATAAAAATCATAAGAACCTATAACATACTGAAACAATAGCTTCACAAATTTATCTTGATAATCTAAACAAAGCCTTTGAAGTTCTTTAGAAAAAGCTTCTAAGATTGGAAGATAAATTCTACTTTCTTTATCCTCTATATCTCTAAAGAATATTTTCTTGTCTCTGAGCTCTGCTAAATAATCAAAAATAGGTCTAATTTCATTAAAATAAACGTTACTACAAGAATAACCTGTCCATTCTTTACCAAAATCTATTTTACTAGAAAGGCGAGGATGTTTGATAGCGCTATGATTATGTTTTGCAGAAATACCAATAGGATTTTCAGGAACTTTTAAAATAATATCACGGACATCTCCTTTGATCCCAACAAAATCTTCCTGAAGAACAATAGTTTTCGTGTTTCTAATATTTTTATCATTTAACTGTAAGAAAACAGCTGCTTCAATAGAAGCAAGATTTAAAAGCCTTTTTTCAGTATCATTAAATAAATTATAAAAAGACTCGGCTATTTGAAAGGACGAGTTAAATTCTATAGAAGCCTTTGTTGCTTTTTTAAAACCCATGGACAAAGCATATTCAAAGGCTTTTCCATTTTCTACCTGATTCATGCAATTTCCTAAAGATCCTTACTCAAAATTACGAGTTCATTTGATTTTTTATTGTTTCCCATACCGTAAGTCCATTCAGGATTAAGTATTGTATGTCCTTTATAAAGTTCCCTAACTTCCACACAATCATTATAAGATAAAACCCATCCTTGACGCTTTCTTAAAAGTTCAGCAAGAGCTTGATGATCAAAAGAATTATGTTTATCGCCTTTGTGACCGTAAAGTTTTTGATTAATAAGGTACGGAGGATCACAATAAAGAAAATCGTTAAAGTGTTTAGGAATACTTTCTGTAAAATCTCTGTGTTCCACTGTGAAATTTTCAATCTTAAAATCTTTAAGCCGTTCAATAGAACGATAATTGAATCGAGGATGTCCTGGAGACATACCGCCAGAAAGTGTTGTTCCGGAAAAAGAAGAGCGATTAAGAACAAAAAAAACGGCAGCAATCTCTAATTGATTTTTAATATTCCAAAAAGTTTTTTGGAGATTATAAAACATTACGGAAGTCATATCTTCGTATTCTCTTACTTTTTCTGCAAGAGCTGAAGCATCTTTCAAAAGCATCTGCCAAAAAATAACAAGCGGCTTAAAAGCATCATAAGCATAAACCCTTGTACCTCTTTTTGCTAAGGTTAATTCAATTGAACCACCTCCTACAAAAGGAGAACATACAGTTTTCCGTTTCCTTATATAGTTATTAATAATCATAGGAACAGCACGACTTTTCCCTCCCGGATAACGAAGAGGTGATTTTACAATAGGTAACTCCCTAGTCTCTCTTTGTTTTTTCAAAGAAGTTAATACCAAATTATCCAATAAAGCCTCTGTATGATCTCTTTGATTTATCATTTTGTTCATACTATCAGCTCCAAGTATCGCATTTTCTAACCTACAATTATCTAAAATAAACACTCGAAGCGTTTGCCAAATTCTACAGAGATCGCATTATAACGAATTGTGAATTCATTAACATATCTGCACAAACATTTGTTACTAAAATAATGATAAATACCAGTATAGCCAAATTTTAAAACTGTCAAAAAGGACTTGATACCATTGGTATTTATTCTTCTATTTATATACTACCCAAATGTATATCGAAATGTTTTTTCCTTTATAAGAACCAAGCTTCTTAAGATCAAATAATCATAAGTAAGAAATCACAATTCTTAACAAGACATTTTTTAGCCCTTATAAGAGCTTTATGACCTGCTTTTAATACTGATAAGATGCTCTTATCTCATACTGAATCAGTTAAAACCATTTCCTTACACATCATAAGCATAGATGATGTATGAATAAATACAACTTGAGAAAAGAATCAAAATACCCCTTATGAATCCGCTCAAATTCTGCCCTTAGAAGACATAACGCACAACCTTCTCTTCTTTAGCAAAACAAAAAGACAAAGATCATTATTTGTGACAAATAAAAGAAGAAGCATCCTTTGCATGACTTTGATAAAGAGGAAGCTTCACAATATTAAGAATTGTTCCATAAGGAATCAACATAAACAGGCTCATAACAATTTTTACCGAAAAATCACCAAAAGCAAGTGAAAGCCAAACTGGCATGCCCACCCCTCCCAAAACAGTACTCTCCACCAGTGAACTATCAGCATAGCCTGTTATCTTATCAAAAACAGCAAAAGAGCTAGAAAAAGCAAGAGCAAAAAACAGCACTGTATCCAAAGCAGAACCAACCAACGCTGCTGCTAAAGGTGCTTTCCACCATGTTTTACGTCGCAAGGGAGTAAAAACAACAATATCAAGGAGTTGCCCAAATAAAAATGCAAAACTAGAAGCAAGTGCAAGCCGTGGTGTCGCCAATATCCAAGAAACAAAGACTCCTGCAAAAAAACCAGCATAAACCACACGCCGCGCAGCAGATGGACCATAAAAACGATTGGTCAAATCATTGATCAGAAAAGCAAATGGATAGGTAAAAGCCCCATAAGTCAACAGCTCATTCAAATCAAACCAGTAGACAGGATATTGAACAAAAATATTAGAAGCAGTGACAGCAAGGCACATTGCTAAAATAGAAAAAACAATATACCTTTTCTTTTGCTGTTCTCGTAAAGGACTGCTTGAGGGCATTTTTTTAACCTAGGATACGGAACCAATAAAATAAAACGATCAACCTGAAAAAAACTTAACTTCTAGAACAGAAAACCGGAATAAAAGCGTCAATAAACCAAAAAGAATGGCGCTAACAATTACGCAGCTTGTTCAGCCTTTTGCTCACCTTCTTGCTCAGCTTTTTTCTTAATGATTTGGCGTTTTAGCAAACGCGCACGTTGCGACAACTCTTTATCGTCTGCTTTGACCAAAAAACCATCAAGTCCACCACGATGCTCAACAGAACGCAACGCGCTTGCTGAAATGCGCAAGCGGTAACTTTGCTGTAACACTTCTGAAATCAATGTCACATTGCAAAGATTTGGTAAAAAACGACGTCGAGTCTTATTATTTGCATGGCTAACATTATTACCATACAGAACCGTCTTCCCTGTCAATTCACATGCACGAGACATAAACTTCACCCTTAAACTCTAAGAAACTTTCAAATCCCCATACCCAAAAGACACAATGAACGCAAAACACGCACAATGCAACCTTGAACGGGCATCATTGGGAAGTTTCTTTCTAATAGGGGGTCGACAACAAAAGGTCAAGTCTTTTATAAAACCTTTTTCATCTCTTGCTGGCTCATTCTTCATCTTTTTCCTCAATAAGGCGTGCAAATTCTGCCAAAAAGCGTACAAAATGTTTTTTTTAAATATATATCATGTTAGAATAAAAGCTTATTGTCCCGAAAGGAAGCATAAATCATGAGCAAAAAAGAGCCCCCCATGACAAAGCTTCAGGGAAATTCTTGCTGTTTTTCTTCTTTTTTATTTGGAACTTTATGTATTTGTTTCTTTCTTCTCTTCAGCGCATTAGGTATATGGCAAGTACAACGGTTAAACTGGAAAACAAATCTTATCACCAGTGCCAATCAACGCATTCATTTGCCCCCCATAAAAGCTCCCTCAAAAAATCAATGGTCAGATGTTACTTTTGAAAAATATGAATATCAACCTGTTGTTATCACAGGAAAATTTTTAACAGATAAAAATATTTTAGTCACTGCTGCCGCTCAAAATACTACAGGCTATTGGGTTTTGACTCCTTTACAGACTGCTGATAATACACTGATCTTTATCAACCGTGGCTTTATCCCCATGGATGAACGTAACAATTTTCAAAATTCAGAGCAATCGCATACAAATGCCTCATCTCAGCGAAATTCTACCACGGACACAGAACAAACAACGATTATAGGTTTATTACGCATGAGTGAAAAAAATGGATTTTTCCCGCGTAAAAATAATCCTGACAAAAATTTATGGTATACGCGCGATCTCCCCGCTATGGCACAAAAAGTTGGTTTGTCCACTGTTGCCCCTTATTTCATTGATGCCAGAAAAATATCTCCACAAGCAAACCTTCCCGTCGTTGGTCTTACGATTGTACATTTTCGAAATAATCATCTCATTTATGCAATAACGTGGTTTATTTTAGCTGCTGGTGTGTTAGGAGCTTTTTTCTTTTTCTGCTACGGGAAAAAACTAAAAAATACCTTTTCGATCTCAAGTAACAAAAATTTTTAGAATCTTGAAAACTGATAAAGAGAATAAAAGCTACCAACTTGCGCTTTTGTTAAATAAAGATCATAGGCATACAATGGACTTTATGCCATCCTGCTATAAAAATGTGATGTTGAGTTATAAGCAACAAAAAACATTTAATGTCTCAATGAGACTTTTATACCTATCTCCACACCTCAAATGAGAGTGTTTTTACAGAATAATAGAAAAAGGTGAGTCATCCTATATTCTAAAAAGACAGTTTATCCTTTCAGTGTATTTTGCTAAAGGCTTATGCTATAAATGTATAAGCTTGTTTTAATATAATTTTAACTCTTTCATTTTTAAGGCTTCTGTTATGGGTGTTGTAGCCAAAAAATTTCCCATACCTGATCTTCATCAGGTTCGTCGTGTTCTCTTTTCTGTGTCTGATAAAACAGGTGTGGTTGCTTTTGCACAAACCCTTCACGCTACTTACAATGTTGAATTAATTTCAACAGGAGGAACAGCCAAAACCCTCATAGCGGCTGGTTTACCGGTAAAAGATGTTGCTGAAGTTACCGGATTTCCTGAGATAATGGATGGACGTGTAAAAACACTCCATCCTTTGATTCATGGTGCTTTGTTAGGGGTAAGAGAAGATCCTAGCCATAGGGAATCTATGGAAAAGAACAGCATTCATGGAATTGATCTTTTGGTGGTGAATCTTTATCCTTTTGAAGAGACGATCCTATCGGGAGCCGATGGGCAAACGATTCTTGAAAATATTGATATCGGTGGACCGGCGATGATTCGCGCCGCGGCAAAAAATTATGCTTATACTGGCGTTGTAACAGCGATAAAAGATTATGATTCGATTCTAACTGAATTAAAGCAGCATAATGGATGTTTAAGCTTATCTATGCGTCATCAGCTAGCAATGCACGCTTACGCACACACCGCTGCTTATGATACGGCAATAGCATCGTGGTTTGCACGGGATTTAAAAATTGAAATTCCATCATGGCAGAGTTTTTCTGGTCATCTTGAGAATGTTATGCGCTATGGGGAAAATCCACATCAACAGGCAGCATTTTATCGCAATAATGAAAAACGTTTTGGTATTGCAACAGCAAAACTTTTACAAGGTAAAGCGCTTTCTTATAACAATCTGAATGATACAGATGCAGCCTTTGAGCTTGTGGCAGAATTTGATCCGCAAAAAACCGCTGCTGTCGCTCTTATTAAACATGCCAATCCTTGTGGTGTTGCGGAAGGAAAAAATTTGAAAGAAGCTTATTTGAAAGCTCTTATGTGTGATAATGTATCGGCATTTGGTGGAATTGTTGCTTTAAATCAAACCCTTGATGAGGAATGTGCTGAAGAGATTGTTAAAATTTTCACAGAAGTGATTATTGCTCCTGATGCCACAATGGCGGCACGTGAAATTATTGCCAAGAAAAAAAATCTTCGTTTGCTCATTACAGGTGGAGTTCCTGATCCACGCTGTGGAGGGCTTCTTGCGAAAACACTTGCAGGAGGCATTTTAGTGCAATCACGTGATAACATGGTGGTTGATGATCTTAAATTGCAAGTAGTGACAAAGCGGGCACCAACTCAAGATGAAATGCGTGATCTTCAATTTGCTTTTCGTGTAGCAAAACACGTTAAATCAAATGCTATTGTGTACGCAAAAAATAGCGCAACAGTTGGAATTGGAGCCGGACAAATGAGCCGCATCGATTCAGCAAAAATTGCTGCAAGTAAAGCAGCAGAAAGTGCGCAAAGAGCAGGCTTAACAGAAACTCTCACAAAAGGATCGGTTGTTGCATCAGATGCATTTTTTCCTTTTGCAGATGGTTTATTAGCAGCAGCTGAAGCAGGGGCAACAGCAGTTATTCAACCAGGAGGCTCCATGCGTGATGAAGAAGTTATCACTGCTGCTGATGCGCAGGGTTTAGCGATGATTTTTACAGGAACACGACACTTCCGCCATTAATAATTTTGCTGATTCCCTCTATTATATGGGACAAATGTTTCAAGAAATTTTTTATAATCATCGTATGACTATTGATAACTGTTGAAATGGAAGAAGTTATTCAATCCAGAGAATCTACACGTGAAAAAGTTTATCACCGCAGAAAATACCCATAATTTAGCCATTGTTTATGGATAAAATACTTTTTTATTGAAATTAATGTTTCCCCTTTCACATAAGAAAAATGTTAAAGAGATATTGTATTGTATGTAGATGCATACCTGTTATGATATTATAGCACAACTCTTTTTAGTAATATGCTCTATTCTTAAACCAAAGAGTGTAATAAAAAGTTTGAGTAGAGGATATGAATATTCTACGTTTTTATAGTAATTGGCGCCGTTATCGTCGAACCGTTAATGCGTTAAATCGTCTTTCGATATATGAACTCAGCGATCTTGGAATTTGTAGAGGTGATATTGATTCAATTGCACGGCGTTATTCGCGTAAATCTTTATAAAAGTTGTTTGAGATATTTGAGAGAATGCTTTGCTATGAAAAAACGCGCATTTTGTGGTTTGTTATTATAACTTCATTTTTAGTATAATAACAAAGAGCGTAAGAGTTGTTTTTCTGGGCCATTGCTATGTATTGTTTTTCAAATTTTCAGTGCTTCTATGATATACATCATTTGATTTATAATGATAATTTAGCATTATTCATATTGAATTAGAACCCCGAATACCGTAAGATTATCCTATTCAAATCTATGTGTATTGAATCAACCAAAAACATTCGCTTACACGTCATAAGCAGAGAGAACCGTGTGGATAAAAAACTATTAAGAAAAGGCTAAAAATGCCTCTTATGAACCATCTCTAGTGCCAAGAGCTGTTACAAACATTGGGCACTGATAAATAGTGTGATGGTGCCGAATTGCTTCTTCATAAGCATAAAGATTGGGGGTGCTTAATGGATTTTCCGTTATACCCATCACGGGCATCATCGCTAAATAGGCTTGGAAGTGTTAAGGGATTTTTGTTTAAAATAAGTCCGTGAATATGCAATATAATAGCGCTCTGTTTTTCATAAAGAGCGTAACCCTATTAATGCAACTCTCTCAGAGAGAAATATTGATCCCAACAGAACTCTTAAGAACTTTCGAAGATAAACAATAGCTTAATTTCTTTCCACATCTTTAAAAGATGAAGATCCTTAACCAGTACTCATCTGTCAACAATGGTCTGTCAAAAAACCTTTTTTCTAGAGCCAATCCCTCTCAGCATCACCTTATGAAATTCTATGAGCAAACCTTACCTAAAAACATCCAACCTATACTCTAACAAAATGCTTCATGGATAAAATTTATATGTTCTTCAAATTTTGAGAATATTACACAATAAACGATGATGTTTTGCGACACGAAGATAAAACGCAATATACTATGGGTTGGAACAATGTTCTAATTTTTTATCAAACGCTTTACGGATAAAACGCCAACGAACTTTTTCCTGAAATGCAGGGCGAAAATATAAAACAATCTGTTGTGTCCGTTGTGGACCTGTTAATTCTGCAAAATCAATTGAATCTTCAAGACAAATATCTGCGTCAGGCGATATAAAATACCATACTTGTTGGCTCTTCACGTTCTCGTTCTTTACAGCTAAACACACACGTTTGCCATCATAGTTAACTTCAACTTGTGGATGAAGATGAAACCGAACGGCAACATGATCTTGTTCATTTTGCACACTCTTGTGTCTCTTTCCTCTTTTATTTGGCATAAAAAAGCGATCAAAACCTTCGATCATATCTCCATTTGTCGCCAAAATAAGACCACGCTCATGAATAAGATTAAAGGGTCGCACATAACCATTATGACTCGCAATAAAACCCATCTTCTCTGAATCCTCTATACGGCGCACTTGAACATCCGTTGGTCCATCAAACAAGAATGGCGCGCCATTTTTCTTTTTCTGATAAAAAGCACCCACTGAACAATCATTAAGCGTAGCTGTTGAATGTGCTGCAGTAACACGCCCTAAATGTCGATAATCTTCCCGCCCATCAGGATTAACACCGGTATTGATAATAAAACGGTGCCCTTGTGAAGACATTTCAAAAGACAAACACCCTGAACAAGCCTGCTGTGCTACAGAGCGGGGTGGAAACTTTCCTGTATCTGCAAGCACTGTTGTTTGATTGGCTTTTAAGCGCTGAAATCCTGAATAACGGGCACAACTAAAAGGCTGCCCTCCTGTCTCATCAAACTCTAAAAGTGTTGATAACCGTTCCGACACAAGGGGACCAACCCCATTAAAATGCGCCAATGTTTGATCCTCATGGATAAAGAATCGTAAAGCTGGCAACATACGCTCAACAGAATCAATCAAAATACGTGGTGCTGTTTCATTGCTACGCATAAAAAGATGCCGTAACGACAATAAATCCGATAACAAATTCAGCAAAATAATAGGACTACGGGAAATATGCCCACCATCAACTAGGATTTGACGGGAAAGCTCTTTTATAAGTGTGGTTTGTACCTTTTTTTTCACTGCCGAAGAAACAGGCAAAGCAAGAGATGCGAACGTCAAAGCCACTGCTGCTTGTAAACGTTGATCATCATGCTCCATACTGCAAATTGTTACGCGCAAATAACGAAATTGCAAGCCAAGCGCACGTAAAAAGCGTTTTTCAAACCGCTCACTTGCCCCTTCTAACAACATTTTCGAATGACAAATCCATGAAATCAAACGCCGCGCCACAACAGGACCACTCCAAGCAAGCCCTTTTACCTTCTTGCCAGCATGGTCAAACCAATCTTCTAAAAGAGAGCGTGCGTGTGCAGAAGCTAAATCACTTCCTGCTGCCTCCATATGGCGCAACCAATGAAAATCATGTAGAGCCGCTTCCCATTCTAGCGTTGGTGGAATCAATGAAAACGGCGAAACAGCACCAGAATGAACAATGTGACCAGCAAAAGCAAAACGACCATGATAAAATTCATGCGCCATCATAGGATCAGCTACATGAAAATCCATGGGATGCGCTAAAATTTTATGAGGACGAAACCCTGAAAACCGCCAACGAAACAATGGTCCAACCCATAAACGCCGCATAACATTCTGTATCGTATCGATACAGGCTGCCACTTTTACCTGAGGAGCTTTTACCGCAACCGCCAAAATTTCATCTCCATTTATGCTGAATCAAATACAATTTCGACCATTTTTGTAAATGAAGCGTTAATTAAGCAATTTTTCGTAAACGCACAGCGAAAAAACCATCCATTCCTAAAAATGCGGTTTTTTCAGCATCAAAATTTTTATGACAAAAATCCGCAGGCGTTGTCCGTAACATCCCCCCACAAAGCAAATGTGCCAGTGCTCCCATTTCCTCTGGATAAATAGGTTCTAAAACAATGTCATTGCGTGTCGATAAAATTTTCTCAATAAGATCTTCACCTTCTTCTCTTGCCAATGAACAATTGGAAAAAACAATCCGTCCCCCCACCTTTACCAAAGAAATTGCTGCAACAAGCAAATCATGTTGCAACGCCGCTAACTTGACGATATCATCCCTCGATTTCGTCCATAAAATATCTGGATGACGACGGATCGTTCCAGTAGAAGAACAAGGAGCATCAAGAAGAACCGCATCAAAAAGCTGTGTAGGATGGAAATTTCTCACATCGCCCTGCCAAATGTGAACTGAAAAATGAAGCCGTTCCATATTTTCTTTTAAACGCTTTACGCGGTTAGCAGAAAGCTCAATTGCTGTCACCTGTGCCCCTTGCAAAGCCAATTGTGCTGTTTTCCCCCCAGGGCTCGCACAAAGGTCAGCAACTCGTTTACCCCGAAGTTTTCCTAATAAACAAGCAGGCAACGCTGCAGCGAAATCTTGAACCCACCAAGTTCCTTCACTATAGCCTAGTAAATCAGAAACAGAACACTCCAGACGATTCAATCGAACAGAACCATTGGGCAACACCACACCACCAAGCCTTTTAGCCCATCCAACACTGTCAGATTTCACTGTTAAATCGAAAGGGGGTTCCACGCTTTGAATTGCTATAATCTGATGCGCCTTTTCTGTTCCATAAGCTGACATTAAAAGCTGTCCAAACCACGCTGGCACATCTTCAATGGTAGGAACTTGTTGGCGTAAAGGCATAGCCTCACGTGCAATATTGCGCAAAAGAGCATTCACTACCCCTGAAAAACGGCGCATTCGAGGATCAAGTTTCCCCACACGCACAGCTAAATCAATCGCCGCATGATCGGGAATATCAAGATAAAGAATTTGTGCAACACTGATATGCAAAAGATGCTGGAGTGAAAGTGCTTGTGGAGGCAAAGGACGCGCCAAAAAGCGTGAAAGAGCTGCCGTAATCTGCCCTCGATGACGCAATGAAGCTGTTAAAATAGCCCGACATAATAAACGATCGCGTGGTGAAAGCTTTAAATATTGTGGATGTCCGTGTTCATTATCCGTCAAACCAGACAGAGGCGTGCGCTTACCAATTACCGCCCCCAAAAGACGCACACACACCTGTCGAACAGCTAATCCTGGAACATTTTTTTCAGATACATACCCCGCTTTTTTGTGTTTCAAAACACCACCTTTATATCACTGTTTCCTTTAAAACCCCATCAATAACTCTATGAACGAGATCTTTTTGAATTTTCATAACGAAGCCAAGAAGGACGTTTTGTAACACGCTGAAAAGGACTGTTTTCTTGCTCACCTAATGCATGAGCCTGACCACTATAAAAATCTCCATAGTTCATCCCACTGCTTTTTTCATGTACACTCTCTCCTTTATTCCATCCCATACTTTTGGCAAGAGCCCCTTTCATCTCTTCTGCTTGTTGATAAAGAGCAGCAATACGATTTGCAGTTGCTGGATGTGTAGAAAAAAGACTATCCGCTCCCTCACCGCTCAAAGGATTAATAATAAACAGATGCGCGGTTGCTGGATTATGCTCTGCTTCTTCATTATATACCCCACGTCCCCCATCAGCAATCTTACGCAATGCCGAAGCCAACCATAAAGGATTACCACATATTTCAGCCCCTCTGCGATCCGCAGCATATTCCCGCGTACGACTAATCGCCATTTGCACCAACATCGCCGCAAAAGGTGCCACGAGCAATGCAATAAATCCCCCAATTGCCCCAGCGCCATGAGAATCTTCTGAAGAGTTGCGCTGTCCTCCCATAAAGAAGGCAAAATTACCAAGCATTGAAATTGCCCCTGCAATCGTTGCGGTTAGAGTCATTGTTAACGTATCACGATGCTCGATATGTGCGAGCTCATGCGCCATAACGCCGGCAATTTCCTCAACGCTTAACCGCTCTAACAACCCAGTACTTGCAGCAACAGCTGCATTTTGCGGATTACGTCCCGTCGCAAAAGCATTTGGCTGTGCATTCTCAATAACATAAACCTTTGGTTGAGGAAGAGAAGCCCTTTGTGCTAAATCGCTTACAATCTTATAATAAACTGGTGCTGAATGCTGGTCAACTTCACGCGCCCCGTACATGCGTAAAACGATCTTATCTGAATTCCAATAAGAAAAAAAGTTTAAACCACTTGCCATCAAAAGAGCAATGACCATGCCACCGCCCCCTCCAACAAGATAACCAACCCCCATAAAGAGTGTAGTTAAAAAAGCCAAAAGCATGGCTGTACGCATTATATTCATTACTCAAAAAACTCCATGATAAAAGTCAATCAATACTATATGATGGTGTTTTCTTTCTGCTTCTTCAATGGAATAGGTGTAAAATGAATAAAAAAGATGAGAAAACAAGCAAAAAAAATGCAACTGTCGTTAAACAGCAATCTCTTTCTCCCGCAGCACAACGCGCCCTTAAAGAAGCTAAAGAACGGCGAAAAAGTGCAGCAGAAAAAGAACAACCTTTAGAAAATGGCGGACGCGGCGGCAAAGACCCTTCCCGCTATGGAGACTGGGAAATTAAAGGCCGCGCTATTGATTTTTAAAAAACCAACGCTGTTTAAATAAGCAGCTTTTTAAAGAAAATCCGTTTTTGATAGACAAAAACGGATGATATTTATTTTTCTAAAGCTTTAAAAAACACATTGATTAAACAATCATGCTTCTTATGCTGAAGCAGAATCTGCTTCAGCCGCTGCTGCGGCTTCTTCTGCCGCTTGCTTTGCTGCTGCTATACGTTCTTGTGCTTTTTTACCCGGTTCACCTTTATGTGGATTATTACGGGTTGGACGCTTTTTCAAGCCAGCTGCATCTAAAAACCGTAAAACGCGATCTGTTGGTTGAGCTCCTTGCCCAAGCCAATATTGGATACGTTCTTCATTAAGTTTTACCCTCGTTCCATCTTTAGGCAACATTGGATCCCATGCACCAACACGTTCAAGAAACCGCCCATCGCGCGGACTACGAACATCTGCAACGACGATATGATAGTAAGGACGTTTTTTTGAACCTCCACGGGACAAACGAATTTTCAATGCCATATTTTATCTCCTATTGTCAGCTCTGGCTTTCGTTTAAATTGACTTTTTTGTCTTTTGCTCTTCAGCAATAATTTCATGATGACGCACAACTTCTTTAATAATAAATTTTAAAAATCTTTCAGCAAAATCAGGATCAAGATGACTATCCATAGCCAATTGCCGCAAACGCGCTACCTGATATTGCTCACGCAGAGGATCTACTTTAGGCAAATCATAACGCGCTTTTAAGCGCCCAACAGCTTTCGTACAACGAAACCGCTCTGCTAAGATATGAATCAAGGTTGCATCAAAATTATCAATAGATGCTCGTAAATGTGCCAATTCGTTTAATACTGTTTCCTGCATCATATTCCTTTCCCTCTTTACATCTTATTTTTTCTTAGGATGCTGAGGAAATTTTCCCCTATCGGCAATGCGATTGGAAAGACCAGGAAATGTAGGCCCACGTCCCGGTAGTCCGGGCAAGAGTTTCCCTCCATTACCATTTTCAATTTGCTTTTGAAGCGTTGAGAATTGCTTTGGATCCAATCCCGACAAATCAGGCATAACTGGAGAATCCCCCCCTAAATTTTCCATACCACCAAAACCCATTTTGGAACCAAGTCCTCCCAACATTTTTCCCATCAAACCACTTTTTCCTTTACCACCCATGGCTTTCATCATATCAGCCATTTGGCGATACATCTTTAAAAGTTTATTAATATCAGCTGCCGTTGTACCAGATCCCTTAGCAATTCGTTGTTTGCGGCTATGTTTTAAAATCTCTGGATTCGCCCGCTCTTGCGGTGTCATAGATGAAATAATGGCCAATTGACGATCAAACAAACGATCATCAAGCCCCGCAACCGCAATCTGCTCTTTTAGCTTCCCCATTCCTGGCAACATGCCCATAATACCGCCCATTCCACCCAGTTTTTTCATTTTCTGCAACTGTTCTGCAAGATCATTCAGATCAAATTTTCCAGCTTGCATTTTTTTTGCAAAAGCAGCAGCTTTCTCATGATCCATTGTTTCAGCAGCTTTTTCAACCAAAGAAACAATATCCCCCATTCCGAGAATACGATCAGCGATACGACTGGGATGAAACTCTTCTAAAGCATCTATTTTTTCACCAGTTCCAATTGCTTTAATTGGTTTACCTGTAACAGCACGCATAGAAAGAGCAGCGCCACCACGCCCATCACTATCCATCCGTGTTAAAATAATCCCTGTAATCCCTACACGCTCATCAAAAGAACGAGCAAGATGAACAGCATCTTGCCCCGTCAAACTATCAGCCACCAACATAATCTCATGAGGAAGAGAACATGCTTTAATTTCAGCCAATTCGAGCATCAAAGCTTCATCAATATGATTACGTCCTGCTGTATCAAGAAGAAGCACGTCATAACCACCCAATTTAGCAGCCTGTACAGCACGTGATGCAATATCAACAGGCAACTGTCCTGCAATAATAGGCAAACTTGCAAGTTTCGCCTGTTCTCCTAATTGGCGCAATTGCTCCTGTGCAGCGGGACGACGTGTATCTAATGACGCCATGAGAACTTTTTTATTGTGCTTATCAGTGAAACGTTTCGCAAGCTTTGCTGTTGTGGTTGTTTTTCCGGAACCTTGCAAACCAATCATCATGAGAACAACTGGAGCTGGTGCATTTAAATCACTCAAAACGCTTTCATTTCCAAGAATATGAACCAATTCATCATGAACAATTTTAACCACCATCTGGCCTGGTTTAATTGATTTAACGATTTCGGCCCCAACAGCTTTTTCCCGAACCCTATCGGTAAAAGAGCGTACAACATCAAGAGCAACATCAGCTTCCAATAAAGCGCGACGAATTTCACGCAGCGCCTCTGCAACATCCTGATCCGATAAAGCGCCACGTCCCGTCAAATGAGACAGAATAGAACCAAGTCGCTCTTGCAAGGATTCAAACATCATTTACCTCATTGTTGCATAACAAACAAACCAAAATAGCATCCGAGAACGCATCGCGCCGTCGGATGTTGACCTCTGAGATCTCTTTATACCCTTAAACTGGGGTCTCAGTCGGTGGCTCCAAGTTAATTTTGTCACTGAAAGCTTGCTCCTTCAAACAATAAAACCCCAGCTTTGTCAAGTTTTATCATAAAATGTCTTTTTATACGAAGAAATAAAAACAGCAAATACTATGCTTCAAAACTTTCAACTTCAACACGCATAAAACAACCTGTTTCCTGTTCCATACTCCATAATTTTCCGCTAGAGATATCAAACCAAACCCCATGCAATGTCAAAAAACCTTGATCTTTGCGAAGCTTTATCCACGGAAATGTCTCTAAATTTCTCAACGAATGGCGAATAGAAAGCTGCTCTAGTGCCATCTGTTTTTCTGGCCAAGACAGCGACTTATTATTCAAAACGATTTCTGCTGCTGGTGCTAAGAGACTTATCCATTGACCAATAAAATCATTTGATGATAAAGATTTACATGTCTCCTTAAGAGCAGTACGAATGCCTCCACAATGAGCATGACCAAAAACGACAATATGTTTTACCTCAAGCAATTGCACAGCATATTCAAGAGCTGCTGATGTTGCATGGTATTGGTCATCAGGAGAAAAAGGAGGTACCACATTTGCCACGTTACGCAAGGTGAAAATTTCTCCTGGCTTAGCATCAAAAATCATTTCTGGCACTGCACGCGAATCACAACAAGCAATGACCAAAACTTCAGGTTTCTGCCCTTCAATCGCTAATTGCTTATAATGTGCTATTTTATATGAAAAATGATTATTTATAAAGTTTTGGTAACCACTTAAAAGTCTTTCTGGTAAACGCGCCATTCTCTCTTTACTTCTGCTTCTTTTTTTTACTTTCATTTTGTATATTTAAAAAAACAAACTATTAACATACAAAAATACTAAAAATACCCTTTCCTTGACGCAAAATATTTCTTTAAAGTACAAACTATTACTAAAAAATAGAAAAAACAAACTCATTCTTTACAAATAAAGAGCTATTTTCTTCAGGAGGAAGGTGTTACACTATAAAAAAATATAATGGTCTGCTTTTAAAAAGAGAAAATAAAGACCCCTAAGAGCAAAAAGGGAGAGTGAATGTGTTGCAACAAAAAAAACAGAAACAAAAAATACCCAAGATAAAATAGAACAAATCCTTTTTGCTCAAACCGATGAAGAAGATATTGCCTATTACGAAAATAAAGAACTTCAAAAAGCCGCAGCCATCGCAGTAAAAGCTTTTAATCTCCATCAAACGGGAAAAAATACTATCTACTTTGAACAAAATTTGACCCGTAATAACAAGCCTATAACCGCTATCACGCTTGTTAATGATAACAAACCCTTCCTTCTCGATTCTATTTTAAATGTTTTCAATCAACACAAAAACCATATCTATTTGATTGCACACCCTATTCTTGATTGTGCTTCTGGAAAACGCATCAGTCTGATGCAAATTCACATCGAGTCATTAAACCAACAGAAAATACAAAAACTTAAAAATGAACTCACCTTAGTTCTTGAACAGGTTAATGCTGCTGTACAAGACTGGAAACCTATGCTTGAAGAAGTTGAAAAGCATATTCATGCCTACCAAATAAGTCTTCCCCCGCACTACAAACAAGAAGGCGAAAAAGCTATTGAATTTCTTCACTGGCTAATGGACGATAATTTCATTTTCCTTGGTATGCGCACTTACAACTTCATCAAAGACCAACCCCCCCTAAAATCCTTTACAACGAGTAATATTGAACTTGGGATACTCACGGATGCTTCTATTCATATTGTTGACGATGAAAGTATGAAAGAACCTCCTCAAGAAGTTTTATCCTTCATGGAAAGCGATAATCTGTTTATCGTGACAAAAGCTAACAGCCGCTCCAAAATTCACCGTTCTGTTTGGCTCGATTATATTGGTCTTAAAATCTTTGATAAAGAAAACCAACTCTGTGGAGAATTACGCATTGTAGGGCTTTTTACCTCTTCAGCTTATACACGTTCTATTTTGCAAATTCCTTTCTTAAAAGAAAAAGCCCAAACTATTATTCAACGTCTTGGACATAATCACGCCGATTATTCAGGAAAAGCACTCATCAGTGCTTTAGAAACCTATCCAAGAGATGAAATGTTTCGCTCTGATGTTGATACATTGACAGAAAACACTAAACTTATTCTACAATTAGATGAGCGCCCACGTTTACGGGTTCTTGCCCACACTGATTCTTTTGGGCGCTTTGTTTCTATCCTTGTCTACGTACCGCGTGACCAATATAGTAGCAGCCTACGTGAAAAAGTTGGCGAACATTTTGTTGAGCTCTATAAAGGCGACTTTTTTGAATCTTATCCGCTATTTTTGGAAAGCACCCTTATACGTGTCTATTATATCATCCATCGCAAAGGGAACGAAACTGTTCCCCTTCACGAGCGCTCCACACTTGAACAACATGTACGTTCGATTGCACGAAGTTGGGAAGACAGCGTTCAAGCCATCGCTCTTACCCAGAAAACAACAGAGCAACAAACACGTCTAGCCAGCGAATTCCCCAACAGCTATCGTGATTTATTTTCAACTGAAGACGCTATTAACGATGCCGGACATATTTTAAATCTTCATGATGAGAAGCCCCTTTTCGTGAACTTTTACCACGCACAAAACAAAGAAAAAGGTACCATTTCTCTTCGACTTTTTCACCGCCATGAGGCTCTTGCCCTTTCCAAACGTGTACCACTCCTTGAAAATATGGGGTTTCGCGTTATTACTGAACAAACCCTTGAACTACCAGATGGCTATGGACACTCTGTGTATCTTCATGATATGCAGCTGGAAAGCACTTTTCAGCTCTGTATCGATTTTGAAAAAAACGGTCAAAAACACGCCGAAACCTTTGAGGCCATTTGGGCACAAAATGCTGATAATGACGCCTTTAATGCTCTCACCCAAACAGCTGAACTTGATTGGTACGAAATTGTTATTTTGCGCCATTATGGGCGCTATCTCCAGCAAGCTGGTATTCCTTATTCGCAAGATCGCGTTGCCCAAACTTTAAATGCTTATCCTGACATTACCCAAGATCTTTATGCTTTATTTCATTTAAAATTTCACCAAAGCCATAAAGAAAAAGAGCGGGAAAAAAGCCAACAGGTTATTCAAAAGCGTCTTGGAGAAAAATTACAGAAAGTATCTGGTTTAGATGATGATCTCATCTTACGCCGTTATTGTAACCTTATCGATGCGAGTTTACGAACGAATGCCTTTACGCCTCTTGACAATGGAAGTTCACGGCGTATTTTAGCCACCAAATTAAATCCGCGCCAAATTGAGGGGTTGCCTGAACCACGCCCTTACCGAGAAATTTTTGTTTATGGACCGGAAGTTGAAGGGGTGCATTTGCGTTTTGGACCTATCGCTCGTGGCGGAATTCGTTGGTCTGACCGTGCATTAGATTATCGCACCGAAGTCCTCAGCTTAGTCAAAGCCCAACAAGTTAAAAATGCGGTTATCGTTCCTGCAGGTGCAAAAGGTGGCTTCTATCCCCATCGGCTTCCCCAAACAAATGACCGTGCTCTCATCATAGAAGCAGCACGACAAGCTTATACAGACTTTATCACAGCTTTGCTCTCCATCACAGACAATCTGATTAACGGCAAAATAAGCTCTCCCCACAATGTCATCTGTCATGATGACCCTGACCCCTATTTTGTTGTCGCAGCAGACAAAGGAACAGCAACTTTTTCTGATACAGCAAACGCTATCAGCCAAGCAAATCACTTTTGGCTCGATGATGCTTTTGCCTCTGGAGGCTCAGCAGGTTACGACCACAAAGCCATTGGTATTACAGCTAAAGGTGCATGGGAAGCCGTCAAAAGACATTTTAGAGAAACATTTAATCACGATATTCAAACAACGCCTTTCACCTGTGTCGGTGTTGGAGACATGTCTGGCGATGTCTTTGGCAACGGGATGCTGCTTTCCAAACAAACAAAATTGATTGCCGCTTTTGATCACCGCGATATCTTTATTGATCCAGATCCAAACATAGACGAAAGTTATACAGAGCGTATGCGCCTTTTTAAACTTCCTCGCTCCAGCTGGCAAAATTACGATCAAAGCAAATTATCAAAGGGCGGTGGTATCTTCTCACGAAAAGAAAAAACCATTACTCTCTCGCCTGAAGCAGCACAAGCCATTGGTTTCGAAAAACAAACAGGAACACCATTTGAAATTATCTCTGCTCTTCTCAAAGCCCCTGTTGATCTTTTATGGTTCGGCGGCATTGGTACTTATATCCGTGCTGCAACAGAAAATGATGCCCAAGTAGGTGATCGTGCAAATGATGCAATACGCATTACCGGAGAGCAAGTGCGTGCAAAAATTATTGGCGAAGGGGCTAATCTTGGTGTTACACAACGTGGACGGATTGAATATGTCTTAAATGGTGGTCGATGCAATACGGATGCCATTGACAATTCTGCTGGTGTGAATTGTTCTGATATTGAGGTCAATCTCAAAATTGTTCTTGCATCAGCACTACGTGACAAAACGTTAACCCGCGAAGAACGCAATAACCTCTTGAAAAAAATGACACCTCAAGTCGAGCAACTCGTCTTGCGCAACAATTATCTACAACCCCTTGCTCTTTCTTTGGCGGAAAACCAAAGCACTACTGATTTGCCCTATCAAATACGCTTTATGCACGATTTGGAACAAAAAAAGCTTCTAGATCGTAGAGTTGAAATACTCCCTGATGAGCAAATTTTACGACAAAGAGCAACCCAAGGCAAAGGTCTTCTCCGTCCAGAACTCGCCGTTATTTTTGCATATGCTAAATTAACCTTAAAAGAAGAAATTGCTAATAACCCCATTGTTGATGATCACTATTTCAATACAACCTTGCTGAAATATTTTCCAACCCAAATTCAAGAAAATTTTAAGAAGGAAGTCATTAATCATCAATTGCGTCGTAATATTATAGCAACGCTGATTGCCAACGATATTGTAAATCGTGGAGGCCCCACTTTTGTTAATAGACTACACGATGCAACAGAACAAAAGACTGAAAATATTATTCGCGTTTTCATTGCCATTCGCGATAGTTTTGAAATTCCTCAATTGTCTGAACAAATTGATAAGCTTGATAATAAAATACCCGGTCTTGTCCAAAACAAATTCTACGCAGCAATGACCCCAATGCTCTTTGAAACAACCAATTGGGGTTTACACAACATAGATCTCTCACGTTCATTAGAAGAAATTGTAACAACAATAAAGCAAGCCCGTAGCGTTATTGAAAAAGAGCTTATGCATTCTCACGACAACGATATTAAGCAAAAGATTGAAGAAAAAGCATTACACTACAGCGAAGAGGGAGCACCAAAAGCATTAGCGAAACAATTAGCTCTCTTGGAAGCTGCTTCAACAATCTGTGATATTTCTTTAATTGCAAAAAAAAGCAACAGTGATCTTATTAAAACCGCAGAGATCTATTTTTCACTTGCGCAAATCATTCGTATAAACCGCATTAACGAAGCAAGTCGTATAATTCCTGTAGTAGATTATTATGATAGTATGGCTTTAAGCCAAGCCAAAGAAAATGTTTCTGAAAGCTTACGGCAAATTGTTATGAAAATCCTCAAAAATTATGGAAAGAAAAAAGATCCTTTTGACACTTGGAAAAAAACAGAAGAAGATCATATTCACAACATTACAAACCACATTAGTGCCCTTATTGAAAATGACCTCAATATTTCTCGTTTTACTTTTGCAGCAGGATTGATTTCTCAACTTCAAAATACTGGCTTTCAAACCTAAAGCAAATACAAAACGACCCACTCAATCTCCTGTTCTATCCAACCACAGTAAACCAACCGAGATGCGGAAGTTTGCATTTTAGACATAGCACCCAAAATGAGAATCTTGCTATTTATCATAATAGAATTGTTTGCAATAATTTCAAAACGACAACAGGATTGATTTTTCAACGTAAAAACATCAACTTTCAGACTTAAAAGCAGTACAAAACAGCTAAGCTTTTGCCCCCGTTCTATCCATCCATGACTAATCAGTAAGGGAAGAACGGAAGCGCTATCCCGCATTTTTAGACAAAGCACTTAAAATAAAAAATAAATTCAAATTTTACTGTCAAATATCCTTCAACAAAAAAATATAATATATTGATTTAAAAGCATAATTTTATCACTTTTATGTTGAAGGAGAAACCGATATTCCTAGTTTGCCTCATTTCAAATCTATTTATATTCAATCAATTAAATGCATTTCTCCTTGCATGTTGCAAATAGGAAAGCCGTATAGATAAAAAGCATTAAAGAAAGAACTAAAAAATACCTCTCATAAACCGCATCAAGTGCCAAGAACTGTAGAAACATTGGGTGTGAGTAAATATAAATATGATAGTGCCCTGGCTTCTTACTCCATAAGCGAAAAGATGATGGTGCTTAATGGCTTTATCATTATATCATTCAAGGCGACATCGTGAAATAGGAAGCACTGAGAAATATTTTTTTAACAAATGCGTAAAATTGAATAAAAAATGACAGTAAAGCTGAACGTTTATTTTCCCCTTTACAACTTCATATTCTCATCCAACTAGGCTGTTTACCTATTTTAAAGATTACCCTAAACAGATATAGGCAACATGCTCATTCCATACATAAAGAAAAAAGATTCCTAACACGGCACCACACCATCTCTATAAAAAGCCAATTCAGCATACTTTAAAATACCACTTTTCCATACAAACACTGTTTATATGTAGTTTGACATAAGATTTTGTACTAAGTGAAAAGAGGTGGGATTAGTTAGACGTAAGTGATAATTTTTTATTTTTATAGCTATTTTTTTTACCATTAAATACGTGTTTTGTTAAAATAGATTTTAACACTCTAAAACTGCAAAAAAGTGTGAAAATCAGAAAAAATCGAAATTTGGTGGTGAAAATGAAAAAAGGCTTTGGTACAAAACCTAAAGCGGCGCAAGACGACCAAGTTTTAAAAAACCTAATTTTACCCACCCATTGTTAATGAGCAAGGAGAGAACGGGAGCGCCATCGGCATTTTTAGGCAGTGCACCCAAAATAAAAAATAACGCTTGAAGATTATTGGCCTGCGCGGGAAATAAGCGCTGCAAAGTGTTAAGAAGCTTCATGGGCTGAATATGGACAAGTTCAAATTTTGCTGTCAAATATCCTTCATAATCAAAAGAAAAAGGCCCACTAATACGTAACCCACCACCTGTATGAAAAGTCAATTCACCTTGCTTTAAAAGTCCACTTTTCCCATATAGCCTCTGTTGCCAATTTTTTCCTTCATCTTCAGACAGAAGAGAGATGTTATTTAAAATAACTTTCAAGTTGCCATCAATTTTTGGGACATCAACAAAAGAAGATGTAAAAATTAGAGAAACATCAAAACCATCAAAAGCTATATTTCCCGATATATCATTTTTTTCACGTTTCAGATCAAAGCGCAAAAATTCTGCCGTTATTTTTTGAGGCGTATCTTTTGGCTCTAACGGCTGAATAATCACGTCATGCGTATTTTGCAAAGATGCCTGATCTTCTACATTTTCTCGTGTCGTTTTTTTATCTGTTGTTTGTGCTCCTAATGCTTCTTGAGACTTTTGATCTTCAAGGGAAGAGGAAAGAGATGAAATTTCAAGCCCTTCAGCTATAAACTTCAATGTCTTACCCGTTTTCCAATAAGGTTCTGTTTCAATCACCAAATTACGCCAATGCGATACTATGGGAGTTTGTCCGGAAAAAACAACTGATGCAGGAGAATGAACATTAAACTCGATCAAATGAGGTGCATAAATTGGTGCACCAGCTATCAAACGCCCCGTCGATAAGGAAACCCCATGTAAAGGCCAAGAAAATTGAAAATTGTCGCAAACAACACCGATACGCAAAGGATAACCATCCTTGTGCACATTCTCACATACCGCCGCCATATTATAGGAAGACGCTTTTGCGAATATATCAGAAACCTGGTCTTCTATTTTACGTGAAAAAAAAACCAGAGTGCGCTATAAATAAATATCAAAGCAAGACAAAAGAGCCCGCAAATTAAATAGCTCAAAGAAAAACTTTTTTGTGATGACGGTTTTTGAGAGGATTTAGACAACATTAAAACTTTCTTTATCTCTTCACTTCCTCCCCACCCTAAAAAGGATAAAGATTCTTAACAACGGTCAGTTTATAAACAACCCAACTTTTTAATCAACCGAATTTTATCGACTGATCACTTCAAGGAGTCCCTATACATCGATCTAAAGTACAGTATCTCATAAGCCTACAAAGCGAGATTTTTTCAAGAAAACCTATTACACTCTCTAACAAAAAATGCCTCATGTGTAAAGTTTTACATGAGTTTTCTACCTCCACCTTAAACGATGCTGTTTTACCGCACAACAAGAATGATAATGAATAGCGTTTCTAACACTCACACAAGGCGGCCGGTATACAAAAAATTTGTCGTAATGCACCTTCAAACCATTGTCCTAAAGCTTGATCATAAATTAAACGACCTTTCAAATGTGCACAAGCAGGTTGAGCACCTTTTTCAGCCAATTTATGTGCCGAACGCACGACCAACCGCCGCATCATAGCACGTGTAAACTCAGCATGAAATTGCAAACCCCATGCATTATTTCCATAACGAAAAGCTTGTGTAGGATATGTATGTCCTGTTGCCAAAAGCATTGCCTCTTTCGGTAAATCATAAATACCTTCATCATGGAAATGATAGACCATTTCTGGCCAATTCATCAATTCCTTCCCTTGAGGGGTTGCTTCTAGTGGATACCAGCCGGCTTCAACAGTCCCATCACTTCTTTTACCAACGCGCCCCCCTAGATTTCGCGCTAACATTTGTGCTCCAAGACAAATACCCAAAAAAGGCTTATTTTCCTTTAGTGATAACGAAATCCAATCAATTTCCTCACCAATATAGGCTTCGCTGTCATTCACACTCATCGGTCCCCCTAAAATAACAACACCGGCATAATACTCTAATGTATCAGGAAGTTTTTGTCCAAAAATAGGACGATAAATATCAAGAACAAAACCATTTTGTTGTAAAAATTTTCCCAAACGACCAGTATAGGTAGACCGCCGATGAATAACAACAGCAATCCTTGGTTTGTTATTTTTTTGTTTTTTATCAAGACATCTCTGATTTAAAAACATTTTTTAACCAATCACCTCTGCAACCAAGCAAAACTTCATTTTTAAAGCATAAGAGAATAATTTTATTGACAAAACTAACGATGTTTTTTCTTCTAGGTTAATTGTTTCTTCTGAGAAAACACCCATATTATCACACTGATGCAATTTAAAATAAACGAAATTTTTTCCTCGATAAAGATGTTTCTTCTTCTGTTTTGACCCCTGGATCATCAACATTTAAGTGAGTTTGACTGAACATTTTTACATCTTGTTCTTTTATATCTTGTTTCCCCACCTGCACATTATGCAAAAGAGAATCGTCTAGAGGTGTTAATTTTTCGAGCTTCTTATCTTCAACACCATCACTTTTTCCCATAACATACTCTTTGTCTTGCTTTTTCGGCACGATATTGTCCGCCTCTAATGTGAGAGAAGGCATACAGGGAGGCGCCTTCCATTCAAAACAGCCCAAACGTCCACTGATTGGAGAAACCGCTGACCAAGAAGAAAAAACGGACCCATCACACATCCATACTGGATCACGTTCAGCACGAAGTGCTAAAGAAAGCCATTGACGCACAGCACCTTGATTGTTTCCCTGTGCCTCTTCAATATCTGCCAACAATAAATAAACACTTTCACGTGGATGATACTGTAATGCTTTTTGTGCCTGCTCTCTTGCTAATGCTGTTTCACCAGCATCCAAAGCTGCTTTAGCAATAAGGAAAGCCGATTCAAATGCATCTTTATTATAAGAAGCAAGTGTCTTAGCCCTTTTTAATCGCCCAATGGCTCCTTCTTCTCTTTCAAGATAAAGCGTCCCCAAATCAGGATGAGGATTCTTTTGCCAAGCCGCTATAATCATTTTATCCGCTTTACGGATTTCATTTAACTTATAAAGAATATCAGCAGCAATAACTATTATTGGAACAAAATCAGGCGCCAATTTATGGGCTTTCAAAATGGCTTCACGTGCTTGTACAGGATGTGTATCAAACAAAGAAAGTGCCTGCCCACTTAATAGCAAAACCTGTATACGCTGCCGCTCTGGAGTAGTGCGAACAGAACGCGGGAGAGCTTTTTGCGCTCTTTCAAAAATAGTAAGTGCCTTCTCCCATTTACCCTCAGTACTTAACCGATCAAGCACCGCCTGATGCGCCCATAAAAGTGCTGGCGATAAAGTCAGCGCCTCTTCGGCATATTGTTGCGCTGCCTCATAAGCTTTACTCTTCATCGCTTCACGAAACAAACCATAAAGTCCAACCAGTTTTGTCGGATCTTCCTTTCTCATCTCCTCATAAAGACTGATGGCGCGAACAGAGTTATTTTGTAAAGACAAGGTTTGCGCTTGTAAGAATTTTACCAATGGCTCTTGTGTTCCTGCAAGATATTTAGCAACCTGTGCTTCCATTTTTTGCGCTACCATACCATCACCAGCAAAAGTTGCAAGAATCCCCTTTGAAAGAGCTTCATAACCGCGCTTTTGATGACGTTTATAAAAATAATTGGAAAGAGCACTTGGTATAGAAAAAAAGAAAGACAATAACCACCATAAAAACACCAGCATTACAAAAAGCAAAATAAGCAAACTTAACACTGTAAGCAATGAAGCAGAAAGTCTGAAATGCAAAAATGTGAGAACAAAAATACCATTGTGATTAGCAACCCACGCGAAAGCTAAACCGAGGATACAAACAACAAAAATATAAATAAAAACACGTATCATCTTGGTCCTATTTACATCTTTGTTGACTTAAAAGATCCTTGTTGCACAGACAATAACAATTGCTGCAACAACTGTTGAATAGCAATATGTCTTTCAAGCTGCTTAACAAAATCCATTGAAATATCTTTTGCACTTTGGGGCAATGATTGCCATTCGCTCAAAGCCTTTTCGTAATCACCAGATTGAATGGCAACTTCCATGCGTGCCGCAATAGCCCCCAGCGTTGTCCCTTTAACATTTCCAATCGGTCGTGAAACAATGAGCCCTTTTATCCATGCTAAAATTCGCTCAAAAAAACCAGCATCTGACGCAACAGTATTTTGCGTACCAACAATTGCATCGGCAACATGAGCAAAATCAACTGAAAGTTGTGCTGGACTTGGAAGACCCACAGTAGCTGTTTTTTGCAACACATCAAGTCCATCAATCGAAGGCAATAATTGCTGTAACAGCTTTAATTCATTATTATAAGACCCACCACGCTCTACAGCATTTTTTAATGAACTAATCGCAGTAAAGAGCGCGGTATCTATTTCTCTTTTCTTACTATTTTTAACAGCAGTTTCTTCCTGTATAGCTTCTAACTGTTGTTTTAACGCAGCAAGATCATTTGCATTGCTCTGCCCGACAGACAAAGCCGTCTCTATCTCTTTCGACTCTCTAAAAAAAGTTTGTACAGTTTCTCCAAGGGCTTTTATTTTTTCCTCTAAAATCGCAAAATCTTTTTTGCTTTCTTCTTTTGATAGTTGATCGTTTTTCGTTGCTTTAAACTGCTGTGATGAAAAAGAAGAAAACTCTGTTTTTAACGCATCGATTTCTTGAAGGACCCGCCTCAATTGTTCCTTTGTGTCTTCACCTTGACTTTTTGCGGCTTCAGCAATCTGCAAAGCTCTTTCCCCTCCAGCAGAATTTTCTACAAAAGGAGAAGGAAAAAAACCAGCCCATTGAAGCCCCATAAAAATTCCCAAAGCAATGAATCCCCCCAAAATCCCAGAAAGGGACAAAAAAAGCCAAGTTGTATTAGAGGTACTTTTATCCTGACCTTGCATATTCTGTTTTTCTCGCGCATGAGATTCTACAGAATTGTGGATTTTTTCCTCTGAATCATGAGGAACAGCTTCATGTTCAATAACTGGTTTCTTACGGCGCGTACCAGCATAATGTGGTTTAACTTTTGGTTTTGAAGAATCGACCATCTCTGTCACTTTTTGTGCACACTTTTTTTAATGATAAAATAATAAAATGAAAAAAGTTTTAAAAAATGAAGCTTTTCTCAAATATCTTCGTTTGCTTTACATCCTTTTTATAAAGAGTATAACTTTATAAAAATTTTCCAAATCTCATTTTTCCCAATAATATTTACAACTATAGAATTTAATAGACAAGTTTTTAAAAACACATTTGCATTTTATACTCAAAAATACAGCTTTATTTTTTAATCAACAATATCATGAAATTCAAAGAAAATGCCAAAACACATATTTTTTCATAGAAAAATCAATTCTAAGAGAAATACTTTGCATCTTTTTCTGTTCATGATACGCACGCAGGAAAGAAGCTTCAATATAAGGTTTTGTTTAAAATGCATCTACTGGGAATAGAAACAAGTTGTGATGAAACGGCAGCGGCTGTCATTGAATATAACAATGAATCAAACAGCCGAATTCTTTCCAATGTTGTTTGGAGCCAAATTGATCACCATGCACCTTACGGCGGTGTTGTTCCTGAAATTGCTGCTCGTGCCCATGTTGAAGTTCTTGATCATTTAATTCTACAAGCACTAACAGAAGCAAACATAAAATTAAAAGATATTGATGGCATTGCAGCCACCAGTGGACCTGGTTTGATAGGAGGATTGTTGGTAGGCGTTATGAGCGCAAAAGCACTTTCTCTTGCCACTGGTAAACCATTTATTGCAGTAAATCACTTAGAGGGACATGCTTTAACAGCTGTGTTAACGCACAACGTCAGCTTTCCTTATTTATTACTTTTAGTTTCAGGAGGGCATACACAAACAATCATTGTTCATGGAGTAGGCAACTACCAACGTTTAGGAACCACCATTGATGATGCATTAGGAGAAGCCTTTGATAAAACTGCAAAACTTTTAGGTCTTCCTTATCCTGGTGGACCAGCACTTGAAAAAGCAGCTTTATTTGGTGATAAAAATCGCATTCCCCTTCCACGACCTTTAAAAGGTGAAAAACGGTTAGATTTTTCTTTTTCAGGACTCAAAACTGCTGTTCGACAAGCCGCAACAGCCATAGCTCCTCTTACAGAAAATGATATTGCTGACATTGCCGCAAGTTTTCAAGCCGCCGTGACTGATACAGTATATGATCGTATTCACCTAGCCCTACAACACTTTACCCACCAATATCCTCTCTCTCATGATCAGGAAAAACGTTCTCCTGCTTTGGTTGTCGCAGGCGGTGTTGCCGCAAACCAAGCCATTCGCTCTACGTTGCAAGAACTTGCCCATCAACATGGTTTTGAATTTATAGCCCCTCCTCTTTCCTTGTGTACCGATAATGCTGCAATGATTGCTTTTGCCGGTGCACAAAAACTCGCACGAGGAGAAACAAGCTCTTTTGACATTGCACCCCGCTCACGCTGGCCATTAGATGAAAAAGCCGCGCCCTTGATCGGGATGGGACGCCGTGGAACAAAAGCATAATAAAATTGACGTCCCCCACACACATCTCAAAGAACGAATATTTCTACTCAATCCGGTCTGTAGATAGTCCGAATTTTCTATCGAGCGGATTCCACCTGCTTCCCACTCACACAATTCACTTAACCCAAAGCTCGACACGCAAACCTAAATATTCACCACACATTTTAAAAAAACTTCATGTTTCAAAAAACTACTTTATATCACTACACTTCAAATGATGGTATTTTACGGCATAGTAAGATCTACTCTCTCCCACGAAGCATAGATATAAATGCCATTTTTTGACCTCATCATCTTTGATTATCTATTCGTTTCATTGCCATTGTAATCTTAAAGCTTTTTAGAATCAATTTTCTTAATTTTCTCCAACAAACTCTTATAGTGAACGCATTTCAAACCATAGCTGAAAAAACAAGAAAAAACAGATAATGCCCGTTCTTTACTCCATTTTAAAAATCATCATTGATGGTGTTACAAAGATGCTTATAAAAATGCACATGATGAATACATAGCAGTCTATGAAAAAGGAGAACTCATGGCTTATTGGCTTTTTAAATCTGAACCCTATAAATGGTCATGGGAAATGCAAAAGAAAAAAGGAGCTGATGGCGAACAATGGGATGGTGTACGCAATTATCAAGCCCGTAATAATATGCGCGCCATGAAATATGGCGATAAAGGTTTTTTTTATCACTCAAATAAAGGTTTAGAAATTGTAGGCATTATAGAAATATGTGCTGAAGCACACCCTGATTCTACAAGCTCTGATCCTCGCTGGGAATGTGTGGATATCCGTGCACTTTGTGACATGCCAACACCTGTTTCATTAAAACAAATTAAAGCCAATCCCAAACTAGCAAATATGGTGCTGGTCAATGCCAGCCGCTTATCAGTGCAACCCGTGACAGAAGATGAATGGAAAGAAATTTGTTTGATGGGCAACCTTAAAAGGGAAATGCTTTTATCTTAAAACAATAATTTTTATACATTAACTCATTATAAAAATATGCTTCACAGCGCAGAAAAACAAGCACAATACATCCTTCTGTTAAGGTATTCTCATGCTAAATGCATAAATATGATGTTTTTCTTTGTCATTTTTTATTCTGCACTCTTTCACAATACAGTTTCCTCCAAAATTGCACAAAAAACCTCTTTATGATGCATCTTTTCGGCATTGCTAAAGGCAAGGCTTACTCAACGATTGTAATAAGCAACACCACGAATATCACACACAGCCCCCTTCGCACACAAATGCAACGAAAAAACAAAACTGAGCGTGGATAAAAAACAAGAAAAATGACCGTGAAATTCTCCTAAACAGTGCATATGTGTTAGGTTTTTCATGGATCTCTTCACGCTTAAAAAGCACATCATATTGGGTGTTCATTGTTTTGCATGTTGGATGAGAGCCTCTCATAGCGGAGGATTCTCTCATTCCCAACCTATTTATATTGAATCAATCAAAGCTATTTGCTTGGACATTACAAGCAGGAAAAGTCCCGTATGAATAAAAACGTGAAAGAAAGGACTTAAAATTCCTCTTATGAATCGTCTCAAGTGCCAAGGACTGTCCGCAACACCCACGAGCTGGCAAAGTGTATGATAGTGCGGGCTTGTTTCTCCATAAGCGTAAAGATGATGACACTCAATGGCTAAAACACGTTCTAGAGCATAAAAAACGCTTTCAACCAATACGTAAAATACTCTGCAAACGAAAATACCTTACTTTTCGGCAAGCAACCATAGAAATTATAAAAGTTTATTTTTTAAAAACGCTCTTTCTTAATTTTCCTCTCTTAATTTTTCTTGCATGAAAGCTCATTTTTCATGAAACTACTCTTTACCAATCAGTGCATCAACATGCCTATAAGGAAAAACATGAATCACTATACTCTTTTAATTGTTGAAGACGATGACCTACGCCCCATTTTAGTAGAACAATTGCAAATGCATCAAGAGTTTGAAATTTTCCAAGCAAAAACAGCAGACGCGGGAATGAAAATAATCCAAGAAGAAAATATTGATCTCGCTATTTTGGGATTCAAACTTCCTGATCTTGATGGTTGCAAAGCCGTAAAACAATTACGCACCCAAAGATTTCGTGCCCCCATTATCATGATAACGAATTATGATACAGACTGCGACAATATTTTAGATCTTGAAACAGGCGCCAATGATTATGTGACAAAACCCTTTCGCTTTGCGGTGTTATTAGCAAGAATTCGAGCACAGTTGCGCCAATATGAACAAAATGAAGACGCAACCTTTCATTTTGGCCCCTATACTTTTAAACTAAGACAAAAACTTCTTCTTGATCAACGCAACAATAAAATCTGTCTCACAGAAAAAGAAGCAGCGATTCTTAAATGTCTCTATTATGCCAATGATAAAATTGTCAGCCGTGAAACATTGTTAGAACAAGTTTGGGGGTATAATGAAAATATTGTTACCCATACTTTAGAAACCCATATCTATCGTTTGCGACAAAAAATCGAAAAAGATCCCTCCAATGCACAAATTCTCATAACAGATCAAAATGGTTATCGTTTAAATCTTTAATTCCAGATTTACTGTTTCAAAAATAATTTTAATATCCTAAATGAAAACAAAAACAAGATGAAAAAACCTTCACATATAGTTCGAATGCTATTACATAGAACTTACCCTTATCTGTACTCTTATGACAAAAGATATAACATTATGAATAAAAAAAGAAATATTCCAACATGAGAACCAGAAACAAAAGTGCTTTCAAACCTCACAATATGCTTGGTAACTTCTGCTTCACATGCTTTTGTTCTCTCTAAAGTTTTTAATATGTTCCTCATATAAATAATCGTGATATCTTTTAGCAATATTCTTGATCATAACTATCATCTTTAGATAAGTGATATTTATGATTATTTTTTTCAAAAATACCGCTCCACGCACTGCTTTATCTCACATTCACTAGCCTAAATTGAGAGATGTTTTTTATCTTTATAGTTTTCCTTCATCCTTTATGATTTTATCTCCTCTTAAGAGGTTGTATAATTAATGATATAATGCTAAATGTTTATCCTAACGATAAAGCCACTGAGCACCACCATCTTTACGCTTATAAAACAACAAGCCAGACACTTTGTTAGATCCCGATGCTTCAGACAAATCCTTGACACTTGAGATGGTTCATAAGAAGCATTTTAATCCTTCCTTTTACAGTTTCTAACCACCATGAACCATATTATACAAGGTCCCTTGGACTCCGCTATTTTTACATTTACGAAAATACCAGCATTTTTTCTCTCTTAACATATTTCTACTATTCATGGAATATGGTTCGGTATATAGATACTTGAGATTTTTTATTCACAAGCCAATTCCACATATAATGTGCAAAAAAATTGAAATAAGAGAATCTTTCTATATTTGCGGTTCTTATGCCAATGGCAAAATAATTAATTATTTTTATAAATTAAAATATTTCGCATTTGTGGTGATAAAGCAGGAATAAAAACACGTCGCGATTGACGACGCTGTACCAGCAAACCTTGATAAACACGTTTTTGTGCCTGACACATTAAGAGTCCACCAAAATAAGGCAAAAGATAGCGTGCAAATGGCTCATAAAAAAATGAAAACAACCGCGAAACGTAACTCGTAGAGGGCATATAATGCACAATTTCTTGTATTGGCCCAGAAACAAAATTTGTTTTTTCAAACAAACGAGTAATTTGTTGCCGACTATAGGGTTCGCCATAACCAAAGGGCGTAGTAATATTGCGCGCCCAAAAGCCAGAGCGATTAGGTACAATAACGATCAAGTGGCCATTGGGTGCTAAAACACGCCATATTTCATTCAACGTTTCAAATGAATTTTCTGTATATTCTAATGCATGTACCAATAAAATACAATCAACTGACGCATCAGGAAGCGGCAAATCTTCTTCAAAAACAAGTGCTGTAGCAACTTGCTCAGCACAGGGCCAAGGCGAAGCACCCTGAGCAGCTGGCATAAAAGCAAAACATTGTTGGGCACGTTCACGCAATATAGAAAGATAAGGAAGTGCATAACCCAACCCCATAATCCGTTTATCTGTAAGATCAGGCCACCATAAATTCAATTGGTCACACAGGGTCTTTTGCACACGCAGCCCAAGTGCAGAAGCATAAAAATCTTTCAGCGTAACGATATCCAACTCAACATACCATGTAGAAACAAATTTCAAACATTACAGATTTTCATATACCCAGATTATATGGATTTCTGCTCTTTTTCCGCAATAGCGAACATTTCAATATTTCATATTTTAAACTTAAATGATCAAAAAAATCAGTACAGAAAGATGATTATTGCATTACAAGCGCTTTAAGCATTTTCTTGGAGATGAACCCCATAGAGGTTCTTCATACACTGTTTCTGACATCAATTAAGAAAAAAGCCAACATTGGTTAATTAAAATGAAGCAATCTTTCAAGATAGTTTTTTTCTTCTTCTGGAATATGCTCCTTACCAAGACGTTTGCGAATTTCATCCAAAATCTGCCGCATACGCATTTGATCACTTTCTTGTGGTAGTGCCTCACCTTCTTGTTCTTCATCTGTTTTTGAAGAAAGTGGACGTCCTAACGGATCTTTAGGAACAGAATCAGCATTCTGATCATTTCCCGTTTCTTTGAGTCTTTCGCGCATTTTTTTTAAAACATTTTGTGCACCTAGCCTCAAAGATTCCAAAGCGTCAGACTGATTTTGTATAGATACCTGATGATTTCCATTATCAAGAGCATTTTCCGCAGAATTCATTTTTTCTTCTGCCCTTTTTAATGCGCCACCTGTTTCAAATCCTTGTTCTGATAATTCTTTTTCTAATGTTGATAATTCAGACTGCAATTCAGCTTGTCGTTTTTTTAAAGACTTTTTTTGTGTTTCCGGCACATTTTCTCCGCGTTTTTGTTCCATCTCTAACTGATGTGTTTCATTGAGAATTTCTTGCTGACGACGCATTAAATCTCCAAGCTTGTCCATCTTTTCTTTCATTTGTGCAGATTGGCTTTTTTCTCCCTCATTTTGATTGCCTTTTTGCACATGCAAATGATCAAGCGTCTGTTCAACTTCCGCCAAGAGTTGTTCAGCTGCTAAAGAAGAGCCCGTTTTAGCCATTTCCTCAATTAAATTTAGCTTTTCTTGTAATGTCGCTTCAGAAAGATTAGGACTTTTTGAGCTTTTAGAATTTTTAGAAACTTGACTATCTGGTGCTTTTTCAGCCAAAGCACGAATATATTCATCCATAGCTTGACGTAAATCTACCATAAGCCGTTCAATTTCTTCCGCTGAAGCACCGTAACGCAGTGCATCACGTAAAGCAGCTTGTGCTTGTTTTAAATTTTTTTGCACGGATTCAAGCTGATTATCTTCAATACCCAAAGCAATTTGCCATAAATAATCCACCACACCACGCAAATCCTCTTCTGTTTGCGCTAAAGAAAGTCTTGTCCAAGCACTTTGTAGAACAAGAAAATGCATTGCATTTTGCAAACCCTTTTCTGGACGCACAAGCAAAGAAGAAAGCATATCCAATACACGCTCTCTCGCAGAAGCATCAAGCGCTAATAAACGACGCAATTCACTCACCGCACGCGCAACAGGATTTGAAAAAACGTGTTGCGGTAATGTCATAACAAAAGTTTTGCTACGCCCTTTCTGCCCCGCACCATCTTCTGCCACCAAAGTAATTTTGACTTGCGAACCCGCCCATGGATGCGCTGATATATCTTGCACCATCCGCATTTTCCCCTTTCCACCACGTGGAAGAAGAAGCTCTATTTCCGGAGCATTATAAAGAGAAGAAGCACTTTTATTCTGAGGAAGAAAAGGCTCTATTTCAACAAAAGCCTTTGTCACACCATAATCATCATCCACCACATATCGTAACTCTAACGATCCCGTTAAAATCCGCCCTGGTTTTTCCAGCCAATGAATTGTCGGAAACGTGTCCTTAATCATCTGCAAATGCCACTGCTGTTTTTTACGACGTGATGATACAAATAAATTCATTGAATGCTTCAAATGTGTTTCAAAATGAGCGATTGGATCATTCAAAGCTGTTTGTTCCGTTTTCTCTGAAAACAAAATTTCCCTCCCATCTTCTACAGACTTTGCTTTTACTGTAACGCCAGCCCCATTGACAACACGCACAACAACATTACTCCCTTCAGGGATTTCTAGTTGTGTTTTCTCATCTTTTGTCAAATAAATCGGTGCCATACCGGTATAAGCAGGGGGTGTTACCCAAGCATCAATCCGCATAAATTTTTCATCAACAATAGGACGAAAATCAAAGGCATCAGCCAAACGTCCCCCTTGTGAACCAAAAGAAAAACTAAAAGCGCACACAAAAAGAAGAACACACAAAGACCTCAAAGCCAAAGGATCATAATCCGCACTATTAAGAGAGATAAATCCTGTTTTTAAATGGTATAATTGTTTTGCCATTCGGCGTTGATGTTCACGCCAAATAACAGAACTAAAATCTTCATCATTTTCAGAACACAAACGATCTGTCTGAATATTCAAAGGCTGGTGTCTAAGATCATTGACGCGTTCAAGACGGCAATTCACTTCCCGTATTGTGGGAAACCGAAAACGAATAAGAAAAAATAAACTCGCCCCAGCACAAACAAGTATAACCCCAAGTAAGAGCAAATGTGACCAATAGCCCAAAATACTAAAAAGTCCCAACCAGCTAAACGAACACAAGAAACTAAGAACGAGAAAAAATGGCAACAACCGTACCCACATCCGTTCAAATGAAAGGATTCCCCACATCAAAATGCGCACACACAAAAGCTTTATTGCAAAGCCTTTGATGTTTTTATTTTTCATAAACAAGCATTTATCCCCTTTTATCGTGGTGCATTAAGATCATAAACCCCATACAAGACAATTTCTAGAAAATAAATTGTTTCATCAAAGTTTAGTAAAAATAAGACCAAAAACACTTAAGAATGCTCAACCCAATCAGGAATATGATCACATCCCATCAATTGAGCATAATCAAGACGTGGACGAATAACCGCATAACACGTATCTTGAACGAGAACTTCTGGGACCAAAAGTCGGCTATTATAAGTACTCGCCATCACAGCACCATAAGCTCCAGCTTGCGTAATTGCTAAAAGATCACCGGGTGCCAAAATCGGCAAGTAACGATCTAAAGCTAAATAATCGCCAGTCTCACAAACAGAACCAACAATATCTGCACAAATAAGGGGAGCGTCTTTTGCTGCTTGTTTCACAAGAACGACATTCTGCCAAGCATCATAAAGCGTTGGACGCATCAGATCATTCATCGCCGCATCTACAATAACAAAATTCCGCCCTTGTCCCTTTTTTAAATAGAGAACAGATGTCATCAGTACACCAGCTTGACCCACAATACTCCGCCCCGGCTCCACAACAATATTAATCCCTAAAGGAGCAATATATTTCTTTACCAGCGCAGCATAATCAAAAGGAGAAGGTACAGTATGTTGTTCACAACCATAGGCAATACCAAGCCCGCCACCAATATCTATATGCGTTATTGCATAGCCATCGCTCCACAATTGACGCACACAATCTGCAATAAGAAGGAATGCCTCTTCAAATGGCTTTAAATCACAAATCTGACTGCCAATATGCATATCGATACCGCAAACCTGCAATCCAGGTAAAGAGTCCGCTTTTTTATAAGCCTCTCTTGCCAACAACAATGGAATACCAAATTTATTTTCAGATTTTCCTGTTGTAATTTTCTTATGGGTTTTTGCATCAACATCTGGATTAATGCGCAATGAAACACGTGCTATCTTTGAAAGCGCAACAGCCCGTGCCGATAACTGTTCAAGTTCTGGCTCTGATTCAACGTTAAAACAATAAATATCCTGTGCAAGAGCAAAATCTATCTCTCTCATGGTTTTACCAACACCAGAATAAACAATACGATGCGCCGGAATACCAACAGCAAGGGCGCGCCGTAATTCACCTTCTGAAACCACATCAGCTCCCGCCCCATTTGTCGATAAAAGCCGTAAAACTGCTTGATTAGAATTGGCTTTAACCGCATAAGCAAACAGACTAGGCATCCCTTGAAATGCCTTTTTATAGTCTTTAAAACGTGTAACCAATGCATTGGCAGAATAACAATAAAAAGGAGTCCCCACCTCCTGCGCAAGAGCAGCAAGTGAACAACCCTCAGCATGAAGCATACCTTGTTGGTAGAGGAAAAAATCCACACTTTGCTCCTACTTTATCAAACGATCAAGAATAAAAGGTTTATCATCTTCACTTTGAGCAACAGATGCTCCTTGCACAGACTTTTCCACACTTGTAAGAGGCATTTCCAATGACCCTTTACGCCCACACCCAACAACACAAACGCCTCCTAAAAGGACAATCATCAACCCCTTTAATATAATTTTCATCTGTCCTCTTTCTTCATCTCGATCTCTTTTTTACCTTTAAAATACAATCACTCAAGCGCTCACGAGACGCTTTTTCCAATACGCAATTTGCCGAAAAATCTCTGCAGGTGCTGTTCCCCCAAAGCTTTTGCGACTTTCAGCAGATTTTTCAACAGACAAAACATCAAAAAGTGTCGCATTGATATCAGAACAAATTGCTTGAAGTTCATCTAATGATAAATCCTGAAGGCGACACTATTTTTTTCTGCCAATACCACAGCACACCCTGTAATGTGATGTGCTTCGCGAAAAGGAATCCCTGATTCTCGTACCAGCCAATTAGCAAAATCTGTAGCTGTTGCATACCCTAAATCCGCTGCTTGTTTCATAACTTCTTTATTAACTTTCAAATCAGCAATCATCTCTGTCATTTCTGCTAGTGATAATTCCAAACTCAAAGCCCCATCAAACACATATTCTTTATCTTCTTGCATATCCTTCGAATAAGCAAGGGTAACCCCCTTTCATCACCGTTAACAGCCCTATTAATGCGCCATTCAGCCCGTCCCACTTTAGCCCGCACAAGTTCGGCAGCGTCAGGATTTCTCTTTTGTGTAATAATAGAGAAACCTGTTGAAAAGGCATCAGATAAACGAATAAAATAAAATTGCGCACTTGACCAAAGGACGATTTCTTCTGCTAAACGTGAAAGATGCGTTGCACAAAGAGCGCCAGCGCTTAAAAATTCTAAGGCAAAATCACGATCCGAAACACTACCAATTGAATTGCGTATTGGTTCTCGAAGGCCTAACGCTTTTGCTGTCATAAAGCGATCAATTGGAAAGCCTGTCCCTGCCAAAGCAGCCGCCCCTAAAGGTGATTCATTCATGCGCTCAAGGGCATCACGCATCCGCGATAAATCTCGACCAAACATTTCAACATAAGCCATCATATAATGACCCAATGTTACGGGTTGAGCCAATTGTAAATGCGTAAAGCCTGGCATAAAGGTATCAACATGTTGTGTTGCTCGAATAAGCAATTGCTCTATCAATCCTTTTAAATCTTGTGCTATCTTTTGCGTTGCTTCACGTATCCACAAGCGAAAATCAACAGCAACTTGATCATTGCGTGCACGCACCGTATGCAAACACCCTGCTACAGAACCAATCAATTCGCTCAGCCGCGCTTCAATATTCATATGAATATCTTTAAACTTTCGTGAAAAAACAAATTTACCGTCTTCAATTTCTTGGCGAATAAGTTTCAAACCATAAACAATTTTTTCATAATCTGATTGTGAAATGATTTTTGTTTGCGCTAACATAGCTGCATGAGAAAGGGAATCTTCAATATCTTGTCGATAAAGTTTTTGATCAAAATCAATTGAGGCATTAATTTCTTCTATAATTGCAGAAGGACCTGCCGCAAACCGACCATCCCACATTTGGTTCTTTAACTTCTCATCTGTCATATTCTGAAAACACCCATACAAAGGACAAAATTATGATTTCTCAAATTTTCATCAGCGAAAAAAACAATAAAAAAAGGCAATTCTCCGTTGCATTCTTTATCATTGCATTGAGTTTATACGCAACCATAAACTACGATAACAAAAGAGAGTCTTTCCTTTTCAATTTCATTTCAGCAGCAAAAGCACAAAAAATAAACACTGATAAAACACGAGCAGAAAAAATGATGGCGATCCGAAAAGCAGCAAAAGGCTTTTTTAGTCACATACGATTTGCTGATACGCCCTCAGATATGAATAAACTCTCTTTCAAGAATATTCAAGGAAAAGAGCACACACTCCGCGAATTTATTGGAAAACCGATGCTGGTCAATCTATGGGCTATTTGGTGTGCACCTTGCCGCACAGAAATGCCAGAACTTGCGCAATTAAAACGTGAATTAGGTGGAGAAAACTTTGATGTCATAGCTATTAATATCGATAAAACTGCTTCTCCTGAAAAAATTCAGCAATTTTTACAGAATATTCATGCGGATAATTTGCTTTACTATCGCGATGAAACAATGGATATTTTCAACAATGTTAGAAAACAGGGGCTCGCTTTAGGACTCCCCATTACATTGCTTATCGATAAAGAGGGCTATCTCATTGCTTCCTTCAATGGTGCAGCTCCATGGGCCAATGACGACGCCAAAGCACTTATAAAAGCAGTCATTAAAGAAGCGCTATAACTTAATAACCGCGTCTTTTTAAACGTTGTATAACGAGATCTAGTGCTGACAAAAAAGCAGAACGGTCTTTACGACAAAAAGGACGGGGACCACCTGTTATACTGCCCTGTCCACGCAAATCTTCCATCAAATTGCGTATCGCCAAAGCCTGACCAATTGAATTTACATCAAAAATACGCCCCGTTGGCGAAAGACAAAAACCCCCCGCTTGCACAACTCGTGCTGCTAAAGGAATATCACTGGTAATAACGATACTTGCCTCATGCACATGTTCTACAATCCAATCATCAGCACAATTGAATTCACCAGCAACGACCACTCTTTCAATGAGTGCTTCACCTGGAAGGGACAAAAAACGATTTGCCACAACAAATGTCTTAAGCTGATAACGATTCATCACACGATAAACTTCATCTTTTACAGGACAAGCATCCGCATCAATCAACAAAGTGATAGCAGGCTTTATTGGGATATTCATACCTTGGCTTTCACGCAATAATAAGTTCTTTCATTCATCTGAATGTTGCAAATGCTTGCGATAAAACATTATCGCCGCGTTTATTTCTCCTCCCAAAATAAAAATTGCACTCAATATGTAAAGAAAAATAATAGCAACCATAATAGATGCTAACCCTGCATAGGTAGAAATATAATCAAACATTGTTAAATATTGAGCAAAAGCAATTGAAGCCATAAACCATACAAACATTGTCAGTACAATTCCTGGTAAAATATCTATAAACTTCCGACGCTCTGCTGGTAGCCATTTATGAACAATCAAAAGGCTTACAAAAAGAACAACCGCTGCGATTATGTAACGCCATAGACGAATGATACCGATATATTCTGTAATGAAAAAAGAATGATTTTGCATAATTTTGATCAGCAGAGGTGTTAAAATCAACAAAACGCTGATTACAACAAGACCAACAGCTCCAAGAATCACAAAAAACAAACTTTGAAAACGACAAAACAACAAGCTACGCCGATCAACAACACGATAAGCTCTATTTAAAGCTGTACGTAACGCCTCTATCCCATTAGAGGCAAAATAAGCCGCTCCGATGACAGAAACTGTTAACACTCCTCCCCGCTGTATGGTTAAAACATTGATAATTTCCTGAGATAAAGGCTCTGCAATAACATCTGGTAATAACTGCACAAGTGCTTTGATTTTTTGCGGTGTATATGTAAAAGCACCAAGAAAACTGGCAAGAGAAGTTCCAAAAATAAAAAAAGGGAAAAATGCTAAAAGCCCAGAGAGCGCGACATGGCTTGCAAAAGCACTCCCGTTATCACGCCAATAATGGCTTACTGCATCAACAAGAATACGATAGCTATACCAAAAGATATTTCTTAACAAATTTCAATACTTTCTGGTAAAACTCTTCCTCAGTCTATTTCAAGCTTTATAAAAATCATCAAAACTCTACAAACAAACATTTTCTAATGTTGCAATATAAAGGACAATAATCAATACGGTCAAGCCTGACTTTATACTAAACCAAAAACAACAACCCACTATATGAAGTTCTACAACGACTTCATTTTTTGTCTCTTCTACAGATCAGTAACCTCTTCTGTACATCATATGCCCTATAGAGAGCTAAGCACGATAATCTTGCACACATAAAACCTTTTGAAGTCATTGTTATCTGTATCGAAGCAATCGCCACTCTTTTTTATTGCAATCTATGACTGAATAGAGAAAAAACTTCTTATCGATTTCTAGAAAGAATCAACGAAATTCAGCAAAACTCTTCAGTTTTTACGTGAGTTCTTTAGAAACACTCTGACGTCCAAAATCAGGAGCATCAATTTCCTGTCCAGCATCAATAATATTGCGACGTACAGCACGCGTACGTGTAAAAAAGTTAAATAATGTCTCACCATCTCCTAAACGAATTGCCTGCTCTAAAAAAGCAAGCCCCTCACTAAAACGGCTCAACATTTCTAAAATAGCATCCTTATTATGCAAACAAATATCGCGCCACATAACGGGATCAGAAGATGCCAAGCGAGTAAAATCACGAAAACCTGAAGCAGAATAAGCAATGACTTCCGAATTTGTTACTTTTTCTAAATCACTAGCCGTCCCAACAGTATTATACGCAATCAAATGCGGCAAATGCGAAACAATAGCCAAAACAAGATCATGATGTTTAGGATCCATCTTTTCGACACGCGCACCACAAGCTTCCCAAAACGCTGTTAATTGTGCGACAGCAGCAGCATCACTCTCAGCAAAAGGCGTTAAAATACACCAACGATTCATAAATAAATCAGCAAAACCAGCATCCGGTCCTGAATATTCCGTTCCAGCAATTGGATGCCCTGGAATAAAATGAACCGTTTTTGGCAATAAAGGTGCCATTTCCGCAACAACCAACGCTTTCGTAGAACCAACATCACTCACAATCGCTCCAGGTTTTAAATGATCACGAATGGTTTTTGCTACTTCTGCACTAGCCCCAACAGGAACAGAAAGAATAACCAAATCTGCTCCTTCAACAGCTTTTGCATTATCTGTCGTATAAAAGTCCCCAAGCTCCAATTCACGCGCTCTTTTCAGGGTTTCTAAACGACGTGTTGCAATAGAAATCTGAGCCGCAAGATTTTTCTTTTTAATCACTCTTGATAAAGAAGACCCAATCAAACCGATTCCAATGAGTGCTATTTTTTCAAATTGAATATGGGACATCTTTCACCTTCAAAGATTTTTTGCAAATGGTAATAAAGACAATTGTAAAATCATAATTTTCCTGTCTGTTTGTTCAAGAGTTATGCATAAAACATTAAAAAACGACAACTAGGGAATAAAGTAATAACGCAGTTTATCAATCATCACCTGCGCAAGCTGAAAACAGATCATTTTACCTAGAAAACACATAAAAAATAAATGACGAGAAATCTAACATCATGCTCTAAAACTCCTACTTAATTACTGATCAAAGCGCATCACTAAAACAAAATAATAAATGCACTTTCAATTAAGATAATAACGACTCTACATAAAATCTCATCAGTTTACTTTATCTCTCTAATTTACTCACAAAAAACACCTCAAAAGCGTAAGCAGACACCAACTCTTCCCGAATTATCCCGATATGTTTATTAATTTGTACATTAGACCTATATAAAAACGTATTACGCCTCCACCTACAACATCAACACAAGTTTTGCGAATATTGAAAACAGCGCATACAAAAAGATACTATTAAAAATATTTTCCTCTCCCGATTCCTGATACTATAAATCAAACAAATATGAGAAAAACACGCCCTCTCAATAAAGAAAAAGTTTGATAACAAAACACCGAACATCCCTTTAATGGAGTCACAACCCTCACGGTAAAATAGAACGCCCTAAACAGAATAGATTTGGATTACAATTCATGCGTTTGTTTTTAAAAGACATCTCGCTCCCCAGCCTATCTCACAATAGTGTTCATAAATGTTATAACTATAAATCTATTAAGCACGACCCTCTTTACACTTAATAAAACACTATCATTATATTTGCCTACCGCCACAATGTTGCGAAAACCCTTGGAATTTGAGAGCATTTATAAGAGGCATTTTTAGTGCTTTCCTGTACAGTTTTTATCCACATACCCCCTTATGACGTGCCATAGACATCGTTTTGATTGATTTAATATGAAAAATAATGAATTATTAATAATAAACAATGGCTTGCTCTGTTTATGAGATACATTCATTGCTAAGATAATCATCTCTGTATCAAACATAAAAGTCTCCTCATAGGTGCTGTCGTTTTCATCATAATCTATTTTGACTTTCTCCTCATCCCACGAAGATTTTTAATTCATACAGATCTGCAAACAATTCATTTTCTTATCTAAAAGATTCCATTGGCTCACTATTTTAGGTGATTCAATTAATATATAATAATTGTGTTTCAATTTGAATCATAACTTCGAATACTGTAAAATTCTTCTATCGCAAACCCTCTTATCAATTGAAATCTCTTGTCTGCACGTCACAAAAAGACATGTGAGAAAAAAATAATGAAAACTGTAGCAAATTAGAGACTAAACAAATATATTATGGTGCTTTGGCTTGCACTTTTGTTAAGCATAAAGATAGAGATGCTCTATGGATTTTATATTCTTCACAAAGAACTTTACCGTTATACCATTCACAAACACCGTCGCGAAATAGATATGACGTGCATTGAAAAATCTTTCTAAGAAAGCGTATGAATTTACCATACAAGTGTCTTCTGTTGTTTGAAATGCTCTGTTTAGCATAAGGGATGTTAATGTTACCCCATTAAGACTCTATGAGTCAGCCCAATATTCACCACATACTCACACAAAAAACACAGAATGCGTAGAATTTTACCTGAGCCCTAGATCACAAACCAACAGTGTTTTACGACACAGCAAGATAATAAAACCCTGTAAAAACTGCTTTTCGAAGATAAATAATTTTTCTGAAGAAAAGTTTCTATAACACTTTCAAGCTCTTCAAACGCATCCTCAAAACTATAACTAACCTCTACTTGATAACACAGCAGTTTTAAGTTCTGAAAATTCCTCTTTGCCGTAGTAAAAATAAAAAATCATCATATTTCTAAACTGTTAAGCTACTATCTGGCGTCGTGCAATAATTGTAAGCCCTAACAAAACTTGACGAATGATAGCTTCACCCAAAAGTGGATTTTTACGACTGTCTAGAACAGCACTCTGAATTCTTTCCATTGCGTAGGAAATCTGTCCTAACTTCCAATATTTTAAAGCTTGTTCAACTGTTTTTTTCCGTTGAAAAAAAATGGGAGGCCGTGCTTGAGAAACTACCGTAAAAGGCGATTTTCCTTCAACCTCTACCTGATAACGCAATAACTGTAATTGCTGAAAATGCCTTTGTGCTGTACTCAAAATAAAAAAAAGTGCTCCATGCAATGCTGCATGTCGGTTAAAATGTACTTCAAACCCTGATATATCGCCCAATAAAAGAGCATCAATGACTTCATCATGAGAAAGAGCACTGACATCGCTTACAACAGCTTTCACATCTTCAAGAGTAATATGAACATTTGCAGCGTAAAGACAAAGCTTTTCTAATTCACCTCGTGATACAAGGCGATCCGCCCCTAAACTTTCATGCAACCATCTACGTGCATCCAAAGAAAGATTCTTCTTAAACTGCCCTAAAACCTCATCAATCAAACCATCAAGAGAACGCATATCATCCGCAAAACAGGGCAAAGCCATTGCTTTTGATGCCGTTTCAACAGCATTGCGCAACCCTGTTCCTTTTTTCAAATCCCCTGATTCAATGAGAATAAAACAGGCTTCTGGTGGCTTCTCAATTAAAAGTTTCAAGGCAGCCAGAAAACCTTTTTGGTTAGCAGCATTAGAGATCCATATCAAACGATCTCCCCCAAAAAGGGATAACGTACGCGCTTCATTTTCCAAACGTGCAGGATCTTTATCAATTTCAGCAGCATCCAAACGAATTGTCGAAAATGGATCTTCTATTGCTACCTGTGTAAGTTTTGCAAAACATTGTGCACGCTCACAAATAAGACCACGATCTGTCCCATAAATAAGAACAATAGGAAAAGCACGTGAAAAACGCGTTAAAAACTGATCAACTTCATGTGCTTTTTTCTGAGCCACATTATTAATCCATTAACAATTCATCATCATCAAGAACTTCCCCGCGAACTTTCTGAAACATGCCAATTAAATCATTGACATCCAATCCCTTACGCTCTTCATGACAGACATCCAAAATCACTTTTCCACCATGCAACATCAAGGTGCGATCGCCATAATCAAGAGCCTGACGCATAGAATGAGTCACCATAATAGTCGTTAACTTTTTCTCTTCAACGATTTTTTCAGTCAACTGCATCACAAAATCAGCCATTCCAGGATCAAGCGCTGAGGTATGTTCATCAAGCAATAAAACATCCGCATGGGCTAATGTTGCCATCACAAGGCAAACAGCTTGGCGTTGCCCACCTGATAAACTGTCCATAGGATTATGAATATATGCTTCAAGACCAATGCCTAATTGAGCAATTTTCTCTCGAAAAAATTGCCGTTTCTCATGGTTTAAAGCCGAACGCAAACCACGACGATTTCCTCGAAGAGCAGCAAGAGCCAAATTTTCTTCAATTGTTAAAGAACCACAACTGCCTATTAAAGAATCTTGAAAAACACAAGCAACCTTTCCAGCGCGTTCACTGATTGATTGCCTAGAAACATTTTGCCCATTGATAACCACTTTCCCTGTTGAGGGAAGCGTTGCACCTGCTAACACACTGAGCAAAGTTGATTTACCAGCGCCATTTGAACCGATAACCGTAACAAAACTACCCTGATCAATTTTAAGGTTAATATCAATTAAAGCCTGTTTTTCCAAAGGTGTTTGCGGTTTAAATGTAACCCCAACATGAAAAAACTCAATCACGTTTACGCCTCCTCCAATAGCGTGGCACAATAAGGGTTAAAATAACCAACAGTGAAGTAATCAACTGAAGATCTGTCGACGTATCAACACCAATTCCATTTGCCTCAAATGCAAATTGCACCGCCACACGATAAAGTACAGACCCCACAATACAGCTGATTATAATCCAAAAAATCTTACGCGTAGGAAATAAAGTTTCACCGATAATCACAGCTGCCAACCCAAAAATAATTGTTCCAATTCCACCGGTAATATCCGTTGCGATCGCAGTTTGAATATAAAGAGAACCACCAAGTGCAACACACGCATTTGAAAGCCCCATACCAAAATAAATTAACGCCGACGTATGAACCCCTTGAGCTGTAGCCATCCGTGGATTAGCTCCCATTGCACGCATAGCAAGACCTATTTCACTTTCCAAAAAACGCCAAATCAAAAACGCCACAACTAGCAATACAATACCAATGAAAAGAGGACGCACAAAAATATCAGACAAACCAAACAGATTATAAAAGGGCGTTAACGCTGTATCAGCAAGCGCTAAATTAACATTAGATCCTCCCATAATTCCCATAATACGAAGATTAACCGTATAGAGCGCTGACATTGTTAAAATGGAAGCCAAAAGATTCAAAATACCAAAACGCAAATTCAACATAGCTGTTAATAAACCAGCTACCATACCTGCACAAAAAGCACACACCATAGCTGTCCATGCATTAAAACCTAAAAGAATCAAGACTCCACAGACACAAGACCCAAGAAGAAATGAACCATCAACTGTTAAATCAGGAAAGTCCAAAACGCGAAAAGAGAGATAAACCCCTATAGCCACAAACGCATAAATAAGACCTAATTCCACAGCGCCAGAAAACGCAAATATATTCATGTAAAGACAATCCCCATGAAAACTTAACGTATTTTATTGTATCAACATCCTATCAATGAAAGTCATGGAATCACTTTTGTCGCACGATCAATAACTGCCTGCGGAATAACAATCCCCGCTTTTTCTGCTGCTTTCATATCAATTCGAATGTCATTACTAGCCGCCTGCACAACATCAATATCACCAGGCTTTTCACCCTTTAGAATACGCACAACCAACTTCCCAGCATCAACCCCTACATCATAGAAATTCACACCTTGTGTCATAAAAGGACCGCGTCCAATAGAATTAGCATCAACAGTAAATACAGGAACATTTGCTTCCTGTGTGACCTTTACTGCACCCTCTAAAACAGAAAGAACCGTATTATCAGCAGGAATAAAAATGATATCTACCTTACCGATTAAAGCCCGTGTTGCTGCCTGAACATCTGAAGGTTTTGGTGCTGATGAAGGAATGATTTCAATTCCAACTTTTTTTGCCACATCCTTTAACACCTTAAGTGTTGAAACAGAATTTGCTTCAGAAGCATTATAAAGATAACCAATTTTTTTCAAATCTGGTTTTACTTCTTGTAACAGTTTAACACTTTCTGCAACATCTATACGATCAGAACTCCCCGTCATATTACCGCCAGGTCTGGTAAGCGAAGAAACGATTTTAGCTCCGATAGGATCAGAAATCGCCGCAAAGACGATAGGAATTGTTTTTGTTGCCGCAAGCATTGTTTGTGCTGAAGGCGTGGTAATCGCTACAATAACATCAGGTTTATCACCAACAAATTTACGTGCAATTTGCGTTGCTGTTGAAATATTGCCTTGCGCTGATAAAAAGGTGAGTTGGAAATTTTTACCTTGCTTATAACCATTTTCTGCAAGAACATCTTCCACACCTTTACGAACGGCATCCGCAGCAGGATGGACCATAATTTGTGTTAGCGCAACTTTAACGTGTCTAACTTGGTCATCCGCTTTTGCAACACTGTTCATCATAAAAACAGCTGCAATGATAAACCCTAATATATTTATTCTCTTCAACATTATACTCCACCCCTCTCTATGCAAAATTAAAAAAGGAATAATCTATTACTGAAGAATCTTATAAAATCAATCTTTATTTCATTTTATTAAAACATGGACAAAATAAATCAAACTAAAATGATATTTTTTGTTGCAATTCGTAAAAGCCTACGCCATACAGGCAAGATATATATCGAATCGGTAAGCGGGTGTAGCTCAGGGGTAGAGCACAACCTTGCCAAGGTTGGGGTCGTGGGTTCGAATCCCATCGCCCGCTCCATTGAATTTTGTATTTATTCGTTCTTGCGTGGAGCTTGTAGCTTGCCAGCAGGTTTTGTATAATTTGCCACTAGGTTTTGTACCAATTTATTTTTTTCAAAGAGTTTTAAAGGTGTTCTTAAAGGGTCTTCAAAGACCTTTCAAAAATCATTTAAAGCTCCCTTTAACGAGTTTTTTCTGCTTCTATTTTCCAGATCGCTAAAGCGTATAAAGTCGGACTGAAACGCAAGGGGGACGATTCCTGTCGAACCATGGCGTTGTTTAGCAACAATAACTTTATTTCTCGCCATCCTGAGAATAATTTTTCAGTATTGGCGGCAGATCGTTTACGACCTTGCAGGTTATAGAAGCTTATGCAAAAGAATTTGGAATTACTTTTGAGTTGACGAATTTTTTACAGCCCCAGTATTAAAAGATCAATTAGAAATGATGAGCAATGACAAGAAAAACAAATGTTAAATAAATCAAAAATTGACTTATCGTTAGATGAATAATTTTTGTTCAAAGGTATGTTTTTACCAAAATTGTGCACCAAAATGAAAGTTGTTTATTTTTCAAATGGCGTGCCTTCTGTTAATTCAATATTTGCTTCAGACACATTCAATATTATTTATGCTAAAAATTTGCAAAAAACTATACCTGTAGAGCAGGCAAAATCTATAATCGATTCCTTTAATGCACAAAAACTACCTTTAGCTTGGTGGGTTGGACCTCATTCGTCTCATTACAAAGCTAATGAAGTTCTCTTATCTATTGGCTTAGAACATGTTGAAACAAAGGTATGGATGGCGGCTTTAGCTCAAGATCAAGATATAGATATAGACTTACATGTTACTTCTATGCTGGATAACTTCAAAATCAAGGAAGTTGAATCACTTCAAGATTTTATAGATTATGGAAATGTTATGGCATCAGTCTTCGAGACTTTTGATGAGGAGGCGGTAATATTTTATGAAACAATAGGAAGCTGTTATAAAAAAGATACTAATATAGATATGTTCGTTGGTTATATAAATAACAATCCTGTAGCAATATGTTTTTGTATTAAAGCGGATGGAATTGGTGGAGTGTATGATATTGTCACCAATTCATATTTTCAGAAAAGAGGTGTTAGGGACTTTCATGAAAAAATTGCTATTGAGCATTAAAAAAAAGAAATGTCATGTTATTGGTATGCAAGCCTCTCACGAGGAAATTGGCATTTATAAAAAATTGGGTTTTATAAATTTTGGTGAATTCAAAGTTTATTTCAATAAACACATGATCGTTGAGCTATGAATTCTTTTCATCGATAAACAAATTTATTATTTTCAGCAAAACTCAAATATAGAAAACCAATCTATACAAAAAAGAAATTTTAGCCAATCTCCTTTAATAATGATAGTGAAAAGCTAAAATCAGTTATTACAAATATAATTGTTCCAAATGACTCACTCAAATTTTCTTACTTTTATGATTTTCAGGATTATTGTCTTAAAAAAGATATCTATCACAGATCTAAGTTGAACAAGTGAAAATTTTTTATTTGATATGATCTATAATTTACTGTTTTTTAATGGTATTTATGAAGAACTCGAAAGCAAATATTTAAAACTATAGTTGCATCATAATTTATTAGATGGTTAGTCTGTTAGTCAATTAATAGAAAAAATCTTAGCTTTATACAATAACCAAAGGAGCTTCAAAACCCTTTCAAAGATCATTTAAAGGTCCTTTATGTATATTGTTTCTTTTTTTAGATTAAAGTTGATGATGAGAAATCTCTCACGCTAATTGTATTATTTTTACACGAAATAAACTGTTTTCACCTATTATTTAGAGTAAATTACGTTTTTGGGATTTCTGGCACATCATTTGATAATCTTCGTGCTTGAACAAATTCTTATCCGGAATAATCTTCAATACAAAAATAAATCAATAATTTGATTCATAAAGATAATTTATCATTATTTATATTGAGCAAGCGTCTCAAATATCATAGGATTATCTCATTTCAAATCTCTATATTCAATCACTCACAATCATCTTCTTACACATCACAAGCGGAATTGACGGATCAATAAAATTCACTTGAAGAAAGGGATAAAAATTCTTCTTATGAACGCTCTGAAATATCAAAGCTTATCGCAACATTGGGAGCTAAAAATAATATAGGGCACACCCCTTTCACCTTAAAAACGTAAAAATGGGAAGCATAATAGCTTTATACACTTCGTAGAGGCTTTAGACCATTCACGTATGTTATTATAAAATGGATATGACACACATTGAGAGAAATCTCTTTAAAATAAACATGTTAATTAACAATATAAGTGCGTTCTATTTGAAGCATACTATTTTATATTGAGGAACATAACTTCAATCAACGTAAAATAAGGTGTTAAACAGTCATAGCACACAATAAAATCAAATAATTTTAAATAGTTAATGATGAAATCCATTAAATGACAGAATAAAATTCAAGTTTGAAAATATTAAACCACACGCTACAGGTCTATTAAATCTCCGATTGTGCGATCGACTACCTTCTCACTAAAACTTAATCACTATAAATATAAAAACCTTAAAGATCGCTCTAAATCGGTGAAAGTTTCTAGAGCTTGCTGTATTAAATGTTGAAAGTTCTCACAGCTGCTCATCTGAAACGCCAGCAGTTCCATAAAAAGAGGATAATGACGTTGTAATATCTGAAAAGATTCACCACATCACCTGAAAGATCATTGATAATTCCATCAGGAAGTATCAATTTCCATTTAGAAAACCCTACCCATGCCGACAAAAAACTCTGTAAATGTTAAATATATTCAATAATTTTGATAACGATTTTGGCTCATCCTGTTTTGCCACAAATATAAGAAACAGCAAATATAGCGGAAACAGCCAGCTTTAATATCGCCTTGTAAAAGGTCTCTCCCTCTACCCTTTTGCTATCAAATCCTGATTTTCAATTCCTCACTCCCTTTGTTTATACTCAAAATTGCCTCTTAAACAGGATACATTAATCGTAAAAAATATACAAAAGAACGAATTATAACATTTTTTCTCATCCTTCTTAAGACAAAATAACTGTTAAGCTACAATGCGCTAACATTTATCAGTCATAAGTCCAAAACAGCATATAATGACGAAACAAATTCATAGAGTGGAGACTTTTCACAATCAATTGTTGTATTAATCTTTCCATAATGCATAAAAATGATGAAGCGGCCCTCGCCCTTTCCCTACTTTTAAAGCATTTGAGGCAGTTAAAGCGCCATGCAAATAGTCTTTTGCTTGTCTAACAGCGCAATCCAAAGGTTGGGTAGGTAACAAAGCTGCAATAGCGGCAGAAATGGTACACCCTGTCCCGTGATCATGAGTGGTTGAAAGACGAGAAGCTTCAAGTATAATAAGGTTTTCACAATCACAATAAAGATCTGGACTAGAACAATCGTAATTTTCTGTGCTATTCTTGGTAAGCATATTCAAATGTCCCCCTTTTAACAAAACTGCGTGACATCCTAGCGCCAAGAGTCGTGGAGCATATTGATACATAGTCTCTAAAGACCATTGCACTTCACCTCCCAATAACAGTGCAGCTTCAGGCAAATTTGGCGTGATCAAAGTTGACATCGGCACAAGAACATCACGCATAATTTCAATTGCATCAGACTTTAAAAGAACATCACCACTTTTTGCAATCATAACCGGATCAAAAACAATGAAACGTGTTTTATGATAAGCAAGACGTTCTGCAATAACCTGTGCAATCTGAGCATTTGCAACCATACCAATTTTAACGGCATCAACATGGATATCCTCAAAAACAGAATCAATTTGATCTGCAACAAAAGAAGCATCTAATGCCTGAAAAGAACGCACACCCTGAGTATTTTGTGCAACAACAGCTGTAACCACACTCATACCATAAGTTTTCATAGCTGAAAAAACCTTCAAATCCGCCTGCATTCCAGCGCCACCAGAAGGATCTGTTCCCGCGATAGATAAAATCCGTGGAATAAAAAGTTTATCTTTTTGTAATTCCATCAACCTCTTTCCTTCTGTTTTTAAATATCGAAAAATGAGTTACCGAAAAAATAGATGCTTGAAAAAATATAAAGAAGATGTTTTCTCATGTAAATTATATTAATATATGAAGTCTTCATATAGATATAAAATGGAAAATGTAGTGCTTATCCTTCGTTCTATTCTTTTTACGTTCGCTTTTTATACAACAACTTTCATACAAATGATTCTTTACGCTCCCGTTTATTTTTTAATGCCCCGCAAAAAGGCATGGATTGTCCCTAAAACATGGGCGCGCGTTACACTCTTTTTGCAAAAATACATCGCAGGCACAAGTTATGAGATTGAAGGATTAGAAAATCTTCCCAAAGGAGCCTACATCATTGCTCCAAAGCATCAATCTGCTTGGGAAACTTTCAGTCTCGTTCCCTATTTTGATGATCCCACTCTCATTTTAAAACGTGAATTGATGTGGATTCCATTGTTTGGCTGGTATATGGCAAAAACACAAATTATCCCCATTAACCGCACAACGCCCATAAAAGCCTTAAAAATGATTATACAAAAAGCAAAAGAGAAAGTAAAACAAGGGCGCCAAATCTTGATTTTTCCCGAAGGGACACGCCGACAACCCGGTCAAGAACCAGATTATAAGTCAGGAATTGTCGCACTCTATAATGAATTAGGACTTCAAGTTGTCCCTATTGCACACAATGCGGGTTTATATTGGCCACGCAACAATTTTCGCCGCTATCCCGGAACAATTCGTGTCCGTATTCTTCCTCCGATAGAAGCTGGTTTAAGCAAACGTGATTTTCTAGATCAACTTGTCCAAAAAACTGAAAAAGCGTGTGATGAACTGCTTCTCTTAGCAGCTCAAGATCCTACCCCTCCTCCTATGCCACCATACGCTGTTCAGAAGCTTCAAAAACTAAATCATCATGAAACAATGCACTGATTGGTCAGAATAGCGCATCACTTTCTATATTAAACGGAGTATATGGAACAAAAATATAAGAAAGATACTTCAAACTTTCTAATTCAAAATTATAAAACACATGTACATTATAAGAAATGATCAATATGTGAATTTTTTTGAGAAAAAATTCTTCTTCTCTTTAAAATCGTTTAAACAACATAAATCATATTGATTTATAAGGATATTTTAGAGTTATTCAACTTGAATGAGAACCCTGAATACCGTAAAATTCTCTCATTTCAAAGCTGTTCCATGTTGAATCAATTAAAACCATTTGCTTGCACATTACAAGCGGGAATACCTGTGTGAATAAAACGATACAAGAAACGATTAAAATGCTTTTTACGAACGATCTCAAGTGCCAAGGGCTGTCCTAACAGGAGAGCAAGAAAAATGCATCACTATGCCGATTCGTTCCTTCCTGAGAAACATCAATCCCCCCAAGAATCTAAAATCTTTTACAATCTTCATTATTTAAAAAGTATTTCTTAAGATACTTAAGTCATCAAAACAAATTCAAAGGGAAAATAAAAATGAATGTTAGTTTTTATCTCCGAGACACAACGGATACAGCAATTAACCATCTTTCCTCCTTAACCTAGACTTAAAAGCTTTGTGTACCACATTAAAACAATTCTAAACAACGAATAAGAAGGAACTGGATTTAAATTAATGCAACGTCTCTTCTATAATTTATTTTTTTCTGTGATTTTGAGTTTATCCAGCGCTGTTGCTCTAGCGCAGCCTTTTATTTCTGTTGATGTTACAACGGGGCATATCTTAAAACATAATCAAGCTTTTGAGCGTTGGTATCCTGCTTCCTTGACAAAATTAATGACCGCTTATATTATCTTTCGTGCCATGAGCCGAGGGGAAATTTCACCAGACAAACATATCACCATCAGCGAATATGCAGCAAAAGCTCCCTCATATCGTTCAGGCTATAAAGCTGGTTCTCTACTCACACTTGATACAGCCTTAAGTATCACCATGGTTAAATCTACCAATGATTTGGCCATTGCCATGAGCGAAGCTGTGGCAGGTTCACAGAAAAATTTTGTACGTAAAATGAATAGCGAAGCTAAACGTTTAGGCATGTTTGGCACCCATTTTGCTAACGCAAGTGGTTTACCAGACCCTCAAAACTACTCCACAGCACGCGATATTGCTCTTTTAGCCGTTCAAATACGTCGAGAATTTCCACAATATGCTCATTATTTTTCTATTCCAGCCATTGATTTTGGTAATAATCGAAAAATCCAGTATAACTCAAACAACCTCATTGGCCGTTTTTATGGAATAGACGGTATGAAAACAGGTTTTATTTGTGCCTCTGGTTTTAATCTTGTTGCCTCAGCCACCCGCAATAAACGTACAATTATTGCTGTCATTCTAGGTGCTAACAACATAACTGAAAGAGAAGAAAAAGCTGCACAACTTCTTGAAACAGGATTTTTGCACCAAGGAAGACCCCAATTAACACTAGCAACATTAAAACCTTATGGGAGAAACATAACACAAGCCAAAAATATGAGACAACAAACATGCACACCTGAAGCTATAAAAATGCATGCAAATTCATATGATGATCAAGGAAATATTATTCTCACCTCACCTTTTATCACTGCTCCACCTCCTTTTTCTCATCCTTTACCAGTACACCTCATTCGTACGCCACAAAAACCTAAAATAACAGTAAAGCCACTAAGAAAGCCCCCTAGTTAGTATAAAAGACGTGCAAACCATTCTATAAAAAAGCCATAAATCATAATCTAGGATTAATTATTTTGTACCTTATATCAAAACCACAAATATTGTAAGATTCTCTCATTTCAAATTTGTATTTGTTGAATCAATAAAAACCAATCTCTTGCACGTCACAGGGTAGATGAATATGTAGATAAAATAATTAAAACAAGGAATAAAAATTCCTCCTATAAATCCTTTCAAGAACCAAGAATGATCATAACATTGACGCTAAAAAGTGTATGATATACGCGCGTGCACTTACCTTTATAAGCGTAAAGATAGTGATACAATGGATTTCATGGGGGATTAACCATTATATCCCTCACGGACACCATTATAAATTGGTTAGACGTACTGAGATATGTTTTAAAACAAAACCACAGTTGATGATTAACATGAAAATAAAGCGCATCCCTCTCACGCTTATTACTGGTTTTTTAGGCTCTGGCAAAACAACTTTACTCAACCGTATGCTACAAGACCCTCTTTTAACAGAATGTGCTGTTATCATTAATGAATTCGGCGAAATCAGTATTGACCACCTTCTAGTTGAAAAAACGACAGAAGGAATTATTGAGCTTGCCAATGGTTGCTTATGCTGCAATTTACGCAGTGATCTCATCGACACATTAATTGATTTAATAAATCGCATTCAGACAGGACAGATCAAACAACTCCATCATATTATCATTGAAACCACAGGGGTAGCTGATCCTGCCCCTATTTTACAAATACTTTTAAGCCACCCGTTGTTTATTCAAACATTATCCATAAATGCTGTTCTTGCAACATTTGATACATTAAGCACACTTTCCATATGTGAGCGCTATCCTGAAATATATAAACAATTAATATTTGCTGATAAAATTATTCTTACCAAAACAGATCTTATGGCTCAACAAACGCTTTCAGATACGCTCCTTAACACACTTAATACGATTAATCCTACAGCACAAATCATTGACGCCCATTCTGAAGATTTCTGTTCAAATCTATTAATAAATAACACATTATGGGATGAAAAAGTAGAAAATACAAAACTTAAACAAAATCTTACGACTACCCCATATAATCATGCCCCCCATAAAACCATTCGTACCTTTTCACTAAACTGTGACGGTTCTTTTGATTACGCTACAATTGAAGCTTTTTTAGATCTCCTACAAGACTGTTATGGTACAAAATTATTACGTATTAAAGCAATTATCGCATTGCGTGATGACCCTTATCGCCCACTTGTATTACATGGGGTACAAACATTTTTTCATCCTCCCATAAGATTATCAGCATGGCCAAAAGGAATAAAACAAACACGTTTTGTCATCATTGCCGATGGTGTTGAAAAAGAAGCAATACAAAAGCTCCTCAATGCTTTTTTTAATAAACCAGCAATAGATACTGCAGACAAAACAGCTCTCTTAGAAAATCCTCTGGTCATTCCAGGAATAAAATTTTAATTTTTTCTCCCCTCCAATGATATAACATTAAATTCATTGGCATCACCATCTTTATGCTTTTAAAGGAGCAAACCGGCACCATCACACACTTGGCTAATCCCCAATATTGAACAGCTCTTGGCACTTTATATAGCTCATAAAAAACGTTTTAGTTTTTTCTTGCACAGTTTTACCCACGCAGCTATGCCCGCTTGTAATGTGCAAGCAAATGGTTTTAATTGATTCAATATGGAACAGCTTTGAAATGAAAGAATCTTACGGTATTCAGGGTTCTCATTCAAGTTGAATAATAAATTATCTTTATAATCAATATGTTATAAATTTATAAAAACCTTTCATATATATTCCTATTCAAGTTTATTCACATGCTAATCCAATTTTATGGTGTGCAAAAAATGGTTTCGATTGATTCATTATAAACAGATTTTAAGATAAAAGAATCTTATGATATTAAGTCCCTAATTCAAACTGAAAAATGATAAATTGTCATTATGAATCAAATTTTTATGATAAAAATTTTTAATATTCATCAATCTGTAATCAGATTGTTTTCTTTCTAAATGCGCTTCACCTGCGAACCACTTCATGTGATTTACCTACATAAGAATCTATGAAAAAACTCTGCGCTTTAAAATATTGACTACTCACTTAAACACCTTATGCGTAAAGCTTTTGCATATCCTGTATCGCCATTTATAAGTGATCGTGTTTACGGTGCAGCAGAATACAATAACACTCACTGCATTAGAGAAACTGAAGTTTTATCAATATCGCGATTAAAAACGTAACGTTTTCCATAAACTTCAACAGTTGGAGGTTGACGATTTTTTTCAAAAAAATCATAACCTTTCTTAAGCATAACCCAGAATTGATAATGAGGATCATTGCTATGACGTGACATATTATCCTCGGTCATGCGGAAAGGAAAAGCCTGCAACTGAAACTCTCTTTGTCCTCCTTTAAAAGCATCCCGTGCAAACGCATAAATCTGAGCCATGTTCTTATCACTCATAGAATAACAACCTGCGGAAAAGCAAGAACCATGCACCATAAGATTGCTTCCTGTACGACCATTTTCCTGATCATAAAGGTTAGGAAATCCTATATTAAAAGAAAGATAATATTTTGAATAAGGATTCATTTGGTTTGCGCTAATAGTATAAAAACCCTCTGGTGTCTGAAGATCCCCTTCTCTATATTTAGGTCCAAGCTTACCAGACCATTTGCAAATACCATAGCGAGCAACCAAGATAAAAGGTCCTGAACGAGATTGCTTCCAAACTTCAGCAAGATTTTCTTCCTTGAAAAATCGCATTACAATTGGTGCATAAGGATCAATATCGTACAAAGCCATTCTATTCTGGATTTCTTGTGGCAACGGCTGCTCAACTTTAGCACGAATAGAAGCTGGTAATCTTCCTTCACATGCCGTCAATATTCCCATTACAAACAACACACACACAGCGAGGAATTTGCTAAATGTCATCGAATAAAACTCCAATCCAACACCCCTCACAAAAAATAACCTATGTTAGAGATCGACCAATTTGAAGGTATTTTTCCCTTCGCTCTTGTTTAAGAGCTTCCCCATCTTTTCCAGCCATAGCTTTTAAAGCCTCTGAAATAATATCACCCGTTGCATCAATGACAATCTCTTTGCCACGATGCGCTCCCCCTAAAGGTTCCGAAATAATGCCATCAATAATCTTTAAGCGATATAAATCTTGAGCGGTAATACGCATATTCATTGCAGCATCTTTTGCACGAGCTGGATCACGCCATAAGATAGAAGCTGCTCCTTCTGGTGAAATAACAGAGTAAATTGCGTGCTCCAACATATAAACTTTGTTGGCAGCCGCGATTGCTATCGCCCCTCCAGAACCGCCTTCTCCAATAACAACGGAAACCACAGGAACTTTCAAACGCAAAGTTGCAGCTGTTGATTGAGCAATTGCTTCCGCTTGCCCACGTTCTTCAGCGCTTACCCCAGGATAAGCACCTGCTGTATCAATAAAAGTGAGGAGTGGCAAACCAAAGCGGTCAGCCATTTCCATAATACGTACAGCTTTACGATAGCCTTCTGGACGTGCAGAACCAAAATTATAGCGCAAACGTGTTTGCGTATCGTAACCTTTCTCTTGACCGATATAAGCAACGGCCTCACCTTTAAAGCGTGCAAACCCAGCTTGAATAGCCTCATCTTCAGCAAACTTGCGATCTCCTGCCAAAGGCGTAACATCACTCAATAGGCGTTTAGAATAGTCCATAAAATGAGGACGATCAGGATGACGAGCGACTTGTGTTTTTTGCCACGGCGATAATTTTTTATAAATATCGCGCAACGCTGTTTGAGATCGCGCTTCAAGACGAGCAATCTCATCACTCATATCAAGACTGCCTTTTTCCTGAGAAATTTTTTTTAATTCAAGAATTTTCCCATCAAGATCAGCAACTGGTTTTTCAAAATCAAGATAATTATACATTTGTACCAACTCATTTAGTATCACTTATACACTTATAATTTTCTTTATAAAGTCTTTTTCAAAAACATCACCTTTTCTTTAACGAGCCTTTTGCTCATCGGCAAGTGGATGATGCTCATTGACTAAACGATAAAGTCCCTCTTCCAACACATGGGTATAAATCTGAGTGGTAGCAATATTAGAGTGACCTAACAAATGTTGAACTGCACGCAAATCGGCACCATTTTGCAAAAGATGACTGGCAAAAGCATGACGCAACACATGGGGAGAAAAGCTATTACTTTCTATTCCTGCTCTTCTAGCGAGATTTTTCAACTCCCGCGCAACGACTTGACGAGAAATATATCCTGTCTTAGAATGTGCAGGAAAAAGATAAGGACTTGCGGCATCCTTTTCCTGATCACGGAAATTTAACCACTGCGAAAGAACTTGGCATGCTTTTTTTGATAAGAGCACCATTCGTTCTTTTTTGCCCTTACCACGAACCAAAACGCTGTACTCCTTCCTTCGAACAGACTGAACCGGCAGACTCACCAACTCACTAATACGCAACCCTGTTGCATAAAGCATTTCACTCAATAGCAGAAGACGCAATGCGCGCAGATAATCCTTAGATCCATAATCTGCTTGATTAACCTCAAACTGCGCCAAATCAAGCAATTTTGTCACCGCATCTTCACCAATAATTTTCGGCAAAGGGCGCCCCTGACGAGGTGCATCAATATCATGAGAGGGATCATCCGCTCTCAACCCTTCAGCATAAAGGAATTGATAAAACTGACGCAAAGTTGATAAACGGCGCGCTTGCGACGATGCCGCAAAACCAAAAGTATGCATAAGCGACAAAAGGGCAATTAAATCTTCTTTTTGTGCTGAAAAAAGCGAAACAGAGTGTGAAGACAATTCATCTTGTGCCCACTGCAAATCATGCTGATAAGCCGCAAGCGTATGAGATGAAGCCCCCCTCTCCGCGCTCATCATCTCAAGAAAATGATCTATCACAGCACCACTTTTCATTTCATTGATTCGCTTCCATAGAAAGATTCCATGAATCCAAAGGAACATCAATGTACATATCTACAGTTACTGGTTCAACCCAAATCACAAGAGCACCCATTATAATGAAAAGAACAGAAAGCAAAATGAAAAGAATCATCAAAAATCTGGTCAATGTTGGCATAAGACAATAACCTACCCAAAAATATTCTATCTCGTATTATGCCTCACAAAGATTAACAGGAATTGACTTTAAGATGGATAAATGCCGAAATAAAGTTATGAAAAGCAATCGACCAAAACGCATCCCCATAACACAAATAAAGAATCAACTCTTATCATCCCTTGATAAAAGAGCTCTTGTCCTTGTTGGTCTTATGGGGGCAGGCAAATCAGTAATCGGAAAACGCGTCGCCACCATGCTCCGTTTACCCTTTTATGATTCTGACCAAGAAATTGAAAAAGCTGCGCAAATGACAATCACTGAACTCTTTGAAATTTATGGTGAATCAGAATTTCGTGCTCTTGAACAGAATGTTATTCTAAACCTCATAAAAAAAAGTCCCCTTGTTTTAGCAACAGGTGGTGGTGCCTACATAAATGAAAATATCCGAAAAGCCATTCATCAAAATGGTATATCCGTATGGCTAAAAGTCGATCTTGATATCCTCATGCAACGTGTCTCGAAGCACCCAACACGCCCCCTGCTTCAAACAGCCAATCCTAAAGAAACCATGCAAAAACTCATGGAACAGCGTTATCCTATCTATGCAAAGGCAAATTTAACAATTAACAGTCATAAAGAAAGCCGTCATACTGTAGCACAAAATGTTATACGATCTGTACAGCACTACCTATACACAGAAATTAACAATAGGAAAAACCAGCATGCAAACAAAGACCGTCACTGTTAAACTCAACAAACACTGTTACAATATCATCATTGGTTCGGGTCTGATTACACAAGCTGCTTCACAGATTAAACATGTTCTTAACAAAAAAGATCCTCATCCAACGCGCTTGGCACTTGTTACAGATACAAATGTTGCTTCCCTTCATTTGGAAATATTACAAGCAGAGTTAACAAAAAATAAAATTCATACTGTCCCTGTTATTGTAGAAGCAGGAGAACAATCAAAATCATTTTCAACCCTGCAAGTTGTCATCGATCAAATTCTTGCTGCGCGTTTAGAAAGAAGCGACTGTGTTATTGCTTTTGGCGGTGGTGTCATTGGCGATCTAGGAGGATTTGCGGCAAGTATAATCCGCCGTGGTATGAACTTCATTCAAATGCCCACAACGCTTCTCGCACAAATTGACTCCTCCGTTGGTGGAAAAACGGGCATCAACAGCCGATATGGTAAAAATCTTATTGGTACTTTTTATCAACCGCAATGCGTTATTGCTGACACATGTCTTCTTGATACCCTACCATCGCGCGAATTTCGTGCTGGTTACGCGGAAATAGTCAAATATGGACTCATTAACCAGCCTGATTTCTTTGAATGGCTTGAAAAAAATGGACAAGAAGTCTTTTCCAATGGACCTATGCGAACAGAAGCCATTATTCGTTCATGCCAATTTAAAGCTGCCATTGTAGCGCGTGATGAACACGAAACAGGAGAGCGCGCACTCTTAAATCTCGGACATACATTTGGACACATGCTTGAAACAGCAACGGCTTATAACTCAAAGCGTTTAATCCACGGTGAAGCTGTAGCAATTGGAATAGTTCTAGCGCATCAATTCTCTGCTCAACTAAATTTAATAAGCCCCACACTTACACAACGTATTGAAGCACACTTCAAATCTATAGGTTTGCCTACACAATTAAAGGATATCCCAGGATGTCTACCAGATGCTGAAACTTTAATGACTCTCATTGCCCAAGATAAAAAAGTTTCACAGAATAATTTGACCTTCATTTTAACACGCGGACTTGGCCAATCATTTATTGCAAAAAATGTTTCACCAGATGCAGTTTTGACTTTTCTGGAACAAAAATTAGCAGAAATTCGTTAATTCATATTGAATATAATTGATTCGTTTTTATACTTCTATTAAAGGAATAAGTATGATGATGTCTGCGTAGCTCAGTAGGATAGAGCACAGGATTCCTAAAGAAATTGGGCACTTTTAGGAGAAATCCTCAAAGTGGATCTGCTCAAATTCGGGGAAAGCTTCATGGGAGACTATATGCCAATCCCGAGCCAAGTCTCTCTTCAAATGAGAGAAAGGTGTAGAGACTGAACGGGCAGCACCTAACGAGCTAAAAGCTTCAAGGTGAAGAGACAGTCCAGACCACAAACAGCCGGATAAGGCTGGCGGTGAAAATCGAAGTGGTATGAATCCTGGGGTCGCAGGTTCGAATCCTGCCGTAGACACCATCGTATCAATCAAATTATTCTTTGTGCGCAATATAGGAATATAGGGAAGCATTATGAAAAAAACTTTACATATTTTAGGATTTTTCACCGCTTTAAGTTTATCACTCTTCAGCTCAAACAATAGCTTAGCTCATTCTTTTATCATTGAGGTACCAGACAATCCAGAGCCAAAAACAGAGACCATTACCTACCAGTGCAATACTGGAACAAGTAAAGAGCGCGTTGAAGCAATCTATCTCAATGCTGATAATATTTCGTTGGTTGATTTCAAATGGAAAAGCGATCGCGTCATTGCTGCAAATGTAGTCGCCGACACAGGGGAAAAATACGAAGGAAAATGGTATGTTTGGTGGAAAATGAACAACGAAGTCACACTTTACGATCATCTTCATGATCCAGAAAGAAAAAACCCCATCCACTGTCAAGATGAATCAACATTGTTGTTCTAAATAATCAGGTAAACATTATGAAAAAAACTCTTTTTAATTTACAATTTTTAGCCGTTTTAAGTCTATCGCTTTTTGGCTCAATGAGTGCCTTTGCTGGCTCTTTAGTCATTGAGGTACCAGACGATCCAGAACCAAAAAAAGAAACCGTTGTCTATCAATGCAGCAATGAAACAAAAAAAGAGCGTGTTGAAGCAACCTACTACACTACCGATGATATTGCATTAGTTGATCTCAAATGGAATGGAAATCGCATCATCGCTTCCAATGTCGTTTCTGCTTCTGGAGCGAAATATGTAGGGGGTGAATATGTTTGGTGGACAAAAGGAAACGAGGCCTCATTCTACAATAGCCTTGCTGAAGACCACACAACGCCCCTCACATGTGTAGAAGAAAAAAGCGCAGAATAAAGAAGATTCTTACATTTCAAGAACCGCGCTGGCTCTCATCGCTTGATGTTCCTTCTGACGTAGGTAACTTTTCCTCCGTCTGGTGTAATAAAAGAGCCAGCGGTTTTTCTGACTGTTCTTCTGAATGATGTCGATAAGCTGCTGTATGTGAGAGCAACATGGAAGCTACCGGTGCTGTTAAAAACAAAAAAAACATCAGCAACACTTCATGAAAAACAAAATAATGGTCCACAAATATTGAATAAAGAAATGAAGAAATAAGAATGCTACCAACGCCCCAACTTGTACATACTGAAAGCATATGCAAACGCTCATAAAAACTGGAAAAACGCACCAAACCTATCGTTGCGATCAGTGTCAATCCAGACCCTAATATTAAGAAAACCGTGATAGCAATAGCAACCACAAGCGATACATCATCTTTCATTCAATAATCTCCCCCCGCATAAGAAATTTCGCCAAAGCGATGCTTGAAACAGCCCCCAACAACCCAATAATGAGAGCCGCAACAAAATAAATGGTTGTTCCTGAACGGATATCGAATGTAAGAAACAAAAGAACAGTGGTTATATAAAGAGCATCCAAACCAACAATTCTATCCTGTGCCCGTGGACCACGAATCAACCGAAACAATGCGAAGATCACCGCCAAACTTAAAAAAAACTGTGAAAAGAAAAGTCCCCAATAAAGGATCACCATACTCATAAGAAAATCTCCAAAAGTAATTGCTCATACCGTTGTTTGATCAATCTTTGATAATCATATCCATTTTCAAAATTTAAGACATGAAGCAAAAGTTCACCCTTTTTACTATTATAAGCAACCCAAGCCGTTCCAGGAGTTGCCGAAAGGATGCACGCTAAAATAGCCAAAGCAGTGTGATTATGAAGCAGAAGAGGCACAACAATAAAACCAGATTGCTGTTTTCGAGACCTTTTTGTTAGAACAAACCAAGCCACCGAGATATTTGAGGATATAGAATCTGTCAAAACTCGAAAAATAAGACGAAAAACCGCACTCCAGCTTCTGATAGCAACCTTCTCCGGCTCAAGAAGCCGTATCATCCAACCACAAAACAAAGCTGTTATAATACCTAAAAGCAATTGCCCTAAACTAAAACCATTTAAAATAAGCCACATAAGGACAATGACACCACTGAAAAAAGGAGAAGGACACAAACGATTCATTTATTCATCTCCCTCTTTTCGAGAGAAAAATCTGTTAAAACGCTCCCAATATAATTCTGAGGTTCATACAAAGTCTTAGCAGTTTCAGACATATAACGACTAACAGGACCGGCTACAATTGTTATAAGAAAACACAAGGCAAGAAGAAAGGTAATAGGCGCAAATTCTATCACCTGCACACGGGGAACGCGACCTTCAAGAGAAACCCAAAAAGTTCGAATTCCCGTTCGTGTCAGTGCAATCAAAGCTGCAAAACCAGAGAGGGTGACAAAAACCACAAAAAGCCAATCATGGTAAACCGGAAGAGAAGCAAAAAAATCTTCTCTACTATGGTTTAAAACTGCCATGAACATCATAAATTTAGCAACAAAACCAGAAAAAGGTGGCAATCCAATAATCAAAATGGCACAGATACCAAAACAAGCCCCAAGAATTGCCAAGGTTACAGGGAAATATGTGCCAACTTCATCTTCTTCCTCCTCTTCATCGTCACCATAAACCTCCATTGTGACAGCCAGAACATTAGCAGCCACATCTTGACAGCGTTCAACCAGCTCTACCAAAAGAAAAAAAGCCCCCAATGCTAAAGTTGAAGAAACAATATAAAAAAGTGCACCTGCTGTCAGTGCTGCATTGCCGATCCCAAGCGCAGTCAACAATGTACCAGAAGAGACAAGAACACTATAAGCTGCCAAACGTACCAAAACTTGGCTCGCCAATACCCCAATAAAACCAAAAATCATAGTGGCAAGCCCACCATAAAACAAAACCGTATGACCAAAATGGTTAAAATATTCACTTTCAGGACTAAACCATAGCAGCGTTAAACGTAAAATAATATAAATACCCACCTTACTCAAAAGTGCAAAAGAAGCTCCAACGGGCGCTACTGCTGCGCTGTAAGTTGGCACCAACCAAAAATTAAGCGGCCACATACCAGCCTTAAGCAAAAAAGCAATACCTAGAAGTGAAACACCTATTTCGAACAAAACAATATCTGTAGACGATATGTATTTTATTTTAACAGCCAAATCGGCCATATTAAGAGTACCAGTCACTCCATAAATAAGTGCTGTACCAACTAAAAAAAGTAATGAGGCAACAAGATTAACTACTACATAATGCAACCCTGCACGCACGCGTGTCTGACCAGAACCATGCAAAGCAAGCCCATAGGAAGCCGTTAACATAACTTCAAAAAATACAAATAAATTAAATAAATCACCGGTCAAAAAAGCGCCATTTATCCCCACCATAAAAAATTGCATCAGTGACTGAAAATGAGAACCCGATTTGTACCAATGAGCCCGCGCAAAAACCAGTGCGCTAGTCACCAACAAACTTGAAAGTAAAAGCATCATGGCGCTTAAACGATCAAGAACCAAAACAATTCCGAAGGAAGAAGGCCAATTTCCAAGCCGATAAACATCGCAAGCCGGTGCTATTTCAAGAGTACGTATAATCAATAAAACAGCAATAACAACCGACAATCCCGCCGAAAAAAGACTAATCAATGATTTAAGTTTCCAACGCCGTTCATCATAGAAAAGTAGAACAGCTCCAGTACTTAATGGCAAAAGAATAGGCAAAATAAGGAGATGGTGCACCCCTACTTCCATCACTGCACCTCACGTCCATCAACGTGATCTGAACCCGTTAAACCGCGTGAAACCAAGAGAATAACTAAAAATAAAGCTGTCGTTGCAAAACCAATCACAATCGCAGTTAAAACCAAGGCTTGAGGGAGAGGATCGACATAATTAGCTGGATTAATAACAGCATTAGGACCAACAATTGGCGCAGCATTACTACGCGGTCTACTCATTGAGAACATAAAAAGATTGACACCATAGGAAATCAAAGACAAACCAAGAATGACCTGAAAAGTGCGTGGACGCAAAACAAGCCAAATTCCTGATCCAACAAAAATACCAATACCTAAAGAAAGAACAATTTCCATTAATTTTCCTTCTCTTTCAAAACAGGTTTCTTACCGATTCGGTAACTCCGAATTGACTGGTGTGCAAGTGCAATTAAAATGAGAACAGTTGCTCCTAACACAAGAGAAAGCACACCAAAATCAAACAAAAAAGCAGACGCTATGGGAACTTTTCCAATTAACGGAAGATGAATATATCGAAAAAAGGATGTTAAAAAAGGATATCCAAAAAACCAAGAGCCCATCCCCGTTACGACTGACAACAATAAGCCAAAGCCTATCCAACGCAAAGGTAAAACTCTCAAATGCGTTTCCACCCACCGAATATCGCGTGCAAGATATTGTAAAATAAATCCTATCGCCAAAGTAATACCACCGACAAATCCACCTCCTGGCAGATCATGCCCTCGCATGAATAAATAAACAGCAAAAGCGATAATAATCGGAAAGAGCCAACCCATAATAACAGCAGGAATAGCTAAATAATTCAATACTGTATCTCCCACATTTCGATTAGGCTGTGCCATATCAAAGGCTTTCTGAACACGTTGTTGAAAAGGTGCATCAATACTTTCAGGAGCAGGACGAAACCGTCGTAAAAGGGCAAAAACAGTAAGAGAAACAACACCCAAAACGACAATTTCTCCCATGGTATCAAAACCACGGAAATCAACCAACAACACATTCACAACATTGCGACCACCAGCATCAGAATAAGCCTTGGTGAGAAAAAAATCAGAAATCGTCGTACCTTGAGGACGTGTCATCACTGCAAAAGAGAGCCATGCTACACCAACACCACCCACAAGGGCTATGATGAAATCACGGATACGACGCAAGCGCACAAAAAAACAAACAGGCGTTGGAGTAGGATTATGCAAGCGTTTAGGCAACCACCGTAAACCAAGCAATAATAAAACGACTGTAACAACCTCAACAACTAATTGTGTTATTGCTAAATCAGGAGCAGAAAGCCATAAAAAGGTTGCACAAGTCATCAAACCAGCTCCCCCCGACAACATAAGTGATGCAAGACGATGAAACTTTGCTTGCCAAGCAACTAAAAGCGCACATAATCCGCCAACTAACCAAAGAGCAAGAAAAGGAATATCAACTGGAAAAAGCGGTAACGTCCCTGCTGAAATGAAACCATCGCACCAAAGTAAAAGACCAACAAATGTAAAACACACCCAAAAAATCCAGTGCAACTGTATCTGCAAACGGCGTGTTGACAAAATAGATTCCACCGCACGCGCCCATTTCCAAGAAATAATTACGAGAATGCGTTCAAAAATACGCGGTCCATTCAAGTGACGAAAAAAAGGCGCCCCATCATCACAGGATAAAAAATAACGATGCCCGACAGCATAGAGCAATCCGCCTCCTAATAACGCAACCAAACTCATCACTAATGGAGTATTAAACCCATGCCAAACAGCCAAACTATAAGGGATTGTCATTGTTCCTAAAACAGACACGACCGCGTTATCTAAAATAGGTCCTATTGTTAAATTAGGAAAAACACCAACTGCTAAACAAATAAACACCAAAAGCTCCATCGGTAAACGCATGAAATGGGGTGGTTCATGGGGAGTTTTGGGTAAATTGACAGGTTTTGGTCCTAAAAAAACACCATGAATAAAGCGTATAGAATAGGTTACACTAAACAGACTAGCCAGCGTTGCTACATAAGGTGCAACCCAATCGAGCCATGATTCCATATGCGTTTCAACAGCTTCAGCAAAAAACATCTCTTTCGATAAAAAACCATTCAACAAAGGAACTCCGGCCATCGCTGCACTTGCAACTAAAGCGAGAGTTGCTGTAATAGGCATAGAACGATAAAGCCCTGACAATTTACGCATATCACGTGTTCCCGTCTCGTGATCAATAATACCAGCAGCCATAAATAAAGAAGCTTTAAAAGTAACATGATTGGCCATATGGAAGATCGCCGCAACACATGCAAGTGGACTACCAAGGCTTAAAAGCGTAGTAATCAATCCAAGATGACTAATAGTCGAGTAAGCAAGCAGTCCTTTCAAATCTTGCTGAAACATGGAAAAATAGGCACCAAGAAGCAACGTCGAGAGTCCTGAAAAGCCAACCAGCCAAAACCAAGATTCTGTCCCAGAAAGCACAGGCCATAAACGAACAAGCAAAAACAATCCGGCTTTTACCATGGTTGCCGAATGCAAATAAGCCGATACGGGGGTTGGAGCAGCCATCGCATTGGGCAGCCAAAAATGAAAGGGAAACTGCGCACTTTTTGTTAATCCCCCCAATAAAATACAAATAAGGACAAGACGATAAAGAGAACTTGACCGAATCATATCTCCAGACTGCAACACTTTATCCAAATCAAAACTGCCAACAATATACCCAATCAATAAAACCCCAATAAAAAGGGCAAAACCACCAAAACCTGTGATTGTTAGAGCCATACGCGCACCTTCACGCGCACTTGCATTATGGTACCAATAGCCAATCAACAAAAAAGAAAAAATACTGGTGAGTTCCCAAAAAACAACCAAAAATACAAGATTGCCTGATAAGACTATTCCCGTCATTGATCCCATAAAGGCTAAAAAAAATGAAAAAAAACGTGGTACAGAATCCGCTGGATCCATGTAATAACGTGAATAAATGACAATAAGCAGCCCAATTCCTGTAATGAGCAAGCAAAAAAGCCACGACAAACCATCTATACGGAGAATCAAATCGCTCCCCCATTCTGGAAGCCAAGAAATATCTAAACGCACTACGTGGTTTCCGCGAACCTCCGGATAAAGCATTATTGTAAAAATAAGACAGAAAAGTGCAACAATCCCAGCAAACCACGCTTCATTATTTTTTGCTGTCGAACGAAAAAAGCCAATGATAGCACTTCCACCAAAGGGAAGCAAAACAAGCAATACCAACATTGCTTCCCGTGTTGTCATTCTTTCAGCTCCATCCTGTTCTTAATATTTTGTCATCGACAAAACAAAAACTTATATTCTCACCCCCCATTCCACACTTAATGATAATAAGATTTAATAAAACTTAAAAGCATTTAAATTTTTCAAAAAAAATGCTTGCATAAAAATGCTGCGCACCACACAATTTTTCCCTTTATTGTAAGAACAATGACGCCCACGACAAGAAGCAATTAAAATTTTATTTAATAATTTCTATCCTTTAAAAAAGCGTGATAAACACTGTTTACGTCCCCCATGAAAAGGCTGAAAACTATTATCATTTTTATTATAAGAGCGATAACGCGCACGGCAAGATTCAATATGTTGTTTAAGCATCCATGGCTCTTTTTTTTCTAATTTTTCTGAAGAAGACGTTAAAAACACTTTTTTAACATCTGATACAACTTTTAATGATGCGCCTTTTGTGCTTAAGTGCGGTGATGTAACAAATGCCACTTCAGGATACCACCAATTATCACTGTATTTACGATAACCACGCCGATAATGACGATACCCTTTGAAACCATTAAGTTCTCTACGCCCCGTAAAAATCAAAGGCACCGAACTATCTTGGACAGAAGTATGAGTAACCAGTTTGGCTTTAGCATCACTCCTATTTTGCCCCCAATTAACAAGAGTAGTTGCTATAAAGAAAAAACTGCTAACAAATAGAAAAGCTAAAGCATAATATAATTTTTTTTTCATACTCATAACGCAAAACTCAAAATAATAAACAACAGTAATTACAGAAAGCCTTTCTCTTGCTAGACAGAAACAGATTCTTTTCTTAAGACTCTTTTTTTCTTGAGACATTCTGTTACTCTTTGTACTAAACGTTGATTTTGGCAATAAGATCCTTCAAAAAAGAATGAATAAATGATGATAAAAACCCCCTATTATCTTATAGACAAATCGAAACTCATCAAAAACATGCAAACAATTTCTCGTTTACGGGAAATGTCCGGAACTAAAATTTTACTTGCTTTGAAATGTTTTGCCACATGGAGTGTTTTTGATTTAATGTCTGAGTATATGGATGGAACGACCTCATCATCTTTATATGAATTGCGTTTAGGAAGAGAAAAATTTGGCAAAGAAACTCATGCCTATTCTGTGGCTTGGGCCAATCATGAAATTGATGAAGCCTGTGGTTATGCAGACAAAATTATCTTTAACTCAATCCAACAGCTTCAACGTTTTGCTAACGCTAGCAAGACCATCCAACGAGGCTTGAGGTTAAATCCAGGAATCAGTGCATCCAATTTTGATCTTGCTAATCCTTCCCGCCCTTTTAGCCGCTTAGGCGAAACCAATCAAAGCGCTATAAAAAAAGTTCTACCACTCATAAATGGCTTAATGATCCACAATAATTGCGAAAATGCTGATTTTAATCTTTTTAACCAAATGCTAAATTATATGGAAGAAAAATTTGCAGAACTTTTCGCTGCAGTTGACTGGATAAGCCTTGGTGGTGGTATCCATTTTACAGCTGAAAATTATCCTCTAGAAGCTTTCGCAAAACGTTTAAAACAATTTTCTAAAACCCATGGTGTTACTCTTTTTCTAGAACCAGGAGAAGCTGCCATCACCAAAAGCACCACATTAGAAGTCAGTGTTCTTGACACATTGTATAATGAAAAGAATCTTGCCATCGTTGATAGCTCAATTGAAGCACATATGCTTGATCTTTTAATTTATCGTGAAAATGCCAAATTAGAACCCAATCAAGGACCATACGAAATTATGATTTGTGGAAAATCTTGTCTTGCAGGCGATATTTTTGGAACATTTCAATTTAAAAAACCTCTCAAAATAGGCGACAGACTATCTTTTCAGGATGCAGCAGGTTATACAATGGTCAAGAAAAACTGGTTTAATGGCGTTACAATGCCTGCTATTGTTTTCAAAGAGTGCGATGGTACATTAACACTTCGACGCCAATTCAGCTATAACGACTATCAGAAAAGCCTTTCATAAAGATCAACCATAAAAACGTCATACAACAGTATTAAAAGGGAGATGAACCTGCAATGAAAAAAAATGTTCTCATTATTGGTGCTGGAGGTGTTGCACAAGTTGTTGCACACAAATGTGCTCAAAACAATGATATTCTTGGTGAAATTCATATTGCTTCACGAACACTCAGAAAATGTGAAGCCATCATTGCTTCTATTAAAGAAAAAAACACAATGAAAGAACAGGGTGTTCTCAAAAGCCATTCGCTCAATGCCATGAATGTAGAAGAAACTATAAAGCTCATCCAAAAGACCAAATGCGAAATTGTCATTAATGTTGGTTCTGCCTTTCTTAATATGTCTGTTCTTTCAGCTTGTATTGAAACCAAATGCGCTTATATCGATACAGCGATTCATGAAGACCCCTTGAAAATTTGTGAAACACCTCCTTGGTATGACAATTATGAATGGCCTCGGCGTCAAGAATGTGAAAAATCTGGTATCACTGCTATTTTAGGAGCAGGTTTTGACCCAGGTGTAGTAAATGCTTATGCAGCATTAGCGCGCGATGATTATTTTGATAAAATCACAGATATTGATATTATTGATATTAATGCCGGAAATCATGGACGTTGGTTTGCTACAAATTTTGATCCAGAAATTAACTTCCGTGAATTTACAGGACAAGTATGGTCATGGCAAAATAAAAAATGGACTTCCAATAAAATGTTTGAAGTCAGCCATGAATGGGATCTTCCCGTTGTTGGAAAACAAAAAGCCTATATGACAGGACATGATGAAATTCATTCACTTTCCAAAAATCTCGATGTCCAAAATGTCCGTTTCTGGATGGGATTTAGTGATCGTTATATCACTGTTTTTACTGTTCTAAAAAACATCGGACTCTTATCCGAACAACCGATAAAAACGGCGGAAGGTCAAGAAGTCGTGCCCTTGAAAGTCGTGAAAGCCGTCTTACCCGACCCTTCCTCTCTCGCCCCAGATTACACAGGAAAAACCTGTATTGGAGATCTTATTAAAGGTGAAAAAGGTGGAAATCCGAGAGAAATTTTTATCTATAACATAGCCGATCACAAACAAGCTTTTCATGAAACTGGGGCACAAGGTATTTCCTATACAGCTGGCGTACCAGCAGCCGCAACGGCCCTTCTCATTGCTACAGGTGAATGGGATGTTAAAACTATGGTCAATGTAGAGGAATTACCACCCCACCTTTTCCTTAAATATCTTGATCATATGGGGCTTCCCACTTTTATAAGAGAACAACAAGAGGATAAAAAATTACAATTTTAAATTTATACCTATAGAAAGCATATGCTTGATTTTTTAAGTTATCAGAAAACTGTCCAATGAAAACAGACTTAATATTCTCATGTAATTATGGTTTTCAAAAAAATTTTAGCTATTCATTATATTTTGGCAACATTGCGATTTCTTAACAACCTTAAAGAAGAGACATATCATCTTTTTAAGACATACAAGCAATGATCAAGAAAAATAGAGAAACAAAAACTAATTTAATCACACTGTATAACTTGTCATCAACATCAAAAAGATATTGTCATAAACAAAAGATATAAAAATACCGCTCTTTTAAAAAAGAGCGGTATTTTGTAGAATATTCAATCCCTCCCCTCTTCATCTTAAATGACAAAGATCCTTAACTCACACCAATCATTAAACAATTCAATTTCTTTGAGCGAATTCCTTTTGGCTTCCCTCTTCATATGATTCATAATCATACATAAAATATTGATTTATAAAAATAAAATATCATTTTCAACTTGATTTATAACGCTGAAAACTGTAAGATTTTCTTATCACAAACTCTCTCACATTGAATCAATTAAAATCTTTTGTCTGCACATCACAAACAAAACGAGCGTGTGAGTAAAAATGATGAAAGAAAAGAATTAAAATTTCTCTTATAAAAACTGTCAAATAATAAAGAGCTTTAGCAATATTGAGAACTGAAAAAGTGTATTATAATGTCAGCGTATACTTTTACTAAACATAAAGATAATTGTGCACAATAGGTCTTATAACAGTTTGAATGAATTTTATATATTTCAATAGGAACTTTACAGCTATACCATTCACGAGCACCATCGCGAAGTAGACTTGGGCATTTTAAGAGATGTTTTCTTAAAACGAAGCACGCAAATAGGTTCAGAACCCTATCCTAAATATTTTATAATAGTATAAAACCACCCCATATGGAAAACTTTACACATACCAAACACCACCGCTCTAAACGATAGTGCACAACAGGATAATCAATCGAAACTGCACAACTGAGTTCTAAAACAGTAATTACCGAAAAGCATACAACAAATGGAACAGTTCAATACAATTGGTTGTATTCCTTTTTAAATTTTTAAAATATTGTTTCATGCTTCACAAATATTTTCTGCCTCCTGTGCTTTTTAAAATGTACTTTTAAATATGAAGTGGTTTAGCAAATGTTGCCAAAGCTGCCTCACGCACAGCTTCTGATAAGGTAGGATGTGCATGGCAACAACGTCCCAGATCTTCTGATGAACCACCAAATTCCATCAAAACTGCTATTTCATGAATCATTTCACCAGCACCAAACCCAAGAATATGCCCTCCTAGTACCCGATCTGTTTTTTTATCGGAAAGGATTTTAACGAATCCATCACTCTTTTGCATTGCACGTGCACGACCATTGGCCATAAAAGGAAACTTGCCAACATTATATTCAATACCAGCAGTTTTTAGCTCTTCTTCTGTTCTTCCTACACTCGCAACTTCCGGCTGTGTATAAACAACATTAGGAATAACATCAAAATTAACATGCCCTTTTTGACCTGCCAAAATTTCTGCCACAGCAACGCCTTCTTCCTCTGCTTTATGCGCTAACATTGGTCCTTTTACGACATCACCAATCGCATAAATTCCTGGAACATTCGTCTGCCAATGGGCATCAATTGCAATAAAACCGCGTTCATCCAACTGAACACCAACCTCCCCTAAACCAAGACCATCGGTGTATGGAGAACGTCCAGTAGCAATGAGCACAACATCAGCCTCTAAAGTTTCAGCAGCACCACCTTTGACGGCTTCAAAAGTCACCTGAGCAGTTGAGCCAGATTGTGTAATAGCTGTTACTTTTGTTCCCGTCTTATATTCTATTCCCTGTTTTTCCATTAATTTCTGAAATTGCTGTGAAACTTCACCATCCATTGAACCCAAAACTTTATTAAGATACTCAATAATGGTCACCTTAGCACCTAAACGGCTCCAAACTGATCCAAGTTCTGAACCAATGACACCAGCACCCACTACAATCATATGCGCTGGTACTTTTTCAAGTGAAAGGGCTCCCGTAGAAGAAACAATAGTCTTTTCATCAATTTCAACATTCACCCCTGAAATGCCCGAACTCTCTGAACCCGTAGCAATAATAATATTTTTTGTTTCAATTGTTTGTTTATTACCATCTCTGGCAACAACTTCCACACGACCCGCACTCAAAATTTTGGCTGTCCCTAAAAAAGTATCAACTTTATTTTTTTTCATCAAAAAAGAAACGCCACTTGTATTGGCTGTCACCACAGCTTTCTTATGAACCATCATTTGTTCAAGATTAAGCTTAGACTTACCAATAGAAATACCAAGCGTTTCAAAACCATGCTGGGTTTCAGAAAACACTTCTGAAGCATGCAACAACGCTTTAGAAGGAATACAACCAACGTTGAGACATGTTCCTCCTAATGTTGTACGCTTTTCAATAATCGCTACTTTAAGTCCCAATTGTGCAGCCTTTATTGCTGCTACATAACCACCTGGACCCGCTCCAATCACAGCCACATCATAAGACATCCGTTTCTCCTTTCATCCTGAAAACTGTATTTTACAAATCAAGAACAAGGCGTTCCGGATCTTCTAAGCTTTCCTTAACACGCACAAGGAAAGTTACAGCTTCTTGCCCATCCACAATACGGTGATCATAAGAAAGCGCTAAATACATCATGGGGCGGATCACAATTTGGCCCTCAACAACCATTGCTCGCTCTTTAATTGCATGCATTCCCAAAATACCAGATTGTGGTGCATTCAAAATCGGTGTTGACATCAACGATCCATACACACCTCCATTGGTAATGGTAAAAGTTCCGCCCTGCATATCAGAAACGGCTAATTTTCCATCACGCGCAAGACGCCCCAAACGACCAATCTCTTTTTCAATCTCTGCCAATGACATTTGATCTGCATCTCGCACTACTGGAACAACAAGCCCTTTATCCGTTCCAACAGCAATTCCAACATTGACATAGTTTTTGTAAACAATATCTGTCCCATCAATCTCGGCATTAACAGCAGGAAGTTCTTTTAATGCGTGACAAACAGCCCTGGTAAAAAAACTCATAAAACCAAGTTTAACACCATGTTTCTTTTCAAAAAGATCCTTATAACGCTTGCGCAAATCCATCACTGCTAACATATCAACCTCATTAAATGTGGTTAACATTGCTGCTACATTTTGTGCATCTTTAAGACGGCGAGCAATTGTTTGACGCAATTTCGTCATACGAACCCGCTCTTCACGTGTTTCTCGGACAGGAGTTGCCGAAGAATTCGTCGCAGAAGAAGAGGGTGTAGGGGCATTTATACCTTGTTTTAATCCACCAAGAACATCTTCTTTAAGAATTTGTCCACGTTTTCCAGAACCTGAAATATCGCTTTTTGCAACATTATTTTCAGCCATCAATTTTGCTGCTGAAGGAGAAGGAGGCATTGTACTGCTCAAAGCAGGCTTCTGCGATTCAGATGAAGCCGCTGGAACAAGTGTAGCAGAAGGTGAAAATGATTGGGAGACATCAGCTTCTCCAGCTTCCACCACTCCTAAAAGAGCATTTACTTCCACCGTATCGCCTTCTTTTGCAATGATTTCAGATAATTTCCCCGAAACAGGAGAAGGAACTTCAACGGTTACCTTATCAGTTTCTAATTCAACCAAAGGCTCATCCATAGCGACAGCTTCGCCAAGTTTTTTAAACCATTTGCCAATCGTTGCTTCGGTAACCGATTCGCCCAAAGTAGGAACACGAATTTCAGTAGTCATAATATTTTTCCATACATCAGAGTAGTAATAAATTAAGAACCTAACGCGTCTTTAAGAAACGCAGCCAGTTGTTCAAGGTGTTTCACCATTAACCCAGAGGCCGGTGACGCACTCGCAGAACGTCCTGCATAACGAGCACGTGAATATTGCGCATTAATATGCGTCAAAACCCATTCCAAATAAGGCTCAATAAATGACCAAGCCCCCATGTTTTTTGGTTCCTCTTGGCACCAAAAAACTTCTGCCTGCAAAAAGCGTGACAACACATTCACCAAAACTTTAGCAGGGAAAGGATAAAGCTGCTCAACACGAAGGAGGTAAACATCATCAATACCCTTTTTTTCACGTTCTTCATAAAGGTCGTAATAAACCTTACCAGTACAAAGAACGACACGGCGAATTTTATTATCTTTTTGCAACTTAATGACAGAATCTTTGAGACATTCTGCATCATCAAGCAATACACGACAGAAACTTGTTTCTGGCCCCATTTGATTGAGAAGAGAAACAGCTCGCTTATGACGTAAAAGTGATTTTGGCGTCATCAAAATCAATGGCTTACGGAAATCACGCTTAATTTGTCGACGCAAAATATGAAAATAATTTGCAGGGGTTGTACAATTAGCAACCTGCATATTATCTTCCGCACAAAGTTGAAGAAACCGTTCTAAACGTGCAGAAGAATGCTCCGGCCCTTGCCCTTCAAAACCATGAGGCAATAAACACACAAGACCAGACATACGAAGCCACTTACGCTCTGCGGATGAAATAAATTGATCAAAAATGACCTGTGCACCATTAGAGAAATCACCAAATTGTGCTTCCCAAAGTGTTAATCCTCGTGGTTCAGCAAGAGAATATCCATATTCAAAACCAAGAACAGCTTCTTCAGAAAGCATAGAATTAACAACTTCATAAAGCGCTTGCCCCTTTTGTAAATGATTCAAAGGAATATAGCGCGCCTCATTTTCTTGGTCATAAAGAACTGAATGACGTTGTGAAAAAGTTCCCCGTTCAACATCCTCACCGGAAAGACGAACCGGTGCTCCTTCCAAACAAAGTGAACCAAAAGCTAAAGCTTCAGCAGTTGCCCAGTCAACACCCTGACCAGTTTCAAAAATTTTAGCACGATTATTTAAAAAACGTTGAATGGTTTTGTGAACGTGAAAATCTGCCGGAATTTCGACAATTTTCTGACCAATTTCCTTTAAAATTTTTAATTCAACACCAGTTGTTCTAGAATGTTGCTCTTCAGAACTACTAAAAGCTTTGAGTCCCGTCCAGCTTCCATCAAGCCAATCAGCCTTATTAGGCTTATAAGAAGCACTTGCTTCAAATTCACCTTCAAGCTTATCGCGCCATAATTTTTTTTGTTGCTCAATCTCTTCTAAAGAAATCACCCCTTCTGCTACCAATTGGTCACTATAAAGTTGAAGTGTTGTTTTATGATTACGAATTGCCTTATACATAAGCGGCTGCGTAAAGGAAGGTTCATCACCTTCATTATGCCCATAACGGCGATAACAAAACATATCAATAACCACTGGTTTATGGAAAATTTGGCGAAACTCCGTTGCTATTTTGGCAACAAAAACAACTGCCTCAGGATCATCACCATTCACATGGAAAATTGGCGCGTCAATCATTTTTGCGACATCTGATGGATAAGGCGAAGAACGTGAAAAACGTGGAGCTGTTGTAAAACCAATCTGATTATTGATAATAACATGAAGTGAGCCTGCAACACGATAACCTTTAAGACCTGAAAGACCAAAAGTTTCTTGGATAACGCCTTGTCCTGCAAAGGCAGCGTCACCATGAATAAGCAATGGCATCACTTTTGAACGCTCACTTAATGAGAGTAAATCAGTATGCGCAGGTCCCATAAGTTGATCTTGTTTAGCACGTGCTTTTCCCATAACAACCGGATCAACAATCTCAAGATGAGATGGATTGGCCAACAGTGATAAATGAACTTTTTTACCCTCAAATTCAAGATCAGCTGAAGTTCCCAAATGATATTTGACATCACCCGATCCTTCCACATCATCAGGCTTATAAGATCCCCCTTTGAACTCATGAAAAATAGCTCGATGTGGCTTAGAGAGAACTTGTGAAAGAACATTTAAACGACCACGATGTGCCATTCCTAAAATAACTTCTTGCACCCCTAAAGCACTACCACATTTGATAATCTGTTCAAGAGCGGGAATCAGCGCCTCACCACCATCGAGTCCAAAACGCTTTGTACCTTTATATTTAGTGTCTAAAAACTGTTCGAATCCTTCTGCCTGAATAAGCTTTTTCAGGATAGCTTTCTTGTCTTGTTGTGTGAAAGATTTTTTTTCATCTCGCCCTTCAATGCGTTCTTGAAGCCATGCTTTCTGAACTGGATCAGAAACATGCATATATTCCACACCGATTGTTGAACAATAAGTACGGTTGAGAATTTCAAGCATTTGTGGAATAGTTGCATATTCCAACCCTAAAACATTATCAATAAAAATGGGACGCTCGTAATCAGCTGGAGTAAAACCATAAGCTTCAGGAGAAAGTTCCTTATAATCTTCTTGTTTTTCGGCCAATTGAAGAGGGTCAAGCCGCGCACGAAGATGCCCCCGTGCTCGAAACGCACGAATCATCATAATCGCATGAACGGAATCACGTGTTGCACGAATAATATCTTGCTCACTGGAAATTTTTCCCTTTTGCACAGCACCTTTTATTGCTTTTTCCTTTAACTTATCACCAAGATATTTTTCAAGAGAAGACCAATCACCATCAAGAGCAGAAATCAATTCACTCTCTGCTTTTAATGGCCAATGATCACATTGCCATGTTGCTCCTTCAGCATTTTTAAGAACATCTTCTTTACTATCATGAAGTCCTTCAAAAAAAGCACGCCACTGTGAATCAACACTGGTAGGATCTTTTTCATATTGAGCATAAAGTTGATCTATATAATCCGCATTTCCACCATAAAGAAATGATGTCTGTGCAAAAAGGCTATTTATTTCGTCCTGCCTTGCCATATACCTCTCCGGAACATCTATTCCGTCTCCTTATATCTCTTTTCAACCTTTAAATGCTTACAAAACAAGCAATGATTCGAACATTCAAAAAAGTTTTACCTTTTTATACTCAAGTTTCTTCACCTGAATCTAAGAACTTTTTCTTATTCAGGTGAAATTTTCTTTTAACCTTTCAAAACTGACATCAAAGTCTTACCTATCTGTGATGGTGAAGGAGACACTCGAATCCCTGCTGATTCCATTGCCGCAATTTTATCTTCTGCTCCACCTTTACCACCAGAAATAACAGCACCAGCATGTCCCATTGTACGTCCTGGAGGAGCTGTGCGGCCAGCAATAAAGCCAATAACTGGTTTTTTACGACCTTTTCTTGCTTCATCTTTCAGAAACTGTGCTGCTTCTTCTTCAGAAGAACCACCAATCTCACCAATCATAACAATAGACTGAGTTTCATCATCCGCTAAAAACATTTCTAACACATCAATAAATTCAGTGCCCTTAACAGGATCGCCACCAATCCCTATCGCAGTTGTTTGCCCGAGACCTTCTTGACTCGTTTGAAAAACGGCTTCATAAGTTAAAGTTCCCGACCTCGAGACAACCCCAACAGAACCTTTTCTAAAAATAGAACCAGGCATAATACCAATTTTACATTCATTTGGTGTAAGAATACCGGGACAATTAGGACCAATAAGACGAGACTTTGAGTTTTCTAATCGCGTCTTCACTTTAACCATATCCATAACGGGAACACCTTCCGTAATACAGATAATTAAACGAACCTCAGCCTCAATAGCCTCTATAATAGCTGCCGCAGCCCCTGCAGGAGGAACATAAATAACGGAAGCATCCGCGCCTGTTTTTTCTTTTGCTTCTGCAACATTAGCAAATATAGGAAGAGTTTCGCCTTTTGAACCTTCCCATGTTTCTCCACCCTTTTTAGGGTTAACGCCACCAACCATTTGCGTACCATGATAAGCAAGCGCCTGTTCTGTATGAAATGTTCCTGTTTTTCCTGTAAGCCCTTGAACTAGAACTTTTGTCTCTTTATTCACAAGAATCGACATAGCTTAAGCTCCCTTCACGGCTGCAACAATCTTTTGGGCAGCATCATCTAAATCATCAGCAGAAATAACATTCAAACCACTGTCATTGATAATTGCTTTACCTTGCTCAACATTAGTGCCTTCAAGACGAATAACCAAGGGAACCTTTAAACCAACCTCACGAACAGCAGCAACCACACCTTCAGCAATGACATCACAACGCATAATACCACCAAAAATGTTAACCAAAATGCCCTTAACATTTGGATCGGCCGTAATAATTTTAAAAGCAGCTGTCACCTTTTCTTTTGACGCTCCACCACCAACATCCAAAAAATTCGCTGGCTCTGCTCCATAAAGCTTAATGATATCCATTGTTGCCATAGCAAGACCCGCACCATTAACCATGCAACCAATCGTGCCCTCAAGAGCAACATAAGCAAGATCATGCTTTGATGCTTCAATTTCTTTTGGATCCTCTTCTGAAAGATCGCGTAATTCTAAAATATCTGGATGACGAAACAGAGCATTATTATCAAAAGAAACTTTTGCATCAAGAACACGCAAGTGACCATCTTTCATCACAATAAGCGGATTGATTTCTAAAAGGCTCATATCTTTTTCACAAAATGCTTTATAGAGAATCGGAAAAAGCCTTTCACCATCTTCTCGCGCACTACTTTGTAGTTTCAACGCATCACAAAGTCTTGCACAATCAGCAGAAGTAACACCCTCTACAGCATCAATCGGAAGCGTGAATATTTTTTCTGGTGTCTCTTCAGCAACTGTTTCAATATCCATTCCACCTTCTGTTGAAACAACAAAAGCAATTCGACCAACGCTACGATCAACCAAAAGTGAAAGATAAAGCTCTCGTTCAATATCGGCACCATCTTCAATATAAAGACGATTGACCTGCTTACCCTCTGGACCCGTTTGTTTGGTTACCAAAGTTTTACCAAGCATTTCTTGAACATTTGCAACAACTTCTTCAACAGATTGTGCAAGCCGAACACCACCCTTTGCATCAGGACCAAGTTCTTTAAACTTACCCTTACCACGACCACCAGCGTGTATCTGACTTTTAACCACATAGAGAGGTCCAGGCAGCTTTTCCGCCCATTTTTCAGCTTGCTCTACAGAATAAACAGCGACACCATTTGCAATTGGTGCTCCATATTCATGAAGCAGACGTTTGGCCTGATACTCATGGATATTCATGCATTCGTCCCTTTCTTTTATGGATTATTATTAATCCTAAAGTTTTAATATTCTAAATATTTATTTTAATGAATTAAATCTTGTTCAATTTACTTGAGACTAGGCACAAGAGAAATACAAGCTTCACAAAGCTTTTTAACCGCATTTACTGAATGAACAAAAGCATCTCTTTCTTCTTTATCAAGATCAATTTCAATGACTCGTTCAATACCACCTGCACCAAGTACAACAGGAACACCAACATAGGTATCATTAACCCCATATTCTCCTGAAAGATAAGCTGCAACAGGCACAACACGCTTAGTGTCCTTTAAATAGGCCTCAGCCATAGAAACAGCAGAAGCTGCTGGTGCATAGTAAGCAGAACCTGTTTTTAATAAACCAACAATTTCCGCACCGCCATCACGGGTACGCTGGATAATTTGATTAATTCTTTCCTGTGTTGTCCAACCCATCTTTACAAGATCAGGCAAAGAAATACCACCAACCGTTGAGTAACGCACAAGAGGAACCATTGAATCACCGTGCCCTCCTAAAACAAACGCTGTTACATCTTTAACAGAAACCTTAAATTCCTCAGATAAAAAATGACGAAAACGTGCTGAATCAAGAACACCAGCCATACCAACCACTTTATGTGTAGGGAGACCTGAAAATTTCTGCAATGCCCACACCATTGCATCAAGGGGATTGGTAATACAAATAACAAACGCTGAAGAAGCGTATTTTTTAATTCCAGCTCCAACTTGTTCCATAACCTTTAAATTAATGCCCAAAAGTTCATCACGGCTCATACCAGGTTTTCGCGCAACGCCTGCTGTTACAATAACAACATCAGCACCTTCAATTGCTTCATAAGCATTAGCACCTTTTAAACTGATATCAAAACTGTCAACAGGCGAAGATTCGGCGATATCTAGAGCCTTACCTTGTGGCACACCTTCTGCAATATCAAATAAGATAACATCACCAAGCTCTTTAAGCCCAATAATATGTGCTAAAGTACCACCAATCATACCTGAACCAATGAGAGCTATTTTTTTTCGTGCCATTTTAGTTTTTCCTAACTTTTAGATAATTCAGCGCACACCCCTCAGCGTCCATATACTGAATATTTTTGACTTCAACCATATTCAAACAATATCATAAAAAAGAGTAAAGAAATGAAATTCACAAATTTTTCTCCTTACAGAAACAACAACCCTCCACTGAAACAACTATTAGAAAATTATCACGATGTATCGATAAAGTGAATTTAAAAAAAATACAACAGAATTATTACATTTCTTTAATTTCAAAGATTTATTGTTTTTACAGTTTACGTAAAGGTAAAAGTATAATCAATGCTTCTTCTTCAAAAGAAAATGTTCTTCCCAAAGTTTTAAATAATCGTGGCTTTGCATTTCAAAAAGACGTGACTGTGTTCTTTGAAATTCAAATGTTTCCGCAATCTGCGCATGCCCTTTATACAAATCCCCCACCCCTGCCGCTGCCGACATAAATAACCGTATGTGGCGCTCATAAAGAATATCAATAAGCAAAATAAACCGTTTTGTTTCATTGCGACATGCATCATCCATGACCGGTACATTATCAATAAAAATCGTATGATAACGTTCCCCTAATACCAAATACTCAGTCGCTGCTAAAGGCTTTGCACATAAATCTCCATAATCAAAGCGTGCACATCCTGCACCAACGCGCGGAATAGGAATAAAGCGGCCTTTTATAGAAAGCTCATCAGATATCTCCTTATGTCCTTGCAATACAAGTGCCCATGCTTGATCCATGCATTCATCTGCTTTTTTCCCTAAAGGTGCTACATACACAGGCTGTAGATTTGATTTTGCAAGACGATAATCTGTTTTTGCATCAAGATTAACAACACGAACATATGCTTTCAAAACTTGAATAAAAGGCAAAAAGAGTTCACGATTTAAACCGTTATAATAAAGGTTATCCGGCGCCACATTTGAAGTCGCAATAAAGAAAATTTCTTTATCAAACAAAGCAGAAATAAGCCGCCCCAATACCATAGCATCAGCAATATCTGTTACACTAAACTCATCAAAACAAAGTACCTTTGCTTCTCGTGCAAGATCTTCAGCAACAGCTAAAATAGGATTATCTTGTTTAAATTTTACACATCCAGATGCTTGACGATAAAAATTAATACGCTCATGCACATCAGTCATAAAATCATTAAAATGGGCACGCTTTTTATGACCTTTAGGCAAACAAGAAAAGAACAAATCCATCAGCATGGTTTTGCCCCGTCCTACTTCACCACAAATATACAATCCCTGAAAAGAGTCTTTTTCATCCCATTGTTTTCCAACACAAGAAATATTTTGTTTTTTCCTTTTAAATATTCTATTAAAGAAAGAGCAAAATATCCAAGTCCAAGGACGAGAGATATTTTGTTCCGCGATTTTTTTTAATAAAAGATCAAAATATTCTGTTATAGCTAATTGAGCAGGATCAAAACAAACCTCTCCTTTCGAGACAAGCTCTTTATAACGTGTTGAAACGAGAAGCATCCAAGTAACCTTTTTCAAACCGTTCTCAATGAAAAATACAAATACTTTTCACGAATCTGTCCGTCTAGCTTAATTTTTCATAAACGATCAAAAATGATTTAACGACTTAAAACAACGGGATGATCATCAAGTGTACGTCCCTCAAAACGATCGACATTTGAAGAGTAAAGAACAAAGATAACACGTCCAGAGTTATTATAAAAATATAATCTTTTTCCTTTAACAGCCCACGATCTCACTTGGGAAGCAATTCCTGGACATTGTAAAGGGCCAGCACGGTACCCCTGTCCAAACTTTGTTTGCGGTGTTGCGATCCGGCAAACTTTTCCCCCCATAGAAAGATTCCATACGCCAGCAATACTTGCAGGAAATAAATCAGTAGCATTACTTGGCAATTCGAGATTAGCCATTCGTCCATCACTCTGAGAATCTCCTTTCTCATACATCGAAGCGTTTGCTGACTCAGATATCGACGAAGAAGTAGATGACAGATCAGACACTTCCAATGTTGTCATTTGTTGAGATGGATAAAAAACTTCTAATGCGTTACTACCGTCATTACTGTCAAACCGTGTTGTCGAACATCCCCCTAAAAGCATTACAGTTGATAGTGCAACGAAAAACGAAATTTTTGAAAACGACATATCTGTACTCTCTCCCACGACAATAAATAAGTTCACAAAAAAATTAAGTGAACTTTTATTATAGTTACAAAGATAAATTAACAAATTAAAAAAAACAGGTTAAAATCACTTAATTTTAAAAGAAATAATTTATGCACCCGATTTTATATTTATTAAACACTAGAAATTTATAAGATTTTCAGTCATATATCTCTTTATAGGTAATCATTAGAAATAGAGAAGTTTCATGAAAACGCCATTTAGCAAAATGGACGGTCTTGGAAATCAAATTATTGTTGTTGATATGCGTGAAAGTACTCATACTCTTACACCACAAGCAATCCTTGCTTTGTCGACAGATCCTGAAATGCATTTTGATCAAATCATGGCCATCCACACACCAACCCAGAAAAAAGCCGACTTCCGCATAGAAATATGGAACTCTGATGGTTCAAAGGCTAAAGCTTGTGGCAATGGTACCCGCTGTGTCATTGCATGGCTTAAAGATCACAATTTTGATGAAAAATTTCGTTTAGAAACTCCCACTGGAATTATTGAAGGGAAATACCAAACCGATAATCTTATTTCTGTTGATATGGGATGCCCAAATTTCAATGCAAAAGAGATGCCTGTTTCACGTGAAATAGTTGATACCAATCACGTAGAAATTACGGCTGGTCCCCTAAAAGATGCTTGTCTCATATCCATTGGCAATCTCCATGCTATCTTTTTTGTTGAAAATGATATTCAACATATTCCATTAGAAAAATATGGGCCAAAACTTGAACATGATCCCCTGTTTCCCGAACAGTGCAATATTTCCATTGCTTGCATAAAGTCAAAGAAAAGTCTAAATTTACGTACATGGGAGCGAGGAGCAGGATTAACACAAGCATGTGGGAGTGCTGCTTGTGCAAGTGCAGTGGCTGCTTATCGTCGTGGTCTTACACAACGCCATATTGATGTAAACTTACCAAAGGGAACACTTAATATTTTTTACCGAGAAGACGATCACGTTATTATGACAGGACCAATAAAATATCAATTTAGTGGTTTTTTAAGCCCTTTAACAGGGTTTTACAAAAAGGATCACTCCTGATGGCAATAGAAATTGTGACTTTTGGTTGTCGACTTAATAGCTACGAATCAGAAATCATTCGCAAAGAAAGTACTTCTTCAGGGCTAGATCAGCTTAAAGATGGTGCTATTATTTTTAATACCTGTGCTGTCACTGCTGAAGCCGTACGACAAGCAAAACAAGCTATCCGCAAAGCACGACGTGAAAATCCTCATGCACGTATCATTGTAACAGGATGTGCAGCCCAAACAGAAGCACAAAATTTTGCCTCCATGACAGAAGTGGATCTCGTTTTAGGAAACGAAGATAAACTTCACGCTCATTCTTATCGTCAACTTCCTGATTTTGGTATTAACCACTCCGAAAAGGTGCGTATCAATGACATTATGGAAGTACAAAAAATTGCTCCACATATGGTCAGTGCAATACAAGAGCGCACCCGCGCTTTTGTACAGGTACAAAACGGATGTGATCATCGCTGTACATTTTGCATTATTCCTTATGGACGTGGACCATCTCGTTCAGTTCCCATGGGTGCTGTCATAGAACAAATTAAAAAGCTGATAGATGAGGGTATCCAAGAAGTGGTCCTTACAGGTGTTGACCTTACAAGTTATGGCCACGATCTTCCTGGAAAAGCCACTCTAGGAAAATTAACTTCAGCAATTTTGCATCATATCCCTGACTTAGCGCGATTACGCCTCTCATCTATTGACTCTATTGAAACAGACGAAGAACTCATCAATCTTTTAACTTATGAAACAAGGATCATGCCCCATTTGCATTTATCTTTGCAAGCAGGTGATAATATGATTTTAAAACGGATGAAACGACGCCATCTGCGCGAACATGCCATTCAATTTTGCCAAGAATTGCGCGCTAAACGTCCTACAATGGTTTATGGTGCCGACTTAATTGCTGGTTTTCCTACAGAAACAGAAGAGATGTTTCAAAACAGTCTTGTTTTAATCAAAGATTGTAATTTAACCCATCTCCATGTCTTCCCCTTTAGTCCAAGAGAAGGAACACCTGCCGCACGTATGCCACAAATCAACCGTAAAATAGTTAAGATGCGTGCTGAAAAGTTGCGTAAAGCAGGGGATGAGGCTTACCAAAAGCATCTTGCTCATTTACAAAACAGTCTACAAACAATTCTTGTTGAAAAAGATGAAATTGGACGAACAGAAGATTATACTCTTGTACAAGTTAAAGGTGCAAAAGCAGGAACAATTGTTCAAGCTCTTATCGTTGATCATGATGGCGCTAAATTGATTGCTGTCCTTCCAAAATTAAACGCTGCTTGAGCAGGAAAATTCTTATGACGAAATCTTTTATTAAAAAAATATTCTATTTTAACAAATCTCAAGAGCAGGAAATAGAAAAACAGACTTCTATTCCTGATAAAAGCGATATAATAGAAGAAAATAAAGACAAAAATGAAAGGACAAAAAATAACCAAATCTCTACAGACACAGAAAAAGAAGAACAAACAAAAAATCGAGAGTCAACACTTACAAAATATGACGAAAAATCTCCATTTCTAGAATCCCATTCTGATAAAATTCCCTTTTCTGGTAAAATTATTGTCACAGACAACATCCTTGAAAAAAAAAAATGAAGAAATTTTATCTGAATCTTCTGTTGAACAAAAAAAGATAGCGTGGTTTGGGCGCCTAAAAAAAAGTCTATCCCTTTCTTCACAACGCCTAAGCGGATCAATCGGCGACCTCTTTGTTAAAAGAAAACTTGATGAAGATACATTGCAAGAGCTCGAAGATATCCTTATCCAAGCTGATCTTGGAGTAGAAACGGCGACATGCATCATAAATACTTTAGCTTCCAGTCGTTACGGAAAAGACCTATCCCCAGATGATATTCATTCTATTGTAGCTGATGAAATCAAAAAAGTTCTGGAATCTGTCGCAATGCCTTTAGAACTTGATCTCAGCTATAAGCCTCATGTTATTTTGCTGGTAGGTGTAAATGGCACTGGAAAAACGACAACTATCGGAAAACTTGCAGCAAAATTAACAGCAGGGGGATTAAAAGTTATGCTTGCAGCTGGTGATACTTTTAGAGCCGCAGCTATTGAGCAATTGCATATTTGGGGTAATCGTACTGATTCTCCTGTTATTTCGACAAAATTGGGTGCAGATGCCGCCAGCTTAGCCTTTGATGCCTATGAAAAAGCAAAAAAAGCAAACAGTGATGTATTAATTATTGATACAGCAGGGCGTTTACAAAATAAATCTGAATTGATGGATGAGTTGGCAAAAATTATTCGTGTTTTAAAAAAACACACCCCCCAAGCACCCCATACGATCCTTCAAACGCTTGATGCAACTACCGGACAAAATGCACTCAACCAAGTGGAGATTTTCCGTGATATTGCTGGTGTTAATGGTTTAGTCATGACAAAGCTGGATGGGACTGCACGAGGAGGAATTCTTGTCGCTATAGCAGCAAAATATAAATTACCCGTTTATTTTATCGGTATAGGAGAAAATATTGAAGACCTTCAACCTTTTTCTGCTTCTGACTTTGCCGAAACTATCGCAGGAAAACATACATGAAACAGCCTTTATCTAACCCTAATTCACACAATAATTCTGAAAAAAATATGAATAACAATAAGAAAACCCCTCTCTCACCAACATTTAAGTTCCTCTTAGAAATGGGCCCATTGGTTGCCTTCTTTTTTGCCAATTATAAGGGAGAATGGTTGATAAAAAACATTGGATTTTTTCAAAATTTTAGTAAACCTATTTTCCCTGCAACAGCTATTTTTATGATAGCGATTATTATTTCTCTAAGCTTATCATGGATCCTTGCAAAACAAATTCCTATTATGCCTCTTATTTCAGGAATATTTGTTCTAGTCTTTGGGTTTTTAACTCTTTGGCTTCACAATGATACTTTCATCAAAATGAAACCAACAATTATTAATAGCTTATTTGCGTTCATCCTCTTTGGTGGTATGTATTTTAAAAAACCACTTTTACGTTATGCTCTTGATTCTACCTTAAAACTTGATGATTTAGGCTGGCAAAAACTTACCTATCGTTGGGCATTCTTTTTCGTTTTTCTTGCTCTTTTGAATGAAATCATTTGGCGCAATTTTAGCAATAATTTTTGGACAAGTTTTAAAGTATTTGGCGTTATGCCTCTAACAGTCCTCTTTATACTTACCCAAATGCCTATCATTATGAAACATTCAAAAGGACTTTTCACAGAAGAGGATAAATCTGATTCTTAAATATAATGCGTCCATAACTCTAGATTATTTTGTAGATTTAGGGCCGCACGCTGTTCATGGAGAAAAGATATGTTAATTGAACAGTTTATTTGTCGAAAAGATAATTTTGGTGTACTCATTCATGATGAAAAAAGCGGCTACACAGCTGCAATTGATGCGCCTGAAAGTGAAGCGATTCATAACGCCTTAAAACGCCGTAACTGGACACTTCAGACTATTTTTGTAACTCATCATCATCACGATCATGTAGAAGCCCTAAAAGAATTAAAACAAGTATACAACGCTATGGTTATTGGACCAGAAGCAGAGAAAGAAAAAATTAATCATCTTGATCAAACACTTCAACCTGATGAAAATCTTTTCTTTGGCACGTACCCGCTTTTAGCTCTTTCAACACCTGGTCACACTTTGGGTGCATTATCTTATTATTTTCCCGAGGAAGGTGTACTCTTTGCTGGAGATACACTTTTTTCTCTCGGTTGTGGACGCCTTTTCGAAGGAACACCCGCTCAAATGCTGAACTCTTTAAAAGAGCTTCGTCAACTTCCCGATAAGACACTTCTTTATTGTGGACATGAATATACAAAAGACAATGCTCTTTTCGCATTAACACTTGATCCACATAATCAAAAACTTCGTCAAAGAGTAGAAGAAGTTTTTTTTCTACGTGCAAAAAACGCTATGACTTTACCAGTAACCTTAGAACAAGAAAAAGCCACCAATCCTTTTCTCCGCTGGGATGATGCTACGTTGCGAAGAAACCTTGCAATGGAAGAAGAAACAGATGAAGACGTCTTTGCTGAAATTCGAAGAAGAAAGGATAATTTTTAAACATGTTCAAGTTCGTATTACATTTTTTTTCTTTTCATAATATACACTCAACTAATAATGACAGAGGAAAAGGAAACAGATAGTCAATTCGATTTCACGCATTTCATTGAAAATTATCCTTTAACAGAAGAATTCCTCTCAAAAATAGAATAATTAAAACAAATAAATTGAGGATTTATCTCCAGAGCCAGAGGCATCCAATACCGGAAATGATAACAGTATTGAAGGGTTCATTGCTTCTATTTCCGCTAAACCAAAACTAACGGATCTTTTAAGAAAACATAATATCTCACCTAAAGATTATGTTATTGGTCCCATGGCTATTCAAACAACTTTAGCTGCAATAATAGTCTTTGAAGATAAAGAAATTCTCTTCATAAAAAAATACTATATCTTCAGATAATTAAAATTTCGATCAAAAATATACTGATAAAATTCGTACTATTTTAGATAATTAATTAGTTTTGCAAACGCTGGCAAATATCATCCAATTGTTCTAGTGAAGAGTAGCGTATTTTTAAATCACCACCTTTTTTGCCATGCCTAATAGTAACTTTCATTCCGATCACATCTGCAAGTAATTTTTCTAAAGATTTTGTTTCTGTATCTTTCTCAACAGCAGTTCGTTTTTTGACTTTTGGATTTGCCTGTTCATATGCAAGTATTTCCGTTTGGCGCACAGAAAGCCCTTCGCGAATAATTTTTTCAGCTAAATCCTGTGGATTCTCAGCAGTGATAAGACAGCGTGCATGACCAGCGGAGAGTTGCCCATCGGTTAAGAATTGTTGTACTTTTGGTGGAAGTTTTAACAAACGAAGCGTATTAGCAACATGACTACGACTTTTTCCAATAACTTGCGCTAAATCTGCCTGCGTATATCCATGTTCATTCAGCAAAATTTCATATCCCATTGCTTCTTCGATAGGATTAAGATCAGCACGTTGAACATTTTCAATAATTGCCAATTCTAAAGCCGTTTTATCATCTACATCGCGAACAATAACCGGCAATTTATTTAAATTGGCTCGCTGTGCAGCACGCCAACGCCGTTCGCCAGCAATTAATTCAAACCGATGAGGATGATCACGTGATGGTCTTACAATAACAGGTTGAACAACACCGTGCTGGCGAATTGATTGTGCTAAATTATCAAGTTCTGAATCGGTAAAATGGCGCCGCGGATTATGTGGATTGCATGAAATAGATTCAAGTGGAACAAATAGTTCAGAAACAGAAGAAACTGTATTGGACTCTGTAAATTTGTCAGTATTTGATAAACGTGTAAGATCGTTGTTTAAACTGATATCCCCAATTAATGCCGCTAATCCACGACCCAGTCTTTTTTTTGATTGATCATCATTCATAATTTTGCTCTTTGAGTTTTCTTACAAAAATTTTTACATTTTTAAGCAGCAGCACGTGCTTGTTTTTCACGTTGAATCATTTCTGATGCTAGACGCAAATAAGCTTGGCTCCCAGCACATTTGAGATCATAAAGCAATACAGGTTTGCCAAAAGAGGGTGCTTCTGATACTCTCACATTTCGCGGAATAACAGTACGATAAACTTTATCTCCCATAAAAGAACGTACATCTTCAACAACTTGATTTGAAAGATTATTACGTCCATCATACATTGTTAGAACGATACCTTGGATTTCTAAAGATGGATTAAGTACGGATCGCACTTGTTTTACTGTTTCAAGTAATTGACTTAAACCTTCAAGTGCTAAAAATTCACATTGCATGGGTACCAAAACAGAATCTGCAGCCCCCATAGCATTAAGCGTAAGAAGATTAAGTGATGGCGGACAATCAATTAAAACATAATTGAATTTTTTTTCCATTTCCGGATCATCATAGAGAGCTTTACGTAAGCGTTGTATGCGATCTTGTGATGAAGAAATTTCCATTTCCACACCTAAAAGATCAAGTGTAGAGGGAACTATATGAAGATTGGGTACTGCTGTTTTTAAAGCCGCCTGTGTAATTGAAACTCCCGAAACCAAAACATCATAAGAAGATAAAGGACGGTTATTACGATCAATCCCTAAACCTGTACTAGCATTACCTTGTGGATCAACATCCATAATCAGGACATTTTCACCAATAGCCGCTAAAGCTGTTGCAAGATTAATTGCTGTGGTTGTTTTTCCGACTCCACCCTTTTGGTTTGCAATAGCGATAATTCTTGTTTCGCTCATTTTGCTCTACCCTCTATATGATCTAATATGAGAAATTTCCAAAATAACAGAATTTTCATCAACTTTACTTTTATGTTCTAACAGATCAAAGTGCCAATTGGCAGAGGCATTTTTTATTTCTGTAGCGTAATCCCGACCTTTTTGCAAAAGAGCGATTGTTTTTTCTGTTAATAAAGGAAAAATAAGTTGTAAAAGAGTATTGAGCGGCGCTAATCCCCGTGCCGTTATAATATCTGATATGGGAATTTTTTGATATACATCTTCAATTCTAGCGTGATAAACTGTTGCTGGAAGATTAAGTTGAGCAATAACTGTTCGCAAAAAAGAAACTTTTTTCCCATTACTTTCAACAAGATTAATATGTCCTATTTTTTTTTCTTTCAAAAAGATAGCAATCACAATTGCAGGAAAACCTCCTCCTGATCCTAAATCACACCAATGTAAAGAATGAGCATACAAAGGAAAAATTTGTGCTGAATCTAGAATATGCCGTGTCCATAGATCTGGTATTGTTGTAGCAGATATCAAATTAATATGCGCATTCCATTGAAGTATTAAAGACTCAAACTGAATTAAATTTTCCATCGTTTCACGTGAAACAGAAGGAATAATATTTAATAATTGTCGATATTTTTTTTCTGTAGAAAAATCCATTAAGCTGTTTTAGCCTTTTCACGTCGTTGACGTTGAATATATGTAATAATAAGCGATAACGCGGCGGGTGTCATACCATCAATTTTTTGTGCATCAGCAATTGAACGCGGCGACACTTCTTGAATTTTTGATTTAAGTTCATTTGAGAGACCTGAAATTCCCTGAATATCAAGAGAAGAAGGAATTTCTAAACGCTCATCTCTCTGAAGAGAGGCAATATCTTGTGCTTGTTTATCTAAATAAACCGCATATTGTGCTTCAATTTCTAAAGATTCTGCTGTTTTAGAATCAATTGTTTGTAATTGTGGCCAAAAATCTGAAAGACACTCTAAAGTAATATGAGGATAAGCAAGAAAATCATAAGCCGAGCGTCGAATTCCATCATGATTAACGTGTAATCCATGAGCAGAAGCTTCATTAGGTGTTAAAAAAAGATTTTGACATATTGATCGAGCTTGATCAAGCTGTTGTTGTTTTTTCTGGTAACGTTCCCAACGTATTTTACTCACAATACCCCATTTTTGTGCCAAAGGTGTTAAACGCGTATCAGCATTATCAGATCGTAAAGATAAACGAAACTCAGCACGTGATGTAAACATCCTATAAGGTTCACAAACACCACGCGAAACTAAATCATCAACCATAACACCAATATAAGCGGTAGAACGACTTATAAGTATTTCATCTAATTTACCTACTTTACGTGCCGCATTTAATCCAGCTAAAAGTCCTTGTGCTGCTGCTTCCTCATATCCTGTTGTACCATTAATTTGGCCTGCTAAGAACAAACCCGGTAAAGAACGTAATTCTAAGCTTCTCGTTAATTGTTGTGGATTAACAAAATCATATTCAATAGCATAACCAGATTGCAAAATTATAGCATTTTCCAATCCTTCAATGGTTTTCAATAGAGAAATTTGTACATCTTCAGGAAGAGAAGTAGAAAGACCATTTGGATAAACAGTATCATCATTTAATCCTTCTGGTTCCAGAAAGATCTGATGTCCATCACGTTCTCCAAATTTAACAATTTTATCTTCAACAGAAGGACAATAACGTGGTCCTAATCCTTCAATATTTCCAGAATATAAAGCAGAACGATAAATATTATCGCGAATAATTTTATGTGTTTTCTCATTTGTACGTGTTATTGCACATTCAATTTGTGGCTGTTCAATTTTCTCTGTTAAAAGAGAAAAGGGAATGGGATTTTCATCCGCTTGTTGTTTTAGAAGATGATCCCAAGAAATTGTTTTTTTACTTAAACGAGCAGGGGTTCCTGTTTTTAATCGACCAAGTTTTATATGATAATTTTTTAAACGTTGAGCAAGTTGCACACTTGACTGATCTCCCATACGTCCAGCAGCCCATGTTTTATCACCAATATGAATAAAGCCATTTAAAAATGTCCCTGTTGTTAAAACAACAGCACCAGATAAAATTGTTCCTTGTTTTTTTAAAATAACACCTGATACACAATTATCTTTAACAACCAGATCAATAACTTCATCCTCAATAAGAGTAAGATCTTCTTGTTCTTTTAATAATTTTTGAATTGCTTTTTTATAAAGTTGCCGATCCGCCTGTGTCCGTGGTCCCCTTACTGCCGGTCCTTTACGTCTATTAAGTAGTCTAAACTGAATTCCAGCAGCATCTGCTGCTCTTCCCATGAGACCATCTAACGCATCTATTTCACGAACTAGATGCCCTTTTCCAAGTCCTCCAATAGCAGGATTACACGACATTGTTCCAAGTTCTGATATTTTATGTGTAATAAGCACTGTTTTGGCTCCTACACGCGCTGAAGCTGAAGCCGCTTCACAGCCAGCATGACCACCACCAACAATAACAACATCATATGATTGCATTTTATTCATTCCGTAGAAAATATTCTAGGTTTCACGTGAAACAGTATATAAATTACACAATCTTTGTAATCTGTCTATGAAATAATCAATGTTTCACGTGAATCATTATTTACCAACACAAAACTCTGAAAAAATAATATCAAGTAAATCTTCAACATCAATATCTCCTGTAATTCTCCCAAGAAAATCACTTGCACAACGGAGATGTTCTGCACGTAAACTAAGATCAAGAGAATGATAATTAAGAGAAAATTCAATCTCTTTAACAGCCTCCTTTAATAATTGAAGTTGTCTTTTACGCGCCGGAACAATATTTCCTATTTCAGAAGCACGATGATGGCAAAACGATTCAAGTTCTTTGATAAAATAATCAAAATTTAAACCAGTTAATGCGGAAAATTGTATAGACCAACGCTGATCATTTTTTTCATAAAGATCAAGCTTATTGCCAACACACCATATTTCAGCCGATGTTTCTGGTAAATCAACTTGCTTAGGATTTCCTATATCATAAACCAAAATAACCAAATCAGCTTCCCTAACATGCTGTTTAGCAATTTCTATTCCCATTTGTTCTATTTTATTTTCTGTTTTTCTAAAACCAGCAGTATCCGTTAAAAAAATAGGTAAACCACCAAGAATAATTCTCATTTCTAAAGCATCACGAGTTGTTCCTGCCTCTTCTGTTACAATAGCAACAGATCTTCCTGAAAGACGATTCATAATGCTTGATTTTCCGGAATTTGGAGCACCAGCAATAACAATTTTTAATCCATCACGTAAAATACTCGCACGCTCTCCTTCAATAATATATTCTCTAAGAGAAGTACAAAGATCCTCAACATCTTTCCAAATTTTATCAGATATTGCGTTGGGGATATCTTCTTCATCAACAAAATCAAGTTCTGCCTCAATAAAAGCACGCGCCTTCATAAGCTTATGACGCCAATCACGATAAAGCGTCGTTAAATGTCCACTTGCACCCATAACAGCTAAACGCCGTTGGCTTTCCGTTTCTGCCTCTATTAAATCAGCAAGACCTTCTGCTTGAACAAGATCTAATTTTCCTTCCATAAAAGCACGACGTGAAAATTCACCTGCTTCTGCAATACGGCATCCAGAAAATGTCGACAATTCATCGAGAAAACGACTAACAACGGCTTTTCCTCCATGTAAATGGAATTCTGCACAATCTTCCCCCGTAAAACTATTAGGAGCAGGAAAAAAAACAGTTAAAGCAGAATCTAAAAAACTACCATCACGAGCAGTAAGATTTCCATAATGCATAAAACGTGCTTTAGGTAAACGACCACAAAGCGTTTTAACTATATCTACGACATGAGGACCAGAAAGCCGAATGACTGCAACCCCTGAAGGTAACAACCCACTCGAAACAGCAAAGATTGTATCCACAGGTTTTATCCTAATAAAAACTTTAATGACTCTACGTATTCATTGAATCAAAAAATTCACTATTATTTTTTGTTTGCTTTAATTTATCAATCAAAAATTCAATTGCATCTGTTACATTCATAGATGCTAAAATACGACGAAGAACAAAAATTTTGTGCAAATCTTGTCGTTCTACTAGAAGTTCTTCCTTACGCGTTCCTGACTTTAAAATATCCATAGCAGGGAAAATACGCTTATCAGCAACTTTTCTATCAAGAACAATTTCCGAATTACCTGTTCCTTTAAATTCTTCAAAAATAACCTCATCCATACGACTTCCTGTATCAATCAAAGCCGTTGCAATAATGGTTAAAGATCCGCCTTCTTCAATATTACGTGCTGCTCCAAAAAAACGTTTTGGACGCTGGAGAGCATTTGCATCCACACCACCTGTTAAAACTTTACCCGAAGAAGGAACAACTGTATTATATGCACGCCCAAGACGTGTAATAGAATCGAGAAGAATAACAACATCGCGTCCATATTCGACGAGGCGTTTGGCTTTTTCAATCACCATTTCTGCTACTTGTACGTGACGTATTGCAGGTTCATCAAAAGTAGAAGAAACTACTTCTCCTTTTACTGAACGCTGCATATCAGTAACTTCTTCTGGTCGTTCATCTATTAAAAGAACAATGAGATAACATTCAGGATGATTAGTGGTAATAGAATGAGCAATATTTTGAAGTAAAACTGTTTTTCCTGTTCGAGGAGGAGCCACAATTAATCCTCTTTGTCCTTTTCCCAGTGGAGATATCAAATCAATCACGCGTGATGACATATCTTTCTCTGTAGGATCTTGTATTTCCATTTGGAAACGCTCATTTGAATAAAGAGGAGTAAGATTATCAAAGTGAATTTTATAACGAATCTTCTCAGGTTTTTCGAAGTTAATTGTATTAATTTTAAGGAGAGCAAAATAACGTTCTCCCTCTTTTGGACTGCGTATAGGTCCTTCAATGGTATCACCTGTTTTCAAAGAAAATGACTGTATTTGTGTAGGTGAAAGATAAATATCATCAGGACCAGGAAGATAATTAGCGTCAGCAGATCTCAAAAATCCGAATCCATCTTGTAAAACTTCAACAACACCCTCTCCTATAATTTCTACATCTTGTAGAGCAAGTTTTTTCAAGATAGCAAACATTAATTCTTGTTTGCGCATAAGGGAGGCATTTTCAACTTCTAATGTTTCAGCAAAAGAAACAAGTTCAACGGGATTTTTGCTTTTAAGTTCTTGTAGTTTCATTTTTTGCATGAAATATGCTCTTTGTAATTAAGGAGAAGATTATCTTAAATAATTTATGGAAATTTATGAATGAAATATTCTAAGAAAAAGAAATATTTTACACTCAATTTTTTCAATCTGCAAGTACCATTTATATGAAATTTATTCCTATAATATTTAAGTAATTATATGAAAAAATGTAAAATACAAAAAGTATTTAATTATTTTATAACAAAAACGTGAATTAAAATTATAGCATTAATGAAATGCTATTCAAAAGTATTTTACACAGAAATTTATATTAATAAATTTATATTAAAGAAAGGATTCTTCTTATTTATAACTGTGTTTAATGTGGATTATTATTTATCCTCAATTTTATCCACAAAAGTAACTAAAAAAAGAATAAAAATAACATTATCTTAAAGATATTATCCCCTCTTTTTTTATAAGAGGAGTTAAATTATCACAAGCATTTAATTTGTGCATAAAAACGGAGAATTTTTCCTAAATTTTAGTTTTATAAAAAACGGTAAAGATATATACACATTTCTTAACAAGGAGTTAAAATTTTTGTGACAAAAGAAAAAAAATTCTTTCATTTACACATGCTTTCTGATGCAACGGGAGAAACATTAATTTCTGTTGGAAGAGCTGTAGCATCACAGTATGCAATGAGTCAGGCAACAGAGCATATCTATCCTATGATTCGTAATAAAATACAGTTACAAAAAGCTCTTGATGAAATACAACAAGAGCCAGGTATTGTTCTTTACACAATGATTGAAGAAGAACTTAAACTTCTTCTTCAAAAAAGGTGTAAAAAAATAAAAGTTCCCTGTATTGATATATTGCATCCTGTTTTAAATGCTTTTCAGTCTTACCTTGGAATGCCAACACATTTACGTGCAAGCGCACAACATGATCTTAATGCAGATTATTTTCGCCGTATTGAGGCATTGGATTTTACAATAGAGCATGATGATGGACAGTCTTCCACTAGCTTATCCGAAGCAGATGTGATCCTTGTGGGAATTTCAAGAACCTCTAAAACGCCAACAAGTATCTATTTAGCAAATCGCGGAATAAAAACGGCTAATGTTCCTCTTATTCCTAATATTGATTTGCCAAAATCCCTTTTAGAGGCAAAAAACTCTTTAACTATTGGTTTAATTGCTTCAGCTGAAAGAATCTCACATATCCGCCAAAATCGAGATTTGGGAGAAGGTTTTGCTCTTGATAGTTATACAAATCGTATCAACATAGCTGAAGAATTAATCTATGCAAAACGCATCTGCGAACGTTTTGGTTGGCCTATTATTGATGTCACAAGACGTTCTATTGAAGAAACTGCTGCTGAAATATTTGAACTTTTATCACGATTTCGTGAAGGAAAATGAGTAAAAATTCTTATGAACGCAGATACATTAATATTAGCATCTCTTAGTTTTTATCGTGCAAAATTATTAAAAAAAGCAGGTTTAAATTTTTTCATTGAAGGAGCTTCTTTTGATGAAAGAGAAGTAGAAAAAAAAGCAAAAGAAAAAACACCTAAAGAACTCAGCTGTTTTCTTGCGAGCACAAAAGCAAAAAATGTTTCAGATCGTTTTCCTGATGCTTTCGTTATTGGTTGTGATCAAGTACTTGATTTGGAAGGTCAAGTTTTTCATAAAGCAACAAATATTAAGGAAGCACATCAACGTTTATGTGAGTTATCAGGAAAAACCCATTCTCTTCATAGTGCGGTAGCTTTATTTAAAAATGGTCAAAAAATTTGGGTTGAAGCTTTTAGTGCACATATGTCCGTTCGTTTGCTCTCGTCAGAATTTATTGAACGTTATTTAGCACGCGTAGGAAAAAATGTTCTAAATAGTGTGGGAGTATATCAAATTGAAGGGGAAGGGATTCATCTCTTTGAAAAAATTGATGGAGATTTTTTTACCATTATTGGTTTACCTTTGCTGCCTCTACTCATAAAACTGCGTCATTTAGGAATTATTGATGGTTGACTTAACAATAAAAAAAACAAATTATCCGCGTGCTTTTGTTGTTGGTTCTCCAATTAATCATTCAAAATCGCCAAAAATTCACAATTTTTGGCTTAAAAAATATGGTTTACAAGGAGAATATCTTGCACAAGAAGTAACATCTGAAGAATTCAGTCATTTTATTGAGTCTTTACAAAAAATAGGCTTTTGTGGAGGAAATGTTACTTTGCCTTATAAACAGGAAGCTTTTCGTTTAGCAGATTTTAAAGATGAGAAAGCAACAATGATTGGTGCTGTTAATACACTTTGGTACGAAGGAGATAAGCTTTGTGCTACGAATAGCGATGCATATGGTTTTAGCGCTAATCTTGATGATTTTGCATCTGATTGGGGAGGGGAAACAGCTCTTATTTTTGGAGCAGGTGGTGCCGCACGCGCTATCATATATGCCTTAAAAAAACGCGGATTTGAACAGATTTATTTGATTAACCGGACAAAACAACGCGCCGATAATTTAGCTCAGCATTTTGGAAAAAACATTAAAGTTTATGATTGGCATAAAATCCATGAAATACTTCATCAAGCTGATTTGATTGTTAATACAACCTCTATTGGCATAAAAAATCCAGAAGAAAAAAGTGATTCTTTTTTTTGCGACTTTCATAGAGTAAAAAAAACGGCGTTAGTAACAGATATTATTTATACACCATTGATAACTCCTTTTTTACAACAGGCAAAGGCTTGTGATCTCAAGACGGTTGATGGGCTTGGGATGCTTCTACATCAGGCTGTTATAGGGTTTGAACAGTGGTTTGGAATAAGACCACAGGTAACAAAAGCGTTACGGACAGCCATTTTAGAGGATATGAGTGAAAAAAGAGAATGAAGATCATAGGATTAACGGGATCAATTGCTATGGGAAAAACAACAGTTGCTGATTTTTTCAAGCAAGCGGGTATTTCTGTTTTTAGTGCTGATGAAGCAGTACAACAGCTTTATAAAAGTGAGCCATCTTTGTCATTCATAGAGCGTATTTTTCCTGGTGTTGTGGAAAACGGTGAAGTTAACCGTTTGAAACTTTCTGAAATTTTGATTGATGATAAGGAAAAATTACAAACATTAGAAAAAATAATTCATCCTTTGGTGCAAGAAAAAGAAAGGGAATTTATTGATATAGCGCGTGAACAAGGAAAAAAATTAGTTATTCTTGATATTCCACTTCTGTTTGAAAAAAATAGTGAAAGTCGTGTGGATAGCGTTATTGTTGTTTCTGCTCCACCAGAAATACAAAAAGAACGTGTAATGATTCGCCAAGGTATGAATGAGAAAAAATTTGCCTTTATCAATGCTCAACAAATGCCGGATGAAAAAAAACGAGAACGTGCTGATTTTATTATTTATACAGGGAAAGATTTAGAGAATACACGTCAACAAGTTTTTGATGTGATAAAAAAACTAAAGAATTGAAATCATGCGGGAAATTATTTTTGATACAGAAACAACAGGTTTAGATAAAGAAAAAGATCGCATAATCGAAATTGGTTGTGTAGAAATGGTTGATCGTTATCTTACGGGGCGCCAATTTCATGTTTATTTAAACCCTGAAGACGTTATTATTCCTGATGAAGTTGTAGCAATTCACGGATTAACCAATGAACGCCTAAAAAACGAGAAAAGTTTTATTGATATTGTTGATGAATTTTTGGAATTTATCAAAGGCGCGACAATGATTGCGCATAATGCGAGTTTTGATATTGGTTTTATTAATGCAGAATTAAAACGCGTCAATAAACCGCTTATCAGTGTTGATAATATTCTTGATACACTGGCTATGGCACGGCGTAAATTTCCTATGGGTCCTAATTCGCTTGATATTTTATGCAAACGTTTTGGAATTGATAACAGCCATCGTGTTCTTCATGGTGCTTTGCTTGATGCAGAGATTCTAGCCGATGTTTATATTGAACTGATTGGTGGAAAGCAAGGTGTATTGGGTTTTGATAATAGAAGGGGTGTTGATGAACATATCCAGAATGATAAAGATACATCTTATGCAGTTAAAATTCGCCCACAGGCTTTACCTTCAAGATTGAGTCCGCAAGAAAAAAGGTTGCACGCTGATTTTATCAAAAATATGGGTGAAAAAGCTCTGTGGAATAACTTCAAAATTTATGAATAACATCATCTTTTCTCTAAAAAAGTCACCATTTAAATTAGAGAATATGGATGTCAAAAAAACGGTCGTTGTGGGGAGGGGAACACCACAACGACCTTGTCGCTACATCGTACCTCAGCTATCATAGGAGGAGCAAAATGAAAGCTATTAATCCTGTAACAGCAAAGAAAAGCTCTAGGTACTTAATATAAAGTGCAACGACTTCATGTCTTATGAAAAGAAAAAATGGCTTTTTAGAGGCAAAATAAAAAAATATATAAGGGTCATTTGTTTTTTAGCTGAAATGGAGAAATAAAATTGTCATGAAAGCAACAGATCATCTTTTTTTGGTTGACGGATCAGGCTATGTTTTTCGTGCTTATTATGCTTTGCCACCTTTAAAACGTAAAAAGGATGGACTTCCTGTAGGAGCAGTAGCTGGTTTTTGTAATATGTTATGGAAATTACTTTGTGATGCTCGTAATACAGCTATGGGTATTGTTCCAACACATTTTGCTGTTATTTTTGATTATTCATCTGATACTTTTAGGAAACAAATTTATCCTGAATATAAAGCGAATCGTGCTGAACCTCCTGAAGATCTAATTCCTCAATTCGCGTTAATACGCCAAGCAACGAAGGCTTTTAATTTGCCTTGTATTGAAAAGGAAGGCTTTGAAGCGGATGATTTAATTGCTACCTATGCAAAATTGGCAACAAAGGTTGGGGCAAAAACAACTATTATTTCTTCTGATAAGGATCTTATGCAACTCGTAAATACGCATGTATCTTTGTATGATGGAATGAAAGACAAGCATATAGGTATCTCAGAAGTTGTAGAAAAATGGGGTGTTGCACCTGAAAAAATGATTGATTTACAAGCATTAATTGGAGATTCAACGGATAATGTACCGGGTATTCCAGGCATTGGTCCAAAAATTGCAGCTCAGTTGTTAGATCAGTTTGATTCTCTTGATTTTTTATTGAAAAATGTAACAGAAATTAAACAGATAAAACGACGTGAAAACATTCAAGCTTATAGAGAACAAGTTAAAATTTCTCGTGAACTTGTTAGGCTTAAAACAGATGTTCCTATAGATAAGGATTTAGATGATTTTATTTTGGAGCCACAAGATGGTCCACGTTTAATTGCTTTTTTGAAAGCGATGGAATTTTCAACATTAACGCGTCGCGTGGCAGAGGCAACGACATGCGATGCAGCTGTTATTGATGCACTTGATGTAGATGTTGAATGGGAAAAACTGAGCCACGGACATGATTCTGATATCAATAATACTGAGCGCACATCTCTTCGTAATTTTTCTGAAAATTCTCCACAAGTTTTTGCACAAAAACGTAAAGATCAAGCGCTGACTCAAAAAATTACAAGAGATGCTTATACAACAATTCTTGATGAGGAAATTTTAAAAGAGTGGTTATCACAAGCACACGAGCAGGGTTTTTTCGCTTTTAATACTAAAACAACCTCTCTTGATCCGATGCAAGCAAAGCTTGTTGGTTTTTCACTTGCATTACAGCCAGAAAAAGCAGCGTATATACCTCTTGAACATTTGGATGAAGGAGAAGAGGACCTTTTGATGAGGGGCGGACGTATTGCCTCGCAGATTGAAACCCAAAAAGCTTTAGCACTTTTAAAACCGATATTAGAAGATTCAGCGGTGTTAAAAATTGGTCAGAATATAAAATATGATTGGTTAGTGATGAAGCAATACGACATTACTATAAGCTCTTTTGATGATACCATGCTTTTATCATATGCTTTTGATGCTGGAACGTTATCCCATAATATGGATGATTTGTCTGAACGTTGGCTTGAGCATAAACCAATTTCCTATAAAGATTTAACGCATACCGGAAAAAAAATTACTTCTTTTGCACAAGTAGATTTAAAACAAGCAACCCTTTATGCGGCGGAAGGTGCTGATATAATACTACGCCTTTGGCAAGTATTGAAACCGCAACTTGTTGCTCGTGGAATGACAAAAATCTATGAGCGTCTTGATCGACCCCTTGTAGAAATTCTGGTAAGAATGGAAGAACGTGGGATTCTTATTGATCGGCAGATTTTGTTACTCCTTTCAGGAGAATTAGCACAAGCTGCTTTGATTCTAGAAGAGGAAATTTACAAACAAGCTGATGAAAAATTTAATCTTGCTTCGCCAAAGCAATTAGGAGATATCCTTTTTGGTAAAATGGGATTGCCCGGAGGAGCTAAAACCAAGGGTGGACAATGGTCAACTTCTGCACAGACCTTAGAAGAGTTGGCTGCTGAAGGTCATATTTTACCGCGTAAAATTATTGAGTGGCGTCAACTTGCAAAGCTAAAATCTACCTATACAGATGCCTTGCCTTCTTATATTTTTCCAAAAACAGGGCGAGTTCATACGAATTATTCTTTGGCAATAACATCAACAGGGCGGTTATCATCATCAGAGCCAAATTTGCAAAATATTCCAGTACGAACAGCTGAAGGACGTAAAATTCGAACAGCTTTTATTGCTCCCAAAGGACATGTGTTACTTTCTGCTGATTATAGTCAGATTGAATTGCGCATTCTTGCACATATTGCGGATATAAAAGCATTAAAAGAAGCTTTTGCTAAAGGGTATGATATTCATGCTATAACGGCGTCACAAATGTTTGGTGTTGCGATAGAAGGAATGCATTCAGATATACGACGGCGTGCAAAAGCGATTAATTTTGGTATTATTTATGGTATTTCAGCTTTCGGATTAGCCAATCAATTGGGAATTTCACGCCAAGAAGCGGGTCGTTATATTCAACTGTATTTTGAAAGATTTCCAGGAATTAAAGATTATATGGAGAAGACCAAAATCTTTGCACGTGAAAATGGTTATGTAGAAACAATTTTTGGACGTCGTATTCATTATCCAGAAATAAAAGCAAAGAATGTAAAAATTCGTTCTTTTAATGAGCGAGCAGCTATCAATGCTCCAATTCAAGGTTCTGCGGCCGATATTATTCGCCGCGCTATGATACAGATGGAAGATGTTTTAAAAGAAGAAAAACTATCAGCAAAAATGTTGCTGCAAGTGCATGATGAACTGATTTTTGAAGTACCAGAAGAAGAGAGTAAAAAAACCATGGATGTTGTTAAAAATGTTATGGAAAATGCTACAATGCCGGTTTTATCTTTATCTGTACCGCTTGAAGTAAAAGTCATGACGGCTCAAAATTGGGATGAAGCACATTAATTTTTTATTTATTTTTAAGAATGTTGATTGCGTTGGAAAGATTAAGATAGGCTTTGATAGGCAAATGATCTGAAGCAATGCGTGCAAGCGGTGAATGATGATTTTCAATACTTGTTACCAATTGGTGGGGAAAAGAAAAAACTCTATCAAGGGCTAAAAAAGGAAAGCGAGAGGGAAAGCTTGGTACAACTTCAAAAGTGTTATCAAAATAGGGAGAAAAATGATTTAAAGATGAGCCTTTTCCCCTCCGCCATTCATTAAAATCTCCTATGAGGAGTGTAGGCATAAGGGAGCGTTTTTGGAAAATTTCAAGGAGCATTTTTGTTTGTTGTTTACGAGAGTAACGTAATAAGCCAAAATGAGCCGCAATAATACGAATAGGGCCTGCTGGCATTTCCAACTCTACAATTACAGCCCCACGTGGTTCAATACTAGGAAGAGTGACTTGTAAAACATCACGTACATATCCCTTTCGCAAAAAAAGAGCATTACCATGCCAACCATGGCCATGAGGTGACATAGTATTAAGAGGTACAGGAATCAAACCGGTTTCAGCTTTTAATAGCTGAAGATTAATTAAACCGATGCGTTCTCCAAAACGTTTATCTGCTTCTTGAAGAGCAAGGATGTCAACTTGTAATTCAGTAATAACACGGACAATTCTTGTAGGATTAAAAATTTTATCAACACCTACACATTTATGCACATTATAGGAAGCAACGGTCAGATCATAATTACTATTTTGATTAATGATGTTTGATTGATGATGAGAGCAGCTGTGAATTGCATTTAAAAAGGAACTATGGAGTTTTTGTTGGATAAAACCGGTAAACCAAGGAAATTTTTGCTTATAAGGTATTTTTGTCATTTTGCGAAAAGAATAGTCCCTAAGAGGAAAAGTGTAAAGACTTACACTAAAAACAAAAGAACCTTGTCTCTTTTAGAAACAAGGTTCTTTAATTAAGTTATGATTTTTGCAATCAATCACGGTTTGAGCCAAGAAACTGTAGCAAGAAGACAAACATATTGATGAAATCAAGATAAAGATTCAATGCGCCCATAATAACTTTACGTCCTCTGGTGTCGCTTTCATCTCCTTCATAATACATCAACTTAATGTTCTGAGTATCGTAGGCTGTTAAACCAGCAAAGATAAAAACACCAATCACAGAGATAGCAAATTGCAAAGCACTTGATCCAAGAAAAATGTTCACAATCATGGAAAGAAACAAGCCGATCAATCCGATGAATAAAAATGAACCAATTGCTGTGAGATCACGCTTTGTTGTGTATCCATAAAGTGAAAGAGCTCCAAAAGTTGCGGCGGAAATGACAAAGGTTTGCACAACACTTTCTGTCGTATAGCGCAAAACGATTGAAGACAGTGAAAGACCAACCAGAGCAGCATAACCAAAAAAGAGGCTACGAGCAGCATTTGTGCTCAATGTATTAATTTTAAAACTGAGGAATAAAACTGCTATGAGTGGTGCAAACATAACAATATAAGAGAATGGCGATCTATAAAATGTTACTCCAAATGGTGTTAAATAAACACTGCTATTGATTTGAGCTGCTGCTTGGCTCATATCCGTTGTCGTTGCTAATGATACAATTGCATAAGCGGCAGCAGCTGTAATAAGCAAACCAATGGCCATTGTATTGTAGACACCCAACATATAGTCGCGCAATCCCAGATCAATTGATGCATCGGCATGAGAAGTAGGCGCCGAACGTAAATTTTTAAAATTAGCCATAATATAAAATCCTTTAGCATATGTTCTGTCAGGTATAGGGCTTTAAAAGTATCTCTGTCATTACACAGATAAGCTTGGCATAAGCCTTAATTGGGCAAATACAAAAACCCTTAAGAATCACTAACAGAATTCCAGCATATCTTCTCCTATTATGGAGATTTATTTAAAAATTACAAGAGATTTATATGAAGAAGGAACCTTACAAATTGGTAAGGAAATGGTTCATTTTAATGAAAAATATTTCTATTTTTCACCATATTTTTGCAAAATAAAAAGACTATAATCGAATATTTTTTATTATTCACAGAAACTATGTAATACAATTCTTTATAAAATATCCACTATTTTTGCGTTTATGAGGAGAGCGGCAAGTATCGTCACACTATTTTTCAACCTCCAATATTGCATCTGTTTTGTATGGTTAGGAGAGCTATTGAATTAAAATTTTATATAACATATTGATATATAATGATAAGTTGTTTTTTTATGCTAAATGATATTCCGAATATCGTAAGATTCTCTAGTTGCAAATCTGTTTATATTAAATTAATCAAGATTATTGGCTTGATTGTGTCTTGCAAGAGACATGGTTTTAATGGGTTCAACATGAACAGATTCCAAATAAAAGAGATTTGGGCTATTAAGGGCTTTTATTCAATATGAAAACGGTAATTTATATTTATAATCAATAGATTGATTTAACAAGAAACCATTGAAAATAGTTGAAAAAATGTTTTTTATTAAACAATATATAAAATAAAAAGGAGAGTTTTTTAACGAATCACTGTAAGAAAGGCTCTGTAAAAAACAATACCTGTAAAAACTAAAAAAACATACGAAAAGCAAATGTTCTAAGCACATAATAGAACTTTAAATGCTGTAAAATATTTTCTCTCTAAATTTGATAGAGGACACACGGATAAAAAATATTGATTTCTATTTGAGTTCATTTCTTTTGCATTGAGCAAGTGTAGAAAGGTAAAGTTGAAAAATAAGATTTTATAATTTTATGAAAAGAAATAAAAGAAACGATTAGCTGCAAGAATTATCCAAGAAAAATCAATTTATCAGGCTTATGATGGTCAATAATTTCTGTTTTCTAAGGCAATGAGCATATCAATGAGAAGATGTATTGTTGGAATGACGCTTTGCTTTCATCCAAGTATGCAATTCTTCAATAAGGATGGCAATAACACCAAGAGTGATAAAACTATCTGCAAGGTTAAAAATAGCAAAATAAAAAATATCATTAATATGAAAAAGTATATAATCAGTGACATGATGAAAGCGAATACGATCAATGAGATTGCCGACTGCTCCCCCAATAATAAGAATAAGACCAAAGCGCATTAAAGACTTATTATATTCAGTATTTTTCCATAACCATAGAAGGAAGATAATCACGATGATCGTGATAGCAATGATTCCCCAGTGAGAAAATGAAGAAAAAAACGAAAATGCAACGCCAGAATTACGCACATGATAAAGGGAAAGAAAAGGAATAAGCGAAATTTCTGTTCCTAAAGGCATATTGTGCATAACCCAGTATTTGACAGCTTGATCAAGTACTACTGTAAAAGCCAAGCCAAAAAGAAGAAAAGGGAGTGATTTACGAATCATATTTTTCCTCACATGGTTCCAGTATTAAATAAGGGCGACGGATTTCATAAAGCATAACAGCTGTTGCTACAGCTAGATTAAGCGAGTCTGCACGTCCGCTTTGTGGAATACGCGTAAGTTTATCACACCGGTTTGTAAGAAGATCTGATAATCCTTGTTTTTCATTTCCCATTAAAAGGATAATAGGGCCATTTTTGAAATCAAGTGTGCGATAATCCAGAGATCCTTTGAGATGTGTTCCAACGATCATACCTTTAAAGTGAGCAGACCAGTTTAAAAAGGCGCTTTCATCAAAACGATAAAGTGGTACAGAGAAAATAGATCCCATGGTTGCACGGACTGTTTCAGGTGAGAAAGGGTCTGTTGTTTCACCAATTAAAATAACACCTTTAGCACCTACAGCATCAGCAGTTCGAATAATGGTACCAAGATTTCCGGGATCACGTACACGATCAAGCGCGATGTAAACATCTTTAATCTGTCCTTTTATCATTTCAAGAGAGTGCCATTTTTGCTTGAAAATACCAATAACTGTTTGTGGATTATCGCGTCGGGTAAGTGATTCCATAACCTTTTGTGAGGCTTTAATAACAAAACCACCGTTGGCTACAGCACGTGCGGCAGTATTTTCGATAGCAGCATTACCGATTTTACTTTTAGAAAAAATAAGCGTCTGTATTGTCCAGCCGAGGTTGAGAGCATCAATGACCAATTTCAATCCTTCTGCCATAAAAAGACCTTCTCTATTACGGTTTTTCTTTTGGCTAAGTGCTTTAAGATCTTTTATGATGGGGTTGCTAAGAGAGGTAATTTCTTTCACTCTACCAGTTTTGGGTCTACACATCTTCAAGCAATCCAACGGCTAAAAAGAGAAGTAGAAAGAGCACGTCCTGCAACTTCTTCACGCAAAATGAGTTCTCCTGATTCGACCGTACCACCAAGATTTACAAATGCATCACGCATTAAAGCATGAAGTGCAAAGAAGGAAGCACGAATAGAATAAGCTGTAAGGACAACAGAGAGCGGTTTATCAGAGAGAAGTTTACGACAATTTGTGATCATAGTGGGTAAATGATCAAACAGTTGCCAAATTTCACCATGGGGTCCACGCCCATAAGCAGGGGGATCAAGAAGAATCATATCATAGCTTTTCTTACGCCGCAGTTCACGCTCGACAAATTTCATAGCATCATCGCAAATCCAGCGAATAGAATGATTTGGTAATCCTGCTCTTTCTTGATTAGCTTTTGCCCACGCAATGGCTTTTTTAGAAGCATCGACGTGGGTAACATTCGCACCCGCTCGTGCCCCAATCAAAGAGGCAATACCTGTATAGCCAAAAAGATTCAACAATTTTATAGGACGTTCGGCTTTAATAATTTGTTCTTCCATAGAGCGCCAATGGGCATCTTGTTCAGGAAAAACCCCCACATGACGAAAGGAAGTAAAACGGCCTAGAAAAGATAATCCATTCCAAGAAAGAGGCCATGTTTCATCAAGTGGCTTTTTAGGAAAATGCCAACGACCAACCCCTTCTTCATCACGGTTTCCTGTGAAAATAGCATCAACATCAGCCCATTGTTTTCGTGGTAAAGCGGGTTTCCATAGTGCTTGACCTTCAGGTCGAATAATGCGGTAAGCTCCATAACGTTCTAATTTTTGTCCATGACCAGAATCAATGAGAGCATAGTTTTCACTTATACCTGTTTCTAAAATAAGGGGCAACTTTTCCTGCAGATATCTATTGTTATGGGAAGATTGAAAGCATTGTGCGAGCATGTTTTGTATCACGGTATATGAGGTAAGAAAATATATTATAAAGCTCTTAAGTGTTTCGTAATAGTGCAAAAGAGCTAAAGTCAGTTAAAACATGTATAAAAAAAGAAAAAGAGCACTTTTAACTCTGTACTGAATATAAAATACAGAGAGAAAAAATTTAATTAAAATACCATTACATCAGATTTGTGATAGACGTTTTCAATTTCTCGATCTCGGCTTTACTTTTTTTGAGAGCTTTTTTGTATTTGTGATAGGAAAACCAACTGATCAGATTTCCTAATAAAATACCAAAACCAAAGAAAATAAAGAGCCATATAAAAAGGGGAGCATGATAAGTAAAACTTTCAGAATTTGCTCGAAAAGGATCAAGGGTTAACGGAACCATTTGACGATTAGCTACGATAAAAACAATCAAAAACGCTGCGAGAATCACACCGATACTTGTTAGAAGAATACGTTTAATTATCATAAGTTTCTCACTGATTAAGACGGTCGCGTAAATCCTTGCCAGTTTTAAAAAAAGGAATCCACTTTTCTTCAACAGAAACGGCTTCACCTGTTCGTGGATTACGTCCATTACGGGCTGAACGGCTTTTTACAGAAAAAGCTCCAAATCCACGAAGTTCAACGCGATTGCCATTTGCAAGTGCTGTTGAAATTTCCTCAAAAATAGCGTTTACAATATTCTCTACATCCCGTTGAAAAAGATGCGGGTTATGACGAGCGATAATTTGCACAAGCTCTGATTTTACCACAATAGCCTCACTTTCACACAAATTTTTTTTTGTAATTGTGCACTTCATGCATATTACAATATATAAACGGATAAAAGCAAAATAAAACCAAGAAAAAACAAATTGCAAGAAACAAAATTTGAAAATATCTTCTATAAAGGTTATACAGGTTAAAAATGCAGAGTATTTAAGAGATTAGGAGAGTATGTTCGTACACAATCATTATGAAGTCTTTTCAACGCAATCATCTTTTGGAGATGTTTTTAAAAAAGCATCCCGTCATTCGCGTCGTATTAGCATATTAAAATTTTTTTTACCTCTCTTAGCGTTGATTTCAGCGCTGGTTTTTTGCTGGTTTACGTTTTTCTTGGTTCCCGTTACTTCTGATTCTATGCCTTTGAATCATGAAGAAAGTGGTGTGATGAATTTGACGATGCTCAATCCAAAATTAGAAGGGTATACCCGTGCTCATGAACCTTATTGGCTTAAAGCAGAAAAAGCATTTCAAGACCATACACACTCTGGAATGATTGGGTTGCAAAACATTACAGCTAAAGCATTTATGGGCCAAAAAAGACAGGTTTTTCTCGCAGCGCAAGGGGGATTTTACGATAACATTAATGGTTTTTTACAGTTGAAAAAGCCATTCACCATTACGACGAATGATGGGATGATAGCACAATTTATGTCAGCTAGTATTAACTTATCCAAGGGACAGTTAAAAACAGATCAACGTGTTAATATTCAGCAAGCCGGTTTGCATCTTGCCGCAAATGCCTTACAAATTCGAGAAAAAGGAAAAAACATGTATTTCCATGGTGGTGTGCATTTAGTGCTTCAAAAGCAATGACGCAATATCAATACGAATCTTTAAAGAATATTTATAAAGAGAAGTATATATATAAACAGAAGAATTGAAATAATGAAATCGTATAAAAGATGGATAGGTGTGACCTTGGCTTTTAGCATGGGAATGTTAGGAGGAGCAGTTTCAGGATATGCTGAAGGGGCCCATTTTGGAATAAGTCTATCAAGCGACAAAGAACCGGTAGAACTTCATGCAGATTCTTTGGAAATACGTGACAAAGAAGGGATAGCGCTTTTTAAGGGTGATGTTTCAGTGGTGCAAGGTGAACGTCTTTTAAGAACGGCAAAATTAGTTGTTTACTATGATAAAGCATATAAAGAAATTGATAAAAACAAGGAAGATACAAAGGTATCATCTGTTTCTTTATTTGGTTCGTCGGGCATACAAAAAATGGAAGCTTTAGGAAAAGTTTATATAAAAATTGCTACGCAAATTGCTACGGGTGATAAAGGCGTTTTTGATGGAAAGTCAAAAATGATGAGTTTGACAGGGAATCATGTTGTGTTAACTGATGGTGACAATGTAGCCACGGGGTGCAAACTAACGGCAAATATGGAAAGCGGAAAGGCTTTTTTAGAAGGTTGTGAGACGCCTAAGAAAAAAGGTCGTGTTTCTATTATTTTAAAACAAAATCAAAAGAATGGCCATTAAGATTTCATGTTTGGAATCAAAAGAAAAAAGCAGACCGACAGGTATAATCTTAAAAGTGAAGCTTCAAAAAATCCCTTAAAAGGGACCTTGATTGCCAGTAATTTGATTAAAGTTTATCGAGGAAGACGAACTGTTAATGGTGTTTCTTTTGGCATTCGTACGGGAGAAGCCGTTGGCATTTTAGGTCCCAATGGGGCAGGTAAAACAACTTGTTTTTATATGGTTACGGGGCTCATAAAATCTGATGGAGGATCCATTAAAATTGATGGATTTGATATTACGCATCTTCCGATGTATCGACGTGCGCGTTTAGGTATTGGATATCTTCCACAGGAGGCTTCTATTTTTCGTGGTCTTTCAGTAGAAAATAACATTAAAGCTGTTTTAGAGATCGTTGAAAAAGATCGCCTTAAACAACGTGAAGAGTTAGATAGCCTTTTACATGAATTTAAAATTGATCATTTACGTAAAATGTCTGCACTTTCGTTGTCTGGAGGAGAACGTCGGCGACTTGAAATTGCGCGCGCTTTAGCTTCTCGTCCCCATTTTATGTTACTTGATGAACCATTTGCAGGAATTGATCCTATCGCTATTTTCGATATTCAACAACTTATTCGTCATTTAACGCAGCGTGGCATTGGTGTTTTAATAACGGATCATAATGTGCGTGAGACATTAGGGCTTGTCGATCGCGCTTATATTATTCATACAGGGAGGGTGTTAGTTCACGGTTGTCCTAATGATATTATCAACAACGTTGATGTACGCAGAATTTATTTGGGAAATCAGTTTTCTCTTTGATTTTACAGCTTTCACGAGTTTCCATTTAAGTTTAACCAAACATTATTACTGAAAATTTCCTTATTTATGCCAAAACTTCTTTTATGACTATAACCTTAGAATGTTTTTATTGAGTGGTGAAAAAGGCTTCATCATTAAAGGGTTAGTTTGTTGTTTTATAAGTTTAGCTTACTCATGATTGTATCACAGAGAAGATATCACTAGATTAACTTGATAATGAGTGGTAAACGAAGCTCTCAATCAATGCGTGTGTTATTGAAAGGTAAGAGATATTTATCATATTTTTCCCTGTCGAATCAAATAATATATCGATTATGCTGTTTTAGGTATTTTGATGGGAGCACCGGTTATATATTGCGGTTATTCAATAGGAGTTGTCGTATTTTATTGGTTTATATGGCCTATTTAAAAATAGGAGCTCGGCTGCAGATATCAGGCTAAATCTATAAATTTTTAAAATAATCATTAAATCCCCAAAAACCTTTATATTCTTGTTATAAGGTAATGTTCAAGCTATACAGTAATTTTCAAAGTAAAGTCCCATTTTTCTCAGTATGCTTTTCATCTTAATTTAAGGACTCATTTTTAAAGAAAGAAAAACTCTGATGGCGAATTATACATCAACTCTTATGACAAGTTTAATAAATTTATGAATAATGACCTTTTCTAGAGTCGTAAGGAAATTAACTTTATGAACAACTTCATCTCTTTGTTTTCTCATACCGTTAATGAGGATCCGAATACTATTTATTGTTGTGTTAAAAGTGATATAAGATGTAGTGAACCATCACCCATTATAAATTGAAAAGTAAAAACACATGCGATATTGCGAAAAGTGAAAGAACATTAAGTATCTATACCGTTTACAGGTTTATTGATAAGCATTTGAGCGTGTAAGAGGAAAATTAAAGTATGAATTTGAGTGAGTTAATAGCACCGGAAGCGATTATTCCGGCTCTTAAGGCTAATTCGAAAAAACAGGTTCTACAAATTTTAGCCGAAAAAGCTTCCAAGTTAACAGGTCTTAGTGAGCATGTGATTTTTGATATTGTTTTACAACGCGAGAAGCTTGGTTCAACAGGTTTGGGTGGAGGTATTGCGATTCCTCATGGAAAATTACCTGATATTAATCGGATTATTGGTATATTTGCACGTCTTGAAAGTCCTGTTGATTTTGAAGCTCTCGATGACGAACCTATAGATCTCGTTTTTCTCCTTTTAGCACCTGAAAACGCTGGTGCAGATCACTTAAAAGCTTTATCACTGATCGCACGTGTTTTGCGTCACACTGATGTTGTGCAAAAATTGCGCAATACGCATAATGCTAATGCGCTTTATGCTTTACTGATTCAAACTTCAGAATCAAATGCAGCTTAGAAGGTATGTTAAATATTCTTAAGCAGGACTTGTTTGTAGAGCCTTTTGTTAAGTGAATCACATAAGTGGGAAGACAAGAGGAGAGCGCTCTAAAAGAATCCAAACTGTTTTCAGTCGAGATTGGCTTAAGAAGCTTCGTCCTTTGAAAACGGAAAGAAATCAACAGGAAAGTTTATCTGTGCATTGAATTTTTTCGTAAGTTGAATTTGAGTGTTTAGAGATAATATTTTAATTCTCAAGAAGAAATAAGCGATATATTGTATTCTCAGGATAGCAAGATATTGATTTAAATATAATTCACTATTTTGCACGTTATAAACGGAATTAGCGTGTGGATAAAAACTGTACAAGAAAGGAGTAAAAATGCCTCTTATGAATCGTCTCAAGTATCGAGGATTGTAGCAAAACATTGGGAGCTAGAAAATAGTTTAATGGCGCCAGTTTATTTCTTCACAAGGGAAGAGATCAACTATTTTATAGATATGATTTAGATGTCAGCTGCTGTATAGAGCTCATGCTAAAAAAACAATTTTGTACGGTAAAAATGAAAATTATAGCTTTAGATTGGGTGAAAGAGCTTTGTGCATGGGAAGATTTATTCAGATCCACTTTAATTGATTAGAATGTTGTTAAAAAAACGATAAGGTTAGAATTGCTGTAGAAAAAGGTTTTATATTTTTGTTTATAAATTACTTAGAAATAAGATAAGGAAACTTTCCAAAAGAGTTCTTAAGGAGTTTTTTATAACAGAAAGAAAAATATCGTCTAATACATAAAATAATACGATTAGGCTATTATAAGCTACTAAAATCATTTTAGAAATTAACAATTGGAGATGAAATATATAGGGAAATAAGATCAAAAGAAACAAAGTTGTATGTGATTATTGAGATAGAATCTAAATTCTTTATGTTTTATTATTAATATATTGATAATACTTTATTATTTTTGCAAGATATTTTGAAGATTTAGAAAAAGTGTTATTGGGGCTATATTGAATACGAAGTATGAATGCACTATAATGGGTGAAAGGTAGAGTGTTTTGCGAATATAAATGTATTGAATGCATAAAGTCGAGAAGTAATGTTCACAAGACGATGAAGCTTTTTGGGGGAGGAGTATGGGGTGTATTTTCAAAATTTTATATCAGATTGCTTGTAATATAAAGAGTATGGTTTATTTCTTAACAGAGTGATGGTATATTTTCATCTCGTTTTGAATTTCTATAACTTAAAGAAATCGTTTTTTATACAAAGATGAAATGAGTAGCGTAAAATGAGATGTTATTTTTTAATGTGATTATTGAATAAGAAGTTTATATTTTGGTAACGATTAAAAGGTCACAATGAAACGTGGAAACCTATTCTAATTAGTGTGAAAATATTTCGCTTATTGAAGGAATTAGGACAATGACACATGAATATAGGGAAGTTTTTGTTGAATTTTTCCAATGAAGAGAATCTTGTTAGAGACTAAAGAAGTGAGTTAAATGAAGATGTTTGAAAAGACTGTTATTGCTGCATCTGTAATGGTTCTTGTTACAGCAGGAGTAGCATATGCACAAACGCCAAGCCGTTTAAATCAATTTGAAGCGTGGGGAGCCTATTCTTATAAATCGTCCAAAAATACGATTTGCTATGTGTTATCGGTACCTTTGAAGGCTCTTCCAACGACAGTTAATCATGGTGATAACTTTTTCTTGGTTACCAAGCGTTCTCATTCACCTATTTCATTTGAACCGCAGTTTATGGCTGGTTATACCCTTCAAGAAGGGTCGAGAGTGACAGTGACCATTGGAGGTAAGGACTTTGATTTTTTCACGAAAGATTCCTCAGCTTGGTTGGCGTCATCAGAGCTAGAAAAGCAGCTTGTTTCTGCTATGCGTGCTGGAAGCAATATGACAGTGAAAGCGATATCAAAACGAGGAACACATACCACTTATACTTATTCCTTAAAAGGGGTCACTGCTGCATTAAATGCAGCTCAAAAATGCCATTAAGGTTTCGATAATTTCTAAAATAGTGATGTGAATTGGAAAGCAATGGCCGTTTCCTATGACCTTAGACCAGTTGGTTCATGTTTTGCGCGAGAAACAGATAATGTGGTCGTAAAGGAGAGTTCTAAGCTATCTTTAATTGGTTTGTCGCAAGATGAAATGGTGCAAGCTTTAAAGACGGTTGGTGTACCAGAGAATCAAACGTGTATGCGTGTGCGTCAGCTTTGGCATTGGCTTTATGTGCGTGGTGTTTCAAATTTTGATGAGATGCTGAATATTTCTAAAGCAATGCAAGAAACACTTAAGTGTCATTTCTCCATTGCGCGCCCAGAAATTGTTGGAGAACAAATATCAAAAGATGGTACGCGTAAATGGCTCTTACGTTTTCCTGCACGTGGGGCTGGAAGGCCTGTTGAAATTGAAACGGTTTATATCCCTGAAGAAGGACGTGGTACTTTATGTCTTTCATCGCAAGTAGGGTGTACGTTAACTTGCTCTTTTTGCCATACGGGAACACAGATGCTTGTTCGCAATTTGACCGCAGAAGAAATTTTGGCACAATTATTGGTTGCACGTGATTGTTTGGGTGATTTTCCTGATAAAAATACCCCTGATGGGGCAATAGTTCCCATTGAAGGTCGCAAAATTACCAATATTGTTATGATGGGGATGGGAGAACCTCTTTATAATTTTGAAGCTGTTAAAAAAGCTTTATTGATTGCTTCTGATGGTGATGGGCTTTCTTTATCAAAACGTCGGATTACGCTTTCAACCAGTGGGGTTGTTCCTGGAATTATCCGAACCGGAGAAGAAATTGGTGTTATGTTGGCGATTTCACTCCACGCAGTACACGATACATTAAGGGATATGCTTGTTCCCATTAATAAAAAATATCCACTTTCTTTATTACTGGAGGCTTGCCGTAATTATCCTGGTCTTTCCAATGCAAAACGAATCACTTTTGAATATGTTATGCTGAAAGATATCAATGATAGTTTAGATGATGCTAAGCGATTGATTCGGTTATTGAAAGGGATTCCTGCTAAGATCAATTTAATCCCTTTTAATCCGTGGCCAGGGAGTAATTATCAGTGTTCTGATTGGGAGCAAATCGAGCGTTTTGCTGATGTCGTTAATCAAGCGGGCTATGCTTCTCCTATTCGGATACCGCGTGGACGCGATATTTTAGCGGCATGTGGACAACTTAAATCAGCTTCAGAGCGTTTACGGAAATCTGAACGTTTGCGACTTGAAAATGCCATTGGTCATTAGTTAATGCAACTTTCAGTGATATTAAAGCCTATGTTTTTTCAGTAAATTAGCATATAATAGAATGTGTGAGACAGAGATTAAGATGGATAAGTGCTAGACGAACAGTCTCAGCTTTTATATGATAAATGAGGGGAAAATATTGTATATAGCAATCTGTTTGCGTAATCTCTGAAATGAGGAGGAACCTCATTTAGAGGGAATGTGAAGTTTTAAGGGTCTTAACTAATTTCCACCTTATTATCATACCCTCTAATTCTATTTTGTGACTTTTAAAAGCATCTACGGTAATATCTTTTAAAAAGTGGGGATTGTGCATTGTCTCACTCTTTTGTTTGTTACGTTTTTTAACAAGATTAGGACTCACACAAAGCGGAGTATCTAAAATATAAATACCATAGTATTGTCTATTGATATGTTTTTAAAAAAGTATTTTTTAATGCACTTCCCATTTCATGACAATGCTTGTGAAGAGTATAAAACAAAAGCCTCTATAAAATTATGATATTACCCCACCTTTACATTTAATAAAGGTGCTAAGTTGGTACCACCATTTTATTTTTCAACTCCCAATATTGTAAAGCCTTTGGCACTTAAGATGGTTCATAAGAGGTATTTTTTAGATAGTTTTATACATACGAAAACTCCCGATGCGCTTATAACATACAAGGGAAAGATATTGTTTGATTCAATATAAACAGGTTTGAAATGAGAGAATCCTACAATATTTGGGTTCTCATTTAAATTAAAAACGATAAATTACATTTATAAATCAATGTTTGTAACTATAAGGAGATGGAGAGCAAAAGTAGTAAAAGTACCAGCAATAAGCCAGTCGAGAAAGCGAATATAAAGAGGATTTTTCTTGAGAATTTTGGTAAGTTTATGCGCTGTAAAAATGATAGAAATTGTAATGGGAAAAGAAATAGGGATATAAGAGAGTCCTAAAAAGAGTAGCTTTTGTGTTGCCATAGGATCATTCGCATTGATAAATTGTGGTAAGAATGTCGCGTTAAAGAGTATAACTTTAGGATTTAAAAGATTAATTCCAATACCAACAAGATAGTTACGTTTAGCGCTTTGAGATTTAGAAGATGTCTGTTCAAAGGAAAATGTCGAATTTCTCCGTAATGCTTGAAAGGAAAACCATAAAAGATAAAAGGCGCCAACAATTTTTAGAAGAATAAAAGTGTGTGGCGCAGCAAAAACAAGCGCTGATAAGCCAAGTGCTACAGCGGTAACCTGAATGGCAAACCCTGTTGCACTACCCAAGGCACACATAATTCCAGCTTTTTTGCTTTGTGTAATGGTTCGTTCTAAAGAAAGCATCATATCAGGTCCTGGAATAAGTGCTAAAATCAACGATGCTAAAGCAAATTGTACAACAATAGACCACTCCGGTAGAAATGACACGTAAATTTCCTTTTATTTTTAAGCAGTATTCATTATTGACACTCTAAAGCGTTTTTATTTACGTTTTTTGCGTCTTTTTAATGTTGCTTAAAGAGAATTTATTTTTATATTTCTTACATTGTTTTGATTTTTGGGTAGAAATAAAAGAGCAGCTCATATAGAACTTTGAAATGAAGAAGTGGCAAAATATTAGAAAAGTTGTTTTGGCTTATTCAGGGGGGAGTGGATAGGTCAATTATTCTCAAATGGTTGCAAAGTACGCTAGACGTTGAAGTTGTAACTTTTACAGCGGATTTGGAGCAAGGGGAAGAACTAGAATTTGCTCGTCGTAAAGCTGAAATGCTCTAGGTGTTAAAGAAATCTACATTAAAGATTTGCGCGAAGAATTTGTGCGTGATTTTGTTTTTCCGATGTTTCGAGCCAATACCGTTTATAAGGGGACTTATCTTTTAGGAACATCAATTGCACGCCCACTTATTTCAAAACGTTTAATTGAAATTGCTAAGGAAACAGGAGTAGATGCAATTGCTCATGGGCAACGGGCAAAGGCAGTGATCAGGTACGCTTTGAGCTGTCCGCTTATGCTCTTAATTCTGATATAAAGATTATTGCTCTATGGCGTGATTGGGATTTTAAGAGTTGGACAGATCTGTTTGAATTTGCTCGTACACATCAAATTCCTGTAAAAAAGGATAAGCAAGGCGAAGCGCCTTTTTCAGGGGATGAAAATTTATTGCATTCTTCATCAGAAGGAAAGATTTTAGAAGATCCAGCACTTCCTGCTCCTGAATATGTCCATATGCGTAATTTTTCCGTGGAAGATGCTCCAGATTAAGCAGCTAGAATCACTCTTGGCTTTAAAAAAGGTGATGCTGTTTCAATCAATGGAAAAAATTTACCTCCTACAACTTTACTTGCAAAATTAAATCATTATGGGCGCGATAATGGTATTGGTCGGTCAGATTTGGTAGAAAATCGCTTTGTGGATATGAAATCGCGGGGTATTTATGAAAACACTAGGGAGGGAGATCATTCTTTTAACGGCTCACAGAGCTATAAAATCTTTAACGCTATATCGTGGTGCAGCTCATTTGAAAGATGAATTGATGCCACGTTATGCAGAACTCATTTATTATGGATTTTGGTTTTCACCAGAAGGTAAGATGTTGCAGGCAGCTATTGATTTATCTCAAGAACATGTTGAAGGTGAAGTCACGTTAAAACTCTATAAAGGAAACGTGATTGTTGAAGGGCGCCAAAGTAAAAAATCATTTTATTTGAGTTAGTTGGTAACTTTCGAGGATGATCAAGGTACTTATGATCAAAGAGATACAACTGGTTTTATTAAATTAAATGCTCTACATTAGCAATGCGTCATCAAGGTGACAAAAAAATAGAAAATTACGGTGACAAGTGTAAAGTAGGGGGAATGCTTCTGTATGAAATGCCTAACTTAAGCATTTTTATCTGTTGGTTTTTGCAGTTCTTTCATCCAATGTTAGAGGCTTCTCTTTTGTACTAAGTCAGTATAATAAGCAAAATCCATGATAATAATAGCAATGAAGGCTCCGATAATCAAAACAAGTCAATTTTGCTTTATAGTATTGAATGTTTTCGATTTTTATCAGAACAAAATATGTTTATAGCGAAGGCACTTTTTGTATTGTGACTTAAGAGTGTAAAGAAATTTTCATCTTTTTGCTTGCTATTATTGACGAATAAATTCAAGAACCATACACCCTATTTTGAAAGAGTGTAATTTTTAGGATAAATAATGATGCGTGATCAGTGTGATACCCTTAACCTTACGCCTGAATTAAAAGATGCGGCTTCTCAATCGAGAACTTGGCCATTTGAAGAAGCACGTAAGATTATCAAACGGTATGAAAAGACGGGTTATCCAGACAGTGTGATATTTGAAACAGGTTATGGACCTTCTGGTTTACCGCATATTGGAACTTTTGGGGAAGTTGCACGTACAACCATGGTGCGTCATGCATTTAATATTCTTACGGAGAATAAAGTAAAAACAAAATTGCTTTGTTTTTCTGATGATATGGATGGTTTGCGCAAGGTTCCTGAGAATGTGCCTGATCGCGAAAGCATGGAACATTATCTTGGTCAACCGTTGAGCCGTGTACCCGACCCTTTTGGAGATGATTATCCTTCTTTTGGGGCAGCGAATAATGCGCGGTTACGGGCTTTCCTTGATCGTTTTGGTTTTGATTATGAATTTGCAAGTGCTACGGATTATTACAATTCTGGTCGTTTTGATGAAACAATTTTGAAAATCCTTGCCTGTTATGACAAGGTTATGGCAATTATTTTACCAACATTGGGTGCAGAACGGCAAGCGACCTATTCGCTCTTTTTACCGATTTCTCCCTTTTCTGGAAAAGTATTACAGGTACCGATGATTGCGCGTAATGTTGAAAAAGGTACAGTTACTTATATCGAACCAGAAACAGGAGAAACCATAGAAACAGAGATTACGGGGGGCAAGGTTAAGTGTCAGTGGAAGGTAGATTGGGCAATGCGTTGGACAGCGCTTGGCATTGATTATGAAATGGCAGGAAAAGACCTTATCGATTCCACAAATCTTTCTTCTAAAATTTGTAAAGTATTAGGTGGGAAGTCCCCAGAAGGATTCAACTATGAGCTCTTTTTAGATGAGAAAGGGCAGAAAATTTCTAAATCCAAGGGAAATGGCTTAACCATTGATGAATGGCTTACTTATGCCCCAACAGAGAGTTTAGGTCTTTATATGTTTTCAAAGCCTAAAACAGCAAAACGGCTTTATTTTGATGTCATTCCAAAAGCGGTTGATGAATATTATGCGCATCTTTCAGCCTATGGTCGCCAAGAATGGAAAGAGCGGCTTAATAATCCTGTATGGCATATTCATAATGGTTGTCCACCGCAGGTTGATTTGCCTGTATCCTTTGCGATGCTTTTAAATTTGGTAAGTGCTTCAAATGCGGAGAATGCAGAAGTTCTTTGGGGTTTTATCTCCCGTTACGCTAAAGGAGCAAATGCACAAACTTATCCAGAACTTGATCAATTGGTGAAGTTTGCCATTAAATATTTTGATTTTTTTGTTAAACCAAACAAGAAATTTCGTATACCAGATGATAGCGAACGAGCAACATTAGCACAAATTGATGAAAAATTAGCTAATTTACCTGAAACTGTTGATGGCAACATGCTACAAAATATGCTTCTTGATGTTGCACGGTTAACGGAACGCTATCAAGATCATAGCAAAAAAAGCCCTGAAGGTGGCCCTGGTGTTTCCAATGTTTTTTTTCAAATGTTGTATGAAGTCCTTCTGGGACAAGAGCGAGGTCCACGATGGGGATCATTTATAGCGCTTTATGGGATTAATGAAATGCGTGCACTGATTGCTGAAGCGCTTGCACGTCCTGTGGAGGAATAATGGAAAAGAGAGTGCGAGAAGTAAAGCGACGCCGTACATTTGCGATCATTGCACACCCAGATGCGGGGAAAACAACATTGACAGAAAAGCTTTTATTGTTTGGTGGTGCTATTCAACTTGCAGGAGAAGTAAAAGCCAAAAAAGATCATATTCAAACCCGTTCTGATTGGATGAATATTGAGCGTGATCGTGGTATTTCCGTTGTGACTTCGGTGATGACGTTTGAATATGAAAATCATATTTTTAATCTCCTAGATACTCCAGGACATGAGGACTTTGCGGATGATACGTATCGCACTCTCACAGCCGTTGATAGTGCTGTCATGGTGTTGGATGGGGCCCGCGGGATTGAGCCTAGAACATTAAAATTGTTTGAAGTGTGTCGGATGCGGGATATTCCTATTGTTACATTTATCAATAAAATGGACCGTGAGGCACGTGATCCTATAGAGCTTTTAGATGAAATTGAAGAAAAGCTTGCTCTTGATACCGCGCCTATAACATGGCCAATTGGTATGGGTAAAGATTTTGTTGGTACCTATGACCTTCATCATAATCGTTTTCGTCAAAAAGATGATGAGATAACACAGAGGATAGTTTCAAATCCCAAAGAGGTTGTCCATTTACTTCCTGAATATCAACGTTCACCTTTTATTGAAGGGGTAGAACTCGCTCAAAGTGTTTGCAAGAATTTTGATCTTCAAGCTTTCCGTGAAGGTCATATGACTCCGGTTTATTTTGGTTCAGCTTTACGAAATTTTGGTGTTCGTGATTTGATTAATGCGCTTATTGATTTTGGTCAAAGTCCTCGTGACCAAAGTGCAGATCAGCGCAATGTCATAGCAACTGAACCTAAAATGACGGGATTTGTTTTTAAAATTCAAGCGAATATGGATCCTAATCATCGTGATCGTATTGCATTTTTTCGGGTATGTTCGGGAACACTTGAACGTGGTATGAAGACAAAGTTGGTTCGAACAGGAAAACCAATGACGCTTTCGGCTCCACAATTTTTCTTTGCGCGTTCGCGCCAAATTGCTGATCAAGCCTATGCTGGTGATATCGTAGGGATTCCTAATCATGGAACATTGCGTATTGGCGATACTTTGACTGAAGGAGAAGATATCCTCTTTAGGGGAGTGCCAAATTTTGCACCAGAGATTTTGCGTCGTGTTTGTTTGGGCGATCCAATGAAAGCAAAAAAGCTCAAAGAAGCTTTGCAACAAATGGCTGAAGAAGGGGTTGTACAATTGTTTATTCCTGATGATGGGTCGCCTTCTCTCATTGGTGTTATTGGTGCTTTGCAAATTGATGTTTTAAAAGAACGATTAAAAATAGAATATTCTTTGCCAGTAAATTTTGAGTCTGCGCGCTTTAATTTATGCCGTTGGATTTCAGCGCAGAGCAAAGATGAGTTGCAAAAGTTTCTCAGCAATCACCGCTCTGCTATTGCGTATGATTTAGAAGGTGAACCAGTTTTTTTAGCGGAGAACGATTTTTCATTGAATTATGAGGCAGAAAGAGCTCCTAAAATAAAATTTTCTGCTTTTAAAGATTATCAAGTACGCTCTTAAAATAAAGAAAAATCTTTTCTACAATAATTTTACTTATAATGATAATTTATCGTTTTTTATATTGAAACAATCAAAATCATTTGTTTGCACGTCATAAGTAGGATTGGTGTGTGCGTAAAACACTTGAAGCAAAAAATACAATGCCTCTTATAAAACTTCTCTATAGCCAAGAGCTTTCAAAATATTAGGTGAGGGTAAAAAGTGATGATGGTGGTGTGTGATGTATCTTATCCCATTCACGGAAGTTTACGTTATACTATTCGTCTATATTATTTACGGGACGACATTACGCAGTATGCTCAAGTACAATAAAAAATGTTTCTTTAAAAACAAACATATAAAATTGCAACATAATGATATTTTTGGGCATTCTATTTTGCATAAGGGATGTGATCCTAGCAAGATTAGGGGCTTGCACGATAAACTTTTGCAAAACTCTCTCCATTAAAGTAATCTATTTTCGCTGTGAAAGGTGGAAATGTTATTATTTTTTTCCAAGCTTTTTATGGGATTCGAAAATATTATTTATGAAACTGATTTTTTAAATTTTGCAATATCATGATATCTATTTTTTTCTGAAATGATGGAGTATTTAAAGGATATTTTCAGATTGCACTGTATAAAGAATGTGGTAAATTTATTTATTATATTCAAAGAGCTACAATGCATTGGTATCCCTAGCACCTTTTAAAACTTTAATATTTATTTTTATATTATCTATTTTGGTTAGAGAATAAACTGTAGCCAATTCTACGTTGAAAAATATCAGAAAAAATTTATATATTTTTTCGCGATGACTTAAGACATATAATTTATTTCAATATTTTTTAAATTTAAACTAAAAAATCTGCTGTATAAATATAGCTTTTCAGTTTTTCCTTGTATAAATATTGTATACAGTAAAAATAATACAAATAATCAATAAACTGAAATTTGTTATCCCAAATACGAGATCATATGACCTATAAACCGCGTGTCTTTTCTATTTCTCCGGGAACTGCTTTTTTGCCTCACTTTGTTGATGCACTACTCTCTGGTAGCCTTATTGATAATTTCGCTTCAAGTGGAGATATTCAAACCGCCCTTGCTGATAGCCTTATTTATGTTCCGACACGTCGTGCTGCTCGTGCTTTGCGTTTAGCCTTTGTTGAAAGAAGTGATACACAATCAACATTCTTGCCAACCATTCGTGCTCTAGGAGATGTAGATGAAGACAGTTTCCTTTTTGTTGAAAATCATACCAGCGCTCTGAATCCACCTATTGGAGAAAGTGAACGTCTTTTACTTTTAGCGCGCCTTATCCGTCCTTGGCGTGAAAATTTACCTGCGCATCTGCGTGCCATGTTTGGTACAGAAGATGTGCTTACACCAGCTCATAGTGCTGATGCGATTTGGCTTGCGCAAGATTTAGCACACTTGATGGACGAAATTGAAACAGAAGGAGCAGACTGGTCAAAACTTAAAAATATTGCACCTGATATGGTTGCTGAATGGTGGCAAATAACGCTCGATTTCTTGACTATTGTTACGCAAAATTGGCCAAAAATCTTGACAGAAAAACAACGAAGTAATCCAGCTGAATGGCGTAATCAAGCACTCACAATGCATGCAGAGACTTTACGACGTGTGCTGCCTGATAAACCGATCATTGCAGCTGGTGTGTCAGGTTCTATGCCCGCAGTTTCTCATCTTTTAAAGGTTATAGCTTCTCTGCCAAAAGGGGCTGTTGTTCTTCCTGGCCTTGATCTTCATATGGATGAAGATCAATGGAATGCACTAAGCACAAGCAATAAAGAAAAAACAGCTTGTGATTTTTTTGATCATGCAGAAAATGTTTTTAGCCATCCTCAATATCATTTAAAAAAACTTCTAACTCTCATGGAGTGTCAACGTTATCATGTTTGCGAAATTGGCCAACAAAGTATAACAAAGAAAAAACGAATGGCTCTTTTATCAGAAGCACTCCGACCAGCTTCTACAACAGATAAATGGATACAAATTGTCCGTGATGATTATGAACGTCTTTGTGCAGATTGGTCATTTATTGAAGCTATAAATGAACGTGAAGAAGCTCTCGCTATAGCTATTACCTTACGCAAAGCTATTGAAGAACCCCAAAAAACTGCGGCCCTTATTACAAATGACCGTAATTTAGCACGCCGTGTTGCTGTGGAATTACAGCGATTTGGAATTGAAGCAAATGATTCAGGCGGAACACCACTTGCACAAACATTGCCTGTAACTCTCTTACGACTTATCCTAGAAAATGTGTTACAATCCGATGATCCCATTGCTTTTCTTTCTCTTCTTAAACATCCACTGACAACACTCCAACAAAACCGTCATCGTTTACGCGAAATGGCAGAAAATTTTGAACTTTTTATTCTTCGAGGGAATACAGGGCGCATCAATCTTTGCGAATGTGATCAATTTCTTGAAAAATGGATTGAAACATACTTTCATAATAATTCTGAAATCAACGCTCTTGATCAACAGAAATGTGAAGAAGCACGTTTCCTTTGTCATCTTTTGAGGAAAGCTGTTGAACCTTTAACATCTCTTATGAAACAAGAGAAAGAATGCACCATCAATGAAGCTGCGATAGCAACTGTTGAGGTTTTTGAAAATTTTGGTCGCAGTCAGGATAATTCTCTTGCACATCTTTATCAACACGAAGCAGGACAATCCCTATCAAAATTTTTACGTGAATTGGTCAGTGATCAATCAGGATTAACATTTCATCTTTGCGAATGGCCCGCTATGTTTTCTGCCATAATAGCTACCCGTTCCGTCACACCTTCGCCTGGAGGACATCCACGTTTATTTATCTGGGGTACTTTGGAATCACGTTTGCAAACGGTTGATACAGTGGTCATCGGCGGTCTTAATGAAGGGTCATGGCCGATAACAACCAGAAATGATGCTTTTTTATCGCGACCGATGAAAATGATGTTAACTCTGGAACCACCAGAGCAGCGTATTGGTCTTTCCGCGCATGATTTTCAATGGGCGATGGGAATGGATAAAGTGGTGATGAGTCGCGCATTGCGTGTTAATCATACACCTTCCATTCCTTCACGCTGGCTACAACGCATGGAAACAGTTGTAGGAAAACAGGTTTGGAAAAAAATCCGTGCACGAGGTGAAATATTACGCCATTGGACAAAGATGCTTGATCATACAAGTATAACTTCTGAGGTGGAACGTCCTTGCCCTGCTCCACCTCTTAACATACGCCCGCGTCATTTTTCAGTCACTGAAATAGAAACATTGCGGTATGATCCTTATGCTATTTATGCTAAAAAAATCTTACGGCTAAAACCACTTAAAGAACTTATTTATGATCCTGGCGCTTCAGAACGTGGAACACTTTATCACGCTATTCTTGCAGCTTTTTGCACACAAATAAAAAATCCAAATGCTGCAAATGCACTCAATGTGCTGCTTGCTATTGGACGTAAAGAGTTTGATAAATTCAATTTTCCATATGATATTGAAGTAATTTGGTGGAATAGTTTTGAAAATCTTGCTCCACGCCTTATTCAATGGGAACAAAGTTTAGGACTACGAGAGCGATATTCGGAAGTGGTATCACAAAAAATCCCTATAGGAACAACAGGGGTAACCCTTTCAGGACGTGCTGATCGTCTTGATGTTTTGCCAGATAAAACGGTTGAAATTCTAGATTTCAAAACCGGAACTCCTCCTTCATCAAAACAAGTTCGTGAATTATTATTTCCGCAATTGGCTTTAGAAACAGCTTTACTCATACAAGGGGGATTCCCAGATTTTAAAGATTTTACTCCCTCAAATTTATTTTACATTCCCCTTAACAGAAAAGGTGAAATTAAATCCCAATCAATTCTTTTAAAGAAAAAAGACGAAAAAACTCACCTAAGTGCTGTTAATCTTGGTGAAAATGCATGGAAAAATCTTATCACACTCATAACTTATTATCAAAATCCACAACAAGGCTATCTCTCACATGCTGTCCCTATGTCAAAACGATATGAAGGTGACTACGACCATTTGGCTCGGTTGTGGGAATGGTCAAGTGGTTTTCATAAAGAAGAGTAATCATGACGTTTTTTTCTATTCCTGAAGCCGCTCTTGATGCACAAGCAACGGCAACACATCCTCAAAAAAACGTGTGGGTTTCTGCAAATGCTGGATCTGGAAAAACCCACGTTTTAAGTGAACGTGTTATCCGTTTGCTTTTAAACGGTACGCCTCCAGCACGTATTTTATGCCTTACTTATACTAGAGCTGCTGCTGCTGTTATGCAATCACGAATTTTTCGCACGCTTTCCAGTTGGAATGAACTCGATGATGCACAGCTGAAAGAAACCTTAACACGGTTTGAAAAAAAACCTGTTAATGCGCACAAACTAACTTATGCACGACAACTCTTCGCGCGTGCCCTCGAAACGCCTGGTGGCTTAAAAATCCAAACGATTCATGCTTTTTGTGAATCTCTCTTGCATCAATTTATGTTAGAAGCCAATATTGCAGGGCATTTTGAACTTCCCGATGATATCAGTCGAAAAAAATTACTACAAGAATCCCGTCGCCAACTTTTAGCCCGTCGTGATGTACAGCCTGCTTTGCAACAGTTATTTACAGTTATTAGTGAACATACTTTTAACCAATTGCTTTATGAAGCAACGGAAAAGCAACATAAATTATCTGATTTTTTATCTTCTCTTCTATCTGAAAATGGAGAAGAAAAATTGCGTGCACTTTTTAACTTAGCGCCCGATGAAACAAACCAATGTCTATTGGAACAAATTAAACAGACAGCGCGCCTTCCTCTTTATGCTCTTACGCATTGTGAAATCAATGGCAGTCAAAGCTGCAAGGATATGGTGGAAAAACTTTCCCAATTAGAAAAGCTGCGTGATGAGACAGATATTCTCAATATTATTTCTGATATTTATTTTACAATAAAAGGTGAGCCGCGTAATTTTTCACATTTATCTCGTAAAAAATCAGACCAAATTTGGCCTTTTATTCAGCAAATGCTTAAAGATAAACAAAACAAGCTTTCTATTCTTTTAGAGAAATATCAATGCGCAAAAGTTGCTACTCTCAATATGGCTGCTTTTCAGTTATGTGCCGTTTATCTCAAAATCTATACGAATCTAAAAAAGGCAAATGGCTTCTTAGACTTTGACGATCTTATTGAGCGTACACTTTATTTGTTACAGCGTAAAGGTGCAAGCCAATGGGTGCATTATAAACTAGATCGTGGGCTTGATCACATTCTACTTGATGAAGCACAAGATACTAACCCTGAGCAATGGAAAATTATTCAACTGTTGGCACAAGAGTTTTTCTCAGGTTATAGCCAACGAACAAATATACGGACTCTTTTTGCTGTTGGAGATGAAAAGCAATCTATTTATTCTTTTCAAGGTGCAGCTCCAGAAAATTTTGCTGAAAATGGACGAATCATTCAAAAAAAAGTGCAGCAAATAAATCAGCAATTTGAAAAAGTACAATTGCATTACTCTTTTCGCTCTACAGCGGATGTTCTTAAAAGCGTTGATATTGTTTTTGAAACACCAGAAAACTATAAAGGACTTTCGACAGAAAATACAAAAACGGTGCATGAAGCTATTCGTGTTCATAGTCCCGGTGAAGTTGTTATATGGGATACAATTTCTCAAGAAACGAGTGAATTTCCTCATGATTGGCATTTAAGCGTTGATCATTTAGATACTCCTGAAGTTCGTTTAGCAGAAAAAATTGCTGAAACTATTGCCAACTGGTTACAAAAAGGTGAAATGCTTCCAGCAAAAGGACGCTTAATACGTGCAAGTGATATTATGATATTGGTTCGTAAACGTGATCAATTTGTCTCAGCTCTTTCCCGTGCTTTTAAACACCGCAATATTCCCGTAGCAGGGGCTGATCGTTTACAGCTTACCAAACATATTAGTATCCGTGATTTAATGGCGCTTGCGCGTTTTGTTTTGCAGCCACAAGATGATCTTTCTCTTGCTTGCGTTTTAAAAAGTCCCCTTTTTGCTTTTAGTGAAGAGGAACTCTATCAGCTTGCCGCACACCGCACCGGCTCTCTTTGGCAAAGCTTATGTACGCACGCATCATCGCAGATATCTTTTAAAGATGCTTTTGAAAAGCTAAACCATTATCGCGCTTTAGTGGATAAAATACCGGTTTTCGAGTTTTATAGCCATATTTTGAATAATGATAAGGGAAGACAAAAAATTCTGTCTCGCTTAGGATCTGAAGCAAATGATGTGCTCGATGCTTTTATGGATTATACGCTCACTATTCAAAAAACAGGATTACCAGGATTACAAGCTTTTTTAGAAACATTAAGTGCAAGCGAACCAGAAATTAAACGTGAATTTGAACAAAATAATGAAGAAATTCGCATCATGACTGTTCATGCTGCAAAAGGACTAGAGGCTGCTGTTGTGTTTTTAGTTGATCCTGGTAGTGCGATTTGGCATCCTCAGCATGCACCTCACTTGCTTAAAATCACTCCAGATAACGCACAATGGAATGGAAAACAAGCCTTTATTTGGCGCCCAAATGAAAAGTTTGATACAAAACTCTCTAAACAAGCAATTTCATATTTAAAAGAGCGTGCAGAAGAAGAATATAGGCGCCTTCTTTATGTAGGAATGACACGCGCTGAAGATCGCTTGTTTATTTGTGGATATAAAGGCCAGAAAACGCCATCTCATACATGGTTACAACTAGTAAAAAAAGCCCTCGAACCGCATGCTCTTGCTATAAAAGATTCTGCGGAAGATATTGCAGCTTGGCGTTTTTGCATTACACCTCCTTCTTCTGCTTCTATAAACCCAAAAGTACCTTGCGCTGAATGCCAAACCTTACCACCTTTGCCTGCTTTTTTCTCCCATAAAGTACCAGAGGAACCAGTGCTACCAAAACCGTTAAAACCCTCAGTCGCGAGCCTTTTCATTGAAGCTGATACAGAGCTGTCCTCAAGTCCAAAACAGCTTACCACCTCCCCTGTTTTAGGCGCAACAAATACTAACAGAGCTTTTTCCATTGAATATGGTAATCTCGTTCACCGATTGTTACAATATTTACCCGATTACCCCCTACAAAAACGTCGTGATTATGCTCGAAACTATCTCAATATCAAAGCTTCTCATTGGTATGAGAGCCAAAGAGAAGATGCTCTTCGCCATGTTTGGAAAATATTAGATCATGTTTACCTCAAGCCCCTTTTCTCTGAGCATGCACGTGCTGAGGTCTCCTTAATGGGTATTGTGAAAATTCGTGGAAAAGAACAAGCAATTTCTGGTCAAATTGATCGTCTCTACATCACGAAAAATAGCATTATATTTGCCGATTTTAAAACAGGAACTCCGCCAGAAAATGAAGCCGCTATTGCTTCCCATCACTGGTTGCAAATGGCTCTTTACCGAAAATTGTTGCAAGCTATTCATCCTGATAAAGATATCCAAGCTCTGCTTATCTACAGTAAAGAAGCCAAAGTTTTTAAACTTCCTCCAGAAAAACTCGAAGCATTTCTTGGTGAAGTTGCCTTATAAGTTACTCCTTTCCTTCAAAGCATCTTTACACTTTCTTACTTTCATAAAATCCCCCAAACAAACACAATGCACAATCTCTGGTGTAAAAAAGTCCTTTAATAATTTATCTTTGCAATAACTTGATATGAATTGTTATCATACCAATCTATAAAAAGTGAATATAAAGGATAAATCAATGACGTGTATAAAAGTTGATAAGGACAATTTCGAGAGTGAAGTTCTAACCTCTTCCACCCCTGTTGTGGTGGATTTTTGGGCAGAATGGTGTGGCCCTTGCAAAATGATTGCTCCAATTTTGGATGAAATTTCAATGGAAATGCAAAATCAAGTTAAAATTGCTAAGGTAAATATTGATGAAAATCCGGAACTGGCTACCCAATACGGAGTACGTTCTATCCCTACCTTATTAATGTTTAAAAATGGAAATATTTCATCAAATATGGTTGGCGCTACCTCTAAAGGACGTCTTTCTGAATGGATAAAAGATGGGCTTAGTTAATTCCACATATAATTACTATAAAGGAGAGAAGTTTTGTCTCTCCTTTTAACTTTTTTAAAACATTCTTTTTTGCAATATATTGTAATGAAAAAACAATAAAATCAAAATATTAAATAAATTTAAGAATTTGTACTTTTATGCATGATTCAATTGACCATTTTTTATAAAAAAATTGCCCTGTATGAAGAATATAGGCAATTCTTTCCTTATATGCGCGTCAAAAATATTGGGTGAATGATAATTTCATAAAGGTATTTTCTTCTTGGATAAGACTATTCAGATAGATAGTGCTTTCAACACATAAAAAGGTATATCAATCTAGCAATAAGGAGATTTTAAGCAAAAACTTTGCAAATTACTTCTCTGAAGTTCACAATTTTTAAGCAGAAAGAAGCAAGCAATTCACTACAGGTTATATAATGCTCTTCTAAAGGGTTACCACTTCAATTTAAAATTCTCTTACACTATTTTCTAGAATCAAAAGACTTTTTTCGAAGCCTTTAACAAAAATATGAAAGGCAAAAAACATTCTCTAAAATAAATTGATAAATTCCTATAAATTAACGGATGTCCTTTGCAATTTATGTCATTGTTATATAAAAGAGTCAGTATTTCGTCTCATCTTCATGGTTATTGCATCATGAGGAACTTCTTTATGTTGTTCATCATCTCAAATTTCAGAGGTACGTACTGAGGGATTATCAATTAAAAAATGATGGTGTTCATGTTCATGTCGATGTTTTTTAAAATGTACGAATTGCAAAAGACTGTTGCAAACGTTCAATGGAATGTTGTGCTGATCTAAGTGTTACATGACGCCCATGTTCTTTATAGTATAAAGTGAGTGCAAAAGTGGCGAGCTCTAAAAGAGCTGTATTTCTTTCTGGCCATTCAACAAGTAAAATATTTTTCTCACGAGCTTCATGAAGCCCTAATTCATCAATTTCTTCTGCCATAGAAAGGCGATAAAGATCAGCATGAATAATTTCAAACTGTGGAAGTTGATAGCTTTGTACAAGAGTAAAAGTAGGGCTTGGAACATCCATAGTGTTATCGTTCGCAAGTGTTTGGATGATTGTACGTGCAATAGTTGATTTTCCAGTTCCAAGATCTCCTTGCAGCGTTACAAGATCCCCGGGCTTTAAAGAAAGGGTTAAATGTTGTGCAAAAAGCTTTGTTGCTTCTTCATTTTCAAGAAAAAAACTAAAATTCATTAAGAGTTCCATGAAATGGATGAAAAATTTTTGTTATAATAAGATTGAAATTAAAAAATCTTATCTCCTTTGGAAAGTGGAAAAAAACATTTAACTGTTGTTCCTTTTCCAGAACCGGTAAGAATTTCAACATGTCCACCGTGTAGTTCAACGAAACTCTTCACAAGGGAAAGGCCAAGACCCGCTCCTGCACGCCCACCATGGTGTGAATGAGAAGAAAAACGTTTAAAAATACGATCAAGGACGTCTTCTGGGATGTCAGAGCCTTCATTGTGAATGCTAAAGACAATGTTATCATCTTGTTCATCTACACAAAATTCAATAGTGCTCGCCTCTGTTGCGAAGTTAATAGCATTACTCAGCACATTCACAAAAATTTGATGCAAGCGTTTTTCGTCAGCAGAAATAGAATTTAAGGAAGGAGAAATTTGTTGTAAAAGCGTAATATGGCGTCCATTAAGGCGATCTTCTATACGTGCTACTGCTTGTATCATAGCATCTGCAATATTAACCGATTTTATGTCCAACTCCATAATGCCTGCATCAAGGGTAGCAAGATCGAGAATATCGTTCACAATATTTAAAAGAGTTCCTGATTCTGAATGAATATGCTCAAGATATTCTTGTTGACGTTTATTGATAGAGCCAAAAATTTGATCACGTAAAATATCCGAAAATCCAATAATATTGGTGAGGGGTGTACGCAATTCATAGGAAACATGTTGGACAAATTCATTACGCAAACGATCAGCACTTTCTAATGCTTCATTTCTTTCTTGAAGAGCACGCGCAACATGAACAGTGTCCGTAACATTCACAAAAGTAAGCATCGTTTGTCCATCGGGAAGAGGGACCAGAGTATAGTCAATAATCATATCATTTTTAAGATCTATACGACCTGAATATGTTTCACGTTTTTCAGCAAAACCGGTAATGAATTTGGTAAATTGATCCCATTCTTGTCCTAAGGTTAAGGATGAACAATGGCTTTGTAACTGTGTAATATGGGTCCCTTCTACCAGTAAATTATAAGGAAGCGACCACAATTTCGATAGGGCAGGATTCGATAAACGAAGGCGTCCATCAGTACCAAAAACGACCACGCCTTCGGAAAGTTTATCAAGTGTTTCACCTTGTATTTTAATAAGTGTATTATAACGGCGTTCAAGATCAATTTTTTCTGTAAGGTTTTCGTAAAGCCAAGTAACACCTCCTTGTGGATGAGGGCTAGAAATAACACGCACAGTACGCCCATCTGGAAGATTCCAAATTTGTTGGTTCGATTCTGTTTGTCGATAGGCTTTAAAAAGTTCTTCTTTCCACGCGCGCCAATCGGGGTGTTCAGCAATGAGCCCCTTTTCACGTAGACGTTCAAGAAATAATGTATGGCTTGGTTCACTTTCTAAAAAGGAAGTCTCTAACGGCCATAAAATTTTAAAAGCATGATTACAGAATTTTAATTTTTGGTTTGTATCAAAAATGGCTACAGCTGTTGAAATTTGGTCAAGTGTTTCACAATGGCTTTGAAGAACATAACTTAATTCATGGGCAAGATTTTCATATGCGCTGTCATCACGCGCAAAAGCTGCCATTCCTTCGTCTGTTGTAATACGTGTGAGATGAAAACGATGTCGTTCTCCATCAATAACTGTGTGAACATGTTCTTGAAAAATTGTTTCTGTTTCATCTATTTTGCGTTGTGTATTTTCATTGAAAAGATCCCCCACTTCATCACTGCCTTCACGAAAGTCTGTCATTTCTCTAAAGGCGCGATTGATAAAAAAAACTTTTCCTTCACAATCTTTTATCCATACGGGCTCTTGAATAAGATCAAGAAGATTACGCTGCATTCTCAGTTCAGTAAGAAGGCGGGCGATATCTTTCTGTAAACGAGCATTTTCACTCTGTTGTTTTGAGATATCTTGAAAACGAGCAATAGCGACTGTTCCTGCGATGACACCTGTAACTTGTAGCAGTACATTGTTTGTGGTGGTGATAGAAAGATCAAAAGGATGACATTTACAACGTAGTTGAGTCAATGCATAATCAAGTTCTCGCAGAGAATTTTCTTCAACCCAGAGCTCAAAACGCTGAAAATCTTTCTGATCAATTACTATTTTTTGCAATGCAGAAAGGGCACCAACGACACGGGGTAAGGTTGTTGGATTTTCCCAAATAAGAAGGAATTGCTCTGTTTCTTCTAGAAGCCATTCATAATATTTAAGTTTTTCAGAAAAATTTGCCTGAATTATCGTCAAAGGCTTCTGTGCAGTTTTTTTTGCACGCATGATTACAGTCATGCACGTGAGAAGTGAAGCACAAGAAATTCCTCCACACAGCGCTAAAAGCAGCCATGGACCATTTGGCAAAGTGAAGAAAAATGGTAAATAATCTTTCAATGACTGAGCAACAGCGCATGTTGGAGAAAAAAAGAAAAAAAGACAAAATATATACGCATAGATTCGAATCATTTTTTGAGCTTTTTCTTTGGGGTTATAGTCACCAAAGCTGAGCACGACATCTTTTCCTTTTTTAACCCAAGGAAATGTTTAGTAACGGTAATGGTTTGGTTTATAAGGTCCTTGTGGTGTGACTCCAATATAAGCGGCCTGTTCTTCTGATAAAACACTTAATTTTATTCCTAACCGATCAAGATGTAAACGTGCAACTTTTTCATCAAGATGTTTAGGCAAAACAGAGACTTCATTTCTATAGTGTTCTGCACGGGTAAAAAGTTCAATTTGCGCTAAAACTTGATTAGTAAATGAGGCTGACATGACAAAAGAAGGATGTCCAGTCGCATTCCCGAGGTTTAACAAACGCCCTTCAGAGAGCAAAATGATACGTTTTCCATCAGGAAAGGTGATCATATCAACTTGTGGTTTAATATTTGTCCATGGCAAATTTCTAAGGGCTGAGACTTGGATTTCATTATCAAAATGACCAATATTTCCAAGAATACACATATCCTTTACTTGTCGCATATGGTCTAAACGAACAACATCTTTATTGCCTGTTGTCGTGATGATAATATCAGCACTGGAAGCAGCATCATCCAAATTAACAACTTCATAGCCATCCATAGCTGCTTGAAGAGCGCAAATAGGATCAATTTCTGTTACTTTAATACGAGCCCCAGCACCAGAAAGAGATGCTGCTGAACCTTTTCCTACATCACCATAACCACAGACAATGGCAGTTTTACCAGCGATCATCACGTCTGTTCCACGTCGAATACCATCGACCAATGATTCTTTACATCCATATTTATTATCAAACTTTGATTTAGTGACGCTATCATTGACATTAATAGCAGGAAAAGGCAGAAGCCCTTCTTTTTGTAACTGATAAAGACGGTTTACACCTGTTGTGGTTTCTTCGCTTACACCTTTAATTGCTGCGCGCTGTCGTGTAAAAAATCCTGGCGTTGCATCCATACGCTTTTGTATTTGTTTGAAAAAAATTTCTTCTTCTTCTGTTTTGGGATGCGATAGGATATCTTTATTTTGTTCTGCACGACTTCCCATTAAAATATAGTTTGTGGCGTCAGCTCCATCATCTAAAATAAGATTGGAAGGATTACCATCTGGCCATTGGAAAATTGCATCTATATAAGTCCAATATTCTTCCAATGTTTCACCCTTAACGGCGAATACAGGAATACCAGTTGCGGCGATAGCTGCTGCTGCATGGTCTTGCGTAGAAAAAATATTGCTAGAGCTCCACCGTATATCGGCGCCAATCGCTTTTAATGTTTCAATTAAAACAGCTGTTTGAATTGTCATATGCAATGAGCCAGAAATACGCGCTCCGCGCAAAGGTTGATTAGAGGAAAACTCCTTGCGACAAGCCATCAAACCAGGCATTTCAGTTTCAGCAATATCAAGTTCTTTACGACCATAAGCGGCAAGTGCAATATCTTTGACAACAAAATCTTGAGCTGCCATTCTTCATTCCTTTAAAATAAGTTTTTCCAAGACGGTAGGAGAAATTAAAAAAAAATGCAAGACAAGAAGAGAACTTCTTTATGTGAAAAAGCTCTTTTAAAATCTCCAGAGGGAATACCTTTTAAATAATAAAAATGGTGCATTGCTTCACAGTTTTTATATCGATTTTTTATGGGATAATATCGAAAATAGTATACTCGTATTCTATTCACTTATGCGGTTGTTGAAAAAGGAAGTATTACCTTAGTTTAATCTCATTATTAAGCTTTTTAGCAAAATAATATAACGCAAAGCCATAAATTATCATGTTTATGAATAGGTAATTCAGAATCGGTTCTTTAAGATTCCAAAGTTTGTATCTGCTCTTGGATAAAGACAGTTTATAAGAAGTGCTTTTCTCCTGTTTTCAAGGATTTTTATCAAAATACTTATAGATGTAGGAAGAAATATTTTTTGTGATACATAGAGCATTTAAAATGCAAAAACATCACTATATTGAACACTCTGATTTTAAAATCGCTAACAACGAGCCATGAATTACAAATCAAATAATTAACTCAGTTTTGGAAGAATTTATTCTAGACGAGTAAGTTTTGGGAAAATTGACCATGTGGACGAAATCGCCAGAGATAACTTGGCAAGAATGCAGCCATAGCTCTGGGGGTAATTCCAACACCTTCTAGAGTATATCCATTCTCTATAGCTTCTTTAGAAACAATGTTATCCATTTGCAAAAAACGTATCTGATTAGCTGTTACGAGTGTTGGTACAAAAGGCAATTTACCGATAGTTCCCAAAATTCCTCCAATCAATAGACCAGCAGAAAGGGGCATAGATAGGATTGTTTTTTTACGGTGAATAATTTTGAGTATATTTTCAAGAGTATTTTGGAAGGTGATAATCTGGGGACCACCAAGATCATAATTTTTTCCCCAAGCAACCTGTCCATCTAAAGCGCGCGCGATAAACTCAGCAACGTCACCAACATACACGGGTTGCAATTTGTTTTGCCCACCTCCAAAAAGAGGCATAATTGGTAAAAAACGTGACAAATCTGCTAAGGTATTAAAGAAACAATCCTCTGGTCCAAAGATAACGGATGGACGGATAATAATTGTTTGAGGATGCTTGTTATGAATGATTTGTTCACCCATAAACTTAACACGTGCATAAAGACATGAAGCATTCTCGTTAGCCACAAGTGTTGACATATAGATTAGCGGAATACCAGTTTCTGCTGTTAATTCAGCAACATTGTAAACACCATCAATTTGTGTGTTTTTAAAATTCGATTGACTTGCTTGTTTTAAGCTACCAGGCAAAAACACTGCCGCATCAGCTCCAAGTAATGCGCGTGCAACAGAGGCACGATGCTTGATATCCGTTTTAAGCATTTGGGTTTGTCCTACTTCTCCTATTTGGAGCATGTAATAAGCTTTTTGTGGACAACGAACAGCGATACGAACACGATATCCCCGCTTAGTCAAAGTTTCAACGACATGTCGTCCTACAAAACCAGATCCGCCAAAAACAGTAATAAGTTTAGGATGTTGATAAAGTGCACAATCAAGTTGCATGATTAAAAAGTCTATCTTTCAAAGCTTTTAAAATAATCAGTTTCTAGCACGGAGGTGTTTTATTGTCACGCAAAATATCGCCAGCAAGATAAAGGGAACCACCAATAAGGACAATTGCCTCTTTATATTCCGCTCTAATCTTATGCAAAGCATTTTGTAGATGTGCTTGTGGAGTAGCAAAGATTCCTGCTTTTTGCGCTGATTCAGCTAAGTTTATTGGAGAGATACTTGCATTATTATTAATCAGTGGTATCGTATATATTTTATCGACTAGGTTCGCTAAGGAGCGGAAATAACCGACAGCATCTTTGGTATTGATCATGCCAGCAATCATAATAATGGGACGATCTGTTTTTTTTCTCCATTGTGTAAGTTCTGCCGCAATAACTTTTCCAGCAGCAGGATTGTGACCTCCATCTAACCATAAATCAATATTAGGGGACAGTTGATCAACCAAATGTCCCTGGGTAAGATGTTGCATCCGTGCGGGCCAATAAATATTTTTCAAAGCGTTATTTATGGTTTGTTCTGAAAGTTGAAAACCCGCTTGCCCAACTGCTTCAAGAGACGCGCCAGCATTGGCAACTTGGTGGTCTCCAATAAGGTTAGGAAGGGGAAGATCCATGAGACCTTGATTGTTTTGAAAAATCATACGTCCATGTTCTTTATAACTTTGATAATCTTGATCAAATAGAGAATAAGGTGCTTTATTTTTATCGGCAAGGGGTATTAAAGTAGAAAGAGTTTCTTCATAATTTTGCTTCCCGATGACCACTGGAATGTTTGGTTTGATAATCCCCCCCTTTTGACAAGCGATTTGAGCGATTGTGTTTCCAAGAAAGTTCTCATGATCATAATCAATGGGCATAATAAGCGATACAACTGGTTTGTTAATGACATTGGTAGCATCAAAACGTCCTCCCAACCCAACTTCTAAAATGATAACATCAGCTGGATGTATACTAAACAGCATAAAAGCAGCAGCTGTAAAAATTTCAAAAATAGTAATCGGCTCTTGACGATTTACTTTTATAATTTCACGGATTGTCTCAGCCAATTGGTTTTCTGTAACAAGTTGACCACCTCCTTTTTGACCTAACCGGCAGCGTTCATTCCAGTTGACGAGATGAGGTGAGCTATAGACATGAACGCAGTATCCTGCACTTTCTAAAAGAGCACGGCAAATTGCTGAGGCAGATCCTTTGCCATTTGTTCCAGCGATGTGAATTATAGGGGCAAGTTTTAAATGTGGATTACCAAGACGCTCTAAAAGGTGAACAATCCGCTCTAAAGAAAGATCAAATTTTTTCGGATAATTTTTTAGTAAATCATCCACCACCCTTTGTATTTGGCTTTGTTGCATAAATTTAAGCTGCTTTTGTTGTAGAAAGCGATTTTTGAGAGTCTGTTGGGGATGGATCGGAAGGGTTAAAAACAGCAGGGCGTTTCATCATCAAACGTAAAAGACGCGCAATTGTTGTTTTCATTTCTAAACGTGACACAACCATATCAATCATACCATGTTCGAGCAGATATTCACTACTTTGAAAACCTTCTGGCAGGGTTTCGCGTATAGTTTGTTGAATCACACGTGGACCAGCAAAACCAATCATAGCGCCAGGTTCGGCAATGTGAATATCACCAAGCATGGCGTAAGAAGCAGTAACACCACCGGTGGTTGGATTAGTCAGCACAACAATATAGGGAAGTTTTGCTTCTTTCAACATTTCAATTGCTACTGTTGTACGAGGCATTTGCATCAACGAGAGTGTTCCTTCTTGCATACGTGCGCCACCAGAAGCAGAAAAAAGAACTAGTGGGCGCCTTTCGGCAATGGCAGTATCAAAAGCTTTGATAATAGCTTCTCCTGAAGCCATACCGAGTGATCCACCCATAAAGGCGAAATCTTGAACGGTTGCAATGATTGGTAAGCCTTCAATTGTACCACGTGCACTTAAAATATTGTCATCAACACCAAGTTTAGAACGATAATCTTTTAACCGGTCAATATAGCGTTTTTCGTCACGAAATTTTAAAGGATCTGTTACAACTTTTGGATTTTCAAGAGTTGTATAAACACCATCATCAAAAAAATGCATGAGACGATTTTTAGCACTGATACGCATATGATGGCCAGAATTGGGAGCTACAAATTGATTAGCTTCCAGATCTTTATGGAAGACCATTTCACCACTGGTAGGATCTTTAATCCATAGATTTTCTGGAATTTCACGGCGCCCCAATATAGAGTTAATTTTAGGACGAACATAATTTGTAATCCAGTTCATCTTTATAACCTTCCTTTAAATATTACACATCTTTCGCATAATTTGAAAGAATATGAATCTAAGCAGTCACATTTTCTTTACCGGTGGAACAAAGGAGTCTATTTAATACTTTTATTAGTGTACGTATAGCTTGTTTTTTAAATTTTTACTTTGGTATTAAAATTCACTCCTTGCGATGGTTAACAAACCCCTTAATTTTTTAATAAAAATGAATATCCAATTAATCATTCATATCAAAAGTTTTGAAGAAAAGAAATCTTATAATATAAGGCGTTAACAAGGCTAAAATAATCCATAAAGATAATGAATATGATAAAGCTATATTAGCGGAACGCTAACATCAGAGCAAGATTTTTTACAAAAATTTTCTTTAAAGCGCGCGCTTCACAATTAAAATAGAATACCCTCAAAAATACTATTATATTACTCATTCGTGTGCTTGTTTTACATAGACATTTTTCAATAATCCCCAAAACTCTCTTATGACGGTGCTCATGAAGAGTATATACTCTCCATGAATGGTATAAAATACATTATGCTTTCCATTTTTACTGAAATAGAAGTTACAAATCGATACCATCATACTCTTTTCCAGTTTTTAATGTGACGATAATGTTTGCATTGAAAGGATTCATAAAAGATATTTCACGTCTTTTTGAAAGTACTTTTATCCACACACCACCTCCGTTTGTGACATATTAACAAACGATTTCAATTGATCCAATATGAATAGGATTAAAATGAGAAAGCCTCACGATATTTAGGTTTTTTACTCATGTTGTGAAACGATAAATTATCATTATAAATCAATATATTGATTTAATAAAAGATAAAGTATAAAATTTTATATTATGCTTTCTTTGGCTGGCAAGTTTTATTAGCCTTAAAGTCAAGGAACATTATTTTTGTGTAACGCGTGCCATGGTCTTTTGGGAAAGCATTTTGTGTAAATATGTCATAAAGGTGGCTGCAAAAAGCGGTGTTGCTAAATTAAGAATTGGAATCGAAACAAAAAGCGCTATCAATAATCCTGCACCAAAAACCGTTGTGTAATGAGTATGTAAAAAAACATGCGCATCTTGCTCTGTTCGAAAACGATAAGCAGCAAACAAGAAATATTCATGACCAAGCAAATAACCATTAATAACATAAAAAGCAATTAAATTAATACCTGGTATGAAGAATAAAATAAAAGCAATTCCATTACCAAGAAGGCTTAAAATAACAAATTTAAAGGAAATGATAAGAGAACGCCGAAACGGCAAAGCTTGTCCAATAGGCTCGTTTGGATAATCCTCTTTTTCAATGATTTCAGCAACAGAGTCAATGAAAAAACCACCAATCATAGCTGCGATTGGTGCAATCAAAAAAGCCAACAAAAGAGCTAAACCAAGATTAAAAATGATAAGCATGCTAAAACCAATCCATCCCGCCCAACTAGGGAGTCCAGGAAGAAACTGAGCAATCCAGGGCCAAAAGTAAGACACAAAAAGTTGGTGTACACATAACCATAAAATGGCGAGAATGAAAAAAGTAACCCCCAAAGCTTTCAGTATCATAATACTATATTGCGAGGTCAGAAGACGTTGTAAAGCACGATAGGCAGCAGTAAAAATCATAGATTAATAAACTAAGGAAAGAAGCAAAAAAAACAAGAAATATATTTAAAGAATGTAGGGTGTAATTTTTTCTTTTTTTTGAATTACAAGATTTCTTTTCAGGTACATTACAAAAAACGGCTAAGGCTTCTTTGTTTAAAATAAAGTTTGAATAAATAGAAATTTTGAATTTTAAAAATCAAGAAAAATTTAAAAAGCAGCTTTTATAGAAGAAATTTTTAATATTTTTATACAGAGTGTAGATTATTGCGTTTATATGACATATGCGAAAAATTAAGAAATAAAAACTATTTGTGAGAAAAGTTGTTTACTTCTATTTATTCAGTAGAGTTGTCTAACTTCGTTTATCTACGTGCTTAATTTTTTTTCACGATTCGTAATATTCTGTACTTTTTTACTATTTGGCGGCATGCTCTTGCCTCTCGCTTTTATTCAAAACAATATTGAGTTCAATGGAATAAGAGTAACGTAGTAGCTTGTAGATATTCTGATTTGGGTAACAGAATGATTAATATGATAGAAGTGGAAAAAATAAGCTTAGGCGATTGACCGTCCATATCCCATGGAAAGGCAATTTCTTGAGAAGAAGCAAAGAGTGGGAGACAAAACTGATGATTAAAAATGATGAGATTTTGAATTTTAAAAGCTATGAGTGCAATGAAGTAAGAATTCACCGAAACACTTTTCATACAAGTGGTGCACTGTATCAAATAGTTTTTAGATAATAACACCATTAATTTATGAAGATAATTGATCATTTTCAACTTGAATAAGAATCCAAAATATAGAAATATTCTTTAATTTCAAAGCCTCTATTCAACATCAAAAAATTATTTACTTGCATATTATAGGCGAGACCAATGTACGGATACAAAGCTTTCGATAAAGGAATAAAAATGCTTCTCATGAATCGTCACAATGTAAGGATATCATCGATAAAATTCTAGTCTTTGTAGTTTCGGTATGTTGAAGAGAGGGCACATACATTTGATCTTAAAGACCAATCACTGAGAAATAATAAAGGTGTCAGTTTCATAAACTTAATAGGCAGCGGGGCAATGAATTTTGTCTAAACTTTTTATGAGCGTCAGTGTGAGATATGATTCAAATTGCATTGAGATGTTATAATATATCGATTTATAAATTATTTTTCATAGTGAATAAGAGCTTCAAATAAATTTGTCATATCTTCTCATTAGCTGCTCTCATCATGAAACAATCAAAATCATTTATTTGCCTATCATAAATAGGACTAATATGGGGATAAAACATTGAAGAAAGAAAATGCTTTTTATAAATTTTATCCAGTGTAAGAGTTTTCTCAAAATTGATGGTAGGCAAAGTGAAAGATGGCTTTTTTTGATAAGCTGAGGAGACAGTGGTGCAATAGATCTTACTTTTTATGCAGGCTAGGATGAGATGCGATTTTGTAAAGAAACATTTCCCAACGCTCGTCACACCCATTTCGCAACAGCGCCTGTGAATGGTATAAGGGTAAAGCTCTCGTGAATAATATAAAACTTATAGGTCATCACTATCTTTACGCTTAATAAAAGAGCACGCTGGTGCCATCATCCTCAGTGTTGCTCGACAGCCCTTGGTCCTTGAGACGGTTTATTATAAGCGTTTTTAGTTCTTTCTTAAACGTTTTGTATTCATACGGCTATCCTTGTTTGCAACGTGCAAGAAAATGGTTTTTATTGATTCGACATGAGAAAGATTTGAAATGAGAGAATCTTACGATATTCGGGATTCTAATTAATATAAACAACACTAGATTATCATTATAAATCAAAATATTATATACTAATCGAGATGGATAGACAGCTATTGTCAGTTCTATTTTATAAGGTGTTCTAATATCAACGCGTTTGAAGAGTTATTATTTGAAATGGGGTATATTTTTCTCAATGAGGAGTAGGTGTCTGTGGGGCAAAAAATGATACAATCATGTTTGCTAATTTTTGCGCTACGTGTTGTTTACTCATATGGGGCCATTGTTCAACTTTTTTCCTACTCACGAGATAAACTTGATTTGTATCAGAACCCATGACACTTGTGCCATCTGGTTGAAGAGAAATATCATTAGCAAGAATGAAATCAGCTCCTTTTTCAACACATTTTTTTTGCGCATTGGCAATGATATCACATGTTTCAGCAGCAAAACCAATGATCAATGAGGGGCGGTTTGGAGCGTGTCCAATCGTTGTTAAAATGTCAGGATTTTCGACCATATTAAGGGATAGTGGTATTTTATGAGCATTCTTTTTAATTTTGTGTAAAGACTGCGTTTGACTGCGCCAGTCACAAACAGCGGCAACAAAGATAGCACCATCAGCAGGCAATGCGGTTTGAACGGCTTGTAACATCTGTTGTGCTGTTTCAACATGAATGGTTTTTACTTCTTGTGGGTCTGCAAGATTAACAGGTCCACAAATAAGTGTTACTTTTGCACCTAAATGCGCAAGAGCGGTTGCGATGGCATGACCTTGTTTACCTGAAGACCGATTAGCAAGATAACGCACTGGATCAATTGGTTCATGGGTAGGGCCAGAGGTAACGATAAAATGGCGGTCAGAGAGAGGTTTTTCATGCACATCCAAAAGAGTCTCTATGGTAGCGACAATGGTTAAAGGTTCGCTCATGCGCCCATATCCTATCTCGTCACGTTCAGCCATATTTCCGATTTCTGGTCCAATGATGTGAACGCCATCTGCACGTAGTTGTGCAACGTTGCGAATAGTGGATGGATGCGCCCACATGATCGGATTCATAGCGGGTGCAATTAAGAGTGGACAGCGTGCCGCTAAAAGGATGCAATCGGCTAGATCATCTCCTATGCCATTGGCTATTTTTGCAATGCGATTGGCTGTAGCAGGGGCTAAAATAATAAGGTCAGCATTACGTGCTAATCGGATATGTCCAATATCGTGTTCTTCTTCGCGTGAAAATAAATCAGTATATACAGTACCACCGCTTAAAGCTTCTGCGGCTAAAGGCGTAATAAATTTTTGTGCTGTTTTTGTCATCACAACTTTTAAGTGTGCTCCACGTTCTTGTAAACGGCGAATCAAATCAAGTGCTTTATAGGATGCAATACTTCCACCAATAATAAGAAGGAGTGATTTTGATTTCAATGATTGCAATTCAACAGCACTAGTATGAGAGAGTTGTGTGGTGAGAGGCGTGGGATTGCTTAAAAGCCGTCGGACTTCTTCTTCCATAGAAATACCATTTTGCGCAGCTCGTATGCGCAAAGCTTCTTTGGTTTCAGGAGACAGGTTACGAATAGTAATACTGGCCATAAAATACCTCCAAGAAATAAAATGATTGCAATGATTTCACTATTGATATTTTTAGCATATTAAGGAGATTAGAAAAGATGAAAAAAGTAAAAAGTGAGACAAACGCAACAAAGCGCAATAATAAAAAGGCTATAACGACCATAACGGTTTCTACGACTTTGTTCGACAGCAAGTTGTTTGAGGGTGGCAGGAGAAAGATTAAAACCTGTTTTTTTCATTTGATTGAAATCTTCTTCTATCCGTTGGAAATTTTGAACCAATTGTGGTGTTTTGCGTGCCAGCGAAAGGAGAGCTTGCGCTCCTTCACTCAAGTCTTTTGCAACGCCTACGGGTCCTAAATTTTTACTAATCCATTCTTTGACAATAGGTTCAGAAGCTTTCCACATATTAAAAGTGGGGTCTAATGTGCGGGCAACACCTTCCACAACAACCATCGTTTTTTGCAGCAATAAAAGTTCAGGTCGCGTTTGCATGTCAAATAATTCAGTGACTTCAAACAATAAAGTGAGCAATTTAGCCATGGAAATGCTTTGTGCTGATTGTCCGTGTATTGGTTCGCCAATAGCGCGGTTGGCTTGCGCAAAGCTTTCAATATTATGGTGTGAAGGAACATAACCTGCTTCGAAGTGGGCGCGGGCAACCCGATGGTAATCGCGGGTAATAAAGCCGTAAAGAATTTCAGCAAGGAAATGCTTTTCTTTTTTGCCAAGCCTTCCTGTAATGCCTAGATCAACAGCAACAATACATCCTTTTGCATCTACAAATAAATTACCAGGATGCATATCGGCATGAAAAAAACCATCACGCAATGTATGACGAAGAAAAGATTGAATAAGCGTAATGGCAAGCGCCTGCAAATCAAATCCTGCTTCTTTGAGTTTGGAAATTTCGGATATTCTGATACCATCAATCCATTCCATTGTAAGAACATTACGTCCTGTCCGTTCCCAGTCAATACGTGGAACCCGAAAGCCTGTATCATGTTGAATATTTTCAGCCATTTCAGATATAGCTGCTGCTTCTAAACGTAAATCCATTTCAATGCGTGTTGTTTGTGCTAAAGTATCCACCACACGAACAGGACGAAGCCTTCGAGAGGTAGGGATATAGCGCTCTTGTAAGTGAGCAATGAGATAGAATCCTCTAAGATCTTTAGAAAAACGTGCTCTGATATTAGGACGAATAACTTTTACAGCACATTTTTTCTTATGACCAGTTTCATCACTGTATTCAGCTGGATGAACTTGAGCAATAGAAGCGGCGGCAATGGGGGGATAAAAATTTACGAATAAATCATCAATAGAGCGACCAAGAGAACTTTCAATTTGAGCAATAGCGGCAGTGCAAGAAAATGTTTGGACACGATCTTGTAGTTGTGACAAATCTTCCGCAATATCACGCCCAACAATATCAGGTCTTGTGGCAAGAAATTGACCAAGTTTTATGTAAGATGGTCCAAGCTTATTAATGGCATACGAAATATTTTCAGATCGCTGTTTTTTTTTCGTTTTGCGTCGTGCTAATGCACCCGCTATACGATAACATAGCGCTGGAAATCCTTGAAGATCACCATGAGGAAGAGCACTTAAAACACCTTCACGTGTTAAAACCCATCCTGCACGCATCAATTGAAAGTAAGGGGAAATTTGCACCATTTTTAAATTTTCCAACCTGAATGCAGCGCTGAAATCGCACCGGTGAGATTGCGGTACGATACCCGCGAAAACCCCGCATGCTTGATCATATGGGCAAAATCATCTTGCTTAGGAAATTTGCGGATAGATTCAACCAAATAACGATAAGCCTCGCCATCATTTGCGATAAATTGACCCAGCTTAGGGATAGCATGGAAAGACCAAAGATCATAAATTTTATCTAGCAGAGGCATCTCGACATTTGAAAATTCTAAACATAAGAAACGTCCACCGAGCTTTAAAACACGAAAAGCTTCTCTAAGAGCTTGATCAATATGAGGAACATTGCGAATTCCAAAAGCAATAGTGTAAGCGTCAAAGCTTTGATCTTCAAAAGGTAGATTTTCTGCATTGGCTTCAACAAAATCAATCAGAGGGGCAAGACCATTTTTTTGTGCGCGTTTTTTGCCAACGCTGAGCATTGATCCATTAATATCAAGCACTGTAGCATGGGCTTTTTGGCGTGAAGCATTAAGAATACGAAAAGCAATATCACCTGTACCGCCAGCGACATCAAGAACTTTCCAATGAGAAAGTGCTGGTGGGGAAAGCCAAGCAATCATGGAATTTTTCCACACACGGTGTAGTCCTAATGATAAGATATCATTCATCTTGTCATAATTTTCAGCAACAGAATGAAACACACCATCCACCATGGATTGTTTTTGTGTTTCATCTACTCTTGTAAAACCAAAAGAGTGCTCCATGCCACCCTTGGTTCCTACACGTTCTGTTTCAACTGCCATGTGTATGACCTTCCTTATTTTTCTTTTATCGTAAATGAAATAGAGAGGGAATGTTCAAATACGAAAAAACAGCGTATAAAACTGCGACATTACACAGCTAAAAACAGAAAAATACCTTTAGATATCAAGATTGGCAACGCTTAAGGCATTGTCTTGAATAAAAATACGTCTAGGTTCAACTTCATCACCCATGAGACGAGAAAAGAGTGAATCTGCATCGGTTGCATCATTAATTTTTACTTGTAAAAGAGAACGTGCATTAGGATCAAGAGTTGTTTCCCAAAGCTGTTCAGCATTCATTTCCCCAAGACCTTTATAACGTTGAAGAGCAACACCTTTTTTACCGTTTGTAAAAATACTTTCTAAGAGGCTCATAGGACCAAAAATACGCTCTGTTTTATCTTTGCGACGTAAAAGAACAGGAGGATGATATATGTCGATAAAATTTTGGGAAATGCGATCAATTTGGCGTGCATCAGTTGAATTCATAAGTCCCACATCAAGCGTAACAATATCTTTAACACCACGCAAAATACGTTCAAAACATAAGTTTCCATCTGCTGTATATTGTCCACTCCAACCTTGTTCCATATCATCAGCAATCAGATTCAGGCGGTGTGCTATAGTATCTGCTATTTTTTGCGCTTTTTCTTGTGTTGCAAAGACTTCAAGATTAAAAGCACCAACAATTGCTGCTTGTTCAACAATATTACGGTTATAACGGGTATGAAGACCATTTAAAAGTTGACGTAACACACGAGCATCTTTAGCGAGTTGATACAAATCAGCTCCTGCACGAACTTCTCCCGTTGAAAGCTCAAGCGTTGTTTCTTCTAATCCAGTATCGATCAAGAATTCTTCAAACGCTGCTTCATTTTTAATATATTGGGAAGATTTTCCACGCGATACTTTATAAAGAGGAGGCTGAGCAATATAAAGATGTCCACGCTCAATCAACTCGGGCATTTGTCTGAAAAAGAAAGTGAGCAGCAGAGTACGAATATGGGCTCCATCAACGTCTGCATCTGTCATGATAATAATCTTATGATAACGTAATTTATCCGGTGAAAATTCATCTTTACCGATGGATGTTCCAAGAGCTGTAATAAGTGTTCCAATCATATCAGATGAAAGCATGCGGTCGAAACGTGCTCGTTCAACATTGAGGATTTTACCACGAAGGGGTAAAATTGCTTGATTTTGACGTGAGCGCCCACTTTTTGCCGAACCGCCAGCCGAATCTCCCTCGACAATAAAGATTTCTGATTTTGCAGGATCACGTTCTTGGCAATCGGCAAGCTTTCCTGGCAGAGAAGTGATATCAAGCGCTCCTTTTCGTCTTGTAAGTTCACGTGCTTTGCGTGCTGCTTCACGTGCTGTTGCAGCTTCTACCACTTTACTAATGAGAAGTTTTGCTTCATGAGGATGTTCTTCCAGCCATACTGAAAGACCTTCATTGACCAAATTTTCAACAATAGGGCGCACTTCAGAAGAAACTAACTTATCCTTTGTTTGTGAAGAAAATTTTGGATCAGGAACTTTGACAGAAAGAATAGCTGTTAATCCTTCACGGCAGTCATCACCGGTTAAGTTCACTTTTTCTTTTTTAGCAATACCTGAAGATTCAGCATAGCCATTAATTTGGCGCGTAAGGGCACTTCTAAAACCTATCAAATGAGTTCCACCGTCACGCTGAGGAATATTATTGGTAAAACACAGGATCTTCTCATGATAGGAATCATTCCACCATAGGGCAACATCAACGCTTATACCATCCTTTTCACTTGCAATGTAAATAGGATTATCAAGCAAAGCTTTTTTAGATTGGTCAATATATTTGACAAACTCCGTTAATCCACCTTCATAATGCAATTCAACTGATTTAATATCAGCATGACGCTCGTCAACAAGAAGAATATAAACTCCAGAATTTAGAAAGGCTAATTCCCGTAAACGGCGCTCCAAAGTTTCAAAATCAAACTCAACCATAGTAAAAGTTTCAGAACTTGGTAAAAATCTGATTTCTGTTCCACTTTCTCTATCGCAATCGCCAATAACTTTTAATGGAGCATCAGCTACCCCATGGGTAAATGATATTTCATGAATTTTACCATTTCGTCTGATTTGCAATTTAAGCCAAACGGATAATGCATTCACAACAGAGACGCCAACACCGTGTAATCCACCTGAAACTTTATAAGAGTTTTGATCAAACTTTCCGCCGGCATGAAGCTGTGTCATAATAACTTCTGCTGCAGAAACACCTTCTGTTGGATGGATATCTGTCGGAATTCCACGTCCATTATCACGAACAGAACAAGAACCATCAGCATGGAGTGTGACGTTTACAAGAGTAGCATGACCGGCTAAAGCTTCATCGATAGCATTGTCTACAACTTCATAGACCATATGGTGTAAACCCGATCCATCATCAGTATCACCGATATACATACCAGGACGTTTGCGTACAGCATCAAGACCTTTGAGAACTTTGATAGAAGCAGCACCATAATCATCGCTTTGTGCCGCTAAGGTTATTTCATCACTCATAAGTTAGTCCATTTCTGTGTTCAATTTACAATATTTTATCTGCTTTTTAAAGCTCAATGTTCTGATCAGTTATTTATGGAATAACCACATTAAACATTTACCGTATATCAGAACTAGATTCAATATCTGTCGATATATAAGAAGAGAATGATGAAATGAGATTATACTGTTATGTCGTAAAACTTCGTCATTTAGGGCGGTGATATAAGGAAAGTAAGCACTGCTTTGATACATTAATTATTTTTAAAGTGCATGGTGCATATTCGGAGAAGGATTTATTTGTATAACCTTTAGTTAAGTGAATCGCATGAGTGGATAGCTCCGAGGAATTAGCCGAGAGAAGCAGAACTGCTTAGACGCCAACGCTAATAGGAATCTTTTTCCTTTGAGGTGTAGGGATGAGGTCAATCAAGCGTTACACTTGTGCGAAGAGTAAAATATTATAAATTATCTTATCATGAGATAATAATAAATTCTTATATTTTTATAAACACCTTATACAAAAAGTTATTTCATAAAATTATGCTATTTATTTTGTTTATTTTTGCATATGCGTAATGTTTCAAACTTAGTTATACATTTTTATGTTACACTAACAAAGGTCTTAATTGTTTTATCCATCAATCAATTTTCAATTCTAATGCTGCCGTATATTTAAAACAAAGGTTACGAGCTCTCTAAGCAGCTCAAACTTTTTTATGTTAAATTGAGGCGAAAATATTGTATATATTAGTTGGTGCCATCTTTAAAATGTGGAAAATATAAAGGCGTAAATGTAAAAACACGTTTCCACTATATGTTCTTGTATTCAGTTTTACAACTTTTAAAAACGTTCACGGCAATTTTTTAAAATAAGGTGATGACGCATTGTCTTACGTTTTAATTTTTCTCATTCCTGTAATGGAGGCTAAGTTCCTCATTTAAAACAAAGCACCATTGCGTTATTATTCACGCGCTTTTTTAAGAAATATCTCTCAAAGTTCCTAAACTCATTTTACAACGATGTTTGAATAGTATAACGCAAAATACCCTGTGAATACTACAAGATTTATGTCCTCTATCTTGTCCATCTTGACAATAAGGTGTAAACCAGCAGCAGCATTTTATTTTCCAGCTCTTAAATGTTGATACAACCTTAATGTTGAGAAAATCCCCGGCATTTGAAGGGTATTTTTATTCTTTTCTTTAATAGTATCTATATACTCCCTCTGGTGGTGATGCGCAAGAAAATGGTTTTGATGTTTTCAATATAAATAGATTTGAAATAAAGTTTTTATTCAACATATAAATAATAAATTATCATTACAAATCAGTGTCTTAATATTTTAAGATATGCGGGATATTTTGATAAAATGGAGTGTGCCACTAAAGTGTGTATAGCTTATCTTATATTTAAAAAATCAAATCACCTTTCTCTAAAATTACTTTTTATTTATTAAACGCCAGATATTTTGGTGAAGTGCGTTAGATAATAATTGAGAAGAATTGTATCTTAGTTTTGAAAAATGGGGGAGAGATTTTGAAAATAAAAAAATCTATATATGTAAAACATCTTCAATTGTGTTTACGATACTTTTTATTCAATAGTCCATACAATATTTTTATTCGTATTTTATTTGTAGTAGGGGGTTTTCTATTTTCCTCTTACACAGAAGCTGAAAGATTGCCTTCTTTTTTTGATTCGCATGAACATTTGGTACAACCTGATACAACGGATATTCTTCGTTTGCGTTTTGTAACAACTTTTGATTTTCCTCCTTTTAATTTCTTTGATCAAACGGGGCATCTTGCAGGTTATAATATCGATTTATTGCGCGCTATTTGCTCAAAATTAAAATTAGAGAAGCTTTGTGAAGTAGAAGTGATTCCTTGGAAAGAGCTTGTAGAACATGTTAAAAATGGTGGTGCAGAAGTCATTATTGCGGGTTTAAAAGAAACAAGTAAAACCCAACAAGATCTTGTTTTTACAAAGTCATATTTGCGCTTTCCAGCGCGATTTGTTGCTTCTCGACTTTTAAATCTTGATGAGCCAATAAGCGATCAATTGGTACATTTAACCATTGGTGTTTTGTCTAAAAGTGTTCACGAAAAGCTCTTTCATCATTATTTTCCTAAAGCTAAATGGCAAGGATTTAAAAAGAGAGAAGAGCTCTATAAAGCATTACAGGAGCGTAAAATTGACCTTATTTTTGATGATGGATTTGCTTTATCGTTATGGTTCAAAAAACAAAAATCTGTTGATTGCTGCCATTTTGTTGGGGGGGCATATATGGCGCCACAGTTATTGGGACAAGGAATGCAGCTTGCTGTTGCAAAAAAGAATGAAAAATTGGTTGATATACTCAATTATGCGCTGAAATCTCTAGAAGAGGATGGTAAACTTACAGAACTTTATTTGCGTTATTTTCCAATAAGTTTTTATTGATGAATAGTTTTTTAGTTAAGGGCTGTTAATCTTTCTGCGCCTAGTCGATAGGAAATAGCTTCTGCGAGATGATAGCGTGAAAGATTATCTGATCCGTCAAGATCAGCAATTGTGCGTGCAACTTTGAGAATGCGATGATAAGCGCGTGCAGAGAGGTGCATTTTTTCACTCACATCTCGTAAGAGTATGGTCGCACTTTTATCAGGAATGGCAATCTGTTCTATAATTTTGGCAGGGCAATCGCCATTGGTACGAATATGATCAAACCCCATTGTTGCAAAACGTTTAGCTTGAATGGCACGACACCGTGCGACGCGTTTGGCAACATCGCAGCTTTTTTCTGATTGTTCTGGTTGCATAAGGTCCATAGCTGTCAAAGCAGGGACATCAATTCGTAAATCAATTCGGTCAAGCAGAGGACCAGAAATACGGGACTGATAATCGATTTGACAGCGTATTCCTTTAGTGCAAACATGGTCTTTTTCGCCTGCCATACCACAACGGCAAGGATTCATTGCTGCAATGAGTTGGAAGCGAGCAGGATAGCTAATATGGTGATTAGCGCGGGCGATAACCGATTCCCCACTTTCTAAGGGTTGACGAAGAGAATCAAGAACCTGCGGAGAAAATTCAGGCAATTCATCAAGAAATAACACACCATTATGGGCAAGAGAGACTTCTCCCGGTCGTCCTTTAAGTCCCCCACCAATCATTGCGGCCATGGAAGCAGAATGATGTGGGGAACGAAAGGGGCAATGAAGTGAAATGGTATTATGAACCGTTTCTCCTGTAATAGAAGCAATCAGAGAGACATCTAAAAGCTCACGGCTATCAAGAGGTGGCAAAATGGAAGGTAAGCGTTGCGCTAACATAGATTTTCCAGCACCAGGAGGTCCTACAAATAAAAGGTTATGGCGTCCAGCAGCACAAACTTCTAAGGCACGTTTGGCTGTTTTCTGTCCTTTGATTTCGCAAAGATCTGGAAGTTCAGTTTCGATAGTATATTGGCGCGGTTGTGGACGTTTTTGAATTTGGGTTCCTTTGAAATGGTTGACTATAGTGAGCAGAGTCTCTGGGGCAAGAATATTTATTTCTGCATTTGCCCAAGCAGCTTCAGGTCCACATTGGAAGGGACAAATCAGTCCTTTATCGAGTGATAAAGCTGTCATGGCAGCTGGCAAAACACCATTGACAGCGGTAAGTGAACCATCCAGTGATAATTCTCCTAAAATGATATAGTCTTGTGCTACTTCGGGAGGGAGGACTCCCATAGCAAGCATTAAGCCTACGGCGATTGGCAAATCATAATGCGAGCCCTCTTTAGGCAAATCAGCTGGTGCAAGATTAATCGTAATCCGTTTAGTAGGCATAGAAAGCCCACAAGCGTGGAGAGCTGCTTGTACACGTTCACGGCTTTCTGCAACTGCCTTATCAGCTAATCCAACAATAGCCATTCCTATTTTACCAGACGAAATCATAACCTGCACATCAACAGGGACTGCTTCTAGACCGCGAAAAGCAACAGTTGTAATACGTGCGATCATTTATTTATTTTTCCCCTTTAGACTTTGTAGAGACAATCATATCTATACATAAAAATCAAGAAGCCTCTCTATGGTTTTTTTTATAGAGAGATCTATATACATGGGCAGTTTTTTATCGTTCTCATGGAAAGTCATTTGTACAAATTTAACTATGATAGTATGGAACGCAATAAAACATTTATAATAAGCTAAATAAATATGTTAAGAAAAAGAATGAGGCTGTTCGTGTTATACAACAGTGCAGAATTTTATGAAAATATAAGGGGAGGGTGACGTTATGTATCGCAGAGTGTTATTTGATGTGATACAACGTGTAAAATGTGCAAAGTAATTATATTTACCTTTCTTATTTTTATATTATTTAAAGCGTAGTATATGCAAAGTGTATTATAAGGTATCTGATTTTATGGTATATCAGACAAGAATTTTGTTAAAATCAGGGACTGTGCGTTGTGTATTTATAGGCTTGTGTTTCGCTTTTTCTTTTCCACAGCCACTTGCTGCATTTGATTTTTTCGGTATACCTTTTTTTGGTCAAAAGAAAACAAATTCTTCTTCACATTATGCTAAAAATACAGAGAAATTTTATAAAGTTGATGTTGTTGCACCCCCAGGCGCGCCATTAGAAGGTATAAAAATAGTTAAAACTGTTTCTTCTCTTGTTGCTGATAAAGAGAAAGCATCCGCTAGTTCTTCTGGTTTGCTAGCCAAGGCGCGTTCAGATTATCGAGCAATTCTTTCTGCTCTTTATGCTGATGGACGCTACGGTGGTGTTATTAGTATTAAAATTAATGGCTTAGAAGTCGCTGATTTAAGTCCGGTAACTCAACTTCCAGCACAATCCAATATTGTTATTACAATTAATGCCGGTCCACAATATGTCTTTAGTATTGCAAATATTGATAAAGTAGCTCCGTTTGAAAAACGTAAAACACATAAAATACCCACAATTGAAGAATTGGGTTATAAAGTTGGGGCTATTGCTAAATCTGAAACCATTTTGAAAGCAGAAAAATGGGCGATAGAAGGATGGCGTCAACAAGGTTATGCTAAAGCTAAAGTTATGAAGAGTGAGGTCGTGGCTGATCATGCTGCGTTGCGTGTTGAAGGACGGATTGTTGTTGATCTTGGGCAAAAGGCTCATTATGGTCCTTTAAGTGTGCGTAATATAAGTAAGAAACCACGTGTAGATTCAGCTTATATCGCATGGATGACCGGATTGAAGCTAGGTCAGAAATACGATTCCGATGCGTTAGCTAAGGCAAATGAACGTCTTGCGCGCCTTGGTGCTTTTCGTGCTATCAATATACGTGAGGCTGATACCATTAATCTAGATGGTAGTTTACCTCTTATGCTTGTTATACAAGAAAGTAAACCGCGTCGTTTTGGTGTAGGTGGTAGCTATTCAACATTAGATGGTGCTGGTTTTGAGGCTTATTGGATGCATAACAATCTTTTTGGTCATGCAGAGGTTCTTAAAATTGAAACAAAAATAAGTGGTGTTGGTAGCAATAAAAAGCAATCGTATAATTTTAAAAATTTTGATTATCTTTTCGGTGGCACGTTTATAAAGCCTGGTGTACTCACGCCAGATACAGATTTCAGATCAGAATTAAAAATACAACAAGATGTTCTAGAAAATTATACGACAAAAGCCATAAAAGGAAGATTGGGTATTACGCATATTTTCAATGGTAATCTATCGGGGCAGGCTGCTGTAGAAGTTTCAAATGGTTATTCACGTGATATCTATTTTGGCAGCCGTAATTTTACAACAATAGGTTTCCCTAGCGGTTTGATTTACGATAGTCGTAATAATAAGTTTAATGCAACAAAAGGTTTATATGGTGAAGTTTTCATTGAGCCTTTTTATGAGATGCGTTTTAGCAACTTTGTTGCAAAAGTAACAGCAGAAAGTCGTTCTTATTGGGCGTTGGATGAAGGGGATCGTTTTGTTTTTGCTACGCGGGCAAAGCTTGGTACAATTCTTGGAAATGATACAGCACCAATCCCTGCGAATACGCTTTTTTTTGCTGGTGGTGGGGGCTCTGTTCGTGGTTATGCTTACCGTAATATTGGTATAAAAACAGAAAATGATGCGGTTGTTGGTGGACGGTCGTTTGTTGAGGGATCGGCAGAATTGCGTGTTTCTTTAAATGATAAAATAGGGTTTGTCGGTTTTCTTGATGGAGGTGTCGTAGGGGAAAAGGCGAATTTTGATTTTTCTCAAAAAATTAAATGGGGAGCCGGTATAGGAGGTCGTTATATGACGGGTCTTGGTCCTTTACGCGTTGATTTAGCCTTTCCTTTAAAGAGAGAGAAGGGTGATCCTCGCATTGGTTTTTATGTGGGTATAGGGCAAGCATTTTAATGAAAAAAGGTTTACATTTATCAGCTTTCTTCTTGGTATTTTTGTTTTTTTGGGTGGGTGGTTTTGTTTTTGCGCAAAGAGGAGATACTCTTTCCTCTAGCGAAATGAGAACAGATGATCACTCATGGTTTGTTTCTTTAATTGAACGAAAGCTTTCAGCGCCTAATCGTCAAGTTCGTTTACACAATATGCAAGGGACACTATCTTCTCAAACATCAATTGATGCTATTACTGTCAGTGATAAAAAAGGGGTTTGGCTTAAAATTACCAATGCTAAAATGGATTGGAATCGTCTAGCGTTGCTGAGAGGGCGGATGGACATTAACCAGCTTTCGGCAGAACAGGTTACATTTTTACGCAAACCGCAAGGCAATTCTTCTTTTGTTTCTTCCCTTGAGACGGGTAAGTTCTCTTTACCAAAATTGCCACTTGCTCTTTCTATCAATACGCTTACAGCTCAACATGTGACATTTGAACAGAATCTTTTTGGTTTTTCTGCTGATATGTCCTTAAAAGGCAATTTCACTTTGGCTAGTGGTAATTTTAATGTCGATATAGCGGCGCATCGTTTAGATGCACCGGGTTCTTTTTCTGTTCTCACAAAGATATCTGATAGTAATCGTACAGCTCAAATTGATATTTCTGCTAATGAACCAAAAAATGGTATTTTGGCGAATATTTTTAACATTGAACAACGTCCAGCATTAAATCTCGTCGTGAAAGGTTATGGTACTTTTGATGATTTGGTTATCAAACTTTCTTTAGAATCCGATCATCATTCTATTTTAGATGGTAATGTTATTCTTGCAAGTGTTCCAGAAGGACACAGTTTTTCTACGAAACTAGAGGGAACACTGAGCCCTTTAATACCTTCTCAATATCGTAGTCTCTTCGAATCTGATATAACATTAAAAGCAAAGGCAAGAAGAACAAAAGAAGGTGTGACACACCTTGATAAGATGGTTATTAACAGCAAAGCAATGAATGTTATAGCCAATGCTAAAATAACTGCCGATGGATTTTTGCGGCGGCTTTTTGTTGATGGAAAAATGGCTCTTGATAACGAACAGAAGTCTGTTCATTTACCTGTATTAGAAGTGCCAAAACCTGCGAATACTCTTTCTTTGAACATTGACTATGGTCGCGAAGGGCAACAATCTTGGAAGGGGCGGTTTGTTGTAGGTCATTTAAGCAATAAAAAAATTTATATTCGCGATGCAATTTTTGATATGGGAGGAGTAAGCGAAAATCTTGATAATCCAGCTTCTCGTCATGTTGGTGTTCAGGTTAAAGGAACGCTTCAAGGGGTTAAAAAGATTAAGGGAGCGTTAGTAGAAAATTTAAGCCAAGCGGTTCATGTTCATTTAGATACGGATATTTTTTCGAATAAACCAATTTTGATTCATGATCTTAGTGTTACGGCTCAGGGTTTTTCTTCTTGGTTAAAAGGGACAATGAAGAATTTTGTTTTTAAAGGTGATCTCGGTTTAAAAGCTCAAACATTAACTCCTTTGGAAGTGTTCAGTAAACAATCACTTTCTGGTAGTGCAGATATTAAAGCCAAAGGAACGATCAGTTTATTGAGTGGCATTTTTGATCTCCAATTATCAGGAATGGCTGACGATATGAAAATAGGCGTACAGGCTTTTGATCGTTTATTCAAAGGGAACATCACTCTTTCAGGTGGTGCTACTCGAAATACAAGGGGTTTCATTTTTCGTCATTTTAATTTGAAAAATCAATATACAAACATAAAGGCTAATGGTTATTTTTCAGATGAAAGCGCTAAAATGGATCTATCTGCTCAAATATCTGATTTGTCCCAATTAGATCCAAAGATAAGCGGTGCGCTTACAATTCAAAGTACGGCGAGAGGGCGCAATAGCCATATAGAACTAAATACACGTGCCCATATTGCTGAAGCATTAATCGTAGGGAAGAAACTTCAAAATACAAAATTTAACATAGATGCACTTGTAGATAATACAGCACCAGTTACTGCTTTAACGGGGGTGGTAAAAGGTGAAGGGATTTTTGCTAATAAACCTTTGCATTTATCGGCCTCTTTTAAAGATTCTCATAAAATTCGAAAACTTGAAAATATCGATATTAGAGGGGGAAGTGCAAAAATAACGGGTGCTCTTTCTCAACAACTTGGCGGTTTTTTGAAAGGAGCTCTGCATATTGATGCCGATGATATTTCCATACTTTCAGCGTTATTTTTGCAGGATGGTAGTGGAAAAGTAAAAGGAGATTTTATTTTTGATGAACAAAATGGCAGACAAAAAACCAATGTGAAGGCGTATGTTAGCCATTTGAATTTTTCCAAGAATAAAATAAAAAAATTGGCAATAGATGCTGACATATTCGATCCTTTTGGCATGACTCAGTTTGAAGGAGTTATCAATGCAGAACATATTCAAACACCTTTGATAATGGTCAATCGTTTAAATGCTCATGCCGATAGAAATAATGGACAAACGGTTTTTACTGTCCAAGCGATGTTGCATGATACTTTCAATGCAAAGCTTTCTGGTCGTTTAATGGTTGAGGAACTTCCAGAAAGTATAAAACGAGAAGTGCAAATTGAAACTGTGGACCTAAAACAACACACGTTTCATGCAACATTGCCGAAACCATCCATAATTGCTTTTGATAAAGATGGAATGACAATCAATGAATTAGGAATTGCAATAAATGGAGGCAACATCATCTTAGCAGGGAATATTCAAGATACTCTGAATTTGCAACTTACAATGAATGCACTTCCTGCTACTTTAGTCAATCTATGGAAATCCGATCTTGGAGCAGCAGGGAGTGTAACAGGGCAGGTTATGATTCGTGGTCATTTAAAAAAACCTGATATAACTTATGATATAAAAGGTAAGGAACTGACAACCGTTGCTTTTCAAAATAAAAAAATTATGCCTTTTTCTCTTTCTGCTACGGGGAAAACTTTAGATCAAAATCTTACTTTGAATGCAAATTTAACAGGAGAAGGGGTACAAGCACAAGCTCAGGGGCGTGTATCTCTAGAGAAAAATACGCTTGATCTTCATATTAATTTGCAAAATTTATCTGCACGTTTAGCGAATGGTTTTATTGCAGGACAAGCGATTGATGGGACAATGATAGGCAAAGTTGATATTAGTGGAACAATGAAGGATCCATCTGCTCATTTTGAGCTTTCTAGTCAAAATTTAACCGCTATGACGCATAAAGGACCGATGTCAATCAATATAAATGCTCGTGGTTCTTATAAAAAATCGACATTTCATATTGAAAATATGATAGCTACTGGAGATAAAGGATTAGATCTTTCCATCCATGGGCCTGTATCTCTTAATGGTTCAGAGGCAAAATTAAACGTTAAAGGGATAATGCCTCTTGATTTTGTTAATCTCTTATTAGCCAAGCGTGGCGCACATATAACGGGTACAGCAAGAATTGATACAGCTCTTAATGGGGCGTTATCAAAGCCACAATTGATAGGAAATATTTCTATAGCCGACGGTAGCTTTTTTGATTCACAAACAAATGTAGGATTGAATAATATAACACTTGAAGGCAAATTGAGTGGTGATCATATCCTTATAGAGAAAGCTTCATCTTCTTCGTTTGAGGGGGGGAGGATTTCTGCTTCAGGTCGTATCTCTAATGGTCTAGAGACAGATTTGATATTTCATCTTGATAATGCCAATTATAATGATGGGTCTATGATTCTGGCAACATTATCAGGTGAGATGACAATGACAGGTCATTTTTTCAATGATCTTGTTCTTGGTGGTGATATCATCGTTGAAAAAGCTGAAGTTTTTGTTCCTGATCATTTTAAAAGTGCCAAGTTTCTTGATGTTAGAAATAAGAATTTAACTAAATCGATTCAAACCACACTTGAACGTGCTGATGTTAAGAACACGAACAAAAGCAAAAGCCGTATAATTATACCAGAATCTTCATCTGTTGTGCTATCAAATATGCGTATTACAGCACGCAACCAATTTTTTGTACGCGGAAAAGGGTTAGATGCTGAATTGGGAGGACGCATTAATCTAGCAGGTCCATTGAATGATGTGCATCCAGTTGGTGAATTTAGAATGATTCGTGGGCGGTTTGATATTCTTTCGCAACGTCTTAATTTTGATCAAGGACAAGCGAGTTTTAGCGGTAATCTTAATCCTACGGTTTATTTTGTAACCAATAATAATAGTGGTGATATTCAAGTCACTGTAACTGTAAGTGGGACGATTGATAATCTTGATATTAATTTTTCTTCACAACCGAATTTGCCTCAGGATGAGATCTTGGCGCGTTTGATTTTTAAACGCTCTCTTAATGAATTATCACCATTTCAGATTGCTCAACTTGCAGCAGCAGCGGCTGATCTTGCAGGTGCTTCTAATACCTCTTTGTTGAATACTTTACGAACTAAAATTGGGCTTGATGATCTTGATGTTATCGTTAATGAGAAGGGTAATACAGGCTTACGTATTGGACGCTACATACACAATAATATTTATTTGGGCTTTGAAGCAGGGTCTGATGGAACGACGAAAGGGACAATTAATTTAGATATTTCGCGTCATCTCAAAGCTAAAGGTGCCATAGGAAATGAACAAAATTCTAGTATTGGTCTCTTTTATGAAAGAGATTATTAAAGATTGGATTTTTAAAAAACAATTTCTTCGTTTTTTGTCTCTCATTTCTAAATCTGAGGAAGAAGACATAGACTAGAAATCCTATAAAAGAAGAAGCTTTTTGTTGAGGCGTGAAGAGATATATCTGAAGTATTCGATTTTTGTTTATGCTATTCTCTAAAGGGACAAAATCTTCACGAAAGACAGTATGTTATTTTGCTGTTATAGATTTATTTAGAGAAATACCTTACCTTGTTCTCAAACTCATCTCGTGCTGTTGCCTAAAGAATGAAATGTATGCAATATATTGATTTATAAAGATAATTTATCGTTATTTAACTTGAATTAGAACTTTGAATATCGTATGATTTTCTCATTGCGAATTTCTCTTATGTTGAATCAATCAAAATCATTCGCTTTGCATGTTAAAAGCGGAGAATCCTGTGTGGGTAAAACTATTAAGAAATGACTAAAAATGCCTCTTATGAACCATCTCGAGAGCTAAGAGCTGTCGCAATATTAGGGGCTAACAAAATAGTGTGAATGGTGCCGGCTTGTCACTCCATAAGCGTAAAGATAGGGGCTTAATGGATTTATCGTTATACAATTCACGGACGTTATCGCGAAGTGCGCTTGGGGAAGGACTTTGAGAGAGGTCCCTTTAAAACAAGCCCGTGAATTTGCAACACAATGGCATTCTGTTTTTACGTGAAGGGTGTGATTCCATTAAAGAACGCGATAACAAAAGCGTGAGGCAAGCGTAGAATTCATAGGATATTGATTTTATTTTCAAACGCATTTAAAGCAATATTTTTAATAATAAGAATTACCTATTATTTTAGATTTTTGTTTATTTTTTTTGAATGAGGTTACTTTTCTTATAATGAATAGCCCTGCCAAACAGAGCACTACAAAATATAACACTACTGTGTTACAAATTCATTTGTTTGTTTTAAAGAAACGTTTCTCAGTGTTGCGCTTGAGCCTATTTCATAAGATTGCTTGTGAAATGGTATAAACTATCTCTTATGAATGGTATAAAATCCATACTACCGTTATTAACAAAGGTATAAGTATTAATTAAAGATATAAGTTGGCACCATTCTATTTTCCAGCTTCTCATGTTGCCGACAATCTTTTCACTTGAAAGCGTAGAGGTATTTTTATTACTTATCTTAAAGGTTTTTATGCATACACCAATATCTCTTATGACGCACAACAAGTGCTTTTGATTGATTCATCATAAATATAAAGAAAATTTGCAATAAGCAAATTACATCTTATCTTTTATTTAAGGTATAAAGTAATAAATTTTGATTATAAATCAAAGTATTAACATGCATGCCAAAAGATATTTTTTGTAAAAATATTTATCAGAGTTAGTATGTCGTATTTTTCTATTTAGGCGGTTAAAAGAAAAAGGAATGTCATTTTACTTTTCATCTGTTTTTTTTGCATATTGAAATCATAGCCTTATATAAGCACTAACGTTGTGCATTTATAAACTCTTCAAGAAGTTAAGGTATTTGAGGAATATCACTTTAGTTTCTAGATGTAGAAAAAACAGCAAAGCTTACTTTAAAGCAATCTACAACAGTAAAAAAGTTTTATAATAAATCCTCTCTTATTTTTTCAATGTTTTTCTTTTACGCTGAGTGTATCTATAATTTTTAGTACAATTTATAATTGTCAGCTTATCCTGTTGTACCATAAAAGATCGACATTTGAGGTGTGGTAATATAAGGCATGTAAGCCTTTTTGACAAAGTATTTTGAAAGCACGTGGTGAATATTTAAGGTAAGCCTTGTATAAGTGAATCACATAAGTTGTTATCAAGTGGAACGAACTCAATAAAAATCTGGATTGTTTACAGATCGGGTTGGGTAGAATCTTTGTCCTTTAAGATGTGTAGAGAAAAAATTGTCAGTGCAGAGATAAACACGGATAAAGGTTGCATTAATCCAGATTCATCATCACAATCCGCGGCAATTTTTTCAAACCTTGATGCTCTCTCTTTTAGGATTCACAACACTTATGAGTGTTTCAACACTTATTTGAGGAAGGGAAGGGATTTTTGAAGTTTCATTGTTAAAGTCAATTGCATTCAACAAAATAACGAGTAAATTCTTTACCAGTTCTTGATTGAAGTAATACTTTTTGTTGGTAACAAATCTTTTTTATAAATGGACCATTACCTTCTATCCACTTTTTATTTAAAATCTTATTTAAGGATCTAGAAATTAGGAGGTATATTTTTTGAACTGGATATTATGAAGTTTTTTATAAAACCCATATTCTTTTGCTAGCAATTCTTTCTGAGTACCTTGTTCAATCAGTTGTCCATTTTGTATGACCACAATTTTATGAGCACGAGCAATCGTTGAAAGGCGATGAGCAATAATGATCGTTGTGCGTTCTTTGGTAAGGTAATGAATGGCTTCATTAATTTGTGCTTCGGTGTGTGAATCGAGCGCACTCGTTGCTTCATCAAGAATCAGAATTTCGCTATTGTGAATCATTGCTCTAGCGATAGCAAGTCGCTGTTTTTGTCCCCCTGAAAGATTACAGCCATTATCACCTATCTGTGTATCATAACCATTTGGCAAACTCATAATAAAGTCATGAGCATTTGCTGCTTTTGCTGCGTCGATAATTTCGGCATCACTAGCCCCTTCTTTTCCAAGCCCGATATTATATTTAACAGTTCCTTGAAAGAGAAAAGTATCCTGTCCTACATAGGACATCAGGTTTCTCAGAGAGCGAAATGTCGTGTAGCGGATGTCTTGATCATTAATCAATATGCGTCCTTTTGTAGGGTCATAGAGGCGCATAATAAGGTTGATAAGGGTTGACTTTCCCGAACCGGATGGTCCCACCAATGCTGTCATTTTTCCGGCTTCTATTTCTAGGTTGATGTCTTTCAATATCATTTTGTTATCAGTGTATGCAAAAGAAACATGTTCGAAACGAATAGTTCCTTGCTTTTTACTCAGATCTTTAGCTTCTTTATGTTCTACAACTGTAAGGGGACAATCGAGTATTTCAAACATCGTACGGATATTGACCAAGCCAGATTCAATTTTGACACGTACATTTGCTAGTCTTTTTGCGGGTTCATAAGCTAAAAGTAAAGCAACAATAAAGGACATAAATTCACCTTGAACACCTGCGCGTTGGGTTGCAAGATAACCGGAAAAACAAATAATACCTGCGATGGCAACACCCGTGAGTGTTTCCATAATTGGATTGGTGATAGCTTCCAGTGTTGCAATACTGTTTGTTTGTTTTTCAACATCACAAATGGCTTTGTCCATCCGTTTTTTCATGACTTCTTCTAGTGAAAAGGCCTTGATGATTCGAATACCAACAGCTGTTTCCTGTACGATTTTGATAATTTCACCAAGTGAAAGGAGCTCTTTTTCCATCAGGCGGCGAACGCGTTTTAAAGCCATTCGAACGCCTAAAAAAGCTAGGGGTCCGACGATTAAAGTAATGGAGATTAACACAAAGTTTTGAATGAACATGACAAGCAACAGACCACTAACGGAAAGCAAATCACGTACAAAAGTTGTGATAATAGTATCAATTATATTACGCACGGCTGTCGCATTATGAGTTACACGAACAAGAAGATCAGATGAAGTATTATTATGATAAAAAGAGACTCCTTGTTCCATAAGTCGTGCAAAAATTTTACGCTGTTGTTCAGCAATGATACTATTGCCTGCTTTGTTTAGAAAGTAAGTTTGAGAAAAAGTTGCAACTCCTTTGAGAATAAAGATAAAAGCAATGAAGCTAGAAATCAAAACAATTATAGGAAAATTTTGTGCATCAATAATCTCATTAACAACATCACGCATAATCCATGCACTGGTTGCCGTGGTACAAGAAATGATGATCATTGAGAAAATAGCTGCACTGTACCAACGCATATGTTTACGAAAATTTTCTCGCAAAAGGCGGATAATAAGATGTTTATCGAAAGAGGAAATTTGTTTTTTAGCCATGAAGTGCTTCTATATTCTCTCATTATTTTATGCAAGATTGGAACACTCTTAATTAAAAAGCCCCTTAATTTTTTTTTACAAAAATAGCCTTTTCTTTCAAGGTTCATCCCATCAATTTCATGACGGTGAGAGTGGAGAGTGTAGTGCAAAGTTTCTGTGACAGGTATAACGAAAATTTGTTGTTCATCATTATTTTTAGTTTTCAATAAAAGGTACCGGCGGGTTTCACCATTTTATTTACCAATTTCCATATTGTGATAGCCTTTGGCACTTGAAATGACTAAAAAAAACATTTCTGATGTGTAAGCAAACAATTTTACTGCATTGTATGATAAAAGAGCTTGAAATAAGAAGATCTTACGATGTGTGAGCTTTCTCATTTAATATGCAAAATAAGGAATTCTTCTTATAAATCGATAAAGCACTATTAAACTCTTAAAAGGATTTATACACATTTATAAAACCTTAAAAGCACCACAAAAACTCTATGTGGTGCTTTTAAATAATACTATACACATCCTTTTGATGAGTTTCATGTAAATATTATTACAATGCAAAACTATTTAGGTGCTATCACCATCATCATTTGCCGGCCTTCAAGCTTTGGCTCCAATTCGATTTTGGCAATTTCACTTGTATCTTCTTTCACACGCTGGAGAAGCTTTAATCCAAGATCTTGGTGAGCCATTTCACGACCACGAAAACGCAAAGTAATCTTTACTTTATCACCATGATCAATAAAGCGATGAATAGCCTTGAGTTTGACTCCATAATCATGGACGTCAACATTTGGACGCATCTTAATCTCTTTGATTTCGATGACTTTTTGCTTCTTACGCGTTTCAGCAGCTTTTTTTTGGGTTTGATATTTTAATTTGCCCAAATCGATGATTTTACATACGGGTGGCTCCGCATTTGGTACAATTTCAACCAAATCAAGTCCCGCATCTGCAGCCATAGCAAGAGCTTCTTGTATCGCAACAACCCCCTGATGGTGTCCCTCATCATTGATAAGCTGAACATGAGGTACCCGGATATCCTGATTTGAACGTGGTCCGTCTTTTTGGGTAGGTGTCATTTTAAACGGTTTACGAATGGTTTATGCTCCTTAATTTTGATTCAACTACAGTTAATTTAATATACAATTATGCACCTAAAAACAACTATAATTCGCGCCTTTTTCATTATTTGATTTATTACTTTTTGAAATGATTTAGATTATAAAAGTTTTTCTCTTAATTTAAAGAAATTGTTTTATGGAGGATACAGAATCATGGATCAAAATATTCCTTGTCAGTTTTTTTCGTTTGAAAACACCGCACTTGCAGTACGCTATCGCAAGGGGCGACAATCTCCAGGTTTGGTTTGGCTTCATGGCTATTTATCCGATATGTCAGGGGATAAGGCGATGTTGGTTGATAGTTTTGCTCAGAAGAATGATTTGTCTTGTTTACGTTTTGATTACTCTGGACATGGAGAATCGGGAGGTGATTTTTTTCAAGGAACGATTTCACGCTGGGTTAAAGAAAGTTTAGCGGTTTTTGAAACTTATTGTGAGGGGCCACAAATTTTGGTTGGCACCTCTATGGGCGGGTGGATTGCGCTAAAGCTTGCTATGATATTAGCACAAAAAAATAAGAGTCTTGCTGGTATGGTCTTGATTGCGCCAGCTCCTGATTTTACACAAACATTGATAGAATCAGGGTTGGGTCGAAAGGGGTGGAAAATTTTAGAAGAAACAGAGCATATTGAACGATCTGCGATTAGTTATACGGAGCCGGTTCCCTTTACAAAAGTATTTATTGAAGACGGCAGAGACAACTGCGTCATGAAGGGATGTATAGATGTTGGATGTCCAATCCATATTCTACAAGGGATGGAAGATGTGGAGATACCCTATCAGCATACTATGACCTTACTTAATCATTTGCCTTTACATGATGTAACATTGACACTCGTTCGTGATGCTGACCATCGTTTTTCGCGTTCACAAGATTTGGATTGCCTCGAAATGGTTTTGAGATCATTGATTGAACAAATTAATGCGGGATGAGAGTCACATTCATTAATAGTGAAGACATAATGTATGACCATTTATGAACATCATTTTATTTTTTCTAATCGTGTTGTTCCTCTAAGAGTACGCACGTATAAACACGCGCGACGTCTCACATTACGTGTTGATGCGAGCGGACAGAGGATTTGTGTAACAACACCACCAGCGGTAAGTCTCTGTACGATTCAAACTTTTATTGAAAAACACCGCTCTTGGATTGAAGAGCGTCTTACTTGTGCGTGCGTTTCTCAAAAAAAATCTTATCTCAAGGAGGGTACCACGATTCCTTTATTAGGTGTTGCACATACTATAAGGCATAAAGAAGGTCGTGGGGTGACGGAAATTATTGCAGGGGATGCAGAACAAAAACCTCAAATTATCGTTTATGGTCGATTAGAATACCTCCCAAGACGCATTGCTGACGTTTTGAAAAAACAAGCAGCACTTATTATAACACCTTTGGTGGCGCATTATGCCCATAAAGTAGAGCGTAAAGTCAAATCAATTTGTTATAAAGATACGAGAAGTCGTTGGGGGTCTTGTTCAATAGATAAGCGTCTTTCTTTTTCTTGGCGCCTTGTTATGGCACCAAAAGAAGTTGTGGAATATGTTGTTTCTCATGAGGTTGCTCATCTTGTTGAAATGAATCACGGTCCAAGATTTTGGGCTCTTTGTGAAGAACTATGTCCTGATAGTAAAACGTATCGTGCTTGGTTGAAGGAAAATGCTCATAGATTGCAAGCAATTAATTTTGATTCATATAATTTAGAGGCGTAAAAAACTTTCCAATGAAGGCGATATTTAACGGAACTTTTTGTTGAGTGTGTTGTTGTGTGTGTGCTTGCTCATACATAATGAGAAAGCCATTGAAGCTCTCAGCACGATTGTTCTCCCCTGCTTGGTTTGCTGAGTGTCTTCAATGTTTTTACTTTATCTTTTTTGTAATTCAGCGTAATAACCCTAAGTTCCGATGACTTATAAAAATGGGAAGGCGACCTTATGCCTGTTCTTACAGATCCACTTCAGCTATTACAGAGACTTATCCGTTGTCCTTCTGTTACACCTCATGAAGCAGGGGCTTTATCAGCTTTGGAACAATTTTTGAAAAAAATGGGATTTCATGTTGAGCGCCCTATTTTTACGGATAAAAATACAGATAATGTTGAAAATCTTTATGCAAAAATGGGAAATGAAGGGCCCCATCTTATGTTTGCAGGTCATACAGATGTCGTACCACCAGGTGCATTGGATGAATGGACCTATTCACCTTTTGAAGCTGTCATAGATCAGGGGAAATTATATGGGCGGGGTGCTGTTGATATGAAGGGCGGAATCGCTTGTTTTATTGCGGCGCTAGCCCGAGTTCTTGAGAAACAGCCCATTAAAGGAACGGTAAGTTTTTTGATTACCGGTGATGAAGAGGGACCTGCTGTTAATGGTACCGTCAAACTTCTCAAATGGGCAGAAAAAAAAGGCGAAAAATGGACTGCGGCTCTTGTGGGGGAACCAACAAGTGTAAAGACTGTCGGGGATGTCATCAAAATTGGTCGCCGCGGATCGATTTCTGGCATTATTACCGTGAGAGGTCGCCAAGGTCATGTTGCTTTTCCAGAGCGGGCTGCTAATCCCTTGCCTTTGGCAAGTAAGCTTATTCAAGCATTAACACAAACCGCTTTAGATAAAGGGACAGAGAATTTTCAACCCAGTAATTTAGAGCTAACAAGCATCGATACCGGTAATTTAGCGGTCAATGTTATTCCAGCGCAGACAACAGTTCATTTTAATATACGCTACAATGATCTTTGGACAAAAGAAACACTGATGGAGGAAATTAAAAAGCGTCTTGCTTTGGTGCAATCAAAAAACAATGGTGACCAATATCCTTCTTATCAGCTTGAATGGATTCCAAGTTTAGGGGATGTTTTTTTGACCAAAAATAATAAACTCATTCAAACGTTATCTAATGCTATTAAAAGTGTAACAGGGAATATACCAAAATGTTCCACTTCTGGCGGTACTTCAGATGCGCGATTTATTAAGGATTATTGTCCAGTGGTTGAATTTGGCTTACCGGGGCAAACGATGCATATGGTAGATGAGTGTGTAGCCCTTGATGCAGTGGAAACGCTTACTACTATTTATGAGCGTTTTATTGTTGATTTTTTTTCATAAAGAAATGATTGCTGGCTCAAAAATACCTTTATCTTGTTGTGCCATAAGACATTGCTATTTGAGGTGTGGTGATATGAGACACGTAAGACTTAATATATTAAGTGGTTTTAGAGTAAGTGATGACTATTCTTAAGTTGGGATTCTTACCTGTAGAGTCTTTCGTTAAGTGAATTACATAATTGGAAAGCCAAGTGGGACCTGCTTTAAGAAGCGGAACTGCTTACAGACCGTGTTGGATTAAAATATTCGTTCTTTAAAGTGTAGAAAGGAAGTCAACATGCAATCGTATATGGAAAACAAGGAATATTATATCATAATTGTGTGATGTCAGGTTGAAGCCATAAAGACACACAAAAACATGCTGCTATTGTAAAAAGTTCGTACAATATAAATGCGCTCATTCACAGTTCATGTTTTAATATGGTTTCTGCACTCTCATAAAAAGTACTTTTTGTTTCAATTAGGCTCTCTTAGAGTAAAGCCCATAGAAATGCTCTTTAAGTTTGTTTTATTTCATATATTTTGCCCTGCTTTTTTGTCCCCAAGAACTTCCGTTGCAAAATCATTATGTGATAGAAGGTAAGCTTATTTTATCAGCTTTAATATTGGTGATGATAAAGATACACAGAAATTCTTTTGTAGCAGCATGTTGACTTCTTTAGCCAAGGATTGTCCTAGTACTATTCTTAATTTTTTAATAAAATAACCTTAAAGGATGCTACAGACACTCATAAGCATGTACGCAGACAAGTAAGATCATATGGGATTAATGTCGTTTCGCTCGCTAACAAAGCAATCTCGATTCATATCTAGTATATTTGCCATTTGAGTGCATTATTTGTTTAATAAAGCTCATGATTTTGCTGTGACCTATAAATCAATACTAATCATACATCCGCGTATCTAAAATAAATATTGGTTCAGTATTTTTTGCGACAACAGCTTTTATATGCCAGAATAGGATAAAAGTATTGTATATATCTATTTTTGTAATCTCTGAAACAGACATACAACTACAACCTCATTGAGGGAAAAGGTATAAAGGTGAAAATCAGCGTGCTTTTTTACCCTCCTTTTTTATTCGGTTTTACGGTTTTCAAAAGTATCTAGAGTAATATCTTTTTAAATAATCAGAGATTAATGCATGGTTTCATGCTTATTAATCTGGTTTTTTAAATGGTGCCACGATTTCATAAAGAACAATACATTATCGTATTATGCATTCACATACTTGTTTTAAAGAAATTTTCCCAATGTTTGTCACATCCGTCCCACTACGGTGCTTATGAATAGTGTAATATAAAATTTTCCGTGAAGTGTACAAAATCTATAGTGCCTCACCATCTTTACGTTTATGAAAAAGAAAGTTAGACCACTATACACTTTCTAGCTCAAAATATTGCAATAGCTTTTAGCACTTAGGAGTGTTCATAAGAGGCATTTTTACTTCTTTTTTATAGCTTTTATCCACACGCTTGCCTACTTTAAAGTGTAAGGAAATGGTGATAACTAATTTACTATAAATAGTTTTTAAATAAAAGAATCTCACGATATTCTAATCTCGCCTCTGCTATGAAAAATGATAATTATGATTAAAATAAGTATGTTGTTATAAAAACTTTAGTTTGTGAGTTGGCTGATGATGTGATCAAGAACAATCCGTCCTTTGGTTGTTGCTTTTAAGCGTTGGTTATCCACTATTTCTATCAATTCTTGGTGTTGTAAATCGATCAGTTTTTCCATTGGGATGCGTTTAGGGCTTAAGGTTTCATAGCGTATAAGTTCTAAACCTTCGCAAAGGCGTAAACCCATAAGGAGCATTTCATTTGCCTGTTGTTCAGTGGTTAAATGTTCTGTTTCAATACAGCCATGTCCTGTTGTTTCTACCAAATTAAGCCACTTTTCGGGATGCTTTTCATTTATTGTGACATAACGTTCGCAGTTTTCAAGGTGTGATGATAATGTTTTTGAACAGGCAGAGGAATGATTCATTGCGTGCTCAATAAAACGTCCATGTGCTCCTGGACCAAAGCCTGCATATTGGTGATAACGCCAATAAAGAAGATTGTGTGCTGATTCAGAACCGGGCATTGCATGGTTTGAGATTTCATAGGCAGGAAGTCCGTGCAGTGCCGTTATTTCTTGGGTAAGATGATACAGATCCGCTGCTAGCTCTGATGGGGGAAGGATAAGTCTTCCTGCATCATGAAGCCGTTTAAAGGCAGTTCCTTCTTCGATCGTCAATTGATAAAGAGAAAGGTGGTTCGCTGCTAAATCAATTGCTTGTACAAGTTCAGATTTCCATTGTTCAAGGGTTTGTTCGGGGCGGGCATAAATGAGATCAAAGGATAAACGTGGAAAAATTTGCCGTGCTAAAGCAATGGCACAAAGAGCTTGTTCCACATTATGGAGTCGGCCAAGTTTGCGCAATGCTTTATCATTGAGCGCTTGTATCCCTAGAGATAAGCGATTAACACCTGCTGCACGGTATCCACGAAAGCGTTCTGCTTCCACACTGGATGGATTAGCTTCTAATGTAATTTCAACTTTATCATCGACTACCCATTTTTTTGCAAGTGCTTGCAATAGGGCATCAACAGTTTGCGGCTCCATAAGAGAAGGAGTTCCTCCACCAATAAAAATACTTGTAATATGGCGTGGACCTATTTTGTGGTATTGCGTTTCTATTTCGCGCTTAAAGGCGGTGACAAAACGCGGTTGATCAACACCATGGATGCGAACATGCGAATTAAAGTCACAATAAGGACATTTCGCTGCACAAAAGGGCCAATGAATGTAAATGCCAAAAGGTTCATTCATGAGAATGCTAAAAGGTTTTCTACCAAAAGTTTGAAAGCACGTGCACGATGTGAAAGAGGGGGAATATCATTACGTTTCCAGTTGTGTTTTTGCTCTGTTGACATTTCTCCAAAGGTATTTTCATATCCATCTGGTAAAAAAATAGGATCAAAACCAAAGCCTTTGTCTCCCCGTGGAGGCCAAATAAATGTTCCTTCAACACATCCGCGGAAGTAATCTGCATGAGCATCAGGCCATGCAATGCAAATGACAGATATAAAACGGCATTTTCGTTGGCTTTTTTCTTGCGCTCCGACTTTTTGGAGTTCATTTTCTATTTTTTTCATAGCTTTTGGAAAATTACGTGTGCCATCGGCTTGAATCGCCCAATCAGCGGTATAAACGCCTGGCGCACCCTCCAATGCATCTACTTCTAAGCCTGAATCATCAGAGAGGGCAGGAAGTCCTGTCTTTTTTGCTGCTGAAAAAGCTTTAATATAAGCATTTTCTTCAAATGTTTTTCCCGTTTCTTTTGGTTCTGGCAAGCCCAGTTCTTTTGCTGATTGTATTATTAAACTGAAAGGCCTAATTAAAGTAGTGATTTCATGCAATTTGCCGGTGTTATGTGTAGCAATGACAAGTTTTTTATCTGCTATGCTTCTCATATAGATTTCTCCAAAAATGAAAGGGGAATTATTTTTGTGCTAAAAACCAGCTTAAATACTCATATACACATTCTGCTTAATTTTACATGATATGATTATTTTACACGTTTTATGATAGTTTTATTCCAATAAAATTTTTTATCTTGTATGAAGATAACCTTGCAAAGGTATGAAAGACATGCCTTTTTTATGATAGCATTTTTATGGTAAATTTTCAATTTCCTGCTTGCTCGAAAGGGTAAAATTTTCTATTTACATCGGTTTTTAAATAATCCAGATTCTCTTGGCAAGTCCCTACAGCAGACCACTTTACAGATCAACTCTTAATATTAAATATTTCTCACACACTCTAACAAAAAATACCTTCTGCGTAATTTATCAATCACTCTGAAAGGTAGCATTTTACGGCTCAATAGGATAATATGTTTTTATACTACTTTAGACTATTTGACCAAACCTTGGCAAAACTTATATAAGAGATGAGTATTTTAAAAGTAGTGAAACAATTGTGATGAAGCACAAAAATATTGATAATGAACTAAAATATCTTGATGAACGTTCGCGTGATATTTTTCGCCATATTGTTGAAGCTTATCTTAATGATGGTGAACCTGTAGGGTCACGCAATCTTTCTCGGCTTTTACGACAGACATTATCGCCTGCGACGATTCGCAATGTGATGAGTGACCTTGAACATCTCGGTTTGATTTATGCACCACATGTTTCTGCGGGTCGAATGCCGACACAATCAGGTTTACGCTTTTTTGTTGATGCATTTATGGAAGCGGGTGATTTGCCAAACGAAGAGCGAGAAAATATTGAAATGCAAGTCAAAGAGGCTGGTCATGCACAATCGGTTGAACATTTTCTTGTTCAAGCAAGCCGAGTCCTTTCAGATCTTTCACGTGGGGCAGGGCTTGTTTTAGCAACAAAACAAGAAGGAACATTGAAACATATTGAATTTGTACGCCTTGATAGGGAGTACGCTCTTGCCGTTTTGGTGACTCAACAAGGTGAAGTTGAAAATCGTATTGTTCATTTGCCAGAAGGGGTTACCCATGCACAATTAACGGAAGCAACGAATTTTCTCAATGCCCATATCCAAGGGCGTACATTGAGTGAAGCTAAAGGGGAAATTGCCCGCTTATGCGTAGAAACACGGGCTGCACTTGATGATTTATCGCATCATCTTGTTGAAACGGGATTAGCTCTTTGGGGAGGAGAAGGTGCTGATCATAAAATACACCTCATTGTTCGCGGGCGTAGCAATTTACTTGAAGATGTGAAAGCAGAAGAAGATTTAGAACGGTTACGCCATTTGTTTGATGATCTTGAAACGCGTGAGAGTATGGCACAGCTTCTCGATTTAACGGATGAAGGTTCTGGGGTTCGAATTTTTATTGGTTCAGAAAATAAGTTATTTTCACTTTCTGGTTCTTCTTTAGTTGTAGCACCTTATCGTGATTCGCAACAAAGAGTCATTGGTGCTTTAGGCGTTATTGGTCCTACACGGCTTAATTATGCAAGGATTGTGCCCATGGTTGATTATACAGCTCAACTTGTGTCACAGTTATTGCGTTAAAACGATGCAAGTAAGTATTTGTACTATAAAAGCTCATTGTATTATATACATCGATACCCCTTGATTTTTGTCTGTAGAATTTCGATATCGAGAATAACGAATCTTATGAAGGAATAAAATTTTTATGTCTGATGAAAAAAACAAATTTACTGACGCTTCATTTGAAAATTGTGATTTAAAAAATCCAGCTGATCATAATACACTTAAACAGGCAGCCGATGAATTTTTAAAAACACATAAAACAGAGGAACACGAAGACGTTGAAAAAGAAAGCAATGAGGTTAGTGATCTTTTAGCGTCTTTGCAGGATGAAAATAAAGAACTGAAAGATCAGCTTTTACGTCTTGTTGCAGATATGGAAAATCTTCGACGCCGTACTATGCGAGATGTGGCGGATGCAAAGGCTTATTCCATTGCTAATTTTGCACGGGATATGTTATCAGTTTCTGACAATCTCAATCGTGCTTTGGAAGCTATTCCAGAAGGTGCGCGGGAGAGTGATGCTGGTTTGAAATCATTAGCAGAAGGTGTTGAAATGACTGAGCGTGCCATGATGGCAGCATTGGAACGTCATGGGGTGCAAAAAATTCATCCAGAGGGACAAAAATTTGATCCTCATTTTCATCAAGCTATGTTTGAAATTCCTAATGCCGATGTTCCAGATAACACTGTTCAGGAAGTTGTTCAGGCAGGTTACATTATCGGTGAGCGTGTTTTACGTCCAGCGATAGTTGGTGTAGCTAAAGGGAGAGTAAAAGAAGCGTCTGTTGAATCTGATTCGGGATAAAAGTTTCAAAAGAAACATCTGTAACGCGAGATAATAGCATTACAACATATGCCGCTTCAAATTTTGAAGCAGTTCATCAAAAAGATTTTAAAAGGGTGTAAAAACACCCTTTATTTTTGAAGTAGCCAAGTACCTCTTACAATATAAGGAGCATTGCTTTCAGGAGATGGTGATAACAGTAAAACGAATCGGTCAACCTCAAAAGGAGGAAATGAAAAATCACCTCGAGAAGTTAGATAAGCAGGAAGATCTTCAGGTCTAATATCGAGTAGCCGTGCAAGAGTGATATGAGGCATAAATTGTTTTTCATCAGGAGCTAATTTCAAGCGGCTCCGGATTTTTTGCATCTGTTCGTGTAAAAGATTAAGAGTTTCACAAGGCTCAATGCGGACAACAAGAGAGTGGGGAGCATCTTTTGAACCAAAAACTTCAAAACCTCTCGTTTTTAGCGCAAAAGGTGGAAGCTTTATTGCTTCAAAGGCACAAATAATCTCATCTGCTACAGAGTTCTCAATTTCACCAAAAAAAGATAAAGTGATGTGGAAATTTTGCGGGTTAATCCACTGCGCATTTGACAAGCCATTTTGCAGCGATATGAGAGCATTTGTTGTTTCTTGTGGAATTTGAAGTGCACTAAATAAACGTTGCATGTTATCTCCTTATAATTAGAAAACATCACTACGAGCGCAATGATGTATGAATGAATAATGGATTGCTCCACTAGGAATGAGGCAATAATATAGAAAAAGAAGAGCTAAAAAATGGCTAGCATAATTATAAATTGAATTTATAAAGCTTATAAATCTGAAATAATGTTCATAATGCTCATAAAAACCATGTATGCATGAAGTTATTGCAAAGATATGGAGTTAGAGTATCACTCATGCCTTCATTATCAATTCCATAAACACAGCCTAAATAAAGCAAGTTGATAGATTTTTTGATTGTGGGATCATCTTTACAGCGGTCAAAAAGAGATTCAAAGCCATTTTAAGCATATCTCTATAAACATTTAATTATGTGTTTTAAAAGTGGCGACAGCCATTAATGTTCAACAAACATGTAAATTCATCAAATAGCAATGGAAAAGAAAACTCATACAGATATTATGTATAACACAATTACTACAAGTATTTATGTCTACGATAAATCCAAGGCCAATTTAAACGAATATGAACTCAGATATTATTAAGAAAAAACGAAGAAGTTAACAAAATAATTATTAGAAGAAGTCTATTTTTATCTCATGGATGATCACATTTCTTTATTTTGTGAGAAGTTTTAGTTCTCTTCTCCAAAGTTATTATTGATAAGCTTTTCAAGAGCATTAAGAGCATCTACTGCTTCTGGTCCTGAAACACGAATGGTGAGGTTGCAACCAGATGAAGCCGCTAGCATCATAAGTCCCATAATTGATGATCCACCAACGATTTTTCCATCCTTTTCAACTTCAACAGTAACATTAAAATTGTCAACAGTTTGTACAAATTTTGCAGAAGCACGTGCATGCAATCCACGTTTATTACAGATATTGAAATGACGACTTATACATGGGAGGGTATCTTTGGAAAACATTGGTATTTTATTATCCGCTATAAAATCATACTTGGTACATTAATATATTTACGCCCTGCTTCTTGTGCTATTCTTAACGCGTCTGATAACGAAATATCAGGACATTTGCGAATAGAAATCAGTTTAATAAGCATAGGCAAATTAACACCCGCAATCATTTCAACGCGTCCTTTTTCAATAGCAGGAATAGCTATGTTTGATGGTGTTCCACCGAACACATCTGTTAATATGATTACGCCATGATCCGTATCTGTATCAGTTACTGCGGCTATAATATCACCCCGGCGCTGATCTATATCGTCATCGGGATAAACGCATATTGTTGCGAACTTTTCTTGTGCTCCAACAACATGTTCTACAGCATGTAAAAATTCAACAGCCAGCTCACCGTGCGTTACAAGCACGAGTCCAATCATTTACGCAAACTCCTGTTAACTAATAAGATCCGACCATATTGGTGGGAAAGACATTTTACAAGGCTTTGTCTTGCTGCCAAGAAAAATTTGCAAAAAAAAGGCAAAAATTGTGATTTTTTTATCTTTAGAAAAAAATTAGACAAATTTACGCCATATTTTTCTAAACAAAAATGCTTCAATAGCTTGACAAATGGCTGTACAATCGGCTTCACGAAGAGAGGGAAGTTTTAAAAGAGGAATGTGCAAATCTTCAAATTGAAAAGTTTTATTTGTGGAAAAACGTTCAGATTCCAGACCAAGAAAAATAACACAATCGATAGTTGTGTGCTTTTCAAATTCTATCATATAAAGACCAACGCCACGAATCTCGATACCGCCCTCTAAATTATCAGGAGTGTATCCGTGGAGCTTTCCATTTTCTGCACGCAACATTGTATAATCATCACTGATAAGCTTCGCTTCACGTTTTGACCACTCAGCACGGTCGAGCAAAGAAAGGGTAAGGGTTGATTTTCCTGATCCCGATGGACCTATAATTAACAGCCCCTTGCCACCTAATTGAAGGCAATTTGCGTGGAGTATTTCACATTTTGTTTTCATGCCTTTTACTTTGGATAAAAAATTTATTTAGCGAGGGGAAGCATAATAATAAAACGTGCACCAGTTTTACATTTCCCAAGTGTAGGATCAATAATATTTTCGGCTGTAATTGTCCCATTATGAGCCTCGATGATTTGCCGACTAATAGAAAGGCCAAGTCCAGAGTTTTGTCCAAAAACATCTTCGTTTGGTCGATCTGTATAAAAACGCTCAAAAATGCGTTCAATATTTTCTGAACGAATACCTGGACCATTATCTTCAATGGTTAAAATAAGGGTTGAAGCATGACTTTTCATAGTAATGCAAATTTTGCCACGATTCCGAGGAATAAAAGAACGTGCATTTTCAAGAAGATTTGAAATCACTTGCCCTAAACGGAGTTCATGTCCCAATACAAGATAGGCTTTTCCATGAGGACGTGGGACAATATTAAGGCTTATATCAATGGTTTGCGTATTACGATACACTTCCTGAACAGCATGAACAAGACTTTCCAAAAGCGGTTTCATATCAACAATCTCTGCGGTTTCTCGTGCAAGCTCTGCGTCGAGCCGCGATGCATCAGAAATATCTGTAATCAACCGATCAAGACGGCGCACATCATGTTGAATAATTTCAAGCAATTTCTCTTGTGCTTCTTCATTTTTAGCCAGAGGGAGCGTTTCAACAGCACTGCGTAGAGAGGTGAGAGGATTTTTTAGTTCGTGGCTTACATCAGCAGCAAAGCGTTCAATGGCTTCAATACGCATATAAAGGGCATTGGTCATATCACGAATAGAGGTTGAAAGGTGACCAATTTCATCTTCACGCATTGAGAAATCAGGAATTTCTACACGCTGATTATTGCCATTACGCACTCGATTAGCCGAGGCAGATAATTTACTTAATGGATGGGCAATCGTATGGGCTAAAAAGAGAGAAAGAACCAAAAGTACGCTGCCTACAACGGCAAAAACTTTAAAGATAACCAGTCTTTCGCCTTTTACAATGTTATCAATATCGGAACCAGTGGTTGAAAGAAGAAGAGCTCCAACCACTGCGCGATAGCGTTGAACAGGAACAGCAACAGAAACAATTAATTGACCTTGTCTGTTGCGTCTTTTAGCCGTAGCAAGAGATCCGTTTAATGCGCGGTACACTTCTGGATAAGCAATACCACTGGTTTTTGTTTGTTCTCTGTCAAGAGCAATACCTTTGCCATAAAATGTGCTTGAATACCATGAAGTAAGGCGATCCCACATGTTTTGTTCTTTTTTAAGTGGGGGTAAATCATAACTAAAAACTTCTCCACTGGAATAAAGAACGCGCGAATCAAGAAGGAGAGTAGCATCACGATCATAAATACGTGCTCTTGTCGTTTTAGGTGTGATGAGACGCCGTAAAAGAGGGGCAACTTGCTCAGGGTTAATAGGAAAATCCCAGGAATCGGTTGATTGAGGGGCAGGTGTAACGCTTTCACCAGTCTGTAACTCTAAGAGTTTTTGGGGATCAATGAGAATAGAATTTGTATCTACTGTTGCAGAAGCAGCAATAGCCCCAGCAATAATTTTTCCTTGGGTACATAAACTTTTAATTTTTGCTTCAATTAAACCATCGCGAAATTGGTTAAGATATAAAATGCCTGTAACTAAAACGGCAAGGGCAGCAATGTTTAATATAACAATGCGACGTGTGAGGCTGGAAAAAAGCAATTGTCTAAAGAGACGTTGTGTTCGAAGATGCAAACGAGCAAACATAAGAAATGGCGTTGAAGACGTACCATTAACGGTTGTTTTTTGTAAAGTTTCCAGTTGAGAATTGTCTGTCATTGATTTGATTGCCGTTCAAATTTTTGCGACAAAGTAGTTTTATACCTCGTGGAAACGATAACCTACACCATAAAGTGTTTCAATCATTGCAAAATCATCATCCACTTGTTTAAACTTTTTACGCAGACGTTTAATGTGACTATCAATGGTGCGATCATCTACGTAGACTTGATCACTATAGGCAGCATCCATTAAAGCATCACGACTTTTTACAACTCCTGGTCTTTGTGCTAAGGTCTGCAGAATTAAAAATTCCGTAACGGTTAAAATAACAGGTTTATCTTTCCATGTACAGGTGTGGCGTTCTTGATCCATCACAAGATCTCCACGTTTAAGAGAAGAGGTGGAAGAAGTTCCTATAGAAAGCGGTTGGTTACGTGCATTAGAACGGCGCAAAATAGCTTTCACTCGTTCAATGAGAAGACGTTGGGAGAAAGGTTTAGTGATAAAATCATCAGCTCCCATTTTGAGACCAAATAATTCATCAATTTCATCATCTTTAGAGGTAAGAAAAATAACTGGAAGATCAGATTTTTGACGTAAACGACGCAAGAGTTCCATCCCATCCATTCGGGGCATTTTAATATCAAAAATAGCTAAGTGTGGAGGGTGAAGTGTGAGACCCTTGAGTGCAGATGCTCCATCTGTATAGCTTTCAACCCGATATCCTTCTGTCTCAAGCGCAAAAGATAAAGATGTCAAAATATTGCGATCATCATCAACAAGTACAATCGTTTGCGTGATTGTTGGTGTATCTTTCATGGTTTCTTAGACCTTTCTATTGCTGTGGTAGCAAATTACCCACACTTATTTATATGGGAGTTCATATTTTTTTTGCAAAACAAATATGATACAAATTGTAGCAAAGTAAAAAACCTTTTGTCATTACTGTAAAATCTTGTTTTGCTTTCATAATTTATAATGTTTCTACGTCTATTAAGATCCCTTCGTTTGAGAGAAAATTTTCATAAAGGCTTTTTTTATCAAGGTTTATTACAAAGTTTATTATTGTATTTGTCTCATAATTGAACAGGTATAGTTTTGATTGTTGAAGTTTAGAAAATCTGCCTATGTGTTTTAAGAGCAAAGAAAAGAATGTGGCAATATATGCACAAAAATTTGTTTCTGTTACACGAAAGGAGGTCGTAATGGGATTTTTTAATTTTATTAAAACTGTAGGGGAAAAGTTAGGAATTGGAGACCATGAACCAAAAGAAAAAGATTTTAAGACAGCATTTGATCATTTTCAACTCGGTACAGAAAAAGTAAATATTCAAGTTGAAGACGGTAAAGCTATTTTAAGCGGTGAGGTTCTAGACAGGGAAACACTTGAAAAAGCGCTGCTGGTTGTTGGCAATTCACAAGGTATCTCTTCTGTAGATGTTGATCAATTAAAGGTTATAGATACAACGCCTAGAAAACCTTCTCGCTTTTATGAGGTTAAATCTGGTGATAATCTTTGGAAAATTGCTGAAGAGGTTTATGGAAAAGGGCAAGGTAATAAAAATACATTTATTTTTGAAGCCAATAAGCCCATGCTGAAATCTCCCGATAAAATTTATCCTGGACAAGTTTTACGTATTCCTGAAATTGACCATAGTTAATGCATCGAAGGGGATAGTTTTTACGGATGGCATTAAACAAAAAATAAAGAAGCGTACAAAAATCTCATGCTTCTTTATTTTATTTCTTTATTTTATAAAGTGTGTATTTATAATAAAAGGACTTAGTGAACAGGAGAGGATTTAGAAGGTGATGGTGCTTTCATAGCGTTTACAGAGAAATCAACATCAATCGTTCCTGCTTTCTCAAATGTCAATTTTGCGCTAATTTTATCACCTAACTTGAATGGTTGTGAAAGCCCCATAAACATAATATGATCACCGCCAGGCTTAAGCATGATTTCGCCATTTCCCGGAATTTCAATGCCATTGTGCATTTTTTCCATTTTCATAATATCATTAACGACAGCCATAGAGTGTATCTCTGTTGTTTTTACTCCGTTCGTGGAAATAGAAACCAAACGGTCTGGAGTATTACTGTGATTAATAATGTAAAGATAACCGCTACCAACTCTTATACCTCTAGGTGTTTCGCGTGTCCAAGGATTGAGAATTTCTATGTCGCCAAGTTTATATTGCTGAGCACCTGCTGGCAGGATTATACCAGCAAAGAGAAGAGCACACACAATATTTATGATAACCTTTTTGTATGGATATTGTGTATGTGTTATATTCTTAAAGATGAGATTTGTTATTTTCTTAATAATAGATGTCATCATTGATTTACCCTCCTTCATAAGATTTACACTTTGAATATTTTTATTTTAGCAGAGCTTTTATTTAAAATAAAAGAAAGAAATGCTAAAATGAAATTGATTTGAATATGAGAATAAAATCGTAGAATTCTTTGATTTTAAAGGAAGAAAATAAGGTTTACAATGACAAAACATCCCTCAACGCTTCCGTGTTCATCTCAAAATAGTATTTGTAAATGGTATAAAATCTATGATGCACTACTATTTTACTTAATAAAGATATAATACAGAACAATCATCAACCACTTTACCAGTTTTTAATATTATGACAGCCTTTAGCATTTTAAAGCGTTTATACAGAGGCATTTTTATATATTTTCAAAGTTCAAATTATACAGTTAAGAAAAAACGCTTTAGGTGAGTTTAAAGCACATCTTTCAAATAGCAGTAAACAATGAGACCGTTAGAAGGAGAATTTTTGAAAGGAGATCGATAGATAATACCTTTACTGATATAAGTATTAGGTATGCTGACTATTTTAGTCCAAGGAAAATTTATAATATTCGTGATATAAATTATTCGCCTTTTAAAAAACTTTTACGTGAGTATCTTTTATTAATGATGAGAAGATCAAGAGCGAGAGTGCAATCACTCTTTTATTTTTTTAATTTTTATAGAAGGGTATATTTGTTGAGAATTGCAAGAAAAATATATTATGATCTCAAGTCTCTTATAAATATGGTATTTATGGGTCATTAGAACGCTTATTTTAAAATAAATTTTTTATTTTGGAGATGTTTCTCTCATTATTCTCTTGTAGCAACAAAAGCCTATTCTTATATACGAAGCAGCAAGGCTTATTGCGACTTGCGGTTTATTATTATTTTGTGTTGCTTGAAGCAATATACGGGCTTTGAGTGTGATGAGGAGCTGTCTTAAAAAGATGCTTTATGAAGGTTGAGGTAGCTTGCTGAATGGAGATTATAATATGGCAAAAGTAATTGGTATTGATTTGGGGACAACGAACTCTTGTGTGGCTGTTATGGATGGCAAAAACGCAAAGGTTATCGAGAACTCAGAAGGAGCACGAACAACACCTTCCGTTGTTGCCTTTACTGATGGAGGAGAGCGGCTTGTGGGACAGCCTGCTAAACGGCAGGCGGTAACAAATCCTGAAGGGACAGTTTTTGCAGTTAAACGTTTGATAGGGCGTCGTTTTGATGATCCTATGGTTGAAAAAGATAAAGCACTTGTACCTTATAAAATTGTTAAAGGTGACAATGGTGATGCATGGGTTGAAGAAGCAGGTAAGAAATATTCTCCATCGCAAATTTCAGCTATGATTTTGCAAAAGATGAAGGAAACAGCTGAATCTTATCTGGGTGAAAAAGTTGAACAAGCGGTTATTACTGTTCCTGCTTATTTTAATGATGCGCAACGTCAAGCGACTAAAGATGCGGGTAAAATTGCTGGACTTGAAGTGTTACGGATTATTAATGAGCCGACTGCTGCTGCTTTAGCTTATGGTTTGGACAAAAAAGACGGAAAAACAATTGCTGTTTACGACCTTGGTGGTGGTACATTTGATATTTCAGTACTTGAAATTGGAGATGGCGTTTTTGAAGTTAAATCAACCAATGGAGATACGTTTTTAGGGGGTGAAGACTTTGACATGCGCTTGGTTGGTTATTTTGCAGATGAATTCAAAAAAGAGCAAGGAATTGATCTGAAAAATGATAAATTAGCTTTACAGCGCTTAAAAGAAGCGGCAGAAAAAGCAAAAATTGAGCTTTCTTCGTCACAGCAAACAGAAATCAATTTACCATTTATCACGGCAGATCAATCAGGTCCTAAGCACTTAACAATGAAATTGACTCGGGCAAAATTTGAATCTCTGGTTGACGATTTAGTGCAGCGCACCATCGAGCCTTGTAAAGCTGCGTTGAAAGATGCTGGATTAAAGTCCGGTGAGATTGACGAAGTTGTTTTAGTGGGTGGTATGACACGTATGCCCAAGATCCAGCAAGTCGTGCAAAGCTTCTTTGGTAAGGATCCACACAAAGGCGTTAATCCTGATGAAGTTGTTGCAATGGGTGCTGCCATTCAAGGGGGTGTATTGCAAGGCGATGTCAAAGACGTGTTGCTTCTCGATGTAACACCTTTATCCTTGGGGATCGAAACCTTGGGTGGGGTTTTTACACGTCTCATTGAACGCAATACCACTATCCCAACGAAAAAATCTCAAGTTTTTTCAACAGCTGATGATAACCAGAGTGCTGTGACTATTCGTGTTTTCCAAGGAGAACGGGAAATGGCGAGTGATAATAAGTTATTGGCTCAATTTGACCTTGTTGGTATTCCTCCAGCACCGCGTGGTATACCTCAAATTGAAGTTACTTTTGATATTGATGCGAATGGTATTGTTAATGTTTCAGCCAAAGATAAGGGAACTGGTAAAGAGCATCAAATTCGTATTCAGGCATCAGGTGGTTTGAGTGAAGCTGATATTGAAAAAATGGTACAGGATGCGGAAGAGCATGCAGCTGAGGATAAAAAACGCCGTGAAGGTGTTGAAGCCAGAAATCAAGCGGAAGCTCTTATTCATTCAACTGAAAAGTCACTCAGTGAATATGGTGATAAAGTATCAGCTGAAGAAAAAGGACAGATTGAAACAGCAATATCTGATTTGAAATCTGCGCTTGAAGGCAGTGATACTGAAGAAGTAACAACAAAGATGCAAAAATTAGCTGAAGTCAGTATGAAGCTTGGACAGGCTATGTATGAAGCTTCACAAGCAGCGAGCGCTGACATTGAAACAGAAGAAAAAAATGATGATGTTGTTGATGCTGATTTTGAAGAAGTTAATGATAAGAAGAAATAGTGTCGGCATATATGTTGATTAATTTATAAACCCGGCCTTTGAAATATAAGGCTGGGCTTTATTATTTGAGTGAGTTGCAACTTTGTTGCTAAAAATATAAATTAAAAGCAATCCTATCCATAAAGATGGATGATAGAGAAATTATCAGGAATACATGATGAAGGTTGACTATTATGAAATTCTTGGCGTGACTCGTGAATGTGATGATAAAAAGTTGAAATCTGCTTTTCGTAAGTTGGCAATGCAATATCATCCTGATCGCAACGCCGGGGATAAAGAGGCAGAGCGAAAATTCAAAGAAATTGGCGAAGCCTACGAAGTCCTTAAAGATCCCCAAAAGCGTGCTGCTTATGATCGATTTGGTCATGCAGCTTTTGAAAATAGCGGTAGTCAAGGGGGAGAAAATCCCTTTGGTGGTTTTGCTGCCGGTGGTGGATTTGCTGATATTTTTGAAGATTTTTTTGGCGAAATTATGGGAGGTGCGCACCGTAAGCGTGGTGATGGTCGCGAACGTGGTGCAGATCTAAGTTATAATATGGAAATAACCTTGGAAGAGGTATTTTCAGGAAAAACTGCAGAAATTACTATTCCCAGTTCCGTTACGTGCGATGTTTGTGAAGGCTCAGGAGCGAGAAAGGGCTCTAAGCCGCAAGTTTGTGGAACATGTCATGGATCTGGTCGTGTGCGTGCTGCACAAGGTTTCTTTTCCATTGAGCGAACATGTCCTTCATGTCATGGACGTGGTGAAACTATTACGGATCCATGTCCTAAATGTCAGGGGACACGACGCATAGAGAAAAAACGTTCATTGAGCGTGAATGTTCCAGCTGGTATTGAAGATGGAACGCGTATTCGCCTTTCTGGTGAGGGTGATGCTGGTATTCGTGGTGGCCCCAATGGTGATCTTTATATTTTCCTTTCTGTTAAACCACATGAATTTTTTCAGCGAGAAGGAGCAGATCTTCACTGTCGCGTTCCTATTTCAATGGTAACAGCTGCTTTAGGAGGAGAGTTTGAAGTTTCCGATCTTGATGGTGTTAAAGCGCGTGTTAAGATCCCAGAAGGGACACAAAATGGATGTCAATTCCGCCTTAAAGGCAAGGGTATGCCCATGTTGCGTCGGCAGCAAGCAAGGGGTGACCTTTACATCCATATCACGATTGAGACACCACAGAAATTAACGCAAGAGCAACGTGAACTATTGCAAAAATTTGAAAAACTTTCAAATCATGAGAATTCACCGCAATCACATGGCTTTTTTTCACGTATGAAAGAATTTTTTGAAAATATTTCTGGTTAAAATATGTGAATGTTCTCAGAATAGATTAGAAACAACTTTTGGAAAGTTATTTTAATTAAGCTTTCTATAGTCTTATCATCTTTGAAAAGCATTTTTTTCTTGAAAAGAAAGAAACGTATTAATTTAGGGTGAGTTCCTGCCGCTGATAGTTTTTTACATTTCACGAGTTTTATGGATAAGTTTTATTTTTGAGTGTCTATGATATTTTAAAAAGGGCTTATCCATACAGGAAGAACGCAATTGAGTGACTGATTTCCAGTGTCATGATAACTGCCTTTATGCATTCAGAATTTTTTGTATTTATTGTTTTATTCAATAATTCCTTTTTAAAAGCCCTATACTAAAACTGTAAAATAGGTAGTAGCTTACCAAAAAATGCTAAATAAGCTGTTAGACAATCCATCTCTTTCAAACAAAATATTAATTCCTCATAACCAATTTTATTTTTGGCATTTTTGATAGTCTTAGCTACTGTCTCCCTTTAAATAAGGGGGGGTATTCGGAATAGCTTTTACATGCCTCATACCAGCTTCATTTCCTTTTTGCGGATTTTGTTTTGTATTTCTGGTGTCATAAAATACTTCTTCCAGATAATAAAAAAACGCTATAATCAAATTTATTTTGTTCCAAAGAAATTATGAAATGAGATAATTCATGTTGAATACTAAAGAAGATATAACAAAACATGTCTTGAGATACTTGATACACCTCTCTTTTGAAGAAACAGAATTCGATGGAATTCACCTAGTTGAATTTATTGACATGATAAAAATTTGATGGGGAGAAAGAGGGAGTTACTTTCAAAAAGAAAAAATAAACACAATAAAAAAATGGCACGATATGCTTAAAAAACAATACGATATATTGTCCAAAGTGATTAGTGATATAGAAAGAGAAGTTTATAAAGTAAATCTTTTGTCATAAAATAATATAATTAAAACAATAACTTGAGAGAATTAAAAAACTCTAAAAGACATTGAATAGTTTAAGCATGTCTTTCTGTGCAGAAAGAAAAACTTAATGAACAGATCATGAAAATGAAAAATTTTATAAAACTTTACGAAGGTAGCAATCTAAACAATTAAATGATTTTATAAAGATACTTCTGGAGAGCATTAAGAGCTATTCGCAATAAATTTACAAGCTATGATAATATTCTATAACAAGATATTATAGAGAGGTATAAGGATTACACTGTAGCGTACTTCTTTTATTGCCTTTTGTATGGATTGATGTTGTCTGATTAAAGACAGTAATTAATGGGATATAAAAAGCATAATTTATTTGTATCATAAAATTTTAGTAAAATTCTTCAGAATTCTTTTAAAAATTTTTTATATAGATAAGCTTTAAAGAGATTTTTCATTCGGATTTCCGGACAATTTCAATTATCATGAAGATAGTTAACATAAAGGAACCATCGTATAACTTTACTGATCTCTTCTAGAAAATTGCTTGGATAAGGTTACAGTGCTAAGTCAATCGACTTCTTATCTTGGTGATATGTTAATTTTATTATTATAAGAAAATTTTGTTTTTATCTTACAAAATCAATGGTTGTATATATTCTTATTCGTTGTTAAGTATCCATAGGCGGAAACTAACGAGTTAAATGTACAGCATAGCTTAAAATTTTTCAGAATTTTGTTTTTCAATTTTATACATAAAATCATAAAATAATGACGTTTTGTACGCCTGTTTTGTTTAATTTTTCGCTGTCAATTTTTTGAGGAAGTTGTTTTCTTTTTTCATTTCGTTATTACTTTCCTAAATTCCACTAAAAGATGGTAAAAAGTGATGAGGAGGCTCTATTAATGGATGATGCTAAAAACGGTGCTGTAGATGTTTTAGAAAAACAAGCAGCATTTTTATCGTCTGCTTTACCATATATGCAAAAATACGAAAATGAAACTGTTGTGGTAAAATATGGCGGTCATGCTATGGGTGATCCTGCCTTGGGGCGAGCATTTGCGCGTGATATTGCTCTATTAAAGCAATCAGGGATTAATCCTGTTGTTGTTCATGGTGGAGGACCTCAAATTGCTGAAATTTTGATGAAAATGGGGATTGAATCACGATTTGAAAACGGTTTACGGGTAACCGACGAGCGGATTGTTGAAGTTGTTGAAATGGTTTTAGCCGGTTCCATAAACAAAGAAATTGTTGCTCTCATCAATGCAGAGGGTGAATGGGCAATAGGATTATGTGGCAAGGACGGCAATATGGTTTTTGCCGAAAAGGCTTATAAAACTGTCATTGATCCTGATTCGCATATTGAACGTGTTTTAGATTTGGGATTTGTTGGTGAGCCTATTGAAGTTGATCGCACATTGCTGGATCTTTTAGCATGTTCTGAAATGATACCAGTTCTTGCTCCTGTGGCTCCAGGACGCGATGGTAAAACCTATAATATTAATGCTGATATTTTTGCTGGGGCTATTGCTGGTGCATTAGAGGCTAAACGCCTTTTATTTCTCACTGATGTTCCTGGTGTTTTGGATAAACAGGGTAAACTTTTAAAAGAATTGACAGTTTCTGAAGCAGAGAAACTTATCAAAAAAGGGATAATTTCAGGAGGCATGATTCCAAAAGTAGAGACTTGTATGAAAGCCCTTCAAAATGGTGTGGAAGGTGTTGTCATTTTAAATGGTAAAACTCCTCATTCTGTTCTACTAGAACTGTTTACCGAACAGGGAGTTGGAACGCTCATTGTTTCATAAATTGTGCGGAAAATAGGAGGAGAAAGCCTTTCATGACAAATATAAAACAGCTTAAATATCCTTTATTAAGTAAGCCAGAATTGGCAATATTTGCTGCAACAATATTGTGGGGTATCACATTTTTAGTCATTCATATTGCGGTACGCTATAGTGGTCCTCTGTTTTTTGTTGGATTTCGTTTTATTGTTGCATCTCTTATATGTGGGACAATTTTTTGGCGCTCTATAAAAGGTATAACGGTTTATGAAGTTTTCGCTGGGATGGCGATTGGTTTAGCCATGTTTTTAGGCTATGCTTTTCAAGCAGCTGGACTTCAAACGATTATTAGTAGTCAGTCGGCTTTTATTACAGCGCTTTATGTACCTATGGTTCCAATCTTGCAATGGATTGTTTTTAAGAAACCTCCCCGTTTTGCTTGTTGGGTTGGTATTGTTTTCGCTTTTATTGGGCTTGTGCTTATTTCAGGACAAAAGCCGGGAAATTTTGATTTTTCAAAAGGCGAAGTTTTGACTTTGTTAGGCGCTTTAGCGATTGCTGGAGAAGTCATACTCATCGGAATTTTTGCCAATAAGGTTGATAGTCGGCGTGTGACCATTATCCAGTTATTTTTTAGTGGTTTTTTTTCATTTGCTTGTATGCCTTTGATGGGTGAAAGCATTCCTGAATTTTCGTGGGTATGGTTTAGTATTGGCATCGGATTGGCATTAATGAGTGCCATCATTCAATTGGCTATGAATTGGGCACAAAGGTCTATTTCCCCTACACGTGCAACACTCATTTACGCAGGTGAACCGGTATGGGCTGGTATTGTAGGGCGTTTGGCTGGAGAGCATTTATCCTCGTTAGCATTATTAGGTGGCTTGCTTATTCTGATTGGGATCATTGTGGCTGAATTACAACCTTCACAATGGCGTAAAAAAAATAAAGCAATTGAAAAAATTGATTAGCTATGCACCTTTTCTATTACGATTTTATTGCATGAGATTTTTGCTTGCAAAGTTTTCAGTTTTGAGGCTTTTTTAAATATGAAAATAAGGAAGGCTTTATAAGCTATTCCAGTTTTTGTATAGCAAATTGGAGCAATAATATTTATCTGTTTGCTTAACCTCTGAAACGGGAAGTCAACCTTCATTGAGTCAAAGCATGAAGTGGTAAAGACAAAAACAGCTCTCATCTTTACTGTTATTTTAAAATTTAGCTTTACAAGTTTCAAAAACATCCACGGTAATTTTTTTGAATAATAAAAATTACGCACTGCTGCACATTATACTTTTTGTTCTTTCATAGGATCACGCTTTTCACGTAAAATAGAACGCCTAAAGCAGCCTCCTATAATGTTGTATATTAACGCGTTTTTTAAAAGACAATTTTCTCAATATACATCATATTCATTGACGGTCCGTTCTTAAACGTTTTAATTCATACACTATAGCCTTGATTTATAATGGGGAAGCAAAAAATTTGATTGATTCACTATGAGAAGATTTAAAATGAGAGAGGCTCGCGATATTCATGTTATTTTATATAAGATTGCTAAAAAAGTAGGTTATTGCGTATAAATAAAAAAGCATTTCTTGCGAATTTTATTGCAAGCCTAAGTGATATACACGTTCATCATATAAATATTACAATATATTGATTTATAATGTATAATATATCGTTATTCACATTGAATTAGAACTCTGAATACCGTAAAACTTTCTCACTTCAAATCGTTTTCATGTTAAATCAATCCAAATCATTTGTGTACACGTCACAAGCGGATGGGCTATGCGGGTAAGAACTTTACAAGAAAGGCATATCTCTTTCAAGTGTAAAGGAGTGTCGCAACATTGGAGGTTGGCAAAGTGTGTGATGGTACCGGCTTATCCAGCATATGTTTTAGTACCCTTGGATTTAATTTAGCAAATAAAAGCCTCATTTTTTAGGTTATGAAAAATTGTGTTTTGAGAAGCTCTTTAGGTTTATATTCTTTTGATAGAAGCCGGAGCATAATTGGTCTTTGCGTTTTGTATTATTCTTTGCTAAATCGCCTTATATGACAATAGATCGTAATTATATTCGTAATTTTTCCATCGTGGCGCATATTGATCACGGCAAATCCACTTTAGCTGACCGTTTGATTCAAAACACAGGTGGGCTTGATACACGTGAGATGAAAGAACAAGTACTCGATTCTATGGATATTGAGCGTGAACGTGGAATTACTATTAAAGCACAAACGGTACGTTTACACTATAAGGCAAAGAATGGCGAAACCTATATTTTAAATCTTATGGATACACCTGGTCATGTGGATTTTGCTTATGAGGTTTCACGTTCATTGGCAGCTTGTGAAGGTTCTCTGTTGGTGGTGGATGCAAGTCAAGGTGTAGAGGCGCAGACGTTAGCAAATGTTTATCAAGCCATTGATAATTCCCATGAGTTGGTCGTTGTGCTCAATAAAGTTGATCTTCCAGCAGCAGAACCTGAGCGTGTTAAAGAACAAATTGAAGATGTGATAGGCATTGATACATCTCAAGCAGTAGAAATATCAGCAAAAACAGGTTTGGGTGTTCCTGATGTTTTGGAGGCAATTGTTACACAATTACCACCTCCCCATACAGGCGATGCTACAAATCCCTTGAAAGCAATGTTGGTTGATAGCTGGTATGATGCATATCTTGGTGTCATTGTTTTGGTACGGGTGATAGATGGTATTTTAAAAAAAGGCCAAACGATTCGTATGATGGGTACAGGGGCAAAATATCCAGTTGAACGCGTTGGAGTGTTTACACCTAAAATGGTACAGGTTGATGAATTAGGACCAGGAGAGATTGGTTTTATCACTGCCTCTATCAAAGAGGTAGCAGATACACGAGTTGGGGATACGATTACTGAAGAGCGTCGTCCTTGTGAAAATGCTTTGCCTGGTTTTAAGCCGGCGCAACCAGTTGTATTTTGTGGTCTTTTTCCAATTGATGCTGCCGATTTTGATGATTTGCGTGCAGCCATGGGCAAATTACGCTTAAATGATGCGAGTTTTTCTTTTGAAATGGAAACATCTGCGGCTTTGGGGTTTGGTTTTCGCTGTGGATTTTTAGGACTTCTTCATCTTGAAATTATTCAAGAGCGATTAGAGCGTGAGTTTAATTTGGATTTAATCGCGACAGCACCTTCGGTTGTTTATCGCATGAATATGAATGATGGTTCTGTTAAAGAGTTGCACAATCCAGCAGATATGCCTGATGTGGTTAAAATTTCTTCCATCGAAGAACCATGGATTCGGGCGACAATTATGACTCCTGATAATTATCTTGGATCAATTTTAGAACTATGCCAAGAGCGTCGGGGAATACAGGTTGGTTTGTCCTATGTTGGAACCCGCGCTATGGTAACATATGATTTACCACTGAATGAAGTTGTTTTTGATTTTTATGATCGGCTAAAATCAATCTCAAAGGGTTATGCTTCTTTTGATTATCAGATGGCAGATTATGCAGAAGGGGATTTAGTTAAAATGTCTATTTTGGTAAATGGAGAGTCTATTGATGCATTGTCTATGCTTGTGCACCGAACGATTGCAGAAAAGCGCGGGCGTTCCATGTGTGAAAAACTGAAAGATCTTATTCCCCAGCATATGTTTCAGATTCCAGTTCAAGCGGCTATTGGTGGTAAAGTTATAGCGCGCGAAACAATTCGTGCTTTGCGTAAAGATGTAACAGCGAAATGTTACGGGGGTGATGTCACGCGTAAGCGCAAACTTTTGGAAAAGCAAAAAGAAGGCAAAAAGCGGATGCGCCAATTTGGAAAAGTAGAAATTCCACAATCGGCATTTATTCAAGCGCTCAAAATGAACAAATAATGAAAAAAGGAGTATTGTCTCTCATTGATTGTGCTTTTGCTTTTGTCGATTGGTTCAGATGCTTAAAGAACACTTTTAAATAGAATTGCGCCGTGCTTCATATTTTTGTGTATTGCGTAATTGTGTCATGATTCTCACGTAAAAAAGAATACTTTAAACGAAATACATTTATGTTGCATATTGGCGCGCTTGTTTTAGAGAATCATCACTCAATGCATCAAACTCCATTTCACAATGGGGGCTGTGAAAAATATAAAGTAAAATACACTGTGAATGATATAAAATTCATTTGGCATCACCGTCTTTACGCGTCATAAAGGTGCAAAGTGCACCCATCATACTCTTTTCTTAAAGTGTTTCTTACCCACACTCCAACTGCGTTTTTAACGAGCAAGGAAATGATAGTGATTGATTCACTATGAAAGAATTTGAAATGAGAGAATTCTTGTATTCGAGGTTATTATTCAAGTTAAAAAAACGATGAAATATTATTGTGAATTAATCTTGTGTCTAAGAACGTAAAAGATCATTAATGGATGTTTTTTTTCGTGTTTTTTGATCAACGCGTTTTACAATAACAGCACAATAAAGGCTTGGTCCTGCTTCACCATTTGGTAAAGGTTTTCCAGGGAAAGAACCTGGCACAACCACTGAATAGGCTGGTACTTCACCGATAAAAATTTCACCTGTTGTACGATCAATAATCTTTGTAGATTTTCCGATAAAGACTCCCATTCCCAAAACAGCACCTTCACGGATAATACAGCCTTCAACAATTTCAGAGCGAGCACCGATAAAGCAATGATCTTCAATGATTGTTGGATTTGCTTGCAGAGGTTCCAAAACACCCCCAATACCAACACCGCCAGAAAGATGGACATGTTTACCAATTTGTGCACAAGAACCAACGGTGGTCCATGTATCAACCATTGTGCCCTCATCGACAAAAGCACCAAGATTGACAAAGGATGGCATCAATATAACGTTGGGTGCAATGTAAGCAGAATGACGTACAATGGCTCCAGGAACGGAACGGAAATCAGCACTTTTAAAATCTGCCTCTTGCCAACCAGAGAATTTTGAAGGAACTTTATCCCACCAATGTGTTCCATTGATTCCACCAGTAATAATTTGCATAGGATTAAGCCGAAAAGAGAGTAAAACCGCTTTTTTCAACCATTGATGAACATGCCATTGTCCATTTTTTTGTTGTTCTGCAACACGGATTTCACCTTTATCAAGAAGGTTCAATGCATGTTCGACACTCTCACGGATTTCGCCTTTTGTGGTAGTATTGATAGAATCGCGATCGTCAAAAGCTTGTTCAATAATCATTTCAAGTTGTGTGAGATGGGTCATGACGAGAGTTCCGTTAAACAAGTTGAAAGCTTCAAGATTTATTCTCTATGAACTACGCGAAGAAATGTGTTCAGTCAATAAAACGATGAGGAAGTAGGACAGGTGCATGAAAAAAGGCTGTAAAGAAAAAAGAAAAGGAAAGCAAAAAAACTGGACACCACTTATCCATACGAAGGATGCTCTACAACAAATACATAAAATCTCTAATTCAGCACAAATGCGTTCGTCTACTTATCGTTTAGCCTATATCGATCAAGATTTTATGATGCGTCCAGAGCTGCGCTCACAACGTATTGGTCTTGAATTTTTAAAGCCGGAAATAACCCTTAAAGAATATGATATTCAATCAACAGTTGTTTTGTTTGGTGGTGCGCGTATTCCTGAACCTGGGCAAGCAGCGTGGGCTGCAAAAAATGAAATACAAAAGAAAAATTTGCATGCTATGTCACATTATTACGATGAAGCAAGAGAATTTGCGCGTTTGTGCTCACTTTATTCTGCTACGACAGAATATCGTGAATTTGTGGTTGTTACGGGAGGCGGACGAGGAATCATGGAGGCAGGAAATCGTGGTGCTTGTGATGTTGGTGCCCCAACGATTGGCTTGAATATTATTTTACCACATGAGCAAGAGCCTAATTCGTATGTGTCGCCGCATCTGTGTTTCAATTTTCATTATTTGGGGATGCGCAAAATGCATTTTTTAGTACGAGCGAAAGCATTAGCTATTTTCCCTGGAGGATTTGGGACTCTGGATGAGCTGTTTGAGACGTTAACTTTAGTACAGACAGGGCGTATGAAACAGGTACCAATTTTATTGTTTGGCAAAGAATTTTGGAGCAATACTATCAATTTTGAGTATCTGTCTGAACAAGGTACAATTTCTCCTACTGATGTTAATTTTGTGAAATTTGTCAATACAGCAGCAGAGGCTTTTGAAGAAATTCGTTCTTTTTATAAACTTTCTTAACGACTTTTAAGACGTTCACTCTTGAAGGATAATTAATACTCTACTTTGGTTAAATAAAGTCCTGAAGGAGGAGCAACAACACCACAGTGTTTACGATCTTTAGCATGAAGAGCTGCTTCGAGATCTTGAGCTGTCCAACGTCCGATACCCACTTCCATGAGGCTTCCTGCGAATGAACGGATTTGATGATGAAGAAAAGAACGAGCTTGCGCATAAAGGAAAATTTCTTCACCTTCTCTTTGAATATCGAGGCGGTCAAGGGTGCGAATAGGGCTTTTAGCTTGGCAATGTGCTGAACGGAAAGTGGTAAAATCATGTTTTCCTACAAGCTTTTGAGCAGCTTCATGCATGGCTTCAGCATTAAGAGGCTTTGGCAACCACCACACGCGTTTGGCATTTAAGGCTGGTGGAGAGCGACGATTAAGAATTTTAAAAAGATAATGGCGTTTTACAGCGGAAAATCGTGCATCAAAGTCATCAGGGACATTTTGTACGTTTAAGATTGCAATCGCTTCTCCCTGTTTACGTAAAATAGCATTGAGCGCATCACGCACAGTATGGGGATGCCAGTTTTTAATGAAATCAACATGCGCAACTTGTCCTGTAGCGTGTACGCCCGCATCGGTTCTTCCTGCTGTTGTTATGGTCAATTGTTGTCCACTAAAGGAAAAGAGTGCCTGTTCAAGAGCTCCTTGTACAGTGTGAAGTTTTGCTTGACGCTGCCAACCAGCATAATTTGAACCATCGTATTCAAGAGTGAGTTTAAAACGTGGCATCTTAAAAAACAGCAGAAATATGAGCACCTCGCAAAAAGGTTGCGCTCTCAAGGACTTTACCGCCAGATCTTTGGAGAGAGGTTATTTCTATCCGCCCCTGTCCACAATGGACAATCAAAGAATCTGGTTCTATCCGTCCAATTTCAAGAGAAGGGCCTGTTGTTAAGCGACTATCAAGAATTTTTATACGTTCTTCTCTTCCCCCAATACTCATATTGCACCAGCAACCAGGAGAAGGAGAGAGCGCATGGATATGCCTATGAATAAACTCTGCAGGTTTTGTCCAATCAATGCGAGTCTCTTCCTTTTTGATTTTGGCAGCATAGGTGATGCCTTCTTCTGATTGTGGGGTCAGTTTAAGTTGACCTTTTTCAAGAATTGATAAAGTTTCTATCATAAGTTTTGCACCAATATGTGAAAGTTTGTTTGAAAGCTCAGCAGTGGTGGTGTTATCAGTAATGGGGATGGAGCGAGAAAGAGCGATAGGTCCCGTATCAAGTCCTTCATCCATTTTCATGATCATGATACCTGTTTCTTTATCACCAGCCATAATGGCTCGTTGAATAGGCGCAGCACCACGCCAACGCGGTAAGAGTGAAGCGTGGGCATTAAAACAACCAAAACGCGGCGTTTTGAGAATAGCTTTGGGTAAAAGGAGTCCATAAGCCACCACAATAGCAGCATCAATAGAAAGTGCTGCAAATTGCTCCTGTTGTTCGATTGTTTTAAGTGTTTGAGGTGTGAAGACAGGAATGGATTTTTCTTGCGCTGCACTTTGAACAGGTGAGGGGATTAATTTAAGTCCTCGACGTCCCGCTGGACGAGGGGGTTGACTATAAACAGCAATAACATCATGACCTTCATCCAGTAAAGCATGTAAAATAGGAACAGAAAAATCTGGTGTCCCCATAAAACTTAATCGTAAAGCCATTACAAAACTGCTTCCTGCATGTTTTTTTCTTTTGCGCGTTTTTTAAATTTTCGTATCACCATATCGCGTTTGATCTTTGAAATGTAATCAATAAAAAGGCGCCCATCTAAATGATCAATTTCATGCTGCAAGCAAGTTGCCAAGAGATCGTCAGCTTCAATTTCTGTTTGTTTTCCTTCACGGTTCTGATAGCGAACACAAAGGCGTTTAGGACGCTCAACCTCTGCAAAATAGTCAGGAATAGAAAGACAACCTTCTTTGTAAATATTGCGCTCATCGGAAAGCCATAAAATTTCAGGGTTGATAATAACAAATGGTTTTTTCTGCTCATCCTCAGAATTCCCAGAGACATCTATAACCAACATACGTAGCGGTACACCAATTTGAATAGCAGCAAGACCAACACCTTTAGCATTATACATGGTTTCCAACATATCATCCGCAAGTTTTTGGAGAGCTGAATCGATCTGCTCAACGGGTTTGGACACTTCCCGTAAAATCGGATCAGGTAAAGTAACTAAAGATCTCATTGGCATAAGTAGAGATTAATCAATGGTTTGTTATTGGTCAATATTGAATAACGGATTCTTGCATTTTTTTAAAATAAGAGCGTTATATTACAATTTATGTTTGATTCGTTTTTTTCCATACTCGCTGGTGAATTTTTTTCTAAACTAATGCTTTTGCTTCTATTCATACTTGTCTGTTTGGCATTTTTTATGTTGATACATTCTCATCGAAAAAAAGCATTTTTGGAAAATGAAATTGCTGAACGCGCACGTGAGGCACAAATGCAGATGGCTACCTTGCTGAAAACACAAGCTGAAATGCAAGGGCGAATGCAAACGATGGCAGAAATTTTTGGTCAACGGCAGGCTGAATTGAATAAATCACTCAGTGAGCAACTCAATGGGATGACAACAAGCTTAGGCCAAACACTTCAGGTACAGACCAAATCCACTTATGAAAATTTGAATCGTTTGCAAGAGCGTTTAGCAGTAATTGATGCGGCACAAAATAATATTCAATCGCTTACGGGACAAGTTGTTCAGCTGCAGTCCATTTTAAGCAATAAGCAGACACGTGGTACTTTTGGTCAGGGGCGGATGGAAGCAATTATTGTCGATGCCTTACCAACAAATGCTTATGCTTTTCAGGCTGTTCTTTCCAATGGAAAGCGCCCAGATTGTCTCATTCATATGCCCAATAAAGCTCCTTCTCTTGTTGTTGATGCTAAATTCCCTCTGGAGGCTTGGAATGCTATGCGTAAGGCAGAATCAGCACAAGAGCGTCAAGAGGCAGAACGCCAATTTCGTACCGATATGGAAGTCCATATTCGTGATATTGCACAAAAATATTTGATTCCTGGAGAAACCCATGACACTGCTTTCCTTTTTGTGCCATCTGAATCGATTTTTGCAACAATTTATGAGGACTTTGAGGCATTGGTACAAAAATCCAATAGAGCCCATGTGATTATTGTTTCACCATCTTTGTTGATGCTCTCTATCCAAGTGGTACAAACCATTATGAAAGATGCACGGATGCGTGAACAAGCGCATTTAATTCAATCAGAAGTAGCAAAATTGATGGAAGATTTTGGACGAATGGATACGCGTGTTCGTGCGTTACAGAAGCACGTTCACAAAGCAGGTGAAGATATAGAGGGAATTTTGATATCGTCCTCCAAAATTATGAAACGGGCAAATCGCATTGAAACTGTCGAATTAAAAGAAAATTACTCTGAACCAACAAAAATGACAACATTGGATCAATCGTAAACATTGCGTTTTGCTAATGAGGAATAAAGCAAAGCAAGCTTCTTAAATATCACAAGTCAGATCATGTTCTTTATTGATTGGTAATACTTTTTTAGTATCTCTATCTTGTTTTATTTCTTAAACGAGAGGAATAGGAATATGCGACACCTTTTGTTTTTAGGGGCACTGGTGTTTCTGCTAGAGGGATGTGCAACAACTACTCCCATACACACAGACAATGTTTGTGCTATTTTAGCACAAAAAAATGGTTTTTTTGACAATTGGGGTAAAGCTGCTAAACGTGCAGAAACGCGCTATGGGATTCCTATGCCTATTATTCTTGCAACCATTAATATGGAATCGAGCTTTCGACACAATGCACGTCCTCCACGTAAAAAACTATTTGGTTTTATTCCATGGAAGCGTCAATCGACAGCCTATGGTTATTCTCAAGCGCTTGACAGTACATGGGCAATGTATCTTCGCTCTACGGGCAGATCTTTTGCATGGCGTACGAATTTTGCAGATTCTGCTGATTTTATTGCTTGGTACCATCGCCAAAGTGTTCAACGCAATGGAGTGAGATTTAATGATGCATATAGCCTTTATTTAAATTATCATATGGGGCATGGTGCTTATGCGCGTAGTGGCGGGCATGCCACTGCTGCACTTTCACAGGCTGCACAGCGCATGGCAAGAATATCGAGGCTTTATGAACAGCAATTAAAGAGATGTGGATGGTATTAGGGAAGATTTTTGAAAATCTCAATTAGGGAATTGTTGTGGTAAAATTATTTGAGAGCCAAATTTCTTATGGCGTGGTAAGGCTGTATCATTTTTCTGATTGTCAAATGAAATAAATTGTTATTTTTTAGAATAAACCCAAGAGACAGAAAGCTTTTGCAATGCACAATATATTTGAGTGCACTCTCGATATTTCTACCTTCGTTGTTTAAAAAATTTACAATGGAAACTATCTTCTATTTGGCACTGGCATTTCGTACAGGGCTAAGTACCAGAGATTATTGAAGAAAAATTTTAAAATATAATATCATTTTTTATTTTCATTATGCGTATTATTGGCTGATTATTACATGAATATTTTTTTTTGTTAAGCGTATAAAATAGCAATCAAAAAAATGCAATTTGAGTATCATAAAAAAGGTAAAATATTCAATATAAAAAAATGAGAAATGCATTAAACGAAAAAACGTTGCTTTGTATAAAGAGGACGCTACAGTTTTCAAAAGGACAAAAGGACAAAAGGACAAAAGGACAAAAGGACAAAAGGACAAATAGTATTTAGTATTGTATGAAATGAAACATATTCGTCTATCCAGTCCATCTTAATTGAAAGAAGTTATCTGATTGTATTGTAAAAACACTATCGTTTATAGGATGGTAAAGTATATGCAACTTTACACACAATGAATATTAAGAGTAGGGAATATTCAGAGAAAGATTTGTCTGTGGCACCTATGAAGTAACAAGTCAGCCTCCAATGTTGTGATAGCTTTTGCATTTGAGAAGTATATTTTGATATTTTATTCTCTAATCTTTGTTTAGGTACTTGGTACCTTTTAAAAAGATATCGATAATCAACATATTACGATTTTGTGGAAATATTGTAGTAAAGGGAATTCAAATTTTGTTCTTTAAAACAAGGCGTAAGTTAAACAGCTCATTTTCTATTTCTGTGCAAAGCATAAAAAATTATCTACTTTCACGGTTAGGACAGTAAAATTGCATAACCCAACAAATGATTCAAAATGTATTATAATATCATTAAAGTGCAAGGAACAGGCACTATTGGAATGATGATTAAATAGCACATAAACCTTTAAATTGATGCACACATTCTCTATAATAATCAATTCCCTTGATAGAATAGCTTGTCCTTGTGGTGGAGCTAAGCGGGATCGAACCGCTGACCTCTTGCATGCCATGCAAGCGCTCTCCCAGCTGAGCTATAGCCCCTATAAAAACAAATTTTCCCAAAAGTACAGTATACAATTTCAGCTTTTCTAGAACGATCAAAATTGAAGATCAAGAAGAATTTACATTCAATAGAAAAGATGTCCTCTTTTACTTCTCTTAAGCATCGTCATCATTAGAAACACCGCCTCCGAGAATATCAGTAACATCATCATCTTCATCGTCATCATCATGAGATAAAAATGTATCATCGTCATCACCGAGATCTACATCACTATCTTCTAAATCAGGAAGATCGTCATCTTTAGAATCCTCATCATCCTCTTCAAGAAGCATAAAAGCAGATTTTTCAAGTGCTGTATCAAGCTCTTCAGTATCAACTTCTTCCTCATTGTTTGCTTCAGCTGCTGCAACTTCAAAGTAAGAACGCGGATAAGAAATTCCTGTATAGGGCGACACAATAGGATCGCGATTTAGATCGTAAAATTTTTTTCCTGTTTCTGGATCAACACGTTTAGTTCCAAGTTCTTGTTTTGCCATAAACCGTGCCTCTTTGATTAACTATTATTCCATTAAAAGATAAATTTTATGGTGCTTAATCGAAAAATAATGCCTTTGTCAAAGATAAATACACTGTTCCACAGTGATTTTTTCATGACGTCTTTTAAAGCATGTGCTAAAGGATGCACAATTTCATAAAAATTAGATAGAATTTCCATGCAAAAAGCAATCCCTATAACCGCCTATAAATCGAGTAATCTCTCTGGAAAAATTCAAATACCAGGAGATAAATCAATCTCTCATCGCTCTCTTATATTGGGAGGATTAGCAAGTGGTGAGACATATATTCATGGATTACTTGAAAGCGCTGATGTACTCAATACAGCTGCTGCTATGCAAGCTATGGGTGCCTGTATTATTAAAAAAGATGACTTCTGGATCATACGAGGAACAGGGAATGGTTGCCTTTTAGCTGCACAAAAACCTTTAGACTTTGGAAACGCTGGAACAGGTGCTCGTTTGGTTATGGGAATGGTTGGTCCGTATCATATGCAAACAACCTTTATTGGTGATGCTTCTCTCTCTAAACGTCCAATGGGACGTATCCTGGATCCACTGCGTCTCATGGGGGTTAAAATTGAGGCAACGAAGGACGAACACCTTCCTTTAACTCTTTATGGTCCGAAAATGGCTAATCCGATTCGTTACCGTGTTCCAATAGCTTCCTCCCAAATTAAATCAGCAATCCTGCTTGCTGGACTCAATACCGCCGGCATTACAACTGTTATTGAACCAGTTCTGACACGAGATCATACGGAAAAAATGTTAAAAGCATTCGGTGCGCAACTTGAAATAGAAAAAGATAACGAAGGTGCGCGTTTGATTCATCTTAATGGTCAACCCCATCTTACTGGGCAAACGATTCATATTCCGGGTGATCCTTCTTCTGCTGCTTTTCCAATTATCGCAGCCCTTCTTGTAGAAGACTCTGATATCACCATTGAAAATGTTTTGATAAATAACTCTCGAATAGGACTTATCGAAACATTGTGGGAAATGGGTGCTCAAATTGAATTTTTGAACCGACGTCAAACAGGTGGAGAGGATGTTGCTGATCTACGGATAAAATCATCGGTTCTTAAAGGCGTTACGGTGCCAAAAGAACGTGCTCCATCGATGATTGATGAATATCCTGCTTTGGCAGTAGCGGCAGCTTTTGCAGAAGGTAAAACAGTGATGTTAGGAATTGAAGAATTACGTGTAAAAGAATCAGATCGACTGTCTGCTATTGCTCAAGGACTCGAAATTAATTGCGTAGACTGTGAAGAAGGTCAAGATTTTCTTATTGTTTATGGGAAAGGTTCTGCCAAAGGTTTGGGTGGTGGACATGTCTCCACACATCTTGATCATCGAATTGCTATGTGTTTTCTCATTTTTGGGCTTGTATCAGAAAAACCTGTTACCATTGATGATAAACGAATGATTGCTACGAGCTTTCCAGAATTTATTTCTTTTATAAAACAACTTGGGGGGAAAATCGCTTGAAGCCTTTTGTTATTGCCATTGATGGACCTGCAGCCTCGGGCAAAGGAACCTTAGCACGCAAAATTGCTGCACATTATCGTCTTCGCCATCTTGATACTGGTCTTACTTATCGTAGTGTTGCTCATACGCTTTTACAACAAAATTTAGCTCTTAATGATGAAAAAAATGCTATTATTTATGCTAAAGAACTTGATTTTAATACCTTAAATCCTAATCTTCTTTCTTCCCATGAACTTGGTGAAGCGGCTTCAAAAATAGCGATTAACCCTACTGTACGCAAAATTCTTGTCGAAAAACAACGCAACTTTGCTAAAGTTTTGCCCGGCTGTGTGCTTGATGGGCGTGATATCGGAACTATTGTTTGTCCTGATGCCGATATCAAGTTTTATATTCTAGCCAATGTTCAAACACGCGCAAAACGTCGCTACCAGGAGATTTTAAAAAAGGGTGTTCAAGCAAATTATCATGAAATCCTAGCTCAACTTCAACAGCGCGACAGTCGCGATATAACGCGCAAACAAAGTCCACTAAAACCAGCAAAAAACGCCCACTTGCTTGATACGTCAGAATTGAGTATAGAAGCAACATTTGAAATTGCATGTAGTTTTATTGATCCAATCATAAAAATGCATATAATTGGATAAATTCGTTCAGGTGACTTCCAGCCTAGCGCTAACTTTTTTTCCTTTATTCAAGGAAAAAGGCAGGGAGTTGCTTATGTTAACACTAACCTAGCGCTCATACCTTATAATACAAGGTATATATTAGGAGTTCTTATGTCACAATACAATCCCACAACAGCGGATTTTGAAGCCCTTTTAACAGAATCTTTTCAAACCAATGACCTTAATGAAGGATCTGTTGTTAAAGGTCGTGTTATTGCAATCGAAAAAGACATGGCCATTATTGATGCTGGTCTTAAAGTCGAAGGACGTATTCCTCTCAAAGAATTTGGAGCTAAAGCAAAAGACGGTTCTTTGCAAGTTGGCGATGAAGTTGAGGTTTACATTGAACGCATTGAAAATGCGATGGGTGAAGCTGTTTTATCGCGTGAAAAAGCACGGCGCGAAGAAAGTTGGGTCCGTTTGGAGGAAAAATTCAATGCTGGTGCACGCGTTAATGGAGTGATCTTTAGCCAAGTAAAAGGTGGATTTACAGTCGATCTTGATGGTGCTGTTGCTTTCTTGCCGCGCAGCCAAGTTGATATTCGTCCCATTCGTGATGTTTCACCTCTCATGCATAATTCTCAGTCCTTTGAAATTTTGAAAATGGATCGTCGTCGTGGCAATATTGTGGTCTCACGTCGTACTGTTTTAGAAGAAAGTCGCGCCGAGCAACGTTCAGAAATTGTACAAAATCTTGAAGAAAACCAAATCGTTGAAGGTGTAGTGAAAAATATCACAGATTATGGTGCCTTTGTTGATCTTGGTGGGATTGATGGTCTCTTGCACGTTACAGATATGGCATGGCGACGTGTTAACCACCCATCTGAAGTCCTCACAATTGGTCAAACGATTAAAGTTCAGATCATTCGCATTAATCAAGATACGCACCGTATTTCTCTTGGAATGAAACAGCTTGAAAGTGATCCTTGGGAAAGCATCAGTGTTCGGTATCCGATTGGTAAAAAAATTACGGGTGCTGTTACCAACATTACTGATTACGGTGGTTTTGTTGAAATTGAGCCAGGAATCGAAGGGTTGATCCATGTTTCTGAAATGAGCTGGACAAAGAAAAATGTTCATCCTGGAAAAATTCTGTCTACATCACAAGAAGTAGAAGTGGTTGTTCTTGAGATTGATCCTTCTAAACGGCGTATTTCTCTTGGCTTAAAGCAAACATTTGAAAATCCATGGGAAGCTTTTGCTAATAAATTTCCTGTCAATTCGCAAATTGAAGGAGAGGTTAAAAATAAAACAGAATTTGGTCTGTTTATTGGGCTTGAAGGCGATGTTGACGGTATGGTTCATTTGTCTGATCTTGATTGGAACCGTCCTGGTGAACAAGTCATTGATACTTACAATAAAGGAGATATCGTTAAAGCTGTGGTCCTTGATGTTGACATTGAAAAAGAGCGCATTTCTCTTGGAATTAAGCAGCTTTCCAGCGATAAAGTTGGAGAAGCAGCTGCTTCTGGCGAATTGCGAAAAGGTGCTGTTGTAACATGCGAAGTGATTTCTGTTAACGACAATGACATTGGTGTGAAATTGATTGACCATAACCTTGAGACAACCATTCGGCGTGCTGATCTCGCGCGTGATCGTGATGAGCAACGTCCTGAGCGTTTCGCAATTGGGCAAAAGGTTGATGCTCGCATCACAGCATTTGATAAAAAAACACGTAAAATTTCAGTATCGATTAAGGCTTTAGAAATTGCAGAGGAAAAAGAAGCTGTTGCACAATATGGTTCTACAGATGCAGGTGCTTCTCTTGGTGATATTCTTGGTGCAGCTTTGAAAAAACAAGAACAAGATTAATCATCAATTATTAAAGTTGACGGTGTTATTAAGGTCACTCATTTTAGGGTGACCTTTTTATTTTCTAAAAAATTGTCTGCTTATTTTCTAAGTATTGCGTAAAAAATTATAAATGCTTGCAACTAAAAACAAAAAGTTTGTTTTTTGTCTATCAACGGTTCACTATTCAGATAAAATGCTTACAATTTAAATAAAAAACGATGTAATTGAATAACAATGGGACATTATGACGTGCATAATACCTTTCATAAAATGCTTTTTTTTTAAAAGAGAAAAAAACCATTTTATTAATACGGATTTTCCTCTTCGTGCAATTTATAAGGTACAGGAAGATCTTTATAACTTAGGGCATGATATAGCTTCTGGTAAAGAAATTTTACTCCCTGAATATGAAGGAGTAGAAGATTTTCGCAAGAGATTAAATGAAAATGCTAAACTTATTCTTCATGCCTTTCATACCAGTGATTTTGCTGCCCGAAATGATGAGACCATCGCACCGTCTGCTCAATGGCTCATTGATAATCATTACACCATTGATAAAACCATACAAAAGCTACGTCGTAATCTACCCAAGTCCTTCATAAAGCAACTTCCTCTTTCTACACACAAAGCGGGAATACCAAGAATTTTTGCTTTAACTTGGCTTTATATTGCGCATACTGATAGCAGCTTTTCACAAGAAACACTCACGGCTATGACCAATGGATTTCAAGAAGTTTGTGCGCTCACAATCGGTGAATTGTGGGCTCTTCCTTCTGTTATGCAAATGCTTCTCATTGAAAATGTCCGTCGTCTTTCAGTACGTATCGAAAAAGCGCGACATATGCGCCATCTTGCTAGTCAAGTGGCTGATAAAATTTCTCTTGTAGAAAATAAAACAAATCTACACTCTCTTTTTACGCAGTATAAACCATTTACTGTTGATCCAACTTTTTCAGCACATTTATTCTATCGCTTGCGCAGTGCATCTGTCGATTCAACCGTAGCATTAACTTGGCTTGAAAAGCAATTGAAAAGCCAAGGAAGTAGCTTAGAGATTGCAACAGCCGATGAACATACTCGACAAGCAGCAGATGGTGTGACCATGGGGAATATCATCCGTGCTCTTAAAGCTATAGATGATGTTGATTGGACAGCATGGTTTGAAACAGTGAGTTGTGTCGATTCTATTTTGCGTAAAAATAGTGATTTTTCTGAAATTGATTCTCACTCACGCAATATTTACCGACAAGTCATTGAAAAAGTTGCACGCTTTTCGCCTCTTAGTGAGCTGGAAATTGCACATAAAGTTGTAGAAATGGCAAATTCCACTTCTAAAGATATGCCGCATCATTCTTGTGTGGGATGGTACCTTGTTGATGAGGGTCGTGGCATATTTGAAAAGGCTTGTGGATATATCCCGCCCTCTCTCATAAAATGGATACGCGCTTCCTATTGTTCAAAATTGAGAGTCATCGCCATTCCTGTCTCTTTTCTGACGCTCGCTCTTTTGCTTGTAATTTACGCCCTTTTACAAATATCTGGCATGACACAATGGATGACTTTTTGCTTTACTGTATTAGCGCTTTTTCCTGCTATCGATGCAGCTTTTGCTTTATTTAACACTTTTGTTTCGTGGTTTGTCCCATCAAGACAACTCATTGGTTATGAATATAAAGAAGGTGTTCCAAAACATGCACGGACAATGGTTGTTGTACCTACTTTGATGACATCACGCGATGATATTGATGAACAAGTGCGCAATCTTGAAGTGCACTATCTTTCCAATTCTAAAGGTGCCATTCATTTTGCACTAATTACAGATTGGGTGGATGCGCCATTGAGAGAAACGCAAGATGATCTTGATTTATTGCACTATGCGCAAAAGAGTATTGATAAACTCAATAGTCGTTATCATGGTGATGAACTTCCTCTTTTTTTTCTTTTACATCGCCGACGCCTTTATAATACAAGCGAAAAATGTTGGATGGGATGGGAACGAAAGCGAGGAAAACTTCATGAACTTAATCGGCTTTTAAGAGGCGATAAAAACACAAGCTTTTATCCTCCCAATCTACATCTTCCTATGGATTGCCGTTTTGTTATGACGCTGGATTGTGATACACGTCTTACTCCAGAGAGCGTTGCGAAACTTGTTGGAAAGCTTAACCATCCACTCAATCATCCCATTTTTGATCCGCAAAGTGGAAAGGTTGTAAAAGGCTATAGCGTTTTACAACCACGCATTATTCCTTCTCTTACAACAGGAAAAAAAACATCAATTCTCCAACGGGTTTTTTCTATCAACCGTGGCATTGATCCTTATGTTTTTGCTGTTTCTGATACTTATCAAGATCTTTTAGGAGAAGGCACCTTTATCGGTAAAGGTCTTTATAATATTGATGCATTTGAACAAGCGCTTGATGGCAAAATTAAAGAAAATACTATTCTTAGTCATGATCTCTTAGAAGGAGGTTATGCTCGTACTGCTCTGGTAAGTAGCATAGAAGTCATTGAAGATTATCCAACCGCTTATAATATTGATGTTATGCGTTATCATCGCTGGATTCGCGGTGATTGGCAACTTTTGCCTTATCTTTTTTTGCATCGTCAAATAAGTTCCGTGATGCGTTGGAAAATGCAGGATAATTTACGTCGTTCTCTCACTCCACTTATGTGGTTAATTGCAGCATTTGCAGGATGGGCTTTTTTGTCTTTAAAGAGTGCAATCGTCTGGCAAATATTCTTGTTGTTTAGCTCCTTCATTTCACCTATTCTATGTGTATTAAAAACGCTTGTCTCGTCCAATATAGATCATTCTTTGCGTGGACATTTTCAATTAATTTGGAACAAAACTGTTCTTACAAGCGCTGATATATTTCTTAAAACGACGTTTCTTGCTCATTCGGCGTATTTTATGAGCGATGCGATTATTCGTACACTCTATCGTATGACGATTTCAAAACAGCATCTTCTTGAATGGAAAACTTCTTCCTCAACAAAATCAATGCCCAATAGTTTGCCTTTCTATATTTTTACAATGGCACCAGCATCGCTTATTGGTGTCCTTACTGTAGCACTCCCTCTTTTTTCTGATAGTTTTGCAAGCTTGATTGCTCTACCTTTTGGGATAGCATGGTTTTTTTCACCCTTCATTGCTTGGATTGTGAGTCAACCTTCAACCTTTCAAGATAGCCTTGATCTTTCTTCAAAAGATGAAAAACAACTTCGCTCTATTGCACGGCGGACATGGCTTTATTATGCAACCTTTGTCAATGCACAAAACAACTATTTGCCTCCCGATAATTTTCAAGAAGATCCTGAACCTCTTGTTGCTCAACGTACATCTCCTACGAATATTGGCGTTTATCTCCTTTCTATTATTGCTGCACGTGATTTTGGCTGGACTGGTTTTGAAGAGACCATTACCCGTATTGAATGTACATTACGTTCTCTTACAAAAATGGAAAAGTTCCGTGGTCATCTCTATAATTGGTATGAAACAGATACACTCAGGCCTCTTTTACCTACTTATGTATCAACCGTTGATTCAGGAAATCTTGCCGGTCATTTGGTAACACTCTCTTCTGCCTTAAGTGAATGGGCGGAAAAACCGCATCTTTTTTTTCAAAGTGATCGAGAAGGCTTATCGGATGTTCTTGCTATTCTTGAAGAAACTGTCAGAGAAATTCCAGATCATCAACCTAGTTTACGCTCTTTACGCCAAAAAATCGAAGAAAACATCACTCGTTTTCATGACTCTGTCTTCACTTTTGTAGAACAAGAAAATGAGATTTCTTCTCACATCATAGACCTTTCACTTGCAGCCCACGATATTGTGCACTTAGTCGATGAACTTGACCACAAAATTCAAACGATAGAATCTTCTCGTGCGCTTTCTTGGGCTAAATGCCTTATCGATACCTGTAACGCTTATCATCATGATGCGACTGCTCATTATGATACTGAAAAATTACGTAAAAAACTAAACAGGCTGGCTATAGTGGCACGGCAAATAGCCTTTGATATGAAATTTGACTTTTTAGAACAGCCTAAACGGCATCTCTTATCCATTGGATATCGTGTTCAAGAAAACAAACTCGATGAAAATTGTTATGATCTACTTGCTTCAGAAGCACGTCTTGCAAGCTTTTTTGCCATCGCAAAAGGAGATATAAAACTTAAACATTGGTTTCGTCTTGGTCGACTCCTTGTACCCATAGGTTGGAAAGGTGCGCTCCTATCATGGTCTGGATCGATGTTCGAATATCTTATGCCATCTCTTGTAATGCATGAACCTTTAGGATCTCTGCTAGATCAAACAAATCGATTGATTATTCGTAGTCAAATACAATATGCCCATAAACGAGGATTGCCATGGGGTATTTCAGAGGCTGCATTTAACGCTCGCGATCATTTAATGAATTACCAATACGCTCATTTTGGTGTTCCAAACCTCGGACTCCAACGTGGTCTTTCACGCAATGCTGTCATTGCTCCCTATGCCAGCCTTCTAGCGGCACAATATGCTCCTGCTTGCGCTGTCGCTAATTTAAAACGACTCCGTAATCTTGGAGCTTTAGGAACATATGGTTATTATGACTCTGTCGATTTTACCCCTTCACGCGTGAAAACAGGGGAAAAATACGCTGTTGTACGCAATTATTATGCGCACCATCATGGTATGTCTATCCTTGCTCTTAACAATGTTATTTTTCAAGGGCGAATGCGTGATCGTTTTCACCGTGATCCCATTGTTGAAGCAACGCAATTGCTGTTACAGGAAAGAGCGCCTCATCTCATTCCTATTATTCATACCAAGGCTGTTAATCGTATGCGCAATAAGTCTAAAGCATTGGATGCAGCTCCTTTGCGCATTATTACAAATCCGTTGCTCAAACCACGAGCAACTTTACTTTTGTCTAATGGCTTTTATTTTACTATGTTAACAGCGAATGGTTCTGGTTACAGCCGTTGGCACGATTATGCGATTACGCGCTTTATTCCTGATGCAACAGAAGATCAACAAGGTACTTTATTCTTCTTACGCGATACACATAGTGGGCGGTGGTGGTCTGTTACTGGTGAACCAACACGTGTTATTGAAGAAGAAGCTGTCAGCATTTTTACAGATGAAAAGGCTGAATACACAAAAATAGTTGATGGTATAAAATCAACACTTGAATGTCTTATTACATCTGAAGGATGTGGCGAAGGTAGACGTATTCAACTGATGAATACGACAAATAAAGACCGCCTCATTGAAGTGACTTCTTATGGTGAATTAGCGCTTGCCACAATGGATATAGACCAAGCTCATCCTGTTTTTTCCCGTATGTTTATAGAGACAGAAATTGCTGAGGAAGGTAAAACAATTTTTGCCAAAAGGCGCAAACGCTCACCTAGCGATCCTGAAATCTATGTTGCCCATTTTGTCTCCAGTACAACAGATATTCTTCAAGAGACAGAAGCTGAAACGGATCGTTCGTTGTTTATTGGGCGGGGTCGATCCATTCATCGTCCCGCTGCATTTGACCAAAATGCTTGTTTCAGTAACAGTCAAGGTTGTGTTCTTGATCCTATTATGTCATTGCGATGCCGTATAAAAATTGCAGCATATGGAAAAGCAGAACTTATTTTTTGGACTTTTGCTGCTCATACAAAAGAAGCGCTGCATAATCATATAAAACATTATCGACAACCTGATATGTTTCAAAAAGAACTTTCAAGGGCATGGACGCGCTCACAAGTCGCACTGTATCAGAGCGGAACCCAGCCTAAAGAAGCTATTGTCTATCAAAAATATGCCACATCGCTTATCTACCTTGATCGAACATGGCGTCTTCCTCCTGAAATATTAGCAAAAACGCTTGGAAAACAGTCTGATCTTTGGCCTTTGTCCATTTCAGGAGACAATCCACTCTGTCTTCTTAGATTAAATAACGAGGGAAATATTACTGTACTGCGTGAGCTCCTTAAAGCACACGAGTATTGGCGTATGCGCGGACTCATCGTTGATTTGGTGATTCTCAATGAACAAGCATTTTCTTATATACAAAATACACAACGGGCTCTTGAATGGGTCTGTGAATCTTATCGATACCACACACAAGAAGCAGATGAACGCCAACATATTTTCATGCTTCAGCGTGACAAAATAAATGAACAAAGTTTTAAAACGCTTCTTGCATCAGCGCGCATCGTTCTTGATGCTCAAAATGGCTCTTTATCTGAACAGCTTAAACGACTTGATGAGAGTGATTTTGATCTTACAATTCATAAAAATTATCATGAATTTCATGATCAATTAGATTCCCAAAAATATAACGAAGGAAGGAAGGTTACAACACAAACTGAACAAAATTTTTTTGCTTCCATTGGTCTTATTAGCCAACAAAAACCATTGCCTTTTCCCATAAATGGAGAAGATCTAAAATATTGGAATGGTTACGGTGGTTTTAACCAGTATAACCATTATATAATACGTCTTCATGGACGTACGACTACACCCCACCCGTGGATTAACGTCATCGCTAATCACAAATTTGGTTTTCATGTCTCTGCTGAAGGAGCAATTTTTACTTGGGTTAACAATAGCCGCGATTATAAATTAACTCCTTGGGCAAATGATCCAACGTCTAACCGGCCAGGAGAAGCACTTTATCTGGTTGATCGCCAGTCTTTAAAACGTTTTTCACCCGTTTCTGCTGTAGAATGTGATGAAAATATTGTCTATGAGGCTTGTCATGGTTTTGGATTTTCAACTTTTAAATCGACACATTCAGAAATTGCATTAGAATTAACTCATACACTCGATCCGGAAAAACCAGTTCGCTTTTCACGTCTTACCCTCACGAATGAAGGGAAAAAACCACGCAGTTTACGCCTTTATAATTATGTTGAATGGGTTTTGGGAAATATCGATACAAAATATGCCCCCTTCATTATTTCCTCTTATGAGGACAAAAGGGGTGCACATTTTATTCAAAATCCTTATCACATTGAAAAATCTCAACAAGTCACATTTTTATTGGCATCTGAAATGCCAAACAGCACTACAACCAATCGTGCTGAATTTATTGGTGCAACGGGAACCGTAACGCATCCAACTGCGATTCGTAAAGCCGGTGCTCTTTCAAATACCATTGAAGCAGGATGTGATCCTTGTTCAGCATTTTCCTATGATATTGATCTTCAAGCAGGGCAAACAAAAGAAATCATCTTCTATCTTGGCAGTGCTGAAAATAGACAAGAAGCTGAAAAATTACTCAATCAAGTACGTGCAAGTGATTTTGAAATTCTACTCACAAAACAAAAACAGCAATGGAGTGATTTTGTTTCTCCTTTTCAAGTTAAAACACCGGATCCCTCTTTTGATATTATGGTCAATCATTGGCTCCCTTATCAGACCTATGCATGCCGTATCATGGCACGCGCAGGATTTTACCAAGCTAGTGGTGCATTTGGCTTCCGTGACCAGTTACAAGATAGCTTATCTTTATTATTGTTGGAACCACAACTGGCACGTGCACAATTGTTAAACGCCGCCGCGCACCAATTTCTTGAAGGGGATGTGCAACATTGGTGGTTACCCGATACAAATGCTGGTGTTCGTATGCGCATTTCTGATGATATCGTTTGGCTTGCATATACAACAGCTCTTTATGTCAATACCACTGGCGATGATGCCTTTCTTGATACGCTCATTCCTTTTATTGAAGGCGATGTTCTCAAAAGTGGGCAACAGGATGCTTATTTTCAACCCACCCAATCCTCAAAGGTTGCAACAGTTTATGAACATTGTGCTTTAGCTTTAGACCTTGCCATTAAACGTTGTGGACCCCATGGTCTCCCTCTTATTTTAGGTGGGGACTGGAATGATGGCATGAATTTGGTAGGTGTGGAAGAAAAAGGTGAAAGCACTTGGTTAGGATGGTTTCTTGGCACTACATTACAAGCATTTATTCCTTTGGCCAAAAAACGTGGTGATAACAGCCACATGCAAATATGGAGTACATACCTTGAACGCTTAACAAAATCCCTAGAGGAAAACGGCTGGGATGGTGCTTGGTATCGACGTGGTTATTTTGATGATGGAACACCTCTTGGTTCTAAAATCAATGATGAATGCCAAATTGATACCATAGCTCAATCTTGGGCTGTCATTTCTCAAATGGCGTCGCCTGAACATCAAAAGCAAGCAATGACATCAATGTTGGAACATCTCTATGATAAAAAAGGCAGACTCATTCGCCTTTTTTGGCCACCTTTTGATAAAAGTACACTTGAGCCCGGTTATATAAAAGGTTATCCTCCAGGAATCCGAGAAAATGGTGGTCAATACACGCATGGTGCTATTTGGAGTATTTTAGCATTGGCAAAAATGGGGCAAAACGATAAAGCTTATGCGTTATTTTCTATGATTAACCCGATTACTCATGGACAAGATCCTGAAACTTATCGTGTTGAACCTTATGTGATGGCCGCAGATATTTATTCTGTTACACCACGATGTGGTCAAGGCGGTTGGACATGGTATACAGGCTCAGCCGGTTGGTTTTATCGCGCCGCAACACAAGCTATTCTTGGAATACAGCGTCAGGGAGACCTGTTTTTTTTACAGCCACATTTACCCTCTATTTGGCCAAAATATGAAGCAATAATGAAGTTTTATGATGCCGTTTATACCATTAAAGTAAAATGGGGACCTAAAGATATGCTTCATGTTAATGGCAAAAAATATACCGAAGTTCATGCGGGGATAAAGTTACACAAAACAGGTCAGCATGAAATTATACGTATTGTTAAATCTTAAAGATGAAAGATGAAAAAAGAGAGCAGACCTTTTTATTCTTGCTCAAAACTGTAGATTTGTTATATTGCACCACCTATATTGTCCGTTTTGGTGCATAATATTTTAGATTTTATGAAATTGAAAGAAAAAGGTTATGAATCATCCGGATATTGCTAGACGTGTTTACAATCATACTTGGAAACTTGATCCCATTATTCGTTCACTTCTCGATACGGATTTTTATAAGCTTCTTATGGTACAGATGATTTGGGGGTTGTATCCTAATGTTAATGTTACTTTTTCCCTCATAAATCGCTCTAAAACAATACGTCTTGCCGATGATATTGATGAGAGTGAATTACGTGCTCAACTTGATCACGCTCTTAGTTTGCGCTTTACAAAAAAAGAAATGATCTGGCTTGCTGGTAATACATTTTATGGACGCAAACAAATTTTTGAACCGGATTTTCTTCAGTGGCTTGAGAATTTTCAACTCCCAGAATATGAACTAACCCGTAAAGATGGCCAGTATATTCTTCATTTTTATGGTTCGTGGGCTTATAGCTCTATGTGGGAAATTCCAGCCCTTGCTATCATTAGTGAATTACGTTCACGTGCTGCTCTCAAAAAACTAGATCGTTTTGCTCTTGATGTACTTTATGCGCGTGCTAAAGCAAAAATGTGGAGTAAAGTTGAACGTCTCAAAAAATTGACTGATATTAAAATATCTGACTTTGGGACAAGGCGCCGCCATTCTTTTTTATGGCAGCGCTGGTGTGTAGAAGCATTAAAAGAAGGCATTGGTAATTCTTTTACTGGAACTTCTAATGTTCTTCTTGCCATGGATACGGATTTAGAAGCTCTTGGAACCAATGCACACGAATTGCCCATGGTTATTGCGGCTCTCAGCAACAACGATGATGAATTACGCAGAGCTCCGTATCAAGTCTTGCAAGATTGGAACCGTTATTATGGTGGAAATCTTCTCATTGTTTTACCTGATACCTTTGGTACAGAAGCATTTTTACGCAATGCACCAGATTGGGTTGCTGATTGGACAGGTTTCAGACCCGATAGTGCGCCCTCTATTGAAGGTGGCGAACGTATTATTCAATGGTGGAAAGAAAAAGGAAAAGATCCACGCGAAAAACTTTTAATTTTTTCTGATGCTCTTGATGTCAATACAATTGAAAAAACTTATCATCATTTCCATGGTAGAGTGCGCATGAGTTTTGGATGGGGCACAGATCTTACCAATGACTTTACAGGCTGTGCACCACAGGAAATCGAAAATCTTGATGCTCTTTCCCTTGTTTGTAAGGTGACCTATGCCAATGGTCGACCAGCCGTAAAACTTTCAGATAATCCTGAAAAAACGATCGGTGATTCAAAAGAAGTACAACGTTATCTCAATTTTTTTAGTAATAAAAAGCGAATTGCTAGATCTATAAAGACGTAGTGTCCGGTTCTTTAAAACGAGTATATTGACTCATCATATTGTTTATAAGATTGATTTTTGTCCTACCCTAAGGATGAGAATTCTTAACCTTTGCTGGTCTGTAAATAGTTTGGCTGTTTTTTGAGTAGATTCTACTCGGCCTACCACGCGTACGCTTCACTTACATAAGGATCGACAGATCAGACTTAAAAATATTCACTACGCATTAAAAAAATACTTAACGTGCTAGGGAAGTTTAGCCAAGGAGGCTTCCTTATATCATTGTCATACATAACGGTGTTATACGGCATAACAAGATATTATCATTTTGCATGTTGAATGAGCGCGCACGAATATCATAAGTTTTCTCATTTCAACCCCGTTAAATCAAGCATACTCATCTCCTTGCATGTATGAAGGTTTCAAGTTTTAAGGGTTATTGTTGTAGTTTGACAGTAGGTTTTGTACTAAGTGGGAAAGGATTAAGGAGGGATACGTGGTAATTTGTTGTTTTTATGTACAATTTTTACCATTAAATGTGCGTTTTGTCAAAATAGATTTTAACATCTAAAATTGCAAAAATTACTGAAAATCAGAAAAAAGTGCGTTTCCATAGTAAAAATGAGAAAAGGCTTTGAAAACTCTTTGAGGACACCTTTAAAACTCTTTGAAAAAAATAAATTGTTACAAAACCAGATGACAAGCTACAATTGTAACATTAGGAATTGCTAAGGCAACATTGGAGGATGACAAATACATAGTGACTATCGGTGTGCATTTTGCAAGGCAAGGATGATGGTGCTCAAATAGATTTTATACACTTTACAGGAGATTTTACTTTATCCATGTATGGTCTGCTATCATGAAATGAGTAAAGCGTTGAGAAATGTTTCATTAAAATAAATGTGTAAATAACATGATTTGGGAGACCTTTTGTTTTGCGTGATGGGCATGACCTCATTAAAAAACAGAGAATGCAATAATATTTTTATTTTGAATAAGCTTTATAAAAAGACAGAGAATTTATTTATTCGCATATTATAATAAGAATGCGTGTATGCATAAAACCATTTGAAAAACTCTGCTGTTTCTTATGAATTATTCTTAAGCTAAGAACAGATATAACATTAAAGATTGATATAATAGACCGGCTTCTTAACTGTATAAGTATAAAAATGATGCTGTTTAGTAAGCTTTGTATTATATCCTCATTAAGAGATATGAAAACAAATGAAATGTCTTTTTAGAAAGAAATAGCTATCATATCAATGATGTATATATAGAGATTCATACAAACATGCCTTACCGAAATAATGACCTTTTCCATGAATGTGATTTATAATTGTTTACCAAGTGAGAACATTTTGAGTGTTCGTAAACAGTCTTCTTTGTCCATAAAAATTATTTCACAAACATATTATTAATTAATTGCTTTCAAAAAGCTTGCTATTTCATATGCATTTTGGATATGGAAGGGTTTATATTCACAATTTAAAAGTCCTCATAGTTTTTACAAATAAGTCGAAGCTAAAAAGAGTATCTCATAACCTTTTCTATCATTATGAAGATGGACGTGTTACAATATAAATGGCAATCAGCAATAATATAACCGCAACAAGTAAGGCAATCCACAAAGGAGGGTGTACCATTACTAAAAAAGATAAAAATCCTCCTGTCATACTCATCATTGCAAAAACTTTAACGAATGGAGAGATTGCTTTTTTTTCTTCCCATCGCTTAATAGGGGGACCAAAAATACGATGATTATTCAACCATTGATGAAAACGTGGAGAAGAACGTGTAAAACACCATGAGGCAACCAACAAAAAAGGCACAGTTGGTATAATAGGCAATACTACACCGATAATACCTAATATAACCATTGCCCATCCTGCTATATAATAGCAGATACGCAAAAGGTGCGATATCTTCAAATCTTTTTTCATTCTCTCGTACTATTTTCCTCTACGCAAAACTCTATACAAAAACATTTTATCTGTTTTTTCTGTTTACATGTCTGAGTGTAAAATTACGCTCTACCCCTTCATGCGGAAGCGTTTTTGTTGTTATAAGTTCCTTGAAAATACCGAATAGCTTACGCAATATGATAATCATTTTAAATGATTTCAAGAAAAGAGAAGAAAAGAGATTTTAGAAAATCAAAAAAATAAAAAGGCTGCAGAATAAATCAATGCAGCCTCTTAATTAAGAATGCAGCGTTGGGGGGGGAGAAAATGTACTGCATTCATCTGCTAGACATTAGGAGGAAAAATAACCTAGCACTTAGGACTCTAATTAAAATAAAAATGAGAAACAATATATAAAAATGCATGGCTGATATGCATGAAATTTAACACTTTCAAGTTTCTTGAACTGTGTTTCGCCGAAAGAAAATTATCATGAAAATAGCCATAAAAATCAACGTCAAGATCAACACAATTGTGGAAGCAGAATCTGAGCCGATAAATAAGCTGAGATAAATCCCTAAAAAACCAGAAAAAGCTGCAACAAGTATCGCGATCATTAACATAAAAGAAAACCGCTTTGTAACAAGATAGGCAATTGCTCCTGGTGCTATCAGTAAAGAAATAACGAGCACGATACCTACAGCTTTCAAAGCCGCAACAATTGTAAGAGAAATCATCGTTAGAAGGGTATAGTGGAGTAGAGATATTGGTAACCCCATTGCATGTCCTTGAACTGTATCAAAAATATACAGCATAAAATCGCGCCATTTTGATGCTAAAATAAAAGTGACAACAGCAGAAATGATCGCCGTCTGCGTTATATCAAGCCAGTTAACACCCAAAAGATTACCAAATAGAATATGATTCAAATCTAAGCTACTATAAATAGACGTGGCTAAAACAAGCCCCAAACCAAACATCGAAGAAAAGACCACTCCCATCACCGTGTCCTGTTTGATACGGCTATTGCTACCTAAAAAACCCGTTAATAGTGCACACACCATTCCTGCAACAAAAGCACCGCAAGTAATCAAAGTCATTGTAATATTCTCTGGACGCATATGTTGAAACCAAGCAAATGGCAAAGAAGTTAAAAATGCGATTACCCATGGTGTTGTCATATAACCAACAACAACACCTGGAAAAACTGCATGAGAAATGGCATCGCCTAACAGCGCCCATCCTTTTAAAATAAGAAAACAGGAAAGCATCGCCATGGGAATAGAAAGAATCATGACAATAAGCATACCTTTAAGCATAAAAGAAAACTGAAACGGAAGCAGTAACTGATCAATCATGATAATATTACACCCTTTTTGCCGCATTTCTGCGTAAGCGCGCAGCAATAAAACCGTGTTTAGGAGCAAAAATGAAAGCCAAAAAAAATAAAGATGCTTGAAAAAGCACAACAACCCCCCCCGTTTGTGCATTCAAAAAATAACTCACATAAACACCCAAGATACTTGTGAAGGTTCCAATTACAACTGCAATAACCAAGATATTCAGGAAACGATCACTTAAAAGGTAGGCCGTTGCTCCAGGTGTCACAACAAGACAAATGACTAAGAACGCTCCAACGGTTTGCATAGCAGCAACAGTACAAGCGGCAAGCAATGTGAAAAAGAGAATTTTTAAAAACTTTACGTTTAATCCAATGGCATGCGCATGCGTTTCATCAAATAACGAAACAAGAAGATCTTTCCATTTTAAAAGCAATATAAGTAAAGAAAAAAAGCCGATAAAAGCCAATTGTAGAATATCTGTTAAACTAACTGCTAAAATATTTCCCAAAACAATGGTATCAATATTAACAGCCATTGGTTTTAATGATTTGAGAAATAACCCGAAGGCAAAAAAGGAAGAAAAAATGAGCCCAATAATGGTATCTTCTTTAAGCTTTGTCCGGTGGTTAAAAAAGAGCATTGCTGCTGCTGCAAGACCACCAGAAAAAAAAGCGCCGAGTGAAAAAGGTAACCCTAAAAGGTAAGCTCCTGCTACACCAGGAACAATCGAATGGGAAAGAGCATCACCAATCAATGACCAACCTTTTAACATCAAAAAAGCCGAAAGAAAGGCACAAACACACCCAACTAACCCAGAAACCCACATTGCATTCACCATATATTGATAGCTCAGTGGCTCAAGCAACCAAGAAATCATGCAACGTTCTCCACTCTTTCAATATCGTCACAAACTGCAGACTGCTTTCTTCCTATGAAAACATCATTTTTTTTTGTGCTTTGAAGATCAAAAATATGGTGGTGCAAAGACCCTCCAAAAGTTTTCTCCAGATTTTCCTTTGTAAAGATTTTTTCTGTTAACCCAGAAGCTAAAACGGTTCCTTTTATTAAAACTATATGATCACAAAATTCGCGAACAGAACCCAAATTGTGAGTTGAAACCAAGATCACTGCTCCTTCTTTACGAAGATCTTGTAACAAAGCAATGATTTTATCTTCTGTTGTAACGTCAACCCCTGTAAACGGCTCATCTAATAAAATAGCTTTTGCTTTTTGTGCAAGAGCGCGCGCTAGGAAAACACGCTTTTTCTGCCCACCAGAAAGTTCTCCAATTTGGCGCTTGGCAAAAGCCAACATATCAACGCGTTCTAAGGCAATACGAACGGCTTCATAATCTTGTGTACGGGCATAGCGAAAGAAATTCATATGACCATACCGCCCCATCAATACAACATCTTCAACCAAAACAGGAAAATTCCAATCAACATCTTCACTTTGAGGAACATAAGCAATGAGGTTTTTTTTCAAAGCTATATCAACGGGCAAATCAAACATGCGAATTTTTCCCTTTGAGGGGCGTACAAATCCCATAATCGCTTTAAATAACGTTGACTTACCGGATCCATTAACACCAACTAATGCCGTAATAGAACCCTTTGGACTTTCAAAATTTACTTCGCGTAAAGCTGTATGTCCATTACGATAAGTTACCGTTACTCCTTGGGCAAATATTCCACATTCTGTCATTGGCTTTTTACTCCCTCTAATAAAGCATTGCTAATACGCCCACTCGTGACACGTAATAAATCAATATAAGTGGGTACCTCACCATTTTTCTCACTTAAAGAATCAACATAAAGAACACCACCGTATTTAGCCCCTGTTTCTCTGGCAACCTGCTTAGCAGGCGCAGGGGAAATAGTGCTTTCAGAAAAAACTGCATGAATATTGTATTTGCGAACCATATCAATAACATGCTTGACCTGCTGTGGTGTTCCTTGTTGGTCAGCATTAATGGGCCATAAATAAAGTTCTTTTAGATCAAAATCACGCGCCAAATAGCTAAAAGCTCCTTCACTGGTCACAAGCCAACGTTTATCTTGCGGTACGGCTTCTAATTCAGCCTTAATTGGATCAATCGTTGCACGAATTTTCTGTTTATAAATTTCAGCATTCTCTTTATAAATAGCAGCATGTTCAGGATCATATTTTACAAAAGCATCGCGAATATTATCGACGTAAATCAAAGCAGAGGTCGGTGACATCCACGCATGAGGATTGGGTTTACCGCTAAAGGGGCCCTCACCAATTTTAATGGGTACAATACCTTTTGAAACAACAACACTTGGAACATCCTTGATATTTTGAAAAAACTTTTCAAACCAAAGCTCTAACTCTAATCCATTCCACAATACAAGGTTAGCTCCCTGAGCACGCATAAGATCGCGTGGGGTGGGTTGATATTCATGAATTTCCGCACCTGGTTTTGTAATGGATTCAACATCAGCGGCATCACCTGCTACATTGCGTGCCATATCAGCAATGATAGTGAATGTTGTAACAGCTTTAAATTTACCAACACACAAAGCAAAATTGGGTGTAAAAAAAATAACACTTCCAAAAACTATGGCGAAAAACGTTCTTACGTTCATTGATTCTCTCTTTCCTTTATATACCTTCTTTTTTATTGCAAATAATTTGCATTATCATTTAGAAATAGCAGTTATCCTTTACATTTGCAATGAAGGATTAAGAGAAAAAATAACTTTTCAAGATGTTTAAAAACAGCTTTTTTCATATTGAAAAAATTGATGATTTAAGCAGCTTGTTTTGGTAAGGAGATCCGCTTTCAAGAAGCTTTATAGTTCTTGAATGCCAAACCAAAAGGAAGCACTCAAAAATGCTCCCACTTCATGTAAAATATCTCATAAAAAATAAGAATATTCAGTAGCGCAAATATGCACCTGTCATTTTGGTAACATTATCTACGATCTTTAAGGCAAGCTTTTCTAAATCTTCATCTGTTAGAGTCCGTTCTATGGGCTGAATAGTTACTTCAATCGCAACAGATTTTTTATCTTCACCAAAGCTTAAATCTTCAAAAATATCAAAAACCTGCACTGAATGAATAAGTTTTTTATCGGCTCTACTTGCCGCACGAATAATAAGAGAAGAGGCAACAGTTTTATCCGCTATAAAGGCAAAATCACGCCGCACCATTTGAAAAGGTGAGAGTTTCAAAGGAGGACGGCTTTTGGTCGTTTTTTTCTTTGATTCTGGAATTCGGTCTAGAAAAATTTCAAAGCCGCATAAAGGGCCACTGACATTTAACTTTTCTAATGTAGCAGGATGAAAAACACCAAAAAAACCAAGAATAATCTTTGATCCAAGTTTTATGACACCTGAACGACCAGGATGATACCAATTGGGCGCTCCAACTTCAATCTGCACTTTCCCAACATCCATATCGCATGCTTCTAAAATAGCTAAAGCATCTGCTTTGGCATCAAAAACATCAACGACGGTTGCATTTCCATTCCAAAATCGCCCAGCCCCTTTAAATTGCTCTGTTCCGCGACGAATCGCACTAACAACACGGTGTTGTTTATCAGGGGTATCGCCTTCATAAATACTGGAAACTTCAAACAAAGCAAGATCGGAAAAACCACGATCAGCATTTCTCTGTGCCGCCATAATCAAACCAGGTAAAAGGGAAGGACGCATCATTGACATATCAGCAGCAATAGGATTAACCAATTTAAGCTCTTCTTGACCTCCTCCAAAAGCGAGAGCTTGATTTTCAGAAATAAAAGACCATGTTACTGCTTCTTTCATACCACGTTGCACTAAAGCCAAACGTGTAGCACGTGAACGAATTTGTGCGCATGTTAAAATTTGATCTTTTCCTTCTGCGAAGTTTTCCAAAGGAATAGGCTTAATTTTATCTAACCCATAAATCCTCATGACTTCTTCCACCAAATCGGCTTTACCCATAATATCAGGGCGCCATGATGGTACTTTTACTGTAACGACATCTTCTTTTCCTTCAACGAAAAATCCTAGTTTTGTTAAAATAGAGATGACTTTTTCAGGCTCTATTTCCAAATTTGTTAAACGTTTAATTTCAGAAAAAGGAAAAGAGATCTGTTTGATTTCTTGTTGCTGATAGCCAACGATCCTCTTCTTAGATACTTCACCACCACAAAGACGTAAGACCAATTCTGTTGCAATCTCAAGCCCTGTTTCTATAAAAGCTGGATCAACACCTCGTTCAAATCGATAACGTGCATCACTGATAAGACCTAATGTCCTTCCTGTTTGTGCAATGCTTTGCGCATCCCAAAGCGCCGATTCAATAATAACGCGATGTGTCGTTTCATCACAACTCGTTCTTTCCCCGCCCATGATACCGGCAATCGAAACAATTCCCTCTTCATCTACAATGACACAATTCTTAGCGCCCAAATGATAGATTTTCCCGTTCAGTGCTTGAATCTGTTCTCCCTCAAAAGCACAACGTACACACAAATTACCTTTAATTTTATCTGCATCAAAAACATGGAGTGGACGACCAAGGTCAAAACTTATGTAATTGGTCATATCAACAAGCGCATTAATCGGTCTCAAACCAATTGCATTCAAACGCTGTTGCATCCACTGAGGTGATGCACCATTTTGAACATTGCGCACTTCACGCCAAGCAAAACCTAAACATAATGATGAATCTTGCGAAAAATCTAATGAAACATCGAGAGGTGTTTCAAAGGAAGGCTCAAATTTTGACAAGGATAATTCTTTTAATTTCCCCATTCCAGCGGCAGCAAGATCACGGGCAATACCACGAACACCTGTACAATCAGAGCGATTGGGGGTCAAACCAATATCAATGATCGGATCATCTAAACCAGCATAAGTTGCAAATGAATCTCCAATAGGTGCATCTTCTGGAAGTTCGATAATCCCGTCATGTTCATTTGATAATTCAAGCTCCGCTTGCGAACACATCATTCCAAAACTTTCAACACCGCGGATTTTTCCTACAGATAATGTCATATCGAGTCCTGAAATATAAGTGCCTGGTAACGCAAGAACACCAACAAGACCTGCACGCGCATTTGGTGCTCCACAGACAACTTGAATAGGTGTAGAAGTCCCTGTATCGACGGACAGAATCTGGAGTTTATCTGCATCAGGATGTTTTATTGCTGTTAAAACTTTTGCAATCACAAAACCTTTTAAAGAAGACCGATCATCAACGTAATCAACCTCAAGACCTATAGCTGTTAGTTTCTCACAAATTTCATCCAAAGATGCATTTGTCTCTAAGTGATCTTTTAACCACGACAATGTAAATTTCATTTTAAAACCTCACATGAAAGCGATGACTAAGATCACACATTTCTATTAGGAAAAAAGGCAGGCATATCAAAGCAACGAAAGCCATAATGGTCTAACCAACGCAAATCAGCATCAAAAAAAGCTCGTAAATCAGGCATACCGTATTTCAACATGGCAATACGATCAACGCCCATTCCCCATGCAAAGCCTTGATATTCATCGGGATCTAAACCAACATTTTTCAACACATGAGGATGCACCATTCCGCATCCTAAAATTTCCAACCAATCTTGTCCTTCTCCGAACTTTACTTCTGAACCAGAACGATCACATTGAATATCCACTTCCATAGATGGTTCGGTAAAAGGGAAAAAAGAGGGACGAAAACGCATTTTTACAGAGGAAACTTCAAAAAATTCTTTACAAAAGGTTTCATGTAGCCACATCATATGGGCAATGGTGGAGGTTTTATCAATGACAAGACCTTCTACCTGATGAAACATGGGCGAATGCGTTGCATCCGAATCCATGCGGTAAGTTTTTCCAGGAATAATGATCCGTATTGGTGCTTTTTGTTTTTCCAGTGTGCGAATTTGTACGGGTGATGTATGGGTCCGCAATAATTTTCGTTTTCCCATTTTATCGACATTAAAAAAGAAGGTATCATGCATTTCGCGTGCTGGATGCCCTTCAGGAAAATTCAATGCAGTAAAATTATAATAATCTGTTTCAATATCAGGTCCCTCTGCAAGAGAAAAACCCAACTTCGTATAAATGGCAATAATTTCCTCAATCACCTGTGAAATAGGATGAATGCGTCCCCGTTCTATAGGTGAAGAGCGAATAGGCAAGGTAATATCAACCGTTTCACGAGAAAGACGGGCATCTATTGCCTGTCTTTTCAGAAGATCACGCTTTTGTGCCCATAATTCTAAAATGCGATTTTTTAATCCATTAAGAACTGGTCCAACTTTATGGCGCTCGCTAGCATCCATTTTCCCTAATGCTTTTAATTTTTCAGAGATTCTACCTTTTTTACCCAATGCCGCAATACGCACTGCTTCAAGTGCCTGTTCATCACCCGCTGCCTCTAAGGCTAAACAAATTTCTTGTTCCAGACGCTCAATATCGTTCATATTTTTGCCTACTTTTTTAATAAAAAAAACCCGCACTCGCAACAGCCAGCACGGGACCTCGAATAAATAAATGCTTTAAGAGAACACGACTGGCTTACTTGACAGCGCCTTCAAAAGCATTAGGTGTTGTATCTTTTAAATATTCCAAAGCCTTTTTTGCCGAAGCTACTAGAGCAGAAAATGCTTCTGCTTCGTGGATTGCTATATCTGAAAGAACCTTACGATCAACCTCAATACCGGCTTTTGATAAGCCATCAATAAAACGCCCATAAGTTAAACCTTCTGCGCGAACAGCCGCATTAATTCTCTGAATCCACAAAGCACGAAAAGTACGTTTTCTATTTTTGCGATCACGATAAGCGTATTGCTTTGAACGATCAACTGCTGCTTTAGCCGCACGAATGGTATTTTTACGACGACCGTAAAAACCTTCAGCCTGTTTAAGAATTTTTTTGTGCTTAGCGTGTGCTGTCACACCTCTTTTCACACGTGCCATATTATAATCTCCTCAAAATCAAAAGCGTAAGGTTTAAATACCATTCGGCAAATAATGCTGAATGACTTTTTTAGCATCTTGTTCACACAAAACCATTGTTCCACGCGCATCGCGAATAAATTTATTCGAACGCTTAATCATGCCGTGGCGCTTACCGGCAGCTGCTACTTTAATTTTGCCTGACGCAGTGATTTTAAACCGCTTTTTAGCGGATGATTTGGTCTTCATCTTGGGCATTTTGCTACTCCATACATTAATTTATTCAATCAAACATTTTATTCACTCAAGCGGACCAATGCTTGAACAAGCATTTAAACAGCCACGGCATGCCCTGCCGGGCGGCTTTAAAAATATTCCCATAAGCTAGTATACACAAAATAGCAAGACCGTATTACAAAAAAATCGGAGCTCCATTGCCTTGAATTTCAATCAAAGGTGCTGGAATAGCATTTGTTTTGATGGCTGCTTTACATAGATCAGCAATAATGCATTGCCTACATTGTACTTTACGTGCTTGGCAAATATAGCGTCCATGTAAAATCAGCCAATGATGCGCATGACGAAGATAATGGATTGGTATAATCTTTAATAATTTTTTCTCAACAATCTCTGGTGTTTTGCCAGGCGCTAAACCAAGACGATTGCTTAAGCGAAAAATATGTGTATCTACTGCCAATGTAGGCTGACCAAAAGCAACATTCAAAACAACATTAGCCGTTTTTCGCCCCACTCCAGGAAGGGCCATAAGTCCTTCACGCGTATCAGGTACTTGACCGCCATAATAATCAATTAAACAGTTGCAAAGTGCATAAACATTACGTGCTTTTGCTCGCCAAAGACCAATTGAACGGATATAATGTGCTATTTCTTCTTCTCCTAATGCAACCATTTTTTCCGGTTGATCAGCAAGGCGAAATAATTCTTTTGTTGCTTTATTAACGCTTACATCTGTTGTTTGAGCCGAAAGCACAACGGCAACCAAAAGCGTAAAAATATTTGTATAGATAAGATCACTTTTAGGCGCTGGGCGTTGCACAGAAAAACGGCGAAATATTTCTGCAATTTCATTTTCATTATATAATATACCAGATAAATTTCGCACTTTTGACAATTTTATGGTACTTTGAGGCATTGAACTCTCTTAAATCTTCTCTCTTGAAGTTATCATTCACGCTCGCCATATGAGAGGAATGCAGCGAACACTTTTTATAGAGTTTGGTCAAGTAAAGCCGTTTTAAAGAGGATACTCATGAATGACACATGTGACACCTTTCTCCAATCCTTTTCTTTTAGGATTTGAAACCGTAGAAAAAATATTGCAACGTATCGGTAAAGCTGATGAGGCTTACCCAGCCTATAACATTGAACGTTTGCATAAAAATAATGATGATGCAAATCATATCCGGATAACTTTGGCTGTTGCTGGATTTAAGATTAACCATCTTAATATTTTGCTCGATGATAATCAATTGGTTATTCATGGTAAACAAACAGACAACCAAAATCATCAATATTTATATCGCGGTATAGCTGCGCGACAATTCCAGCGAACCTTTGTTCTTGCGGAAGGGATGCATGTTGCAAATGCAGAGTTGAAAAATGGACTTTTATCAATTAATCTGTATCAACAAAAATTAAAAAAAGAAATAAAACAGATTCCAATTAAAGTCAGTAGTGGTGAGTCATAAAAGTTAAGGCGTAAAGGAACAGTGAAATGGGAGAACATAAACAAAACTTGTCGTTTCAGAACACATCCTACTCTGATGCGGGGCAGATTGCCTATTTAAAAAAAGTTTGTACAGATGATCTGGCTAAAAACTTTCCAGATCTCCCACCGATGACCCCAGGCATTACGATATGGGCTCTCTTTGGTGAAACAGGTTATCCTATCATTTTATCCGATGAGCGTTCTATCGCCCTTGCTGGAGCCAATGAGCATGAACTACAAATTGTAACTCTGCACTAGATTGCCTTACGAGAAGAAGCCGTACTCTTTAATAAATTCTATCTGTTTTTTCGTAAAGGGTGTAATGTGAGTTATAATCAGATAAGTATTGATTTATATCCATAATTAATTTTTTACAACTGGAATGAGAGTCCTGAATATTGTAAGGTTCTCTCATTTGAGATCCTCTTATATTGCAACAATTAAAGTCACTTGCTTGTATGTCATAAGCAGGGAGAGTCGTGTGGAGAAAAAACACTTGAAGAAAGGAATGAAAATATCTCTTGTGAATTGTCTTACTTACCAGGGACGTTCACAATATTGGGGATGAGAAAAATGTATGATGGTGTCAGTTTGCTTCTTCATAAGTGTGAAGATGTCCTCTATAGATTTATATTATTCACGGAGGCTATCGTGAAATGGGCTCGAGTGCATTGGAAGATGTTTCTTTAAAATGAGTACATGAAGGCTATACAAGTGTATTTTGTTTGGGGTGTTCTGTTCTTCCTGAGGGTAGTAACTCCATTGAAGAGTGTAAAAACAAAAGCATGAGATAATGCGTCATCATTATTTAAAAGATATTGCTATGAATGCTTTTGAAAGGTGTAAAGCTGAATTGTAAGGAGATGATAGATTTTTACCATGATGCCTTTATATTCTTTCCAAATTAGGTTGTCTTCTTGTTCTAGAAGTTACGCAAACAGATAGATACAATATATTGACCAAATTTGGATATTGACCAAATTTGGCATACAAAAATCTGGAACTGTTCGTGCCACACTGAAGCCTTTTGATATTTGTCTCAAACGTGGAATTGCACAGAGATTAGATGTTGATTAATAGGTAATAAAAAAACAAAAGCTTTACGAAAAAGTTTATGCAGAGCTTTTAATTTTATGCTTCAAATGCCTCAGTACAAGGTATTTTTCTCTTTTGAATATTAAAGCTCTTGTTTTTATAATGAAGTTACAGCACAACAAGAAAAATGGAATTATTTGAGGGGAAAAAACAATGCCTTCTTACCGTTCAAGAATATCGACCCACGGGCGTAATATGGCAGGAGCTCGCGGGCTTTGGCGTGCAACAGGGATGAAAGATACTGATTTTGGTAAACCCATTATTGCGATTGCAAATTCTTTTACACAATTTGTACCAGGGCATGTCCATTTAAAAGATCTTGGGCAATTAGTCGCACAACAGATAGCAGTTGCCGGTGGTGTTGCGAAAGAATTTAATACCATTGCTGTAGATGATGGAATTGCGATGGGGCACGATGGAATGCTCTATTCTTTGCCCTCACGTGAAATCATTGCTGATTCTGTAGAATATATGGTTAATGCACATTGTGCGGATGCACTTGTCTGTATTTCTAATTGTGACAAAATTACGCCTGGTATGTTAATGGCTGCTTTACGGTTGAATATTCCGACAATCTTTGTTTCAGGTGGTCCTATGGAGGCAGGTAAGATTAAATGGAAGGATCAAGATCTAACGGTTGATTTGGTCGATGCTATGGTCGCAGCCGCTTCAGAACAGAATTCAGAAGAAGAAGTTGCTGAGATGGAGCGTGCTGCTTGTCCTACATGTGGTTCTTGTTCAGGAATGTTTACGGCCAACTCTATGAATTGCTTAACGGAAGCATTGGGGCTTTCGCTTCCCGGAAATGGATCAATGTTAGCAACACATGCAGATCGACGGATGCTTTTTGAAGAAGCTGGAAAACAGATTGTTGCATTGGTTAAACGTTATTATGAAAAAGATGATGAAACAGTTTTGCCGCGCTCTATTGCTTCACGCAAGGCTTTTGAAAATGCAATGACCGTTGATATTGCCATGGGGGGATCAACCAATACAGTACTGCATCTTTTAGCCGCGGCGCAAGAAGGTGAGGTGGATTTTACCATGACGGATATCGATCATCTTTCACGTCGTGTTCCTGTTTTATGTAAGGTTGCTCCTGCTATTGCGAATGTACATATGGAAGATGTTCATCGCGCTGGTGGTATTATGGGGCTTTTAGGCGAACTGGATGCGGCGGGACTCATTGATACGTCAACTTATACGGTTCACGCAAAAACGATGCAAGAAGCTCTTTACCATTGGGATGTAAAACAAACTAATGAACCAACAGTTCGTGCATTTTATCGTGCTGCTCCTGGTGGCATTCCAACACAGACAGCTTTTAGCCAATCTTGTCGCTATGAGACCCTTGATCTTGATCGTGAAAAAGGTGTGATTCGCGATAGGGAACATGCATATTCACAAGATGGAGGATTGGCAGTTCTTTATGGAAATCTTGCAAAAGATGGCTGCATTGTAAAAACAGCAGGCGTTGATCAATCAATTTTAATTTTTAAAGGTCCGGCAAGAATTTTTGAAAGCCAAGATTCAGCGGTTTCAGCTATATTAACTGATAAGATTAAAACAGGTGAAATTGTTTTAATCCGTTATGAGGGTCCACGTGGTGGACCTGGAATGCAAGAAATGCTTTATCCAACAAGTTATCTTAAATCTAAAGGATTGGGCAAGGTTTGTGCACTTGTTACGGATGGACGTTTTTCAGGGGGAAGTTCAGGGCTCTCGATAGGACATATTTCACCAGAAGCTGCGGAAGGAGGAGAAATTGCGTTAGTGGAGGAGGGGGATATCATAGAAATTGATATTCCAAATCGTAGAATTCATATGTTGGTGGATGACGTTGAGATGAAGCGGCGCCGTGCGAAGATGGAAGCAAAAGGAAAAGGCGCTTGGCAACCGATTGAGAAGCGTCAGCGTAAAGTTTCAAAGGCTCTCAAAGCCTATGCAGCGATGACCACATCTGCTGCAAAGGGTGCAGTACGTAATATTTGATAAGATGAATGACGCATCTTATAAAAGAAAGATAGTATTCTGATTTTTTGCATCTTTTGCACGATATTCGAAGCTGATTATTTTATGAGTTTATGAACTTATCAGAATATTTCGAGTCATGATAAGTATGATTAAAAAGTTATCAATACAACTAAAAACTGCTGCGGATTGCTTATTTTAAAAGCTATGTAAGACAGATTAAAGATAGATATGATTAATTTTTCATATCATATTTCAGTTTTATACGTAATTACGATTTCCTGTTCTCATATTTATGAAAGATATTTATTGTACTGGTGGCATTATCTTGTTGTACCGTAACATATTGTCATTTAGGGCTTTCATATACGGCATCATCCTTAATATATTAAGTGTTTTTTTAGTGCGTAGTGAATATTCTTAGACTTGTTTGTCAAGCTTTGAGTTTAAGTGAATCACATGACTAGGAAGTCAAGGTAAATCGGTTAGAATCTAGACTGTTTGCAGACTTGATTCGAATGAAAATCTTTATCCTTTGAGGTGCAGAAAGGAATTCAAAGGATGTTTAGGAAAATAAAATGCTGCTTTGATATATCTGATTATATGTTTTATATGAAAACAGTAAAAGAGCTCTTTATAACTTAAAATGTGAGATCCATTATCCATGAATTTATTATGCAAAATGGGGTGATATCCCAACACCGACAGCTTTAAACTAAAACTGTTGCTATGATAACAATAATATTGATCGTGGAAAAGCATAATTCATTAAATATTACGTATTTGCAAGGTGGAGGAGATTTCATGACAATCTTTACAAAAAACGACTATCTTGGGATTTTGCCTCTATATGCATTACACTTATCAAAATATATTGTGTAGAAAAGCGATGGGAATACGGTAAACAAAAGTTTGTGCTGTGGCATATCAAAAAGGGATACTTTCTCCTATTAAGAAAGCTTTTTAATAAAAAATAACATCTGTTTTCTATAAAGGGTTACTCTTTTCAAGCTGTTTGAGGTGGTAAATTGCTTCTAAAGCTTGTTTAGGAGAGAGTTCATCGGGATGGATATTTTTTAAAGCTTCGTGAAGTACACAATGTTTGTTTCTTGCTTCATTGATGGGAGATATTGCTTTAAGAGAAAAGAGTGGTAAATCATCAATGAGCTTATGTCCTTTTCCAGCCATTTCACCTTGTTCTAATTGTTGGAGTACATCTGTTGCTCGTGTAATAACGGCAGGGGGAAGTCCAGCAAGCTTTGCGACTTGTACACCATAGGAACGGTCAGCAGCTCCTGGTGTGACCTCATGAAGAAAAACTACATTACCATCCCAATTTTTGACTTTCATGGTTACATTATGCAGTCTGTCAAGTTTTTCGGTAAGAGCAGTCATTTCATGAAAATGGGTAGCCAGAATAGCACGACAATGGTTAACTTCATGGAGATATTCAACAGCAGCCCAAGCAATAGAAAGTCCATCAAAGGTTGATGTCCCACGTCCTATTTCATCAAGAATAACAAGGGAATGGTGGCTAGCATGATTAAGAATTGTTGCTGTTTCAACCATTTCCATCATAAAGGTTGAGCGTCCCCGTGCCAGATCATCGGAAGCCCCGACACGACTAAACAGGCGATCAACGACACCAATATGTGCTGAAGTTGCTGGAACGAAGGACCCCATTTGCGCCATAATAGCAATGAGAGCATTTTGCCGCAAAAAAGTTGATTTTCCTCCCATATTAGGCCCTGTCAACAGCCAGATTGCTGCATATTTCTGATTTTCTTGCACAGAGAGATCACAATTATTGGCAATAAAAGGTTCTGCTGCTTGTTTGCGGAGTGCTTGCTCGACGACAGGATGGCGTCCTGCTGTGATATGAAAGGTAAGTGAAAGATCAATTTTAGGGCGGCAATATCCTTGTTCTTCAGCAAGATATGCTAAAGCGACAGAGACATCTAAAATAGCAAGTGCTTCAGAGGCTTTACGAATAAAATCAACTTGTTCGGTAATTTCCTGAACGAGAATATCAAAAATCTCTAGTTCGAGTGTCAATGCGTGATTGGCAGCATGGGCAATGCGGCTTTCAAGGTCGGCAAGCTCTGTTGTCGTAAAACGCATAGCATTTGCCATTGTTTGCCGATGAATAAAACGTGCTTTAGCTTGTGGATTATTTGTAAGAGCAGACGCTTGTGTACTGGTTACTTCAATGAAATAACCTAGAATATTATTATGCTTTATTTTAAGCGTCTTAATATCTGTTTCTTGGGTATATTGCGCTTGCAGTTCAGCAATGACACGGCGCGATTCATCACGTAAAGCACGCATTTCATCGAGTTCTTTATGATAATTGGAACGAATAAAACCACCATCACGTTTAAGGAGTGGGAGATCATCAGCTAATGCTTGCTCTAAATGAAAGTATAACGCTGTGGGTAAGTTTGAGAACACTTGTTGTATATCACTTATTTCTTGAGGTAGAAGCTCATTATTAAGAAGTTGATGCAATTCACGAATGATTCCAAAGCCGCGCTGGATTGTCGCTATATCACGGGGACCTCCTCGTCCAAGAGCCAAACGTGAAACGGCGCGGGGCATATCTGGTCCCCCTTTCAAAATAAGCTTTATCGCTTCTGCAAGAGAAGGATTACGTAGAAAAAAATCGATAGAATCCAAACGCGTATCAATAGCTGAAGGAGTAGTGAGGGGAGCAATAAGGCGATCAATGAGAAGGCGTGATCCTCCTCCGGTTACAGTGCGATCAATAGCTTTTAATAAACTTCCATCCCGTTGACCTGATGTCGTACGAATAAGTTCAAGGCTTAATCTGGTTGCGGCATCAATAAAAAGAGTTGCACTTTCATTTTGGCGCTCAGGCTGCATGAGGGGAGGACGATGCGTGATTTGTGTTTTTTCGATATAACGAATAGCAGCTACAATTGCAGAGAGTTCGGAACGTGAATAATCGGCAACGCCTTCAAGAGTTGAGAGTTTAAAATAATTGCAAATATCGCGTTCAGCGGTCAGTGCATCAAAGAGACAAGCAGGTTGAGGTGAAACGATACGATCAAGAACATTAAAAAGTGATTTGTGAGATTTATCATGAAAAAATGAATCAGCAACAATGATTTCTTGTGGATCCACACGCATAATATCTGCTAAAAGTTTTTCTTGGCGGCTTTCTGTTACACGAAATATACCTGTTGAGATATCAATCCAAGAAAGAGCAAATTCTTCTCCATCGCTAGTTTTTATACGGGAAAGTGTCATCAAATAATTTGCGCGTGTTGGATCAAGGAGTTTTTCTTCTGTTATCGTTCCAGGTGTTACAAGGCGAACAACATCACGCCGAACAACAGATTTTGAGCCACGTTTTTTTGCTTCAGCAGGATCTTCTATTTGTTCACAAACAGCAACTCGGTAACCACAAGCAATCAGTTTTTGTAAATAATCATCAGCAGCATGAACGGGAACACCACACATAGGAATATCTTGTCCTAAATGTTTTCCGCGTGCTGTGAGTGTGATTCCTAAAGCCTGAGCAGCTTCAATCGCATCATTAAAAAATAATTCATAAAAATCTCCCATTCGGTAAAAGAGAAGGGAATCATGATGGACGGCTTTGATTTCTATGTACTGCTCCATCATAGGTGTCAGACGTTCTTGAGAGGAAGCAGATGAGGAGGCCGGCTGTGGAATTAAATTATTTTTATGGTTGTTTTTTTTATCCATTTGTACGAGGCCTGTTTTCTTTAAGTGAAGTTTTTACTCTTTGTTTGTTTACTTCAATATCTATTCATCTCTAAATTGCAACGCATCATCAGATTTGCTAAGGCAAGAATAGCGATTTCTAATATATGAATCAAATTTAATGACTATACGCATTATCAAGCAAAATTTACACTGTTTTTGGAGAAAATAAAGTGAGATGAAAGAGAGTAAGCAGGATCAGAAAATGTCTCAAACTGTTTACAGTGCGAGCGAACGAGAAGCTCTAGATTTTCATAGTCGTGGTCGACCAGGAAAGCTTGAGATTGTTGCAACAAAGTCTATGGCAACACAGCATGATTTAGCACTTGCTTATTCACCAGGTGTTGCAGTTCCAGTTAAGGCAATTGCTCAAAATCCAGCACTAGCTTATGATTATACAGCAAAAGGCAATCTTGTTGCTGTTATTTCAAATGGTACAGCTATTTTAGGGTTAGGTAACTTAGGTGCCCTTGCCTCTAAGCCGGTTATGGAAGGCAAAGCAGTGCTGTTTAAGCGTTTTGCTGATATTGATTCCATTGATTTAGAAATTGATATAAACGATACAGAAAGTTTTATCAATTTGGTGCGTCATTTAGAACCTTCTTTTGGTGGAATTAATCTTGAAGACATTAGGGCGCCAGAGTGCTTTATGATTGAAAGCCGCCTACGCGAGGTAATGAATATACCTGTTTTTCACGACGATCAACATGGTACAGCAATTATTGTTGCTGCTGGTGTTCTCAATGCTTTGACTTTAACAGGGCGCGATATGCAAAATACGCGGTTAGTCTGTAATGGTGCTGGTTCTGCAGGAATTGCTTGTATTGAACTGATTAAAGCGATGGGCTTTCGTTCAGAAAATATCATATTATGTGATACAAAGGGTGTGGTCTATGAAGGTCGCAAAGAGGGAATGAATCAGTGGAAATCTGCACATGCTATTCAAACAGATAAACGTACGCTTATGGAAGCAATGGAAGGTGCAGATATATTTTTTGGGGTTTCTGCTAAAGGTGCTCTTACTCCTGAAATGGTAAGATCCATGGCACCCCAGCCGATCATTTTTGCTATGGCTAATCCCGATCCAGAAATTACGCCGGAAGAGGTTATGCAAGTGCGTCATGATGTCATTGTCGCAACAGGGCGTTCCGATTATCCAAATCAGATTAATAATGTGCTCTGCTTTCCTTATATATTTCGTGGTGCGCTTGATGTGCGTGCAAGAGTTATTAATGAAGAAATGAAGATTGCTGCGGCAAAGGCTCTTGCCAATTTAGCGCATGAAGAAGTGCCTGACAGCGTTGCAGAAGCTTATCGTGGAAAGCGATTAAAATTTGGTCCTAATTATATCATCCCTGTTCCTTTTGATCCGCGTTTATTGACGGTTGTTTCAATAGCGGTAGCAAAAGCAGCAATGGAAAGCGGTGTTGCGCAAAAGAACATAGATGATTTAGAGGCCTATGAGCGCGATTTGAATGCGAGACGTGATCCTACTTCCTCGATGATGCGTGGGGTTTATAACCATGTTCGTCAAGCGCCAAAGCAAATTGTTTTTGCCGAAGGTGAAGAAGAGCAAGTTATGCGGGCAGCCGTTTCCTATGTTCATCAAAAATTAGGACAAGCGATTTTGGTTGGTCGTGAAGAGCAAGTAAGAGAAGCGGCTGTTATCGCTGGAATTGATCTGGAGCGTGAAGGTATTTCTATTATGAATGCTAAGCTTTCTTGCCGTACAGATGCTTATGCGAATTATCTTTATAAAAAGATGCAGCGTCAAGGCTGGCTGTTGCGTGATTGTCATCGACGTATCAATAATGATCGCAATTATTTTGCTGCGTGTATGGTGGCACTAGGAGATGCTGATGCAATGGTTACAGGGGTAACACGCAATTATGAAACAGCGCTGATCGATATACGTCGTGCAATTGATGAAAAACCAAAAGAACGCTTGATTGGTATCTCAATGGCCATTTGCCGTGGACGAACTGTGTTTATTACGGATACAGCTGTTTATGAAAATCCTAATGCTGAAGAACTTGCGGATATAGCGGAACAAACCGCTTCGTTTGTACGTGGATTTGGATATCAACCACGGGTAGCATTTTTAGCATTTTCTACGTTTGGCTATATGAAAGGGCAGATCACACAGCAAATTCAGGATACGATTAATATTTTGCATGAACGCAAGGTTGATTTTGAGTTTGATGGAGAAATGAGTGCTGATGTAGCACTCAATTCCAAATTGATGCAGCAATATCCATTTATGGGATTAACAAAGCCCGCTAACATTTTGGTTATGCCTGGATATCACGCGTCTTCCATTGCAAGTAAAATGTTACAAGAACTTGGTGGAGCAACCATTATGGGTCCTATTTTAATTGGATTGGAAAAATCTGTCCAAATTGTACCGTTTAGCGGAAACGATACAGATGTTGTCAATATTGCAATGCTTGCAGCTTATCATGCCGCAAAAGTCGTCTAAAGGAAAAAAGCCCCTAATATACCAATAATATATCAAGGGGCTTTATGATAGCAAAAGAATAAATTCTTTAAGAGGGCTGTATTTGATTGTCTTTTTGTTCTTCAGCGAGACGCTTTTGGAAAAGGGCTGCAAAATCAATAGGATCAATCCATAAAGGTGGAAAACCACCATTTTGAGTGGCATCAGATATAATTTGGCGAGCAAATGGGAATAAAAGACGGGGACATTCAATAAAGACCAATGGCATAACATGTTCTTGTGGAATGTTTTTAAGGTGGAAAACACCACCGTAAATCAGTTCTACATGAAATAAGGTTTCAGTTTCATCATTGGCTTTGACGGAGAGAGACAAAACGACATCATAATTGTCATCACCAATTGGGTTAGCATTGACGTTAATATTGATATCAATTTGTGGTGATTTTTCACGTGCACGCAATGAACGAGGAGCACCTGGGTTTTCGAATGATAAATCTTTTAAATATTGAGTTAATACAGCAAAAACCGGCTCTCCACCACTGTTATTCATTTCACCTTCGGCCATATGACGAACCTCTCTCATTATAATATGTATATTTATTTTAGATCTAAAGACCAAATTGGTTATCACGCCTTGCAAAAGGTTGCAAGAAATGCGCTCTTTATCTTGAATATTTTTTTAGTTTGTTACAGATTTTTTAGGCATTTCAATGGTTATCATCATTTTTTCGCCATGGAGATTCTGTCGTATCATAAATTGTGTAATCTTCTGCGTTAAGATCAATTATTTTTTCAGAGTCATTTTTTCTTTTAGTATTGGAATTCATTTTGTTTTTTAATGTTGTAAAGAAATGCCAAACAACAGAGCGAATTGGTTTAATAAGAAGTAATATTCCCAAGAAATCACTTACAAAGCCGGGAAGAATAAGTAAAATTGCACTAAACACGATAAAAACATCATTAATAATATTATTCTCTAATGTGCGTCCTTGGATAAGTTCAGTTTGTATGTTTTTTAAAAGGCTAATCCCTTGAATTCGCAATAAAACAACCCCAACTATGGTTGTGAGAATAACCAGACTCAAAGTTGCCAAAATACCAATTTCTTGACCAACAAAGATAAAACCAGCGATCTCGATTAAAAGAATGCAAAGAAAGATAACAACAAAAAAACGAGGATTTATAGAATAAAGTTTTATCACATGAAAATTTCCTTCTGGATGAGTAGGGGAGAAATTCTTAAGAGCACTCCGTTTAATATAAAATCTATAAAAATATTTGAATGGTAGGATTCCTTATTTTACATATTTATTGATAAATGGTATTGACTGCAATGTTTATTAGAGACTTAAGCTTTGGAGATTGACAGCGCCCATGGAATTTGACGTTATTTTTGTCATAGCTCTTGTTGTTATGGTTGTTATTTTTGTGCAACTCCGTAATGTATTAGGGAAACGAATTGGGTTTGAAAAGCCACCCTTTGATCCTTATTCACGTCGTTCTAAAAAACAGGTTGAAGCAGAAACGGCTGATAATATTGTTTCGTTCCCTCATCAGAAAAATTCACAAAAAGACGACTTTAGTGAAATTGATAAAATTTCACCGGAGGGGAGTGTTTTGAATAAAAATTTGCGGGAATTGCATAGAATTGATCCTCATTTTTCTCCTCAATTTTTTATAAAAGGTGCACAAATTGCTTATGAAATGATTGTAACAGCTTTTGCCAAAGGTGATCGCAATCAACTTAAAAGCTTGCTTTGTCAGGATGTTTTTGAGAGCTTTTGTACGGCTATTGAGCAACGAGAAAAAAATAAAGAAAGAATAGAGTTCACTTTTGTTGGAATTAATAAGATTGAATTTGTTGCGGCGGCAATACAAGAAAAGGATGAGCTTTTAACGATACGTATTGTCAGTGAGATGATTTCTGTTACTTATAATGAACAGGGCGAGCGTATAGATGGTGATCCTGATGCTATTGTAGAAATCAGGGATATTTGGACTTTTGTTCGCAATAGTTTATCGTCAGATCCCAACTGGAAGCTTTTTGCTACAGAAAATGAAAATTAAAATACTTTTTGTTTTTCTTCCATAAGCATTCAATGATTTATGAGAAATTAAAATGTCCTCAAGTAAATGGAGACAAAAAAGAGATTTATTGGCTTCACAAGATCGTCTTTTATGGGAGATGGTTTGTCGTACGATAACACCGCTTCACGGTAAGATGCTCTCTTCCACTTCAGAAACTATTGCAAATATTAGTGATAAAAAACAGCCTGTAACTCAAATCTCTTCATTGTCTCAAGAAAATCAACAACCCTCGACAATTATTAAAAGAGAAAAGAGGGCAGTTACACAAGCACAAAAGATTCATTTCTTTGATCATGTTGCACATCGTAAAATTTCCCAAGGACGTTATCCTCTTGAGGCGCGTCTTGATCTCCACGGTTATATGCAGGAAGAAGCTTATTTTTTCTTAAAAAAATTTCTACAATCCTCTCAGCAGAGAGGATTGCGTTATGTCCTTGTGATTACAGGAAAAGGACGATCCGTTGGGAGCGATGGAGCTTTGTATAGATTTGTTCCGTATTGGTTATCAACACCAGCTTTTCGATATTATGTCCATGCGTTTGAGCAAGCAGCGCGTCAGCATGGCGGAGAAGGTGCGCTTTATGTTTGGTTGCGCCGTTTTGTGTCGGGAAAAGGAAAGTGATGTTCTAGATTTAATATGGATTTATAATTATAATTTATTGTTTTCTTATATTGCGTAAGAGCCTTGAATACAATATTCCCTTATTTATAATTTTTTATAAAAAATTATAAATATATTATTTTACATTCTACGTATTGCTTTACGCTTTTGTTTATCGCGTTCTTTAATAGGAGCACATTCCTCACGCAAAACAGAACGCCATTGAATTGTATATATTCACGGGCTTGTTTTAAAGAAGCATTTCCCAATGTTGCGACACCCCTTGAAGCCCTTGGCATTTGAAAGCATTTATAAGAGGCATGCTTTTCTTTAAGTGTTTTTACTCCCCACAGTTCTCATCTCGCTCGTGACGCCCAAACGAAAGATTTTGATTGATTCAACATAAGAGGGCTTAAAATGAGAGAGATATTGATGGATCTTATTGTAGGTTGCAAAGCGATAAATTATTTTTATAAACCACAGCATTACTTTATTAAATGCACGAAGAATAAAAACATGAGAAATTGAGAAACTGTCTTATTCAAAAGATATTACTATGGATAGTGTTACAAGCAGTACAACTAAATTAGAGAGAATCTTGAAAATAAACAGGAATATAACTTTACAACACATAGCTGCGCAATAGCACCAAAAGACACAATTTTGTTGAATAGTTTCATGAAGAAATTTTTTCATTCATTAAAAGTTCCATCAAATTTCTTTCTCATAATAATTCGATAATTAAAATTTAATAACGAAGCGCAGAAGGCGTAGAATATGAGATTCAATCGAGGATATTACATTCTTATCCGACGTCTTTCAGATATTGGTTGAAATGCTAGCTTAGCATGAAAGGCACAATAGGGGCTATTTTCATCAGAATCTGCACCACAAAAATGAAAATCTGCTGATAATGGATCACCAACCGGCCATCTACATGTATTTTCACTCAATTGTAGAAGATTAAGTTGACGTGATATAGGCACAACTACATTGGATTTTGTGGACATATCAATTTCTCTTACATCTTCCGCTACAAATTCTGTCTTTAAAGCTGTTTCTTCAATACTTACAGATGATGTGTTTATTGGCGATACCGTGGATGTATTACGACGCACACGTGGAGATGATGGGCTGCTTCCCGCGGGAGTTTTTTGCGCACGCGCGCTTCCTTGTGCTGTCTTACCACGTCCTGGCAACTTTAATCGATGTACTTTGCCGATGACTGCATTTCTGCTGACCCCACCTAATTGAGCAGCAATTTGACTTGCACTTAACCCTTCACTCCAAAGCTTTTTAAGAAGCTCAACGCGTTCACATGTCCAACCCATACCAGCACTCCATTCCGATTACGTCACTAAGATGCTCTCCGCCTTTGCATCTTCAAATATTTTAATAATGTTTTCATTACGCTGAATGAAAAATTTTACACTCTAAGCGAGCATAAGAAAATCATCCAACCTGTGGACTTACAAATCAAAACACATTATCTTGCTTATTATCTTGTAAATTATAATATGCACTCACTCCATGACAAGAGCCTTTACGTCTTGAAGAGTTTATTTAGAATGTTTTCCCCAACTTGCAAATCAATCATAGGTTCAGCCGTCACTTTTGCTTAGGACTTTTTCCCAAAATATTTATTGGTAGAACCTTCATTGACTTTTTTTCAATTGGTGTAATGATCTATTCCATAGGTGTAATCATTAATCGTAATGAAATGTTGAAAGCACCGTAACGAAATGTACCATGTTGTTTCATTTGTAGTGTTGCTTTGTATATATATTAAAAAGGTTAAAATATAAAGGAAATTATGATGGATGCCGTCTCTATACAACCACTTTATGAATGCTTCGCACGACGAAATTTGCATTTTGAAAAGGGGCATGGTGTATGGCTTATTTCCGATAAAGGAGAACAGTATCTTGATTTCACATCTGGAATTGCTGTTAATGCATTAGGGTATTCACATCCAAAATTGGTTGATACGCTCAAAATACAAGCTGAAAAACTTTGGCATGTTTCTAATATTTTTCAATCTCCTGAACAAGAAGCTCTTGCCACGCGGCTTTGTGCAAATAGTTTTGCGGATAAGGTTTTTTTCTGCAATTCAGGCACTGAAGCATTGGAGTGCGCATTCAAAACGGCACGTCATTATTACTATGCTGCTGGTCATTCAGAACGCATTGAAATAATTACTTTTGAAGGGGCATTTCATGGACGTACACTTGCAGCACTTGCTGCGACTGGGCATGAAAAATATCTTGAAGGCTTTGGACCTAAAGCTGGTGGATTTATTCAAGTACCTTTTTGTGATGAAATCGCTTTGCGTAACGCTATTAATAAAAATACCGCCGCTATTCTTATTGAACCTATTCAAGGAGAAGGAGGAATACGAACGGTTTCTCGTGAATATTTAAGATTTTTGCGCAAAATATGCGATGATAATGGTCTGTTATTGATTTTGGATGAAGTCCAAACGGGTATAGGACGAACAGGAAAGCTTTTTGCTTATGAATGGAGTGATGTCTCGCCTGATATTCTTACCCTCGCAAAAGGATTAGGAGGAGGATTTCCATTAGGTGCTTGCCTTGCAACGGATAAAGTTGCAAAAAGCATGACACTTGGGACCCATGGTTCAACTTTTGGAGGAAATCTTCTTGGAATGGCTGTAGGCAATAGTGTTCTTGATATTTTGTTAGAGCCAAATTTTCTCAATCATGTTCAGCGTATGGGGAATAAACTAAAAAGTGGACTTTTGCACATTCTCAATATCTATCCTGATATTATCTGCGCAGTTCAGGGGATGGGCCTAATGATGGGTATTCAGTGTGTTGTGTCTTCAAATCTTGTTGTTAATGCTTTAGAAAATGAATATCTCTTAAGTGTTGCTGCCAACAACAATGTTGTGCGCTTATTGCCTCCTCTTATCATTAGGGAAGAAGAAATAGATGAAAGTTTGCATCGTATTGAAAAAGCAATAGCTTATCTTTTGTAAGTCAACAAAGAAAGACAAATATTACACACATGACAAATGCTCTTCGTCATTTCACGGACTTATCCATTTTAACGCCAGCAATAGCACGCGCACTGATCGATTATGCAAAAATCTTTAAAGCATCTTTTAAAGTAGGGAAAGGTTCTAAACCTTTTATGGGTAAAAAACTTGCGATGATTTTTGAAAAACCATCCACACGACCCCGTATTTGATTCGATATCAGTATGCGCCAGCTTGGGGGAGATACAATCATGCTCACGGGTTCAGAGATGCAGCTTGGTCATAGTGAAACTATAGCTGACACAGCTCGTGTTTTATCCCGTTTTGTGGATATCGTGATATTGCGAACAACAAAACATCAACATATGCTCGAATTGGCACAATATGCACAAATTCCTGTCATTAATGCCCCTACAGATGATACACATTCTTGCCAAATTCTAGCAGATATATTAGCCTATGAAGAGCATTGGGGCCAATTTCTGGCAAAGTATTTGCGTGGATGGGGGATGGTAATAATGTGCTCCATTCCTTAATTGAAGCTACGGCTCTTTTTGATTTCCATTTGCGTATTGCCACTCCAAAAGGCAGTGAACCACAAGAAAAATTTATACATTGGGCACGTGAACGAGGAGCGCACCTTACACTAATCCATGATCCCCCAAAAGCAGCTCAAGATGCTGCTTGTATTATGACCGATACATGGGTCTCCATGGGACAAGAATTTCGTGCTTGCAGTTATTCTATTTTCAGCCTTATCAAGTCTAATGAAGCTCTCATGAAATTAGCAAAATCTGATACTTTTTTTATGCATTGTCTTTCTGCTCATCGTGGTGAAGAAGTTGTTGATTCTGTGATTGATGGACCGCACTCCGTTGCTTTCGATAAGGCTGAAAATCGTCTTCATGCTCAAAAAACAATTCTTTTTTGGTGTTTACAAGATGCGTTTTTCTCTCCACAATAGCCTCCCTACAACAAATTATATAAAGAAGGCAAAGCTATGAGTGAACAAGCTAAAGATGAAGCCTCTCTCAACAACAACTTCTTTCATGAAAATGATACTGTTATTCCCTTTCAAGTCGAAGAACTTGATATCCGCGGACGTGCCGTACAACTTGGGGAAACTTTAAATTCTATTCTCACAAGACATCAATACCCTGAACCGGTTTCTTATCTTCTAGCAGAAGCTTTACTTTTAACTGTTCTGCTTGGAACTTCTCTAAAGCTTACGGGAAAATTTATTTTACAAACTCATTCCGATGGACCGGTTAATATGTTGGTGTGCGATTTTTCGCCTCCTTCCAGCTTACGTGGATACGCTCATTTTGATAAAGAACAGCTTAAACAAGCCATAGACAATAATCAAATCTCTTCAGAAACACTTTTAGGAAAAGGCACTTTAGCTTTTACAATTGATCAAGGTCCCCATATGCAACCCTATCAAGGAATAGTTGCATTAGATGGATCAAATTTACAAGAAGCTTCTCGTATTTATTTTGATCAATCAGAACAAATTCCTACCGATATCCGTTTGGCTGTTGCTATATTAATTAACCGTGACCAACAAGGAAAACCGCAGAAAAGCTGGAGAGCTGGAGGTATTTTGATCCAACTTTTACCCCAAGAATTGTCTCATCATAAAATAGATGCCTCTCAGCAAAAGGGAGAAGAAACGAAAACACATACCCAATTGGATAACCAATGGCAGGAAGCTAAAATACTCATGGCAACGATTGAAAGTTCAGAATTAACAGATCCCCAAGTCGGTTGTAAACAGCTCTTGTTCCGTCTTTTTCATGAACAAGGTGTTAGAGTTTTTAATCCTTTTTCTCTTGTCGATCAATGTTCTTGTTCACACGAAAAAATTAAAGGAATCCTAGAAGGATTTTCTATTGATGAACGCAATAAAATGGTTAAAAATAAATATATTTCAGTCACATGTGAATTTTGCTCAACAACGTATTGTTTTACACCTCAAGAATTTTTAGAAGAAAAAACATAATCAAAAATTTTTCATAAAAAATGACGATTGCAACAAAAGCCTATTTTATTTGCGTCATAAAAGTTTACGCATAAGTTCATGTGAACTTCTAGAATATTTCTTGTCTTAGAGTTTTTTAATGTATACGAGTGATTTTTCTGTTGAAATCATTAATCACGTCATAGAGTGCTTAAAAAAGAGTTCTCTGTAAAATATATTTTCTCCTCTCATAAAAGCTTCTTGTTTACTTTTTACATCTCAAAAGTTTATTTCTTACAATGAATTCTTTTACAATATTCATTGATAGATTGATTATGTACTCATAACGTATCTTCTCTGTTAAATGAGATTTTTTGATTGTAGTCATATTTTCTTACTCGAATTTACCCGATTAAGAGTCAAAAAAAGCTTATTAGTTATAATCATAAGAGAAATTATCGAGAGAATAAGAATGTATAGACTCAATATGGACTTTATGGAGTCACTTACGAACAGATAGTGTAATGGGAATAAATATAACAATGACGCTGCAAAGGAACGGATTGATTTTTTATAAAGATGAAAATAGTGGTGAAGTCCTCTTATAACAATGTGCATTTCAGATAAAAAAGCGGAGACAGAACACTATATAATTTTGAAAATAATATTTGGTTTCTTTCACTAATCTAACGATGTTTCTATAGCAATATTGTTTTATTCAAACAATCAAAAATAAAGCTCCCAAACAGATATTTAATCGCTAAAGAAAAATGAAAACTACTTAAATTTTTGTCATATTTTGGAGATTTGCTCTACAGATATTTCTTTACACATGTTTTTGAATCAACAATGATAATGCTCTTGTCAAATTTGCCTAAGAAGAATGAGAGTCCGTATAAATAAAATAGCATTATACATAGCATGATAAAACGTTATGTTTTTACAAACCTGCATTATTTTATTTTTCTTCTGTCATGATCATTTGTTCAATTTTTGGTAGAATTTTTTTTTGATAAATTTGCCATGTTAAGGGACCAACATGTTTGGCAATAATGATGTTTTCTTTATTCAAGAGAAAGGTTTCTGGGGGTCCATATATTCCCCAATCAATGGCTGTATATCCTGAAACATCAAAGCCAATAAATTTAAAAGGATTACCAAAACTGTTTAAAAAACGCAGGGCGTTTGTTTTGTTATCTTTATAATTAATACCAATCAGATCAAAACGTTTATCTTGTGCAATTTTCATAAGAATAGGATGCTCTTCGCGACAGGGTAAACACCAAGAGCTCCAAAAATTGACCAATGTGACACGTCCTTTAAACTGTTTTGAATTGAGATAATTTTCTTTATCAAGGAGAGGAAGATGAATATTGGGAGCAGATTTTTCAGCCACTGCGTTTGGGAGACGAGAAGAATCTTGAAGGTGTTTTTTATCCATAAAGTTGAAAAAAAGCACCATGGGAAGAAGAAAAAGCACAAATAGTCCAAAAAAAACAAGCAGAACAGGCAAAAATATATTTTTTTTAAGTTTTGGAGGGTTGTTTTTCATTATACTTTTCTTTTTGTGACAGCTCTTTTTTGTTTAGCTGTTGGAGAATTTTTTTTTGATATAGGGCTTTGCAAAGAATATATCCAATAAGACATAAGAGGGATATTGCAGAAAGCACATAGCTTAAAACAACAATTTGCTCATGTTTAAGGGTGCTAAGGAAAAAATCAATTTTCTGAGATAGATTTCCTAAAAGTCCGCCCTGGATGCCATTTAGGTCGAGCATGATGAAGAGTCCTGTTGTTGTGCACGACGGGATTTTTTAATCTGAAGTATTCGGATATAATGACTATTGATTTCATTTCGCATAGCCATCAAATAGAGCGCGATAAACATAAAGATGAAACAAAATAGCATTGTTATAAGGGGCCATAACATAGCATTGTCGATTGCTGATCCTCCAGCACGTAACAATGATGCTGGTTGATGCAATGTATTCCACCAATTAACGGAAAATTTAATAACAGGAATATTAACAAATCCAACAAGTGTAAGAATTGCAGTAGCGCGAGCGGCTTTTACTTGGTTGTCAAAAGCACGTCCAAGCAGGATAATAGAAAGATAGATAAAAAGCAGAATTAAAACCGATGTTAACCGTGCATCCCAGACCCACCATGTTCCCCATGTGGGTCGCCCCCAAAGTGCTCCTGTCATGAGAGCCAGGGCGGTAAAAATTGCCCCAATAGGCGCCCCACATTTAAGTGCCACATTAGCAAGATGATATTTCCAAATCAGATTTCCTAATGCCGCTGCACTCATCGTTACATAACAGAATGTAGACAACCACGCAAAGGGTACATGAAGGTACATAATCTTAACAGTAATACCTTGTTGATAGTCATCAGGGGAATCCATCACCAGAATAAGCCCTAAGATAAGGAAACACAATGCCATGCCGGCCAACCAAGGTAAGACGATACTGCTTATTTTCATGAAAAGGCTGAAACTTGCAGGGCGTGACCTGATTTTATATGTATGAGATAGTTCATTCATGAAATTCATAATAGTCAGAGTTTTGCTATGCGGCAATCATCTTTTATTATTCTGATAAAAGTTTAAGCGTTATCGCAGCAACAAAAGAACTAAAGAGACTCAAAAGAAGTGAAAAAGCGCTGAGAAGAGCCAAGGACGTTAGAAAAGAAATATTTGGATTTATTGGGGATGTAGCAGCCGAAACACCAAAAATCATAATTGGAATGACCCACGGCAAGATAATGATAAAAATAAGCAGAGTACTGTGCAACAATGAGGTTGCGAGTGCAGCGCCTATAGCGCCAATAAAAATAATGGCTGGTGTTCCACATAAAAGGGTAAGTATTGTTGTAAAAGTTATTGTTACATCTAAATGGAGCATGAGGGCTAAAATAGGTGTAGCAAAAATAAGAGGAAGCATTGTTCCTACCCAGTGGGCAAGACATTTGGTAAAGACAATTAGTGTAAAACTTTGTCTTTTTCCTGAAAGGATAAATTGGTCGAGATTACCATCATCGCGATCGATTTGGAAAAGTTTGTTCAGATTGAGGATTCCTGCAAGAAGGGCTCCAAACCACAATATACCTGGCCCTATTTGTGCAAGAATTTTGGGATCTGGTCCAATTGCAAAGGGGGTTATGACAACAACAGCGATAAAAAACAATAGTCCTGTTAGTGAAGAGGCTTGTGGCGCTAATAATAGTTTAAGATCACGCCAGAACAGTGCTTTCATTTGATTTTCTCCTAGAGAGGTAAAAATTTTTCCAGCGCGATTTTATGGTTTTCTGGGATACCTAGAGAATTATGAGTTGCAGCGATAATCATACCACCTTGATTGAGATGACGCTGGAAAATACGAGCAAGGAGTTTTTGAGCATGGTTATCAAGCCCAGATATTGGTTCATCTAAAATCCAAAGAGGACGATAGGAGAGAAAAAGGCGAGCAATAGCTACGCGTCTTTGTTGTCCAGTTGAAAGAGCGTTAAAGGGTAAATGTTCAAGGTTAGAAAGACCAATATCGGCAAGAGCTTCATGCACAACGCGTAAATGTTGACCGTAAAAATTTGCCCAAAATTGCAAATTGTCCATAACGGATAAGCGAGGTTTCATAGCATTTTGAGGACCAAGATAATGACAAGCAGTTGTAACAGGGTATATTTGATCATGGTCTTTAAGTATTATATGACCTTCAGCAGCTTCAAGAAGACCGACAATGATTCGGAGTAATGTAGACTTTCCGATACCATTAGGGCCGGTGATTGTCATAAGTTGTTGTGAAAATAAACAAAAAGAAAGACCTTTAAACAGAATTTCCTCGTTTCTGTAAGCGGCTAAATCTTTGCCTGATAACACCATGTGATTGCCTATTTTGTTTTTATTTTCATTCTTTATTGCATTATAGAATAAAAAAACACATTTTTTATGCAATTGTACCTAGAATAGTTCTAGAAATAGTTCTATAAGGAACACCTTACATCAATATCTGGTGTAGAATGGTTTCTGGCGCTGATTTCCGCATTTGCCTATGAGAGGGTGGAGGGGGAAATGGATAGCGGAGGTAATTGCGTCTGCGCTCAAGCTGCGACCTTGACTCGTAGTTTGTGTTGTTCATTCCTGGAAATTGGGCGGTTATAGTATTGAGAGTGGACAGTCATGACTCAAATTGATAGCTTTAAGTGTCGCAGAGTATTAAATGTTGGTGGCAAAGAATATACTTATTATAGCTTGATCGAAGCGGAGAAGAATGGACTTGAAGGTGTTTCTCGTTTACCGTTTTCGATGAAAGTTATTCTCGAAAATTTATTGCGATTTGAAGATGGTCGCACAGTTAAACAAGAGGATATACTCAATGTTGCTAAGTGGTTAAACGACAAAGGGAGTGCTGGAGCAGAAATTGCTTACCGTCCTGCACGTGTTCTTATGCAGGATTTTACAGGAGTTCCAGCAGTTGTTGATCTTTCTGCAATGCGTGATGCTATGGTTAAACTTGGCGGTAACGCTGAAAAAATCAATCCTCTCATTCCTGTTGATCTCATCATTGATCACTCAGTTATTGTTGATGCTTTTGGCAATTCCATGGCTTTTAAGGAAAACGTTGAGCATGAATATGAACGCAATGGTGAACGCTATCGTTTCCTTAAATGGGGGCAGCAAGCCTTTCAAAATTTTCGCGTTGTTCCCCCAGGAACAGGGATTTGTCACCAGGTTAACCTAGAATATTTAGCACAATGTGTATGGATGAAGAATGAAGAGGGGTGTGAGACGATTTATCCTGATACCTGTGTGGGAACTGATTCGCATACGACTATGGTAAATGGTTTAGGGGTTTTGGGTTGGGGTGTTGGTGGTATTGAAGCAGAAGCAGCAATGTTAGGTCAACCTGTTTCTATGTTGTTACCTGAAGTGATTGGTTTTCGTCTAACAGGTAAACTTAAAGAAGGTGTAACAGCCACCGATCTCGTATTGACGGTGACTCAAATGCTGCGCCGGAAGGGTGTTGTCGGTAAATTTGTTGAGTTTTTTGGTCCTGGTTTGGAGCAGATGACGCTTGCTGATCGGGCAACGATTGGAAATATGGCACCTGAATATGGAGCAACGTGTGGTTTTTTCCCAATTGATAAGGAGACAGTGCGTTATCTCAATATGACAGGGCGTGATGAAAATCGGATTGCCTTAGTAGAGGCTTACACCAAAGCACAAGGGATGTGGCATGACGAAATGGTGGCTCATCCCATTTTTAGTGATACAATTGAATTAGATATGGGAACAGTTGTCCCTTCTATGGCTGGACCTAAACGTCCTGAAGGACGTATTGCATTGGAAAATGTTGGGCAGGGTTTTGAGAAGGCATTGGTCGAAGACTATAAGAAGACTTCTGGACAAGATAAGCGTTATCAGGTCGAGGGTGAAGAATATACGCTTGGTCACGGTGATGTGGTGATCGCTGCGATTACGTCGTGTACGAATACATCGAATCCAAGTGTTCTTATTGCGGCGGGTCTTTTGGCACGAAATGCTGTAGCAAAAGGTCTCAAGAGCAAACCATGGGTAAAAACTTCTCTTGCACCTGGTTCACAAGTTGTTGAAGCTTACCTTCAAAATTCGGGTCTGCAAAAAGATTTAGATTCATTAGGATTTAACTTAGTAGGATTTGGGTGCACAACATGTATTGGGAATTCTGGTCCTTTGCATCCAGCTATTTCCAAAACGATTAATGAAAATGGTATAATTGCATCTGCAGTTCTTTCAGGAAATCGTAATTTTGAAGGGCGTGTTTCTCCTGATGTGCAAGCGAATTATTTAGCTTCACCACCGTTAGTTGTTGCACATGCGCTCATCGGGACGGTGTGTAAAGATTTAACCAAGGAACCTCTTGGTGAAGATTCGAATGGTCAACCCATTTACTTGAGAGATATTTGGCCAACTTCTCAAGAAATACAGGAGTTTATCGAAAAACATGTCACGCGTAAGGTTTTTGCCGAAAAGTATGCAGATGTTTTTAAGGGAGATGAAAATTGGCAAAAAGTTCAGATTCCTACGGGTTCTACCTATTCTTGGGATGAGCAATCCACCTATGTACGCAATCCACCTTATTTCGATGATATGCAGAAAACACCTGATATCTTACCAGATATTAAAGATGCACGGATTTTAGGTTTATTTGGCGATAAAATCACGACGGATCATATTTCTCCTGCTGGTTCTATTAAAGCAGCTTCTCCTGCCGGAAAATATTTAATGGATCATGGTGTTAAAGTGGCTGATTTTAATCAGTATGGAACGCGTCGTGGGAATCATGAAGTTATGGTCCGTGGGACCTTTGCCAATATTCGCATTCGTAATTTCATGTTAGGGGAAAATGGTCGAGAAGGAGGTTATACAGTTCATTATCCGTTAGCGGTAGAACAAGCCATTTACGATGCAGCAATGGCGTATAAACAAGAAGGTATTCCACTCGTTGTTTTTGCTGGTATTGAATATGGCAATGGATCATCCCGCGATTGGGCAGCCAAAGGTACCAATCTTCTTGGTATAAAAGCAGTGATTGTGCAGTCTTTTGAAAGGATTCATCGCTCTAATCTTGTTGGTATGGGCATTGTTCCCTTTGTCTTTGAGGAGGGTATAAGTTGGAAATCTTTAGGCTTAAAGGGAGATGAAAAGGTGACAATTGAAGGAATTCACGACTTAAAACCTCGTCAAAAGACAGTAGCGATAATTACTTTTTCTGATGGTACGATAAAAACCGTTCCGTTATTATGCCGTATTGATACTGAAGATGAGCTAGATTATTTGCATCATGGGGGAATTTTGCAATATGTCTTGCGTAAGTTAGCCGTTTAAATTCTTTTGTTTGTTGAGGAATATCTATTATTAAGCTATAAAGTTGCGGATCACAGAGTTTGGCGTCGTTTTTTTATGACTATCTTTGAAAATCTAATTGACGTTAGCTTCGGGATTGCGTTATAAGCCACACAGTTATAGGCAGCTTTATAGTTTTGCTTGGGTTGGATTATTTGTATTGGTAGAGTTGTTTTTTAGACTCATTTTACCAAGGTGTTGAAAGAGAGATTATATTTATGGCGAATACACCTTCTGCTCGAAAAGCGGTGCGCAAGGTTGCGGCGCGCACACAGGTTAATAGGGCCCGCCGTTCACGCGTTCGTACCTTTATACGTAAGTTTGATGATGCTTTAGCGGGTGGCGATAAGGCATCTGCAGAAATTGCATTTAAGAATTTTGAGCCTGAAATTATGCGTGCGGTTTCTAAAGGGGTTTTTCATAAAAATGCTGCTGCGAGGAAAGTATCGCGTTTAGCTAAACGTTTGAAGGCTCTCAGCGTTTAAGCTTTTTCTCCTTTATTGAGAATAAAGCCAGTATCCATGAGGATGCTGGCTTTTTGTTTATTATTTCAAAAAGTTTCTATTGAAAATAAGAATTGATAATGATTCTCCTCTTGAAAAAGGAGAGAAAGTTTATAGGGGGAGTATGGTTATCCACAAGCTTTGTGGATTTTTACAGAGTCTTTTTTGTCAAGCATTTTATTTTTTTTTTTTAAATCTGAAGAGATTCTTTAATTATTGGTAAATTTAAAGAAAAAAAATGAATTGAATCAATATTTTTTTCAGGAATCATTGATATAAGCATTTTTTTCGGGTTTTTTTGATTTTATTTTGACCTCTTGCATTTTACCTCTGCTGTTTTGTATGGTTCTTATGAAGACTAAAAAGCATGAAGGGGTCACATCAGCGCATTATTCTGTATTTTGTTGAATACAAGATGTTTTGATTTAGGCTTTTCGAAGCTTTTGTGCTGGAGAGTTTTTTGAGGGTTTTTTAGTTTTGTTAATGGATATGTTTACCATTTTAGAAGGGTAGGTCATATCATGAGTGCAAGTAAATCTTATTGGTCATCTTTGTTAGTGGGGTTGTGATGAGGCTATCCTAGGGGAGGATGAGTAATCTTATTTGGGGTAGGGCGTTTTGCCTTCGCTAGATTTATTTTAGCTGTTTGGCAGGACAAAATTTTATTTTTATCAGGATGGAAGATGGTGGATAAATTGAACTCTAAAGCTAGTTCCTTTAAAAGGGTTTCGGTGAATATCCTGTCGGCAGAGAACATAATAAAGAATAGGATGACGGAGAGTGATAAGGACGTTTGTAGAAATGCTTCTATAGGGCATTCTATTGTTTCAGAGGAGGAAAGTGCGGCGGCTTTTATACGTGTTATGGCGCAATTAAAGGTGCAGGTTGGTGTTGAGGCTTATACGAGTTGGTTTGGACGTGTGAAGCTTGCTGAATATAGTCATACTCTTGTAAAGCTTTCTGTTCCTACAGCTTTTTTACGTTCATGGATTAATAATCACTATGGTTCTCTTTTGACTCATTTATGGAAACAAGAGAATTCAGCAATTCTTCGTGTTGAAGTTATTGTTCGTGGTATGGAACGCGTTTCAAGAGATGTCATTTGTAAAAGAAGTGTTCCTTCTGTTGTGCTAGAGGCGCAGGCAACTTCATCTTTTGTTGAAAGTTGTGCAGAGCATTCAGTTAAGAGTTCTCAAACGGGAGTTTTTGGGTCTCCACTTGATTCTCGCTATACTTTTGAAAGTTTTGTTGAGGGGGCTTCTAATCGTGTTGCTTTAGCAGCTGCGCGTTCAATTGCGGAGGGGCATAAAAGTGCTTTGCGTTTTAATCCTCTTTTTATTCACGCATCTGTTGGTTTAGGAAAAACACATTTGCTTCAAGCGATTGCTTCTTCTGCATTGAAGCGTTTAACGTCTGCGCGCGTTATTTATTTAACTGCTGAATATTTTATGTGGCGTTTTGCAACAGCTATTCGTGATAATGATGCTCTTTCTTTTAAAGAACAGCTTCGTGATATCGACCTTTTGATTATTGATGATATGCAGTTTTTGCAGGGTAAGTCGATACAACATGAGTTTTGCCATTTGCTTAATATGTTGCTTGATAGTGCAAAACAAGTTGTTGTCGCTGCAGATCGTCCACCAGCAGAATTAGAATCGCTTGATCTTCGCGTTCGCTCTCGTCTTCAGGGAGGGGTAGCCCTTGAAATTGAAGCACCAGATTATGAAATGCGTTTGCAAATGTTGCGCCAGCGATTGAAGGTGGCACAACAAGATGATGGCATGGTATCAATTTCTGATGATATCTTGGAATATATTGCGAAAACAGTTTTAGGGTCGGGGCGTGATATTGAAGGTGCATTTAATCAGCTCTTGTTTCGTCAATCTTTTGAGTCTGATTTATCTTTAGAGCGGATTGATGAGTTATTAGGTCACTTGACACGTTCTGGTGAACCTAAGCGCATTCGGATTGAAGAGATTCAGCGTACAGTAGCACGCCATTATAATGTTTCTAAACAGGACTTGTTATCTAATCGTCGAACACGTACGGTTGTGAAGCCGCGGCAAGTTGCAATGTATTTAGCAAAAGTATTAACCCCTCGTTCGTTGCCAGAAATTGGGCGCCGTTTTGGTGGTCGTGATCATACAACAGTTTTACACGCTGTGCGTAAAATTGAAGATTTGGTTTGTGGTGATCAGATCTTGGCTAAGGAACTTGAATTGCTTAAGCGGTTGATTGGAGAACAGGCTGTATAGTGTCTATCTTTTCTTTCTTTGGAGAAACTTTAAAGAATTTAATGAAAAGATTTATTTTTTCTTATACAGGAGTGACTTGCCATTTTAAGAGAGGTTTAATAAACTCTAGTAGGCGATTCTTTAAAGAGGATCTATTTTTAATTCTAAGGAATTCTTATAATTTTTAGTAAATCATACGGGGCTTTCATGCGTATTACAGTTGATCGCAGTCAATTTCTCAAGTCTCTTGGTCGGGTTCACCGTGTGGTAGAGCGCCGTAATACTGTTCCTATTTTATCGAATGTGCTAATTGATGCAGAAAATGGTCGTGTGCAGTTAAAAGCAACAGACCTTGATTTAGAGGTTACGGAATCTTTTGCAGTTAATATTAAACAAGCGGGAGCAACAACTGTTCCGGCACATTTGCTCTATGATATCATTCGAAAACTTCCTGATAGCAATGAAGTTGTATTATCAGTCGATGAGAATAAAGCAGGTACAATGTCCGTTGTTTCCGGTTGTGCACATTTTCAGCTCCAGTGTCTTCCGAAGGCAGATTTTCCAGAGTCGCTTCCTGGGCAGTTTGGTTATCGTTTTTCGCTATCGGCATCAAGCTTAAAACATTTACTTGATTGTACGCAATTTGCTATTTCTACTGAAGAAACTCGTTATTATCTTAATGGTATTTATTTACATATTATTAATGATGGTGTTTTGAAATTGCGTTTGGTTGCAACTGATGGTCATCGTTTGGCACAAGTTGAGATGGAAGCTCCTCCAGGAGTTGAGGGAATGCCCGGTGTTATTGTGCCCCGTAAAGCTGTAGGAGAATTGCAAAAACTTCTTTCAGAAGAAAATGATAGCGATGTATGTATAGAGCTTTCAGAGACAAAGATTCGTTTTTCTATAGGTTCTGTGATTTTTACATCAAAATTAATTGATGGAACATTTCCAGATTATCAACGTGTTATCCCTCTTGGAAATGATAAAGAATTAATTGTTAATAGGCAGGACTTTTCTTCTGCAGTTGATCGTGTTTCAACGATTTCAAGTGATCGGGGGCGTGCAGTTAAATTAACGATTAAGCATGGACAGTTAAGGCTTGTTGTTAATAGTCCAGATTCGGGCAGTGCAGAAGATCAATTATCAGTAACTTATGCATCTGAACCGCTTGAGATAGGGTTTAATTCACGTTATCTTTTGGATATTGCTGGGCAGCTTTCAAGCGATGAGATGGTTTTTATGTTGGCTGAGGCTGGAGCACCAGCTCTGATTCGTGATAATGATGATGCGGATGTGCTGTATGTACTGATGCCTATTCGCGTTTAGGGGCAATTGTTTTGCAATGCATGACCAGTCATGTACACAAAGTGGCAGTGAGGCAGCTGAAGCTTTTACGTTATCGCAATTATTCTTTTTTCAATATTCATTTTTCTGGTCAGCATGTGGTTTTTACTGGCCATAACGGTGCTGGTAAGACGAATCTTTTAGAGGCGTTATCTTTTCTTTCTCCTGGTCGTGGTTTGCGACGTGCTGCTTATTCTGACGTTAGCTTTGTAGATGGTGATGGTGGAGGATTTGTTGTATTTGCGCGTCTTGAATGCGCTCTTTATGGTGAAGTAAAGATTGGTACAGCTTTGGAGGTTAGCGATAACAGTCGAAAGGTCCATATTAATGGTGTGAATGAATCGGGTGATTGCCTAACAGATTATTGTCATATTAGTGTCTTAACACCGTCTATGGATGGTCTTTTTACAGGTCCTTCTCTTGAGCGCCGTAGTTTTTTGGATCGTATGGTTTTGGCGATTGATCCCTTGCATAGGCGCCGCATAGCCGATTATGATAGAGCTATGCGCGCACGTAATCGTTTGTTTTTAGATGGAAATGAAGATTGTGCTTGGTTTGATGCTTTAGAAAAGCAGATGGCAGAACTGGCGACAGCTATTTCTGCGGCGCGTGTTGATGTTATTCGTCTTTTAAATGACATGTTTACACAAATGCCATCACAGATACCTTTTCCACGAGCTTTTTTGCAAATTGATGGTTTTTTGGAAACAGCTCTTAGTGAAATATCAGCAACTGAAGTTGAAGAGCAATTTTGTGATCGATTACGGCATAATCGCGCAATGGATCGTGCTGCTGGTCGGACGTTAGAAGGACCACATCGTGCAGATTTACAGGTTTTTTATGCTGATAAAAATATAGCAGCAACATCTTGTTCAACAGGTGAACAAAAAGCATTGCTGACAGGTTTAGTTTTGTGTCATGCACGTCTAACAGGTATGATGTCGGAAAAAGCTCCCATTCTTCTTCTTGATGAAATGGCTGCTCATCTTGATTCGCATCGACGTGCTGCTTTATTTGATATTCTTGATGATTTAGCTGTACAAACATTTATGACAGGAACAGATCGTCTTTTATTTGATGACTTAAAAGGACGTGCGGAATTCTTTGAGATTAAGGATGGAGCTTTATTGCCGTAAAAACATGCTCAATATTTTTTTAATAAGTGATAGGTCTGAAAGAAAAGGCTTGCTATGTCTGAGATGATAACGATTTTAAATGGTCCTAATTTAAATTTTCTAGGTCAACGTGAGCCAGAAATTTATGGAACTGAAACTCTAGAAGATATTGAAAAAAGATGCAGAGAATGGGCAAAAAAAAATGATATTATAATAAATTTTTATCAAAGTAACTGTGAAGGGCAATTAGTAGCATGGATACAAGAAGCAATAGAGGCAAGTTCTGGATTGATCATTAACCCAGCGGCTTACAGTCATACATCTGTTGCACTTTTTGACGCCCTAAAAATGTTTTCAGGGCCGAAAGTAGAAGTTCATTTATCTCATATTTATCAGCGTGAAGCTTTTCGTCACCATTCTTATACATCTGCGGGCGTAGACGCTATTATAACTGGGTGTGGAGGTGATGGATATTGGTTTGCACTTGAATATATTGCAAAACAATTAAAAAACAATTAAGCAAAACAATTAAATTGTGACAGGTAAAGAGTAAGCGTTTGATAAGAGTAATATAGGCATTGAATTCACTTGATAATTATTTTCAAATCTGTACAATGTGAGGTATATATATTTATGACAATTTTTGGTGCATATGACGGGGGTAAATAAAGATGAAAAGCTTTGTTAGACAGTTAGAAATGCTTGTGATTTTAGGGGGAGCACTGCTTTTGTCTGGTTGTAAAATTGATGTTATACAGCCATCAGGTTATGTTGCACGTCAACAGCTCATTTTGATAGTTGTTTGTGTGGTGGTGATGCTTTGTGTTGTTATCCCAGTTATGGTGAGTGTGGTATTTTTAGCTATAAAATATCGTGCATCGAATATGAAAGCGGACTATTCTCCTGATTGGGCGCATTCAAATAAAATTGAAGCATTGATGTGGGGTATTCCAGTTGTAATTGTAATGGTTTTAGGTTCATTAACAGCTTATTATACTTATAAGCTTGAACCTACAAATCCTCTTCCAGTGGAAGTTGTAGGTGAAGGAAAGCCATTACAGATTGATGCTGTTTCTCTTGATTGGAAATGGCTTTTTATTTATCCTGAATATGGTGTTGCATCGATTAATGAGATTTATGCGCCTGAAGGACGTCAAGTTTTATTGCAATTGACGTCAGAGAATTCTGTCAATGCTTTTTGGGTCCCCAAATTGGGTACAGTTCTTTACGCTATGCCGCAGATGAATGCTAAGTTGCATTTGGTCGCTGAAGAGCAAGGAGTATTCAAAGGAACCTCAGCAAATTACAGTGGTGATGGTTTTTCGGGTATGCGGTTTAAGTGGCATTCTGTTTCTTTGAAGGACTTTGAGGATTGGATTGTAAAAGCTCGGGCTAATGGTCGAGTGCTTGATCGTGCATCTTATCGTCAACTTTCTATAGCGCCTCGTATGGGTGATATTGCTGCGAAGGAAAAAGATGCTGAAGTTCGTTATTTTGCACCTGTTGAGAAGCGGCTTTACTATCGTGTTGTTAATCGATGTGTCGATGAAAATACGGTATGTAATGAGGATTTAATGAAACGTGCTGCTGCTCAGACGCTATGGGGTGCACTATGTTCAGTATTTGATCCTGATGTTATTTAAAGCGTCAGTAAAGAAAGAGCCCTTTTAACATAAGGTTTCTTTTAAACTTGAATTTCATTTGAAATGGGTTGAGAAATGTTTGGAAGACTTACAGATCCTACGGCAGGTGCTTTTCATGCACTTGCACATGAGCCGATCGTTTTATACACGTGTATTGCGATTGTTTTGGTTGGTTTAATTGCTGTTGTTGCTCTAACGGTACTTGGGTGGTGGGGGATTCTATGGCGAAATTGGATTACAACGGTTGACCATAAACGCATAGGCATTATGTATATAGTTCTTGGAATTATTATGCTTGTTCGCGGTTTTGCGGACGCACTTATGATGCGAACACATCAAGCTTTAGCTCTTGGGAGTGAAACTGCAGGTTATTTGCCCCCTGACCATTTTGATCAAATTTTTTCGGCGCATGGCACTATCATGATTTTTTTCATGGCTACGCCTATTTTATTTGGTCTTTTTAATTATCTTATACCGCTTCAAATTGGTGCTCGTGATGTTGCTTTTCCCTTTGCAAATAATCTAGGTTTTTGGATTACAGCTGCAGGAGCAATACTGATTAACATATCCCTAGGTGTTGGGAATTTTGGTCGTGGTGGTTGGTTGATGTATCCACCTTTTACAGAATTGCAAACGAGTCCAGATACAGGGGTAGACTATTATTTATGGTCGCTTCAACTTTCTGGTATAGCGACAACAATGGGGGCGGTCAATTTCGTTGCGACTTTGATTAAAATGCGTGCTCCTGGGATGACGATGATGAGAATGCCTGTTTTTTGTTGGAGCGCTTTTGTTAGCAATGTCCTTATTTTAGTTATTTACCCTGTCTTAACTGTAGCATTTGCACTCTTGGCATGCGATCGTTATTTGGGTATGAATTTCTTTTCTAATGTTGGTGGCGGAAATCCAATGGTATGGATTAACTATGTTTGGGTTTTTGGTCATCCTGAGGTTTATGTTTTGGTTGTTCCTGCTTTTGGAATTGTTTCTGAGGTTGTATCAACTTTTTCTTCAAAACGCCTCTTTGGTTACACTTCGATGATATGGGCCATGTTGGTTATTTTGATTCTTTCGCTTCTTGTTTGGGGTCATCATTTCTTTACAATGGGTGGCGGTGAAGCTGTGAATACTTTCTTTGGTATTGCGACAATGATTATTGCCGTTCCAACAGGTGTAAAAGTCTTTAATTGGCTGCTAACTATGTATAAGGGGCGGATTCGCTTTGAGCCTCCAATGCTTTGGTGCATGGGAATGATTTTTACATTTGTTGGTGGTGGATTAACCGGGGTTTTATTATCTATTGTGCCTGCTGATTGGCAGTTTCATAATTCGTTGTTTTTGGTAGCGCATTTCCATCATACAATTATTGGGGGTGTCGTTTTTGCGTACTTAGCGGGAATTGCATTTTGGTTTCCAAAAGTTTTTGGTTATAAACCAAATCGGGCATTGGGTATTGCATCTTTCTGGTGTTGGTTCATTGGTTTTTACCTTGCCTTTTTCCCAGTTTATGCACTTGGTTTAATGGGTGGGACGCGTCGTCTCCAGCATTACATGGAACCTAGTTGGCAACCGATGTTTGTGATTGCTGCATTGGGTGCTTTTATTATTTTGCTTGGTATCCTTTGTTTTGTGCTGCAAGTTGTTTTGGCGATTTGGTACGGTGTCAAACATAAGGGACGTTTACCTGTAACATTAAATGATTCTTGGGGTGATGCACGGACCCTGGAATGGTCTATCTCTTCACCGCCTCCTTCTTACAATTTTGCAATAGTTCCGAAAATACAGTCTGATGACGCTTATTGGAATATGAAGAAAAGTGGTTATCAACGTCCTACCAGTGGATTTACAAAAATTCATATGCCGTCCAATACATCGGCTGGAATTGTTGCGGGATTCTTCTCATTAGTTGTTGGTTTTGCGCTTGTCTGGCATATTTGGTGGCTTGTTGCGGTAGGCTTGATTGGTTTTATTGCAACGCTTGTGTGTCATTCATTAACAGGTGACCATCATGGTTATTATATTTCGGCTGAAGAAGTACAAAAAACTGAAGATGCCTTTACAGCTGTTCTTAAAGAACAAGGAGTGACAGTATGAGTGCAGTAACAATGAATAATGTGAGTGCTGTGGATGAACATCACCACGATAGTAGTTCGGTAATGACGTTTGGTTTTTGGATCTATATTCTTTCAGATTTGATCCTGTTTTCAACACTTTTTTCAAGTTTTGCTGTGTTTTCTGCTTCTTATGGTGGTGGTAAGGCGGGCAATGAGTTTATTGATTTAAAATTTGTTTTGGTTGAGACTGCTTTCTTGTTGTTTTCATCCGTCACTTATGGTTTTACAATGGTACAAGCACATAAAAATAACATCAGTGGTGTGCGTTTATGGATGGCTATTACCTTTGTATTTGGGTGTTGCTTCATTGGTATGGAACTTTACGAATTTCATGAACTTTTGGGTGAGGTCTTTTATTACGATCCAAATGCTTACGCTGGTATTGATTCTGCAACAGGTTTACAGCTTTTTGGACGGGAGATTCTTTCTGCTTATTGGTCAGCATTTTTTGCTTTGGTGGGTACCCATGGACTTCACGTAAGTGTTGGTCTTCTTTGGATGGTTGTGATGTTTTTTCATCTTCGTTGTAATGGTTTGGATCAGAACAATAAAACACGTTTAGCATGCCTTTCCATTTTTTGGCATTTACTTGATATTGTATGGGTTGGTGTTTTCACCATGGTTTATTTATTAGGAGCGTTGTGATGAGCGTGCAAAATGAAACACATGGTCCCAGTACTGGTTCCTATTTGGTCGGCTTTATTTTGGCTGTATTTTTCACTTTGGGTTCTTTTGTTCCTGTGATGTATGGGATGATGGAAAGTTGGGCAGTTAGTACAAAGGTTGCGTATCTTATTGGGATGGCGATTATTCAGATTATAGTACAAATTGTTTTCTTTTTGCACTTGAATTCTGGTCCAGATGCCAAGTGGAATTTAAGTGCGTTGTGGTTTGCTGCTATTTGCGTTTTTGTTATTATTGGGGGAACTTGGTGGGCTATTTCTCATTTGAATTATAATATGATGGGTGGCTCAGGACGTGTTATTGAACCGGAAATATCAAGTAGAGATGATTCTTCAATATCTGAGCAGTTATCAAACAAAGATATATCCGTAAGAAAACAGCTAGAAAAGATACAGGGCTCAGAAATGCCTATGGAACAGGGGCTAAGTACGCAGTCTCCTGTGGAGTAGTTGTTAGAAATATTTGTGGAGCTGATGCGGCATGTATCAGCTCTTACAAGAAATTCGTAGGATATTAAAGAGGGAGGTAGGTACAGGATATCAGTGGAATGAGTATCATGATTTTGAATGTAATTTTATTTTAAAAGAGAAATTCCATGAGGTATTGAGTCAAGCTTTAATTTTTGAGACAAATAGCTCTTTGTAGCATATACAAAAAGCGATGTTTATACAATTTACTACAAAGAAAGAGGATGTGAGAAACGAGTTTTTATGTTGTGTGAGATAAAAGCTACGAAGCAGTAAGGTTTTTATGATTTACAGGATTTATATTAAAGATAGTATTAAAGTTATTTGTAATAATAATATGCACTTGAAATCAAAAATTTAGAGAATAATCAGAAAACTTAATGAAAACCGTTGCAATGTCAATTATTGGTGCTGGTTCTTTTGGTACTGCATTAGCGATTGCTCTTGCCCGTAATGGTCATAATGTTTTACTTTGGGGATATAATTCTCAACATATCAAAGAATTACAGGAACAACGTTGTAATCAAGTATATTTACCCGATATTCAATTTCCTGAAAATTTATTACTTGAAGCTTCGCTTGAAACTGCAATAGCAGCAAGTCACAATATACTAATCGCTGTTCCAAGCCATGTATTTCATCAAGTTTTGTATAATATTCAGCCTTATTTGGATCAGCATTCACGCGTTATTTGGGCAACAAAAGGTTTAGAACATGGTACCGGACGTTTCTTACAAGAGGTTGCTCGTGAGATTTTAGGTGAAAAAATTCCTTTAGCTGTTTTTTCTGGGCCAACGTTTGCTCAAGAACTAGCTATTGGTTGGCCTACTGCAATGACGATAGCTGCTTCTGATGTTGAGTTTGGTAAAGAATTGCAGCAACTTTTTCATTGTAACAAAAGTTTTAGAGTTTATAAAAGTTCAGATATGATTGGTGTTCAATTAGGGGGAGCAGTCAAAAATGTTATTGCTATTGGTGCAGGAATATCAGATGGCATAGGGTTTGGGGCAAATGCACGAATAGCTCTTATCACACGAGGACTAGCTGAAATCAGTCGTTTAGGGGAGGCTATAGGTGCTGAGCTTTCCACATTTATGGGAATGACAGGCTTAGGTGATCTGGTTTTGACATGTACTGATAATCAGTCGCGTAATCGCCGTTTTGGAACACTTCTTGGTAAAGGAATAGATATAAAAGAAGCGGAAAAACAAATTGGTCAGGTTGTGGAAGGGTACTTAAATACCAAGGAAGTACATACGTTGGCGCAACGTATTGGGGTAGAAATGCCCATTGTAGAACAAATTTATCAAATTCTCTATTGTGGTAAAAACATAACTGAAGCGGCGAACACATTACTAAGCCGCACTTTCAAGGATGAAATACAATGACATCCTGTTTTTTTAAATAATTCCAATCGTAAAAAATAGAAATATGCTATGATAGACATATAAAATAGATTGTATTGATGGTTTATAAGACAGTCATATTCCAGCAAATTATAGATTCATATCATTCGATTCTTTATGAAGCATGGCTGAAATATAAAAGTTTTGGCTTTTGTCTAAGAGCTATCTCTTTGAAAATACATTATCGTTTCCACTTACACATGTTTATGTAATGTAATGAATAAGATATTTTGATTTTCTCTTAAATTCATCTCATAATGATATTTGCAACCAGAATAATACAAGACTCATTAGATAGAAGCATCTTATTTATGTAACGTATAAGCTAAAAATATCATTGCTATTATCGAATTTCCAATATTATTTGCTGCGTGTAACAGCTTTTGTATCTAAATAGAGGCTGGGATATTGTGTATCTCTTTTTGTGCAATTCTTTAAAACAAGAATACAATCTAATTTGGGAAGAAGATGAAATTTTAAAGATGAAAACCAGTTTCCATCTCTACCATCATTTTTAAATTCAGTTTTACGCTATCTAAAGCAATATCTTTTAAATAATGGAGATTGTCTCATACCTTTATTTTCTGATTTTTTAATGAAAGCATTTCTCTGATGTGTCAGGTAAAATAGAACGCCCAAAACAAAACACTATAGAACGCTCAAAACAAAACACTATTGCTGTTGTATATTCACGTGCTTGTTTTAAAGAGCCCTCTCTTAAAACTCCCAAGCCCAATTCGCGGCGATGACCGTGAATAGTGTAATGATAAAGCCATTGTGCACATCTCCATCTTTACGTTTATGAAGGAGGAAGCCGAGCATCATCATACATCCTGCCAGCCCCCATGTTGAGACAGCTCTTGGCACTTGAGGCTGTTCAGTAGAGATATTTACGCCTTTTATTTTCTCACATGTCAATTCTGTTTTTTTTATATGCAAGAAATGATTTTTGGAATTATAAATTTGAAATTCTAAAATTGAAAAAATGTTATTGTACTTGTTTATGGCTGTCATTTAAACTGAAAAATAATGTGATTATAAAGATAAAAAATTGATTTATATAAATAATTCATTTTATTTTTGTATTGAATTAATTAAAAATATACGTTTTTTTGTTACAAGGGGGTAGTATGTGGATAAAAATTATTAAAAATACTTCTAATGAATCATCTCAAGTGTCAAGGGTTGTTTCAACATTAGAATATGACAAGTAAAATGATGGTGTTGGTTTGTCATCTGTATAAACATTAAAATGGTGGTGCAAAAAGGATTTTATGTACTTCACAGGGATTTTTTATACGTTCTACAGGTACTATTGTGAAATGGAATTGCGTGCATTGAGAAATATCTTTTAAAAAAATGCAATGAAGGAGAAACAGCTATAGTGTTTTTGGGCGTTCTATTTTACCTGATACATCAGAAAAATGCTTTCATTAAAGAACAAGAAAAATAAAAGTGTGAGGTGAAGCGTAACCTCCATTATTAAAAAAATATTGATGTGGATGCTTTTAAAAGCGTAAAGTCTCATTAAAGAACAATAGTAAGATTATTGATTTCCTTACGCCTTCATATCCTTCCTAAATTAGATTGTATTTGCGTTTCAAGAATAAATCAAACGGTAGGCAATATTTTTTTCAATCTGGTATACAAAAGCCGAAGCTAAGGATTTTAATAATCCTCTAATCTCTGTTCCAAACTGCGATGGCATGAGGACTGGATATTGATTTATAAGAAACAACAAAAGCGTATGCTTTAGTAAGGTAAATAACGTCATAAAATACTTTGCGAAACAAGGCATCATATATCTGGTTTTGTATTACACTTATTGTTATAAAGATCTGCACACGTGCCTTACGTCATATTTTTCTAAGTGCGATGATTTTTATCTTTCTTGAGAATCGTCACTTTTTTTCAGTTCTTCAAGTATTGGCATAGACATGATGTTATAGCCTGAATCAACATAATGGATTTCACCTGTAACACCTGATGATAAGTCAGAGAGTAGATAAAGAGCAGATTTTCCAATTTCATGAATATTTACAGTACGCCGTAATGGGGCATTACGGCGTTGATGTGAAAATATTGCACGTGCAGCTGCAATACCATTACCTGCTAAAGTTCTAACAGGACCAGCGGAAATCGCATTGACACGGATATTTTGAGGACCAAAGTCCGCTGCTAAATAACGTACCATAGCTTCTAAAGCTGCTTTAGCAACACCCATGATGTTATAATTAGGCACAACTTGCTGTGAAGCACTATAGGTAAGAGTTAAAAGTGTTCCTCCATTGGGCATAAGCTTACCCGCACGTTGGGCAATTTCAGTAAAGGAATAAGCTGAAATAACCATCGTGCGTTGAAAGTTTTCACGTGTTGTAACATCAACGTAACGCCCTTTTAGCTGAGTTTTATCTGAAAAACCAATGGCATGGACAATAAAATCAATTGTTTTCCATTCTTTTTCAAGTTGCTCAAAGACGTAGTCAATATTTTCAATTTTTTCAACATCACACTCCAGCACTAATTTGCAGCCAAGTTTATCTGCTAAAGGCTGAACACGTTTTCCAAAAGCATTTCCTTGATAAGTCAATGCTAATTCAGCTCCCGCTTGTGCGAGTTGACAGGCAATGCCCCAAGCAATTGAATGGTCATTTGCAATTCCCATAATAAGGCCACGTTTGCCCTCCATCAAACCTTTCATATTATTCTCCGTAAGACCGTACTTTTTCAATTACTAAGAACTTTTGTTTATACATAGCGTTGGAAAACAAGCGTTGCATTGGTACCGCCAAAGCCAAAAGTATTTGACAATACGGTGTTCAGTTGTTGATGATCACGTCGTTCACGAACGATTGGCATATCAGCAAAAGCTGGATCAAGTTCTTCAATATGGGCACTTTCACAAATAAAATTATGCTGCATCATTAACAGTGTGTAGATTGCTTCTTGAACACCAGCTGCACCCAAGGAATGACCAGTCAGAGATTTTGTGGCGGAAATTGGTGGGCATTGATCACCTGCTCCGAAGATACGGCGGATCGCTTCTATTTCAGGGGGATCACCAACAGGTGTTGCTGTTGCATGGGGATTGATATAATCAATCTTATTTTTGACGGTCGCAAGTGCCATGCGCATGCACCGTTCTGCTCCCTCACCCGATGGAGAGACCATATCGTGTCCATCCGATGTAGCGCCATAACCAACAATTTCTCCATAGATTTTTGCACCACGTGCTTTAGCGACTTCTAGTTCTTCAAGAACCAAAACGCCAGCTCCACCAGCAATAACAAATCCATCACGATTAGCGTCATAAGCACGCGAAGCTTTTTCTGGTACATCATTATATCTGCTAGACATAGCACCCATAGCATCGAATAAAACAGATAATGTCCAATCCAGATCTTCGCAACCACCAGCGAAGATGCGATCTTGCTTGCCATATTGTATTGTTTCATAAGCATTGCCGATACAATGATTGGATGTAGCACACGCAGAAGAGATTGAATAGTTTACGCCTTTAATTTTAAAAAAAGTTGCAAGTGTTGCGGATGCTGTAGAACTCATCACTTTAGGCACAACAAAAGGACCGATGCGTTTTGGACCTTTTTGGCGTGTAATGTCAGCAGCTTCTACGATTGAATGTGTTGAAGCACCTCCAGAACCCATAATAATACCCGTGTGCTCATTCGATACTTCATACGGTTCTAGACCCGCATCAGCAATTGCCTGATCCATGGCGATATGATTCCATGCTGTTCCACGCCCATGAAAACGTAGAGCACGTCGATCTACGAGTTCTTCTATATTAATATCGGGTTTGCCGTAAACTCTGCTACGAAAGCCTAATTCGGCATATTGAGGTGCGTAAGAAATTCCGGATTTTGCTTCACGTAAACTGGTTAAAACAGCTTTAGGTTCATTTCCAATCGCGGAGACAATTCCCATTCCGGTCACAACAACTCGACGCATTCATACCTCCTCGTTTCATACAGAATAGTGAAAAGTTCTTTCTGACAGAAATAACGTTCAATCTTCTTTGAATAAAGCAACGCGTAAATCACTCGCCTTATAAATAGTTTCTCCATCTGCTTTTAGCCACCCATCAGCTATTCCTAAGACTAAATTTCCACGTCGAATACGCTTAAAATCTATTTCATATTCAAGAATTTTGGTTTGTGGAGTTACCATCCCTGATAACTTTACTTCACCTGTTGATATCGCTCTTCCTTTTCCTGGTTCGCCTAGCCAACCAAGAAAAAAACCTGTTAATTGCCACATACCATCTAGTCCGAGACATCCTGGCATGACGGGATCGCCTATAAAGTGACAATTAAAGAACCACAGGTCTGGTGTAATGTCAAATTCGGCGCGAACCATTCCTTTATCGTATTTACCATCAGTTTCACTAATTTGAGTGATTCGATGAATCATCAACATTGGCGGTGCTGGCAATTGCGCATTACCTCTACCAAACATTTCGCCGCGAGCGCAGCTTAGAAGCTCTTCATAAGTGTAGCGAGACTTTTGTTCAGTCATTGTTACTCCATTTATTTGCATATATTTTTATTTCTGCGCTTTCCCAACCTACTTTTAGAGCAAATTTCAAAGAGAGGGAAATGATTTTATATTATTTTTAATGACAAAAGCCCTTTTTTATGTATTCTACACAGGTAATTATTTAAAAATGGAATACAAGATTACACCATACTATTCCCATTTTTTTATTTTTTGATCTTATTTAGCAGGAATATATTTGGGTTTGTAATATGTCAGTGAGTGCAGACAATTTAGATATGAATGAAGAGCAACAGTTTACAAAAGAGTGTGGAAAAATTGTGCAATATTATTCCATTTCTATGTTAGAAAAACGTTTGCGTCAAAATGGTCTGCGTCCAACACGTCAGCGGTTGGAGCTTGCGTATATGATTTTTTCTCAAGGAAATCGTCATATTACTGCTGAAGAGCTCTATGAGGAAGCGGTGAGGGCAGGTGTACCTGTATCTCTAGCAACGGTTTATAATACGCTTCATCAATTTACAGAAGCGGGATTGTTACGGATTATTGCCGTAGAAGGTTCTAAGACTTGGTTTGATACCAATACCTCTGATCACTACCATTTTTATATAGAAGGCGAAAATCGTATTCTTGATATTCCTTACAATTTGGAAGAAGCTCCCATTATTAGAAATTTGCCCAAGCCACCAGAAGGTATGGAAATTTCACATGTTGATTTGATCGTGCGATTGAAACCAAAAAATCAATCTTGTGATAGGCAGTGAGGATATTCAATGAGGAATAAAAATTAAACTTGATAAGTTTGAGCGTTCACCAACCTTTTACTTTTTCATCAGGATAGATTCCCCATAACTGGGGTTGCTGAAGCCATCCGCGCGTATTATTAATGTTTAGTTCGCACCATTGTCCATCGCATTGGCGGATATTACCAATGACATTAGGTTCTACTTCCGCCACAAGCTCTGCGTTATCGGTGGGGTTTTTTCGCAGCATCAGCCTTTTTGTTTTATCTTTTTGCCATGGAATAGTTATAGCAGTTCGCTTTCCCGATAAAAGCGATTGAAACACCCACCCCTCATCGCCTTCTGCATCACGAATTTTGCGCCATTGATCATATTCTTGGATGATTTCAATAGGCAAGCCCTTCTTTTTGTAGGTAAAAATGATAGAATAGTTACTTCCTGGTCCGACGCGTACATTAACGCTGGTGGGTTTAATCGAAGCAAATCGGGGAAGTGGTAAACCACTGGGTCCTAAATTTTGATTAAATGTTTGTGCATGCAACAAATGAGGTGACCCCAATACAATGACTGTTGCTATTAAGATACATGCTGCGAGTATTGAAAAGCGAAACCAACGAGAATTTTGCACACTGAACTCCTTTATTTCGTCATATATTGGAAATTTAAAATCTGAAAGATAAGACTAGAAACGGATAAAAATTATGACATATCGCTCGTTAAAGAGATCTAAACAATGAAAAAATTGTTACGAGAATAGCAAAATAAGGAAAACAAAAGTTTGTATTTCTTAGTGCTCATCTTGTTTATGAGGGGATAGGTATAAATAAAAATTGGATTTTTATGTAGCTGTACGCGTGATAAAACAGTAAAGTATGCTGGGTCCGTGGCAGTTTTTGTACAGGAAATTAGGGCTAAAGTATTGCATTTCTTTTCTGAGTTTGTTTCTCGAAGTAAAAGTACATGTATGCATATTATGAACAAAGAGCTGTTCAGTAAAGGGTTATCATGTGGCTTGAAGAGAAGTTTTGAATGGACAAAATAATACAATGAATAAAACATTTAAACGTAAAAATATGAGCAACATTATAGAGCAGATTGATATATGAAGGGCTAATTTTAACAGGATAGTTTTTCGTGATAATCCATTTTATAAAATTTTTTATACCATAATCTTATGCAATGATAATGCTTATCCATATATAGATAAGCTGGATCCATCATTCTATTTACCAGTTCTCAATGCTATACAGTTCTTATTATTTATGGCGTTCGTAAGAAACCTTTTTATTTTTTTCTTAAATAGCTTTTATTCTATTTTCATACTAACCCTGCTTATGATGTACAAGAAAATAATCTTGATTGGTTCAATATGAGAAGGTGTTGAGAAACTTTACGTTATTCAGAATTATTACTTAATACGAAAAACGATTACTTATAATGATAAATCAACGCGTTAAAAACTTTAACTCGTTATTTAAATTGTAAAAATATTTCCATCAAAAATGGTAACATAAAGCGCATTCATCCATATTAAAATACAGTGTTTTCTCTGTTTATTGTCAATTTTTTCTCTAACTCAGTATAGAAGAAAGTTGAATGAAATAGAAGGGTTTATTGGATACACTTATGAGGGCAATTACATAAGTGATGAATAGAAGAAATTTATCAAGAAAAAAGAATCTTTAGTGCCGCGGTTGAAATTCGTCATCCTTTAGAGAGACAGAGTCAAGAGACATAAAAAGTTATAGAATTATATCGTTTTGTTACATAACTGAAGGGAAAGAGGACTATGCATTTGATATCATATTTTTACATACAATCGTATATTGCGATAGTTATTTTTGTTTTGTAATCTGACCTAGGATGTTCGAAAGATGTAGAATATTTAATGACAAAAAAAGAAAACCATCATGAAATTTGTACATAAGAAATAGTTATTAAGAGATATCCAGAAGGAAAAAATTATAGCGAACAGTGATAATAAAATACCTCACACTCAATTCACATAGGAACAAGTCGCTTAAATATCTAAAGTGTAGTTTGTTACCTGTTTTTGAAATATAAGAGTGAAAAAAAACACTCCTATGACAGAAACCTTATTATTTTCAGATAACTAACACATTAGATAACATTGTACAGAAAAACCTACGCACAAGCAATTTACTGCAATCGCCTATGAAGATAAAATTTTCTGAAAGCTTATTATCTACTGCTTATGCAATTACATAAAGTATATTACTTTACCGCAACAGTTCGTCCGTTACTCACAAAACCTTCCCTTTGCGCACGCTTACGAGCAAGCTTACGTGTACGACGAATAGCCTCAGCTTTTTCACGAGCGCGCCTCTCAGATGGCTTCTCATAATAACTACGCATTTTCATTTCACGGAAGATACCTTCACGCTGCATCTTTTTTTTCAACGCACGGAGCGCTTGGTCAACATTATTATCACGAACGAGTACTTGCACTATCTATCCTGCTTTTTTCAGTGTCATAAATGATAGGAAAAACCTACGTCCTTTTAAAGGGATATCCAAAAGGACAAGCATTTATATCATATAAATAAGACATTTGTCTATATCGCTTTTTAAAATTCTATTCTTTTAGCAATAAAACGCTTTTTATAATGAATACATAATTAAAAATAAATACATAGAATTTACGGTTATAAATTTATGAAAGTCCTTGTATTTGATCATTTTCGTCAAGATGAATTTTTTCAGCCGTGGGATAATGGGGTAGTCCCGGCATGGTCATAACATCTCCACAAATGACAACAATAAAGCCGGCTCCTGCGGAGAGACGAACTTCTCGTACGGGAATTTCAAAATCAACAGGAGCACCATATTGCTTGGGATCAGAAGAAAAAGAATAAGGTGTTTTTGCCATACAAATAGGGTAGGCACCAAAACCTTCTTTTTCCCAAGATTCAAGTTGTTTGAGAATAGGGGCTGAGATGATGGCGCCACGCCCACCGTATAGCTTTGTTATAATACAATTAATTTTTTGAACGAGTGGAATATTATCTTGATATAAAACTTTAAAATGAGAATGTTTTTCTTCAATCAAGGTAACGAGTTCTTGTGCAAGTTCTATAGCGCCTTTTCCACCTTGTTCCCAATGCTTACAGATAATAGCTTTGTGTCCAGTTGTTGCAACTATTTTTTGTAATGTTTTTATTTCAGCATCGCTATCGCTGTCAAAATGATTAATAGCCACAACACAAGGAATACCGTAGTGCTCCATATTTTTTATATGTCGTAAAAGATTGGCTGTTCCTTTTTCTAAAGCGGTGATATTTTCTTCTGTCAGGTTATTTTTATCCACACCACCATTCATTTTTAATGCACGAATAGTTGCCACGATCACTGTAGCATTTGGTACAATACCTGCTTGCCTACATTTGATATTGAAGAACTTTTCTGCTCCAAGATCTGCTCCAAACCCTGCTTCTGTGACAACATAATCAGCAAGTTTTAAAGCAGTTTTTGTTGCTATAACTGAATTGCAACCATGAGCAATGTTGGCAAAAGGTCCTCCATGAACGAGAACAGGATTATTTTCAATTGTCTGTACGAGATTGGGTTGTATAGCATCTTTGAGAAGAACTGCCATTGCACCTTCCGCATTGAGATCAGAAACGGTGATGGGCGTTTTATCATAACGATAAGCAACAATAATTTTTTTGAGTCTTTGTGTAAGGTTTTCTAAATTTTCAGAGAGACAAAGAAGTGCCATAATTTCTGACGCAACAGTAATATCAAAACCTGTTTGGCGTGGAAAACCATTTGTTATGCCCCCCAATGAAATAATAATATCGCGCAATGCACGGTCATTCATATCAAGAACGCGTTTCCAAACAATGCGACGCGGATCAATGTTTAGAGTATTTCCCCAATAAAGATGATTATCGATCATTGCGGCAAGAAGATTATGAGCAGCTGTAATAGCATGAAAATCACCGGTAAAATGTAAATTAAGGTCATCCATTGGAACGACTTGCGCATAACCACCACCAGCAGCACCACCTTTTACACCAAAACAGGGACCTAAAGACGGTTCTCTCAAGGTAGCTATTGTTTTTTTACCAATAAGATTAAGAGCATCACTTAGTCCAACTGTTGTTGTTGTTTTGCCTTCTCCGGCAGGTGTGGGATTGATAGCTGTGACGAGGATAAGTTTACCATCTGGATTTTTATTAAGCGATTTTATGTATTCAGAAGAAATTTTAGCTTTATCATGACCATAGGGAATGAGATTTTCATGTGAGATACCAATTTTTTGTGCAATTTCAATAATATGCTGCTTTTTAGCAGTGCGAGCAATTTCAATATCTGTTTTAGGCATGGAAAAATTCTTTAAACTTAGCTTTTACTAATGTTCGGGATCTGTACCCCATGGATTAATTAGAAGAATTCATAGAGAACAGAAAATATTAAGATATCATAGAAGTTGATGATATGCTATGCAAGAGATAATGCTAAAGAAGTACGAGAAGAGTTTCATTGTTTTTTAGGAAAAAAATTTCTTTGCTTTTAAGCAGTAAAAATACGTTTAGTTCAATTAAAAATATCTCGAAAAGAATCTTTGGTTTGCAACAAAATGCTAATCATATTAATGGATACCATAAGTGTTTTATGGTGGCACATCTGAAGTCCCTCTTAAGATGGGACTGTCAGAAATAAAATATTCAGAAATATCCAGTTATGGAAAAGTTAGAAATAAGCACGTAAAAAATTATCCAACTGATTAAAGAATATAATCCGGAAGAGACCCAAAACAAGCGCATAGATTGAAAAAGAAAACAACAACACACACTGCTCATGCAATCGTTATGATTATTAGCTAATAAAAGCACCTTGAGGCTGAATTGAAGGACTCATAACATCCTATTCTAGCAAAGTGGCTAAAGAAACGACTCACAACAGAATGAAATAACAAAATACAAAAAACAAAGATAGGCAAAAATAAATCACAAAATAAAGAATTTAAAGAGCCTGAATTTATAAGGAGATATTTTGATAGATGGCGCACCCGAAGAGATTCGAACTCCTGACCCCCAGATTCGTAGTCTGGTGCTCTATCCAGCTGAGCTACGGGTGCATACATTTCAATTTTTTACATTATCTAAGACAAAGGCTTCCTAATCGTTTCATTAAAGAAATGCAAGTGAAACTTAGATAGTAATAAAAAAAACTCTCTTTTTTATGAGATATTTTAAAAAAGGATATAATATATTATGGTTTTAGTTGGTTTTGATATGATAATTTTTTTGTTGTGACCGTACAAAGCAATATGAACGATAGTTAACTTGACGTTTTAATCTATGAAAGATAGTCAAGCAGAGATGAGATGTGTTTTTTGCGGTGGGGATAGGATATATACACCCGCTGTTTGGTTTTTGTGTAACACGCCGATATTACTGTTGAAAACTATTTCAGATGAACATGACACAGCAAGGGTGGATGTATGGCGTTATTAAAAAAGAGCTTTCCATTGATGTTTTTAATCGTCGTTTTAACGGTTACTTATTGGGCTGGAAAAAAGAGTGTAGAACAACCCATTTCTATGGTGAATAAAACAAGAGTATCGTATAAAGCTTCAAAGGAAAAAATGGGAAGACCACCGGTGAATGTTGTGGTTGATCTTGTAAAAATTCAAGATTTTTATGAACAACTTAACGTTCTTGGGAGTGGAAAAGCTCTTGCAGAAGTCGAGCTTACCCCTTTATCCTCAGGTGTTATTGATAAGCTTTTTGTATCAGCTGGTACAAAAGTACAAGTCGATGATGTGATTGCAAAGCTCGATTCTAAAAAAGAGGAAATCGCAGTTGCAAAAGCAAAAGTACAACGTGATAATAATGCATTAACGCTTTCGCGCATTCTTAAATTACGCGCCAGCAATACAGCAACGGAAGTTCAAGAAATTACAGCACGCTTAGAGTTGGATAATGCAAATTTAGTTTTGCGTAATGCTGAATTAGATCTCGATAGGCGAACAATTCGTGCACCGATTCCTGGAGTTGTTGGTATCTTGCCCGTTGATGTGGGGAATAACGTGACCCTTAATACTGTAATAGGCCGTATTGAGAAGAGAGAACGTATTTTGGTCGATATATGGGCCCCTGAACGATATGTGTCGCGCATCAATAAAGGAGATGAGGTAACGGCAACATTAACTGCGCAGCCAGATAAATCTTTTGTTGGTCATATTTATGCGATTGATAATATTGTTGATCCAGAAAGTCGCACGCTTCATGCTCAGGTTGAAATCAATAATGAAAAAGATACGCTCATGTCTGGTATGTCCTTTTCTGTTGTATTGCAATTTCATGGTGGTTCTTTTCCTGTCGTTAATCCTCTTGCGGTTCAATGGAATAGTAAAGGGTCATTCGTTTGGCGTGTGAGAGAAGGAAAAGTAGAGTCTATTCCCGTATCAATTATTCAGCATAAAGCGGATCAGGTTTTCGTGAAAGCTCCCCTAGAAAATGGTGATCAAGTTGTCATTCAAGGGGTCCAAATGCTTTATCCAGGAAGTAAAGTAACTATTGATGATCCAAAGTTCCATCAACAGCAATTATCAGCGGTTTATGGAACGGATATACAATGAGCCAAGAATTGAGCACAAAACAGCCTATGTCAAAGGTGGAGCAAGGTGGTCTCATTGCCTTATTTATTCGCAGACCGGTTTTTACTTTTGTTTTAAATGCTATGATCATCATTGCAGGATTTGCAGCGTGGTTAAATGTTGATGTAAGAGAATTACCCGATGTTGATACTCCAGTAACAACGATTGTGACGATGTTTTCTGGTGCGTCAGCAGAAACCATTGATCGTGAAGTAACAAAAGTTATAGAAGATGCTGTTTCTCGTGTTTCAGGTGTTAAGACGATTTCTTCAACATCTTCTTTTGGACGCTCTCGTGTGCAGATTAATTTTAATGTCGGTGTTGATTTGAATGTAGCGGCATCTGATATTCGTGATGCTCTGTCTCGAATTGCTTATTCTTTACCAAAAAATGCAGATTCTCCTTTGATCATTAAAGCAGATTCGAATGCTGCTGCCATGATGTATTTGGTTGTGACGTCACCAACAATGAGTATTGATGATTTAACAACGATTGTAAACGATCAGATTGTTGATGCAATTTCTGCTGTTGATGGTGTTGGTGATGTACAGGTTGATAGTGCTCGCACAAAGATTTTTCAGATTGATATAGATCAAGCAAAACTTGCAAGTTATGGATTAACTGTAGCAGATATTTCACGTGTTCTTGCTGATATGACAACGGATGTACCAGTAGGATCATTACGCAATTCTAAGCAAACTTTAGTTGTTCGTGCCACTGCGCGTTTAACAACACCAGAATCTTTTGAACAAGTTGTTTTAAAGCCTCATGTGCATCTTGGTGATGTTGCACATGTTACTTTATCGCCAGATATAGAAACGGTAATTCTTCGTATCAATGGAAAGACAGGTATTGGATTAGGTATCGTGCGTAAAGCACAATCCAACACTCTTAATATTTCTCAAGGTGTAAGAGCCGTTGTTGATAATCTCAAAAGCATTGTTCCTTCTTCTGTACATATAGACGTTATTAATGACGATGCAATTTTTATTAAAAGTGCCCTTCATGAGGTTGAGGTTGCGTTGGTCATTGCTATTTTGAGTGTTATATTAGTCATTTTTCTTTTTCTCAGAGACATTCGTGTAACACTGATACCTGCTTTGTCTCTTCCTGTTGCTTTGATTGGTACCATTGCAGCTATTTATCTTGTAGGGTTTTCATTGAATATTCTTACATTTTTAGGACTTGTTTTAGCAACAGGGCTTGTTGTGGATGATGCCATTGTTGTTCTGGAAAATATTGTTCGATGGCGCAATATGGGGTTAGGTTCTAGAGCTGCAGCGGTGATAGGAACCCGTGAAGTTTTTTTTGCTGTTGTTGCAACAACATTGACTTTAGTGGCCGTATTTGTTCCTATTTCCTTTCTTCCTGGGCAAGTTGGAGGGCTTTTTAGAGAATTTGGTTTTGTTTTGGCAATTTCTATTTTGCTTTCTTCAATTGTTGCCTTAACGCTTTGTCCTATGTTGGCTTCACGTTTTCTCAAAGAACATATTGAGGAGAAAGAAGAAAAGGACCATCATTTTACTTTTTTATATAAATTAGGTACTTTTTTTCATAAGGTATATAATTACAGTTTGCATAAGTGTTTAGAAAAGCCTTGGTCTGTTGTTTTTGCTTCACTTATTTTTGCGGGTCTTTGTGTTGGAGGCTATATGAAACTACAACAGGAATTAACCCCAGCAGAAGACAGAGCTCTTATCTTTTTGGTCATTAATGGACCACAAGGTATTTCAACACAATATTTGAACGAGCAGGTAGAGCAAATTGAAGCAAGTCTAAAGCCATTACGTGATGCAGGGGAGATTGCTAATAGTTACTCTATCGCGGGTATTGGTGGTTCACCCAATACTGCTTTTTTGGTTTTATTGCTTTCATCTTGGGATGAACGTTTACGTAGTCAGCAAGAAATTGTGAAGGATGTTAATGCAAAGGTTAGACAGTTTCCGGCAGTTTTTGTATTTGCTGCGCAAGGAAATTCTCTAGGTGTGAGAGGAACTGGGCAAGGGTTACAGTTCGCAATTCTTGGTAATGATTACGCAACACTACAACCCATTGCTGATAAGCTGGTGAGTGTTTTACAAGATGATTCGCGTTTTATTCGACCACGTCTTACTGTTGATACCACACAACCACAATTTTTTATTGAAATCAATCGAAAAAAAGCCTCCGATTTAGGGATTGATATCACCAATTTGGGCGATACATTACAAGCAATGTTGGATGGTAAAAAGATTGGTTCCATTAACGTGGATGATCATTCTTACGATGTTAAATTGATATCGCGTAAAAATTCTATGAAGAGTCCTAGTGATTTAGAAAATATTTTTTTAAAGACTAAAGACAATCGATATGTTCCTTTATCGGTTATTGCGCGTTTACATGAAAAAGCTATCGCTCCCCAATTAAAACGGGAAAAACGCATGAGCGCTGTTATTTTAAGCGCAAATCTTGCTCCAGGTATCGCTTTAGGGGAAGCTTACCAAACTGTACAGGAAATTGCTTCTCCTTTGTTATCGAAAGGAATCTACGTGGTTCCCTTGGGGGAAGCTGAAACGCTTAATGAAACATCTTCCAATTTTATGATTGTTTTTGGCATTGCCTTTTTGATTATTTTATTGATTTTGGCTGCTCAGTTTGAAAGCTTTATTTCAGGATTCATTATCATGGCCACGGTCCCATTAGGGATTGGTTGTGCTGTAATTGCTATGCTATTAAGTGGTGTGAGTCTTAATATTTACAGCCAAATTGGACTAATTTTGTTAATTGGCGTTATGGCAAAAAATGGTATTCTCATTGTTGAATTTGCAGATCAATTACGGGATCAGGGAAGAAGCGTGCGTGAAGCTGTAGAAGAAGCAGCAAATATTCGACTTCGTCCAGTTTGTATGACAATGATTTGTGCCATTTTAGGAGGTATTCCTTTGGTTTTAGCCAAAGGTGCTGGCGCAGAAGCTCGTATAGCTTTAGGTTGGGTTATCGTTGGTGGCTTAGGTTTAGCAACTATTTTTACGCTTTATGTCACACCGGTTGTTTATCTTTTTTTGGGACGTTTTATAAGACCAAAAGCAGAAGAAGATTTACGCTTAACAAAAGAACTCAACCAAGTTAAATGATGTCTCTGATAGAAAAGATTTGGAAGTTTATTCTTGTAAAAATATCATTTTCGGACCTTATCCTTTTATTTTGTATATTCCTTTATTTTTATGTGAGCAGTGAAAATAGCGAGCAATAAAGGAGACGCTTTCTGCTTTGTATTGTTTGGGCATAGATTTCATTATCAATAACCGTATAGGATAAGCTTATGGGAGATAGCTTTTCGATTCGAAATGAAAAGGCTTTTGAAGCCGCATTAAAAGCTTTAAGAAACCATGCCGCAAAGGATGGAGTCTATGATATTCGTCGGCATTTTGTAGAAGATAAACAGCGCTTTTCCCATTTTTCCCTCAGACTTGACGATCTTCTTTTCGATTTTTCAAAATGTGGTGTGACATTTAAAACATTGCAACTTCTAGATGATTTAGCTGTCGCAGCAGATGTGTTAGGCCGGCGTGATGCAATGTTTTCTGGGAAGGCGATTAATACAACTGAAAAACGCTCAGTTCTTCATATTGCATTACGTTTACCTGCTGATGAAATTTTCATATTGGATGGTCATAATCTTATTCGCGATGTTCAAGACGTTCTTGAAGATATGGAAAGATTTTCTGAAAAGGTGCGGGATGGCAGCTATAAGGGAAACAGTGGCGAGAGAATAAGTGATATTGTCAATATTGGTATTGGTGGTTCTGATCTTGGTCCTGCAATGGTCACATATGCTTTAAAACCTTATCATGATGGTCCACAGTGTCATTTTGTTTCTAATGCTGACAGTGCCCATATTTCTGATACTCTCTCTATTTTGAATCCAGCAACAACGCTGTTTGTCATTGCTTCTAAAACTTTTACAACGGCTGAAACAATGGTAAATGCTCAAGTTGCACGTCAGTGGATTTGTTCACATTTGGGAGAAGAAGCCGTTGGTACGCATTTTGTTGCTGTTTCAAGTGCGCTTGATAAAGTGGCAGAATTTGGCATAGATTCCACAAGAGTTTTTAAATTTTGGAATTGGGTTGGAGGACGTTATTCGATTTGGTCAGCCATTGGACTTGTTGTTATGTTTGCAATAGGTGGTGGAAATTTTCGCCAATTTCTCAATGGTGCATTGCAAATGGACCAACATTTTAAAACTATGCCTTTGCACAAAAATATTCCTATTCGTTTTGCTCTTTTAGGATTCTGGCATCGTGTTATTTGTGGTTATTCATCACGTTCTATCATTCCTTATGCACAGCGTTTAATACATTTTCCAGCTTATTTACAACAGCTTGATATGGAATCAAATGGTAAGCAAGTTTCTTTAGATGGAAAACCATTAAGTTTTTCAAGTGGTCCGATTGTTTGGGGGGATTCAGGAACAAATAGTCAACATGCTTTTTTTCAACTTTTGCATCAAGGAACAGATATTATTCCTGTAGAATTTATTTTATTTATAAAAGGGCATGAGAAAAATTTACATTCTATGTATGAGATATTGCTAGCAAATGGTTTAGCGCAGTCAAAAGCATTGATGAAGGGGCGTAGTATTGAAGATGCTAGGCATATCTTGATAAAAAATGGAGTTGATGAGGCTGAAGCAGATCATTTAGCATTTCATAGAAGTTTTAAAGGAAACCGTCCCAGTATTACGCTGGTTCAAGATTTATTAACACCTTTTGCACTCGGTCGTCTTATTGCGCTTTATGAACATCGTATTTTTGTTGAAGGGATTTTAATGAATATTAATTCATTTGATCAATGGGGTGTTGAACTTGGTAAAGAGTTAGCAAACGAGTTACTACCAATTCTTCGTGGAGAAAGTAAAGCGGATAATCGTGATAGTTCAACATTAGGGTTGCTAGCACATATTCAAGCAAGACGTGCAAAATAAATATAATTTGACAGGAGGTTTTGTACTAACTAAGCAAAAGTAGAATGAGAGAGAAATATGAGATAATTATTTAATTTTATTATGCGTTCTCTTATTATCTGAACTAGATTTATGTGACAGAAAATCAAAAAAGTGCAAAAATTGTAAAAATGAGAATTTATTTGCAAAAACAATAAAGAGCTTTAAAAAGTCTTGAAAACCTTTAGAAAAATAAATTGCTACAAAACCTAGTGGCAAATTATACAAAACCCGCTGGCAAGCTACATACAGGCAAGCTATAATCGCTTTATAAACTTTGGCGGAGAGAGAGGGATTTGAACCCCCGATAGAGTTGCCCCTATGCCGCATTTCGAGTGCGGTGCTTTCAACCACTCAGCCATCTCTCCATATAAAAGTGAAACAAAAATCGGCACTATTTGAGTGTATAAGGGTAGATAACCTTCAATTGTTTTTGGTACAACCTTTTTTTCTTTTTTATGGGACTTTATTGACAGAGAATAGAAATTCCTTCATATATACGGAATATGAGCGTGAGGAAATCTGCGCATATTTATGTTGAAGAAGGTTTTATTCTTCTTTACAATCTATTACGACTGATAAAAAGCAGCCTATTTTCCCTTATTTCAAGGCAGAAATTAAATAAGAGCTGGAGTGAACGGAAGGATAAAAAATGTTCGCAGTCATTAAAACTGGTGGTAAGCAATACCGCATTGTTGCTAATCAAGTGGTAAAAGTTGAAAAAGTTAGTGGAAATGCGGGTGATGTTGTTGAATTCAATAACATATTGATGGTTGGGCAAGAAGGTAATGCGGTTATTGGTACCCCTGTCGTTGCTGATGCATTGGTGACAGCTGAGATTGTAGAACAGGCACGTGGGCGCAAGATTATCGCATTTAAGAAGCGCCGTCGTCAAAATTCTAAACGCACACGTGGTCATCGTCAAGAATTTACGAGGCTTCGTGTTTTAGAAATTTTAATGGGTGGTTCAAAACCTAAAAAAGCAACTGCGAAACCGATAAAAGAAGAAGCAACTGCACCAAAAGAAACAAAAGCTGCTGCTTCTGTTGAGAAGACGGCTGAAAAAAAGACTACGTCGCAGAAGAAAGCGTCTGTAGCATCAAAGAGTAAGAAAGATTAAAGGAGAGCGTCTATGGCACATAAAAAAGCTGGTGGTTCCTCGCGTAATGGTCGCGATTCAGAATCGAAACGTCTAGGCGTTAAAAAGTTTGGTGGTGAGACAGTTATTGCCGGAAATATTATTATTCGCCAGCGTGGTACACGTTGGCATCCTGGCAACCATGTCGGCATTGGAAAAGACCATACGCTTTTTGCATTATCAAATGGAAAGGTTTCTTTTCAACGCAAAGCGGGTAATCGTTCCTATGTTTCAGTCATTCCTACGGTGGAGACGGCAGAGTAATCTGTAGCACTCTCTAGCAATCAATAGGATTTCATTGAATTATAGTTGTGGTTTTATAAAGTATTAAAAGGGAAAGATAGAATCTCATCTTTCCCTTTTTGCATTGGTACTATAATAAATGTAGGAAATATACGAAAAAGGTAGAATTAGGGAAATGGCTTTTCTCAACGAGGGAAGAAGTTTGTGCGGTGTTACATGAGTATTTAGTACTGAACCTATTGATATTATTAGGAATTTAATGAAAGCATTATTTATGCAATCATTTTGATAAAAATGGGTCTTTTTATCGGCATTGTGGTATTGATGAGTTGTCATACTGTTTTTAGGTGGGGGTGTGGATAGGTGAGGCTATTCATTTAAAAGGACATAGGGATAAAAAATCCATAAGATGGCAGTCAAAACTACTTTGAAAGTGGCGTGCATTAAGGAATTTTCGGTAAATCAAGAGTGAAATTATATTTTTAAGGAGGACGGTTTTTAAAGATATAAAAATAACCAACGTGCAATCAGCGCCCTCCAAGAATATTTTTGCTGATTTCATTATTATTGTGCATTGTTGAAAATAAACAGGTATAAGAGCCAGGGTTAAGGCAATAATTGCTTTTCATTTTTTACTTTATTTATATTATTAGTAGAGTTTTTTTATTCTAGTAGTTGATAATGGTGCTTAGGGGATGGGGCATATTCGTATTTTGCAAATGTGCGACAGTGGGCATTGTGTGTTTGCGATATTGATTGAAGTAAAGGAGTAGCTTTAAATATATAAATGTTATATATTGCGGGGTTGGTATCATAGGATGAGCTGCACGGAATTTTAAAGATGATAAGTTGCATGGAGCAATTTGTAATTATGTAATGAATTTATAAAGAGGGATAATAGGTTAAATAAACTTTGAGGAATCAGTTAAAATATTAGCTGAAATTACAGATGGTTGGGAGGATGCTTTCTTGTAGGGAGAATAATGAGAAGTTATGTTGAATAACTTGGGATAATGAGAGCGTTTTTAAAACATAGCTTTTCAGGTGATTGGTGCTGTAAAAATCGGGGTTTTATCTTTGTAAAGTAAAAGAGTAAGAGGCAGACTTGCATGTGATGGTTTTAAGCACCTCGCGAGATGATAATACCCAATTGTATTATCGGTTATATTGAGGTATTTAAGCACCTCACTTAGCTATATTCCGTAAAATATAAAGAGAGCTTTTGTGGTATTTATAGCTTGTATTTTGGGAAATGCAGCTTTGAAAACAAATTTATCAGAGATATTGGTGTTCAAATGTGAGGCAATTTGAATTCATGATGAGATGTGAGAAAGCAGAAGCAATGAATGTAGATTTTACCGAGGGTGAAATCTTGTCTATAAGATCTGTACAACTTGCAGCTGCTTTTGATCATAAAAATGATGCAATTTATGCTGCTGCTGAATTGCTCGTGCAGGTTGGTGCAGTTGATAAGTGTTATCTGGCAAGCATGCTCGCACGTGAAGAAACAACCAATACTTGGTTTGGAAATGGTATAGCCATTCCTCATGGTATGGCTGAAAATCGTGATTTAATTATCAAGGACGCTGTTGCTGTTCTACAGGTTCCTGCTGGTGTTGAGTGGCAGGATGGCAAGAAAGCACATTTGGTTATTGCCATTGCAGCGTGTCCAGATCGCTATAAAGAAATTTGTAAAAAATTGACGTTTCTTTTATTTGATAAAAAACAGCTTGAAGTACTTGCAACAACTACGGATAAACAGCAAATTGTTACAACTTTGTTTGATCAAGATATGAAGATAGAAAAAACTTTTATTGGTGATCTTTCGGTGTGTCAGGAATGGACTTTAGATTATCCAAGTGGTCTTCATGCACGACCAGCTTCTCTTTGGGTTGATTTTGCAAAAAAGGCTCAAAATTCTATCAGAGTTCGCCATGGTCAATATACCGTTGAAATGAAAAATTTGGTTGGTTTATTGCAATTAGGAGCAAAAAACGGTGATGTTCTAATTTTTTCTACAGATGCTGCAGAAGGAGCACAACTCCTCAATGATGCCATTGCTATTGCAAAAAAAGTGAGTATTAGTGAAAAATGTCTGATGAGAGCAATGGAATCTCAAACAAAGACTTTTCATGGTTGGTATCCACGCTCTATGAAAAAAGGCATTTCTGGTGTTGGAGCAAGTTCAGGATTAGCATTTGGTAAGATTTTTGTTTTAAGGCAAAATGATATTTCCATAATAGACCAGCCAATTGATTTTGCAGCTGGTGCAGCATGTCTTGAAAATGCTCTTACAAAAACAAAACATAAAATGGCATCTGTGATTTCTGATATTACAGTGCGTATGGGGGCAGATTCTGCTGCGATTTTTTCTGCGCAAATGGTTTTGCTTGAAGATGAAAATTTAATAGCTCAAGCTTGTCGTTTTATAGCAGAAGGTCATGGTGTTGCTTGGTCTTGGGATAGAGCGGTTCGTCAATTTTCAGATATGTTTTTTAAGGTAGATAATCCTTTGTTAGCTGCACGTGCTGTTAATTTAGTTGATGTCGGTCGACGTGTTTTAGGTGAAATCAATCCATCCTATAGATCGTTCTTTTTAAATGATATTCCACATGGTGTAATTCTGGTTACAAATGACCTTTCTCCTTCTGATGTAGCACAGCTTGATTGTACAAGGGTAAAAGGATTAGCAACAGCATGGGGAGGTCCATTATCTCATACAGCTATTTTGGCGCGTACTCTTGGTATTCCAATGGTTGTTGCTGCAGGTGATGATATTTTAGCGATTCAGTCTGATATACAGGCTATTATTGATGGCGATAACGGGTTTATTTACCTTGATCCTACGCTTGAAGACGTTGAAGATGCTCAAAGACATATTGATGCTGTTGCACAAAAACGTGTCCGTGAAATAAGTGCGTGTAGATTACCAGCGCAAACGAAAGATGGTCAAAGAATTCGTATCATGGCTAATGTCAACTACGCAAATCAGGTTTCTGTTGCGCTTGATTTGGGGGCTGAAGGTGTTGGACTCATGCGCACGGAATTTTTGTTTTTAGAGAATCCACATATTCCGGATGAGGAGCTACAATTTAATATATATAGGGCGATGATTACAGCTGTAGGAGATAAGCCATTAATTATTCGTGCGCTCGATATTGGTGGGGATAAACAGGTTACGCATTTACATTTATCTAAAGAGGACAATCCTTTTTTAGGTGTTCGAGGAACGCGGCTTTTGTTACGTCGACGTGATCTTTTGGTGCCTCAATTACGTGCTTTGTATCGAGCAGCAAAAGAGAGCGGAGATCTATGGATTGTGTTCCCGATGGTAATGTCTGTTTCAGAGATTGTCACTATAAAAAAGATTGCGGAAGAAATTCGCAATGATATTGATGCACCAAAATTAAAACTTGGTATTATGATCGAAGTTCCAGCAGCCGCCATTATGGCAGATGTGTTGAGCGCCCATGTTGATTTTTTCTCAATTGGAACCAATGACCTAACACAGTATACAATGGCTGTTGATCGGCAAAATCCGTACCTTGTATCTGAAGCTGATAGCCTTGATCCAGCAGTTTTGCGTATGATTTATCAGACTATTCAGGGAGCTGCACAACATAAGTGTTGGGTTAGTGTATGTGGTGGCATGGCTGGAGATCCTTTTGGTGCAATGATTTTGACTGGGTTGGGAATTAATGAGCTTTCTATGATATCTTGTGATATTTCTCCAGTAAAGGCGTGTTTACAGACCCATAGTTTTGAGGATATGAAAATTTTAGCACAAAAAGCATTACAATGTGAAACTGCACGAGCTGTACGTGCTCTAAGTAAGGATATAAGGTGATAAAGAACATTAAGGGGAACGAGCTAGCTCATTTTGCAGAGTAATCAGATCTTTAGTGCTGTAAAACATTATCCTTTAGGATGATTATAGGCAGAATATTAATTTATAATGATAATTTATCGTTTTAAATTTCTCTATATTGAATTAATAAAAATTATTCTTTTATACGTTACAAGGAGGAGTAATATGTGGATAAAAACACTTTAAGAAAGAATAGATGCCTTTTATGCATTCTCTAAAATAGCAAGGGATGTTACAATATTAGGGGATAAATAGCGTGATGGTACTTGGCTTGTACTTTTTATTTAAGGAAAGATGATGCGATCCAATAGATTTTATACCATTCATGGACACCGTATGAGATAGATATGACAAGCTTTAAGAGATGTTTTTTTTAACAAACGTGTGGATGAGCAAGAAAATAGTATTCTTAGAGTATTCTGTTTTGTTAGAAGAGCATATCCCACTTAAAGAATGCGATAATCAAAAGTATGAAGTAATACGTAATCTCTATTAAATAATAGAGCTTACTTTAGATATTTTGAAAACTATAAAGCTGGATTTAAAAGTATATGGTAAAAATGAAAACAGGTTTGCATCTTTATGATTTTGTATTTGGCCAAAATTGAGAATATTTTTTCACTTCAGAAAATAAGATATAATCATACATCTTAAATTAAAAATGCAAAGGCCTTTTTTATCTAAATTTTATTTTCTTTAGTATCAACTAAATATAGAAGTGTGAAATTGAATAGAGGATTTAGAGTAGGGCTTATTCTGTAATCCTATGAAATGGAAAACTGACACCATCACACTATTTTACAGCCCTCAATGTTGCAAAAATTTGTGCTATTTAAGAAAATGCATAAGAGGCACTTATCCTCTCTTAAAATGTTCTTTCCCCCACATACTATCATCCCCGCTTATGATGTATAAGAAAGTGATTTTAATTATTTGGTTGTGTAAAACCATGGACTATATGCCAATTTTAAGAGAAGTATTTTTTTGTGAAGCAGAAAGTGCGTAAATAAGCATGAAAGTTTATAACTGGTGACAATCTTTTTTATTCCCATTATTGTATTATCCAAACCTATCCACGGAAAAAGTTTTTTCTTAAAAAGAAAGGATGTGCTTGTTATTCAACAGATATAAGCTCTTACTTTAATAAATGAATTTGTTTTTTGAGTTTTGAATGTATAGTTTAGACTTGCACGTTATTTCTTTCTGGGTATAGTGCAAACTTCTGGAGAGGTGGCCGAGTGGTTGAAGGCGCACGCCTGGAACGCGTGTATATGGGAAACCATATCGAGGGTTCGAATCCCTCTCTCTCCGCCATTAATTTAAAACGAACTGTCATATGCTTGATATGACATAGCTTAAAAAGCTCACTATTTTCAGGATTTTTTACTGTTTGCAATTGACCAGTTCGCGCCAATCTATGCCTGTCATTATGTATACCTAGAAATTGCTGTTGAATTTCCACTAATTTTATATTTCTAAGCTCCTCTCCTCTCGATCTTGAGATAACCTGATTTAGCATAAACGATCTCTTCAAATATCATTAAACGGTTTTTGCCATTATCACTAATTTCTGATAGAGCTTCAGAATTAATGGTGATCATAGTGCTATTTGCATTTCCATTGATTAACGGGCTAAATGCGTTTTATCCACATGAGAGGTAACGAGCACCTCAGCTTTTTTCACGCAATGTGCTCATTTAAAATTAATGTGATGAGTATTTGTACAAACTTTTTATCTATACCATAATCAAAAAAGATTGACGTAGTAATTGAATATCATTCATGAGGCACTCTTTTTTATCTCTAAACCTTTTAAGTAAATAGATAGTCCATGTAAAATAAATAAAGGGGCGCAAAAACCTATGAATATACAGAGGCCGTATAATGTAGGAAATGAAAAAAAGTTTGCTGCATATAAAAGCACAATAGAAAATAAAGCTGTTATAATGCGAACGCTGGCATCACCTACCAAAATCACCTCAGCTAAATTGTCACTAGGTGTAATGGCTTGACCAATTGTTATCCCAGATACCCTAAAATAAAATTGCCCAATTCCTAATAAAAAGCCCATGATATAGAGAGAGTATTGGGTAAAGTTTAAATATAAAACAAAAGAGATGGCAATTATTGCGAAAGCTGGTGCACCCCATACGAAAAAACGAACTAAAGATGGAAATTTCCGTAAATAATAGGATGAAACAAAGCCATTGATTACAAAACCCAGTGCTGACAAAGCAAAAACAGAATTTTGAATGGCTGTAAATTTTATATTATCTGATGTTATCGATGCAAGAACAAGTGGCAATAAAACGATAGCGCCTGTATAGAGAAAATTATTCAAGATACGATTAATCGTCAAAAACCGCAAAGCAGAAATTTGCCAAAGGCACCTAAAACCAACACCATAAGATCTTTGAATTGGTCTTTTTGATGGTTCTTTTATCCTATTTATTTTCTGTATATACTTCATATAAAACCATAAACTGGCATTTAAAAGATAAATAAAGACAACAAAGGCTATAGCTATTTTGTGCCCCAAATGCGCAATTATAAAATATATAAGCAATGGAGACACAATAATAAAAAACTGACAGCAACTCGTATAAAATGCAAAAATACTAGCTTTGTGTTTTGGGTCTGAAATTAATTGATTTAAAGCAGTGTTATTATTTGGGTTATCAGCTCCCATCAATAGAGCAAGTAAAAAAACACAAATAAAATAAGTATTGAGTTGTTTATAAATAATAAGGAAGATAGCAAGGCAGCACAAATAATTTGACTATAAAATCCAATTATAAAGCCTTGGTAGCGCGACAACACATTTCCCAAACATAAGCTTGCAATTCCAATTGCAATTAAATTAACAACATTTAGAGTAGCAGATGCTTTTCCTGTTGTATCTTGCAATTGTAATAAAGAAAGGCCAATAGATAATATACTACTAGCACAAAAACTTGTTAAACATCCAATCAAAATCATAAGAAAAACAGAATTACGCAACACTTTTCTTATTTCCAGATAAAGCGTTAAGCCATTTTGTAATTTCTTCTGTTGTTAAATGTGGTTCGGCACTAAATCCTAATTTTTCATAAAATTTGCATTTAAATGCACTACGAGTACTCATTTTTTGCAGGCCATCTATTAGCATGAATTCTATACCAGGCAATATTGTGCTCATAGATTGAGACAAATAATAAGAAACTGCTCTCCAATATATATGGGTACGTTCTCTTACCAAATAATTTTCCAAGGCATATTTCAAGTGACAACCATCTAAAATATATTTCGAACAATGGTGCAACGGATAACAAACACAAATAGCATCTGCTTCATGTACGAGACAAGAAGAAATATTAATATTTTTTATCATTTCATAATATTATAAAAACTTTCAGTGAGCAGATCTTCTAAATTTAGTCTAGTCATAACAAGAGTGGTTTCTAATTTTTGAGCAACATGAGACAAAGCCAATCTTACGACCACAGTTCTAATAACCTTTAAGTTAGATTCTGGATACGCTTTTTTTAAATTCTCCACCCATATGTTTCTATCACATATAATAATTGGCTCATTTCGTCTGAATAAACAAGATGTGATTCTAAACCAATGCTATCACAAAGTTTTGAGCTCTTGAATTCCCCGTATCCTAATCTGGTATTTTTAAATCATCATAGCAACTAAATAGTTTTTAAGTATTCTAACTTTTATTAAATTTTGTAACAATGTATTGGAATCTCTCCTTCACTGACTTCGACAATTATTTTCTCACCACTATAAGAATAAAAAAATATCTTTGAATTTGCTTACTTTTAGAAAGAAAAATGAGCAACACTCTTCCTTAACGAAAAGAAACATGCTCTCTACCTTTTTCTTTATGATTATCAAAAACCTATTCTGTTATAATTTGATCATCAATTATTAAGATAAATATTCTGCGTTTAGCCTAATAAACTGTTATGATCAATGTTTCTCTCTGTTCTAAAAATCAGCGCTTTTCCTCCTAGAGATACTCGTAATTGCGGTACAATCTTTCCAAAAAAGGCACCCCTTAAACATTGCTATTAACACGATCATCCTGAGAAGTTATATACATACACACTGCATTATACGGAATGCTATGTATTTTTTAAACTTACTCAACTAACCAACATCTTCTAATGGGCAAAATAAATCACGAAATTTGTGTTCTGTCACAATTCGAAAAACAATCATATATCTCCCTCTAATGATAGACGATGTCATTAGAAGAAAGCCTTAATGATATCGGTAGAATAAATTAACCAGAAATAATTGCAGCGCTGATGGAACAAATTTTATTGTATGTTTTGTAACTCTATCTAAATTTTAATCATTTTTGTTAAAGATTCTTATGCAATTTTTTCTACATTCAGCATTCTTTTTCCACTTGTTTGCAACAAAAAATTAATAGCTAAATCCACCTATGTCGTAATAGTTCTTCTTTTGGTAAAATAGGGCGACTTCAATATCGACATATAACTATTTTAATTCTTTAATATATTCGCTTCATATGATTTAGATTAACAACACACCAAAACCAAAATAAAAATATTTATTTTACTTAAGTTATTGAATATTATTTAAAAAGTATAGAAGTAAAGTGATACAAGAGTTAAAAAATTATTTAAAAGTTCAAATCCATCTACATTTTAGAGCCATCACGCATGGTAATAGCAGTTGTCATAGGTATACTAAGTATGCTTGATAACTTTTCTGCTTTATGCCTGTAGGGAGTTCCAGATAGAGATAATACTAGAATCCATCTGTAAATGCTCGATAATAAAGCTGTAAACAAAATTATTTCCTTGTTGTTTAATCCGTTAAGCTTTATCCATTATTATTCCTAAAGAATAACGTTCTTAGCGATTTTTTGTCAGGAAAAAGCTTAAATGGTATAGATTGTTTTCAGCTTTGTAAAAAGCGAATTCACATCTATCAAGATGTGCCACTAATTGATGGTTCGTTTAATACCTATGCCTCCTTCATCTATAAGTTTGAATGTAAATATTCTCCAACGTTCTATTTTGTGCTGTAAAATGCGGTTTCTAAAAAGTTTCTACGTTGGTTTGGGGCAGAGTCGGTAAACTTCATAGCCTTATCTTGCGCAGAATCTAGGGGCACATTATGGGAAGCAGGAGTAAAAGAATAAAATCCTGCATGAGAAAGAATCCATTAAAGAGCGTGCAGTTACCTATCTCCAATAGTGAGATTTTCTGTAGAAGATGCATATATGCATCCTACATCTGCTGCAATTGATTTGTGCCTTGTATTAGCAGGTAGATGCATAATATCTCCTAGTGTATAGGTTATACGTTTTTCGCTATAGAAAAATTCTAATCCTCCCTCTATAATCATAAGAGAATTTCATCGACCTTGTGAATATGCCAATCGTATTTTTTGGAAAATCCCGTTGTATCTCTATCGAGCCTTGTTTTGGCAGCATCATTTTTAATATATCATAAATATTTTTATTTAATTTAATTTTAGAAAACTTAGTCATTATCGTGCTCCATTAGATGATATGGGCAAGGTAGGGATTGAATATTATCATCTTGCAGGAAGTATTGCATCCATTCTCTATTTTGGGGTTCGACATATTTTCCTAAAAAGAGATTTTGTTATAATATCAAAAGGTTCAGTCTTTTTTCCTACAACGATAATGCATTTTTTGTTTTTTGTTTTGTAGCGAGAAGATCAGAAAAAATACCTAGGCTAAAAAGTTAACATAAATGTAGAACTTATTTAACTCTGTTTATATGAGATGAGGTATTGCAAATTATGAACATAGGTTCGCCATGAAAGCAGAACTCCTATAGACGATTGTCCATATTTTTTGGTATATGCTTAGGTCATTCTCGGGCATCAAGAGCTCGCAAATCTTTAAGTATAGACTAGAATTTTCTCTATAAACTTCGATACTTTGTATGGGGGCAGGCTCCTCGAATGCAACAAAAGATATGTTCTTTCCAAAACTTTTATAGTTATCGCAATAAGTTATCAGGTCTTCCATCTATATTTTTTGCGGTCAACTTGTTGTAGAACCCAAATTTAAGCATATTTTTTGAGTATCCATTTACACCGAATAGGCAGGGGAAAGTCCTAATTGTGTTATTCATGGTTGCATCGAATTCTTTAAAAATGACTTGCTTCCATTTTTCATATTTATCTATATTTTCCATTATTTGCGCTGCTGAATCCATGTTTTCTTCTCAATTGTTGTATTTTATAAGAAATTGCTATGAATGATCCTCTCCAAAGCTGATAATTCATCATCACTCCGTCCCCAAATTGCTATAATAGCTGAGCAGGTATTTAAATCGATGTTTAGGAGTAGGGGCTCGTTTTCTTTAATAAAGAGCATAAAATCAACTACATTTTCCCAAGAATGAAGCTTTTGCCGCCATAAGTTAACATCTTTTATAATATGACCATCGATCTCGTTGATAAGAAAGATAATACGCCCTTTTTTCTTAAAGCGACTTGGTGTTTGCTAAAACACTCCTGCAATAAGGTTAACGGAGCTTTCAAGTAAATCATCTTCATAGCAATGCGCGAACAAGGTGGATGCAATTCCTCCGTGGAGGCAGGCTCCTACTTCGATTATCACTGGACCACGAGCTGTTTGCATGATTTCCAGATGCGCGCGCGGGTCCATATTCAATCCCCAGCGCGCGAATGCATTGTTTTGCATAAGAGATAAGAGGGCATAAGGGCATCTTGAGCATCAAGCACATCAAGCGATTCATAAATAAAAGCACTTCCATTATGAATACCTTTTATATTATAATAAACTACATATTTTTATAGCCTCTTCATTTACAACGGTGTCGGCGATGTATTCCTCTCCCTCCAATCTTTCTTGGAGCAAATAGCCTCGTTAGGTGCGCCAAAAATATTTTTCTGCGTTCAGTCGATTCTATAGGACCATACTGCCACTTCTTCATGGCTGGAGAAAAAACACCACCGCTTCCACCAGAATTATTCAGCTTTACCACATAGCCTCTGTGGCTTTCAAAATCATCGAGAGTACAATCGTCTTTTGTAAGAATCTTTGATCGGATGTAAGATAAACCATTTTCACAAAGGCGTTTTTGCATCGCTGCCTTTTTACGTCGGCAATTGGTGGTTGAGGGATGATTCTCAGGGCAATCATAATAAACCGCCAATTGCACTGCATAATAAATACCTCCTTCGGCGCCTGCCACCACGGCCTCTATCGCGCCCATAGGAAAGCGTATCTTCATCTACATTATGAAGTTTTGCTTCTACCATGCCCTCTCCCTGATAAGAAAGCATATAGTGTGAAAAAGGAGCTTGTGGAGAGACAGCGCCATAACAAGCATAGCCTAAATTTTTGCAAAGCAGGGACATAGAGGGCACCTGTGGAGAAAGGGTCGACAATAAAAATAGGTTTTTTCATACTTTGTTCCACTATGATAAAAGGGAAAGAACATAAATAAAGATTATCAAGCCTATAAGGGGTAGAAGATGAACAGCTGCTTGACTCCCTATAAGGGCAGAGCTTGTAAGAAGACCAAGGATGACATAACCTACCGATTGGGAAAGAGTTAAAGCATATGCTGCTATAGTTTCCCACCAGCTCTGCTTGAGCCTCTGTTTTGGTCGCTTCAATCGTATGTTTGCGGGCATTAATTCGCATGGGATTCATTGAAAAGCCAATAAAAAAGCAAAAAACTACAGCCAAATAGGGCGATTGTGTGGTGCTAAAAATAAGATCAGCCACGCTCAACATAAGGGCTGGGAGAATAAATTCAAAGTGAGGGATTTTTATAAAAGCAGCCCAAAAAGCGCCCACGCCCGCAACCGCACTTACAAAGCTCATAATTATTCAGAGACAAAATTTTTTACATTCTGAAAAAGAATGGTTGCCAGCGTATTATAAGCGCAAATATGAAAGCCAATAAGTCCTATACAGACGTATAAAAGTTTAAGCTCACGGGAGAGTCCATTCGCTTGCAGTGTAGGTGCTGGCTTCTTATCGGTTGCAAATGGTGTGGTATCTGTAACGTTATATTCATCGCAAAAGATGATATATCCGGCTATAAGGCTTATAATGATGTCAAACACACAAATAGCCACAATCAAACCATTATAGCCGATTTCAGCCGCTTGTCCCTTGTGGGCTGGGTTGCTTCTAAGAGATAACCATGCAGTGCTACTCCCAAAATGTCAATTTGCAACCACCGTTTGCGTAATGCGGGAAGCCTTTTGGGCGCTAATATAACCACTAAGTGCTAGTTTAGTATTATAAGTCTTGAGTGTTCTTAAGGTAATCAAAGAGAGATAACCGATAGAGACAGCAACAAAGCCAAAGGGGAAATCAGCATAATGGAAAAGAGCAATCAATAAAAGAAGGCTATAGATAATGATCCGCCTTTTGTATAAATTGACCAACCGCAGTGAGACTTTAATGCGCACAAGTCTACTTTTTTCAAAAGATAGGGCGTAAGGGTGCCCAAAGCCCCGGTTACGCCTAGGAAAACCGATGAGGATGTTATGCAATAAGCATTCCAAAGATTACTTAAGAATAGAACCATATCAGAAAGATATAGCAGGACAATAAGCTCATAAAACCGAAACATCAGTTGTTTGCACAAATCATCCCCCATTTCGGAATCTCTTAAAAACACGCAGTATTATAAATCAGCACACATGTTTACAAATAATGAATACACACACATATTACTGGGCATAGCAAGTTTTTTCGGTGGAAAAAATTTGAACGCTGATGTTTATGGTAGTGATAGCTTATTTTCAGGAGAATGAGTAGCGATGGAGGCTGGTATTTTTACTCCGTCTCTTGCGGGGGCTTGCCAATAAGGGGAAAAGCCAGATAACGAACATAACTATGTCCTAGAGATATATTTTGCACTTTCAAGTTGATTTATTTATACTTAAGGTTGAGGTTTTGTTATTGACCGTTGTTAGATGTTGTTGTGGCAATAAACTTCGTTATCTATCAGAAACACTTATGGCATTAACACTAAGGTGTGCGGTTGTATTAAAGCCTTTACATGGTAGCCTTTTTCATAGAGAGGTATTATTGGTTCAGTTTTAGGAGGCTTTGTTACGGCTGATTTGGACGTTGTCGTTGTTTGAAGGCTTATATAATATTCTTAGTTTCAATTTATGAATATACCGAAAAATATAGTGAAACATTTGATTCAAACGCTTTTGTAAGGGATATTTCAATATCTCAGCGATGTTTTCCGAGAATTTCTCTGCTACTTTTTGACGAAATCGAATATCAAATGCTTATAGCGTGGGCAGTGGTCTGAGAAAAGACAGAGTTGATTTCATTAGATTCCTATGTAGCGGAATTCAGTATCAGCTCTTAGGGGCAATGATATACTTAGAGCGAACTCATTTTTATACGCTTACACGGCGTTATAGGAGTAATCCTCAGAAACTCTACTAGAATTCGTTAGAAAATGGCAGGTTATGGAGTGTGAACAAAAAATATATATTTTACAAATAATTAATCTCATTTTAAGTTGTCTAAAATATAACCTTATCTTAAAACTAAGTTTATATACCGCCATTTATCATAAAGTTAATAAGTTATACAAATGCGAGAGTATTGTGTTTTTCTTTTTAGAGATGAGTTAAAAAACACCTTATTAAATGTTAAGAGATTTTAGACATAAAACAATTTAACTTATGGAGAGTATATAGACAAAATGTATCTTGATAAAAAAGTTTATAATTCCATACAGTCTCTAAAGAAATTTTCTGGTTCTTTTATTGTTTTATGCGGGCTTGATGGGAGTGGCAAGACAACACAAACAAAAGAAATTGCTCGCCATTACTCAACAGAAAAACATATAATACAAACTTTTTAACCCAGTTATTGGTCTAGAAATAATCCAGAAATTAGAGACTAATTAGATAATGGAAAAGCAATTGATCCGTTACTTTTAGCACTCTTAGTAGCGACAGATAGACGCAAATATACGCTTAAAATTACTGAACCTTCCATAATGTCATCGCAAAATTTATTAATTAGCGATCGATATGTTTATTTTAGTCTTGCTTATTTTTATGCTCGAGAGTTTTTTGTTGAAAGTGTAGTTAAATCAAATCAATCTATTCCAAGACCTCATATTACATTTTATCTTCATTGACCACCCATTACTATACTGGAACGGTTGCAGAAAAGGGATGGTTTAAACTTAAAATACGAAGAAAAACTCTCTTTTATTGAAAAAGCTTATGAAGTATACCAAGTTTTATCAGAAATAGATGAGCGGTTTATAACAATTGATGTAGCTGCTCCTGTTTCTTTAATTCATCAACAAATACGACATCATATAGATAAGGTTTGTTTTTGATTATGAATAAAATCATTTATTAATCAATTTATCCACGATAGATCCTCCTTTATGTATTCGTACTCTAAATCTGAAACTTTAGAGATATGATTGCAATAATTTAACTGCTCAGGAAAAATATCACGTTATATATTTTAATTGGAAAACTAACTGTAATGGGCTTGTTTTAAAAGATTTAGAGAAGGAGAGTAGAAAAGTTATCAATATTTATCGTGAGGATAATAGTATGTTTATTTTTCTAGAGACGAAGTGTGGTGATAGAAGAACGACATGGAGGGATGTACTCGAGCATATTTTAGTGCACGGAATAATACGGACAATGATGTGTGTGAAGCTTCAATATTATAAAATTGTTCTACATATGTATAAAGATGTATTTTCTGAATAAAACATACATCACATTTTAATTTTATTGTATTTTTGTGCATAAATGTTTTGTTTTCATAGAATGATTAATCATACAACAGCACAAAGATTTTAAAAGCCTTAAAAAAGGAATTTTGCTTTCTTAAATTTAATGATCTAAAATAAAATTCATAAGAATGCCTGTTTTTAAACAGGATGTATCATGCATATCGACTGGTATTTATTTTAGAGGATAATTTATGTTCACTTCAAATTTGAAGGAACGCATTGCTTTATTTGAAAATAGAACTTTTCTCTATTTTACTTTGAGCGGCTTATTTGCTACATTTGGAAATGGACTAAATTATATTGCATTGTCATGGCTTGCTTACAATCAGACGAGTTCAATCCGTGGTGTAGCGTTGATGATGCTTTTTCTTTGGACGCCTAGCATTATTTTTGCCCCTATTTTGGGCATATTAGCAGATAAATATAATCGTAAAACGCAGATTATTATTTCAAATCTTATAAGAGGTTTGGTAATCGTGGGCTGGGTAATGCTTTGGCATTTTGGTATAGAAATTGAATTGATGGTCTTATCTGCTCTTTTGGGTATTTTTATCTCTTTTTATATGCCATCAGCTGTTTCTTTAATTCAAAGTATTGTGCTGAAGGAACAGCTCATCAATGCAAATGCAACCATCGATATGATTTATGAGCTTGGTACTATCGTAGGTATGGGCTTAAGTGGATTGATACTGTCTTATGCAGGAACAAAAGGAACTCTTCTAATAGGTGGTATATTCTTTATTATTGCTGGTTTATTTAACTTTGCAATGAAGGTACCTAGAAACCGAAGATCTAAAAATCAAAACCAGCAAAATTGGTGGAAAAATTATACAGCATCCCTTCATTATTTTAAACAGAATCCGGCTCTTTTTGTACCTTATATAAGCCAGATGATTATTATGACTCTTTTGATGACCATTCCTGTTATTCTCGTTCCTTATATACAAGAGGTTTTGCATGCGGATAGCAGGACTTTTGCAATATTTGAGGTGCTTTATTCTATGGGCGTATTGACTGGTGCGTTTTTTTCACCACTTCTTTGTAAAGTTTTATCCATAAGGAAAACATTAGCCATTTTATTAGCTTTTATGGCTATTGGCCTCGCTATTCTATCTTTTAATACACACAATTTTATTATTTTTCCTGTTTACTTTATGATTGGATTTGGACTTTCGAGTTGGGCTCTTTCGATTTCTTTATCACAACTCTCTTGTGATCCTGAATACCAAGGAAGATTGCAGGCAAGTTGTAATGGTATCTCTGGATGCTTGATCCTCGGAGTCTATCTCATTATGGCAAGCGATAACAGTAGCATATCACCTCAATCGATATATTTTTTTCAAAGTATTGTTGCGCTTGTTGGAATACTCATAGTGCTGTTTTATAGACATGAAAAACAATAAATTACATTTAAGTGTGGTAAATATACGCTATTTTATAAACATTTACGCTACAGCATATTTCATATTTTGCTTTTACAGGGGAGTGAGAAAATGTAACAGTTGGTGCTTAATGAATAAAGCATAAATTGATGTATGCTAGAGAATACTCTCTATTTTTTGATAATGACCCAAAAGAATTGCTGCGTTTCTTTAATTCATCTCACTGTTGTTAAGAAGACGAAAACGCCACACTTTAAATCTTCTTGAAAGTTTTTTTGTTTAAGTGCATTAGAAAGTAAAGCGATGAGGTACTATCTTATCATATAAGGAGAGTGTTGCATTATTTTTGTTTTTCAAAATCCATATGAAAAATTGTATCAATTTCATCTTCATTGGAATGAGTATTCCTGCGACGATTCAAGGTTTGCACAATCTCTTTTTTTAAAACAGCATCTGTTTCACTTAAACGGTGAATACTGAGTTCCAATTCAAGAGATAACGCCAAATCCACGCACAATTTAAGCTCTTCTCCAATGTCGAAACCGCGTTGATAGTCGTCATAAAGACCAACCAGTGTATCAGATAATTCTTTATCGCATAAAGAGGTCATGCTTAATCCCTCCATGTTGCGGTTTTCCATGTAGCTTTTTTAAGTATCACTCCACTATTATCACTTAGAATTGCCATGTATACGAACCTCATGGTTTTATCAATTTTCTGCAAAATACGCGCTTTTAAATCAATGTCTATTTAAAGACTTTATTACTCCAAGATTTTGAAGCGCCCAATTGTAAATATGGATGGTAATGTGTTTACTATAGAACTTATAGCATTTAAAATACATTGCCAAAAGGCTTTTAATGTGCATAGAGGAGAAGCATTCTGACGATAAACCAAACACTCTGAAATTTCTATTGCCAATTACAGCTAAATTAGTGCCATTAATATATAAAATAAGCAAACATGGTTTGTAAACGTCTAATTGTTTAATAACAAGTGATAATCTCATTTTTTTGTAGAATACCAATTATTTTGCCTATTTTATATTGATTTTTAGACATTGATAAACTTTTTACCTTATAAAAACCTATGGGAAATGCATTTGCATATTTTTGTAATAAGATTTCAGTGGTATATTGCACAGCATGAAATGAAGAGAATCGTATTAGACTTTTTGCTTTTGAAAGAATATGACTGCGACTTTGAGAAAGCAGTTGGCAAGAGATTACTTGGTGTGCAAACTGATAGAGTTGGAGTGGCGCATTTATCTTTTTCATTGGGCTGTGTCCAAATGTTTTTGACTCTGGAAAATAGCCTCTGATAGGCTTGAGTTTTTCCAAGGTTATATTACAGGAGCGCAGTTCAGTAAAATACCACGGCGATTGCATTTTTTGTGTAATTGTCATAATTTTCGCTCCTGCTTAAACGGATGCTGCAACATCTGTTTTTGTGGGGTTATGTATGTGATAACTGCTCTTCTTAAGGAGCAGTAATAATTACAAATCAATATAATTATTTAGTCAACAATTATATTGATTTTGGGGTGTTTTTTGGCTCGTCCGGAAGCAAAACCTAAAACTGAGTTGGCAAAACGTTTTCGTGAAGTGCGTCACGCTCTTGGTTTTACAGAGCGGAAGCAGTTTGCTGAACATCTTGGTATCACTGCTGGCTCTGTAGGAACTTATGAAACTGGTATAAGTGAGCCTACAGCCTCTGCGCTCTCCAAATATCAAGAAATTTGTGGTGTTTCATTAGATTGGCTTGTAACGGGCAATGGCGAGATGTTTTCAGATATGGCAAAGGCGAAAGCAGTTGGTTTTAAACCGCAAGCGATTCCTGCTGGGCTGATGAAAAAGCTTGGACATTTAGCTTATACGATCTATCATGATGCAAAAATAGATCTTTCTCCTGAAGATGTTGCGGAATTAGCAGCAGAGCTTTATGGAAAATTGCAAGAGCTTATTCAAAACCTCAATGATATGGAAGAAGTCGAAGCCACTTTGCCACTTTTAAAATTATATTTAAAGCGTAAAATCGAATCTGAAAAGCACATCTAGAAACTTCATAAGATACGAATGAGCAGCCTTTTTTAAAAATAAAACTTTTTTGAGTTTTATTGTATAAACAGGTTTGAAATAAGAAAATCTCACGATTTTTTTGGTTACTTATTCAACATGAAAAAATGATAAATTATCATTATAAATTAATGTATTGCTCTAATAAAGATAAAACTTCTTATAAAAAGAATTGCAGTTATTAATACAAAAAAATTTATACAACAGTGAAAATACAATGACGATGTTTTGTTCCTATAAAAGGATAACAGACATATAAGAGAGAAGAAGGAAAGACTATTTATAGGCGCGCTTTGTCTTTTATGAAGATGATGAGATGAGCACGTTGAAATTTTTTACAGAGCGTGCATCATTATAAGATTTCTTTCAAAGATATGTATCATATATTGAAACAGCTTACCTCGCAGAAAAGAGTGAGGTCATTATGATAATCGTTATCCATTACATTATGCTATAAGTTAAAAAAATCATAAATTTTTTCTTATAAGAACAGCTAATTTATTGAAAAGTATTTTTGCAAATTTATAAAAAATTCTTTTTACACTCTTGCCATTCTTCTGAGGCGCTTTACTTAAAAAGTAGAATTGCTCTTTAGTGAAATTATTTTTGTTAAGAGATAAATCGCAGTGTTTTGAATGGAGATTACGTTATATTTTCAAAGTCTTGTGTTTTTATTTATTTTTTAGCTTGAATCCCTCTAGCTAAAAGGGTTGGGGACTTTTCTAGATTCGATGTTGTTGCAAAGATTTTAGGGCGATGCCGTAATAAATAGCGGTGTCGATGGGAGGGTTTTGTCTTGATTTATTTGTTTTTGAAGTGCGCAAACTAAGGGATTTGCCATATGTGTTTTCACGCGTTGTAATGATGTTGAACTCTGTTGGAGGAGGTTCTTATGAAAAAAAAATATTCCACACCAAATTTAATTAAAGCTGTCTCGTTTAGTGCGGTAATGGCTACACTCTTATCGAGTGTTTCTCCTGTTTTTGCTTCCAATCTTGCGATAGTAGGAGGGACGAGTCAAAGTACACCTGGTCCTAATGTGGTATATCCATATGGTAGTCATGGGAGTATTGTTTTATCTGGTGATGATGATTATTGTGGTGTAGATAATGTTATTGGACGTGGAGGAAAGCAACAGCAGACAATTGTTGATGCTAATCGGATAACTGCAGAAGAGCAGTATAATAGATTTATAAACGATCAAGCTTTTCAAAATCGTCATCCTTATGGCACGACTACTGAAAAAGAGGCTTGGGTTAGTGAGGGGATTACGAATGGCTCTGGTGGCTCTGGTGGTTATATGTCAGCATTTACTACTGGTGGTACTGCTAACGCTATGCCTGAGGCTTATGGTGTTTATTCTTTTGCTACCGGTTGTGGTTCTTCTGCAATAGGGAATTATTCAACGGCATTTGGTGCTGGTGCCACCGCAAAAGCTGGTGGAGCACAAGCTTTTGGTGTTTCTGCACTTGCAGCTGGAAAAGCAAGTGTTGCTATGGGTGTGGGATCAGAAGCATCGGGAGAGTCTACGGTTGCTATTGGTGGACTTGCAACCGCTTCTGGTAAAAATAGCGTTACTTTAGGGACTAAGACAAAAGCAGAAAGGAATTATGCAATTGCTATAGGTTCAGAAGCGGAAGCTTTGGGGTCAGGTTCTATTGCAATAGGGAGCAGGGACTCTGACAGAACTCCAGAGGCTAGCAGAAAAGTAACAGCAAAGGGAGAAAACGCGATTGCTATAGGTACGCATACCTATGCTGAAACGGAAGATTCAGTTGCTATTGGTGCAAACGCACATGTAACTGTTGTTGATGGTGTTGCTATTGGTGGTGGCTCTGTCTCTGATAGAGAAAAGGGTGATTTTGGTTATGACCCTTATCTAGATGGCCCGACGACAGATAGCCGTATAGCATGGAAAAGCACTGCAGGGGCTTTTAGTATTGGTGAAGTTGATGGTAAAGATGGTCAAAGCCAGCTAACGCGGCAGATTACAGGAGTTGCAGCTGGATCGAAAGATACGGATGCGGTAAACGTGGCGCAACTAAAAGCTATGAGAGATGTCATAGCAGGGGGAGGGGGCTGGAAACTTTCTGCTAATGATACAGATCTTACAGACGTGAATCCAGGCAATATAATAGATTTTTCAACGAGCAATACCAACTTAACGATTGCAAAAAACACTGCAGAGAATAAGCATAAAATCCAATTTACTTTGAGTGATACTCTTGAATTGACCAGAGTCACTACAGGAACAACCATTATGAGTAATGATGGCTTTATGTTTGTTGATGGTAATGGTCCCAAAATGTCTGTTGATGGTATTTCTGCTGGCAATAAAAAGATTACAGGAGTAGCAGATGGAGAAACTGATGCTGATGCTGTAAATTATGCACAGCTAAAAGCTGTAAAAGAAGCAGCTCAAACGAGTTGGAAACTTTCTGTCAACAGTGGAAATACTACGACTGTAGGCCGAGATGATACGCTAAATTTGCAATCAGCTGGTGAGGAAGGCAACAAGAATATCAAGATTACAAAAGATGATAATTACAATGTAATATTTGATTTGGCTGATAATATTAAAGTAACGAGTGTTACTTCAGGAAGAAGCGTTATGAGTGATGACGGCTTTCTGTTTACTGGAGGGGGGCCAAGAATAACTTTTGAAGGTATTGAAGCTGGCAATAAAAGAATTGCAAAAGTAGCAGCGGGGGAGGAGGATACCGATGCAGTTAACTTTGCACAGCTGAATGAGGTAAAAGGATTGATATCGAAAGCAGGAAGCTGGACACTTTCTGTTAATGGTGAAGATGCTACGACTGTTGGTCCAAACGATGTTGTAAATTTGCAATCAGCTGGTGATGAAGATAACCAGAATATCCACATTACCAAAAACGATGACAACACTGTAGAATTTGGTTTGGCTGATGATATTCAGGTAATGACTGTCACAGCAGGAGAAAGCGTTATGAGTGCTGTTGGCTTTGGGTTTGAAGGTGGTAATGGTCCGAGCATAACTGTTAATGGCATTCATGCTGGTGATAAAACGATTAAAGGAGTAGCTGCAGGGGAAGAAGATACCGATGCAGTAAATTATAAGCAGTTAAAAGAGTTTACAGCAGGGATGGCAACAGGCTGGAAGCTTTCTGTCAATGGTGAGGAAGCTACAGATGTTAAAGCTGGTAGTACGGTGAATTTTGTTGCAGTTAAGCAGAAAGACGATGATAATAATGAGAGTGAGAACACAAATATAAAAATTGTCAAAAGTGAAGGTAATAACGTATCCTTTGATTTAAGCGAATATATTAAAGTTGGTCGTGTAGAAGCAGGGGATAGCAGAATGAGTAATGCCGGCTTCATGATCAAGGACGGTCCAAACATGACCAAGGGTGGTATCTATGCTGCCAATACAAAAATTAGAGGAGTACAAAAGGGTACTAATGAGAATGATGCCGTAAATGTTTCACAGCTGAATGAAATAAAGGATCAAATAGCAGATAATAGTCTTGTTCAATGGGATGAGGGCGAAAAGCTTATTACCATTGGTAAAGAAAAAGAAGGTATTGAAATCAAAGTTGCGAACTCTGAAGGCAGGAGTCGAATTATTTCTGGTGTTGCAGTTGGAAAAGTCAGTTCCGATTCAACAGAAGCAATAAATGGTCATCAGCTTTTCAATTATGCTGATAATATTTCAAAATATTTTGGCGGTGAGACAGATGTAATTGATGGCTTCAAACCGACTTTTACTGTTCAGGATGCAAAACACGACAATGTAACTGATGCTTTCGCGGCTGTTGATGCTTCTATCACGGATATTTACACGCAGATTAACAATGCAACAGGCAATAGTCTTGTTCAATGGGATGAGGGCGAAAAGCTTATTACCATTGGTAAAGTAAAAGACGGGACAAAAATTGATATCACAGGTACTGATGGAGGACGGATCATTGCAGGTGTCAAAGATGGTGAAATTTCTGAAAGTTCAACAGAAGCAATAAATGGTAGTCAGATTAATAAGATATCTGGAGATATTGCGAATTTCTTTGGTGGGAATGCAGCATTTGAAAATGGCGTCTTTGTAGGTCCAAATTATAATTTATCTATAGTTTCTGCAGATGGTAATGTCGTTCAGAAGACTTTTTACAATGTTGGTGAGGCTCTTGAAGGGCTTGATGTCAATATCAAAAATGTCAATAAACATATACAATATGTAGACAATAAATTTGATAAGTTCTCTCAAGATGCTTTACTTTGGAATGATGGTAAACAAGCATTTTCTGCGCATCATGAAAAAGACGGACGTAAAACAGATAGTAAGATTACCGACCTTTTGAATGGCGATATTTCAGAAGAATCAACAGATGCAATAAATGGTTCCCAACTTTATGCGATGGGCGATAAGATTGCAAATTATTTTGGCGGTGGCGCTAGTTATGAGGATGGAGAGTGGATAGAGCCTACTTTCATAGTTTCTCGACGTAATGAAAGCGGTGATATTGTTGTGAAACAATACCATAATGTCTCTGATGCTTTTGCGGGTGTCGATAATTCTATCACGGATATCTATAATCAGATTAATAATGTGACAGAGAATAGTCTTGTTAAACAAGAGGGAGGTGTGTCAGCGCCTATTACCATAGGTAAGGATACAGCTGGTACTGAGATCAATGTTGCAGGCATTGGCAAGATAGCACGCAAGATTTCTGGTGTTAAGGCAGCAGAGAAGGGTGATGAAGCTGTTAACAAAGATCAACTTGATAAAAGCATAAAGGATATTACTAAAGATATTGAGACAGCAACTGCTGCTGCGGTTCTCTATGATAAGAATGACGATGATAGTATTAATTATGGTAGTGTAACTTTGGGCGGTGATAAGAACAACGGACCAGTTGCTCTTCATAACGTGAAAAATGGCAGCATTTCTGAAAATTCCCACGATGCAATCAATGGTAGTCAGATTAATAAAATATCAGCAGATATTGCAAAGTTTTTTGGTGGTGGTGCAAAGTTTATTAACGGTGCTTTTGAAGGGCTGAAATATACTTTATCGGCTATTGTAGAGGGTGAGGTCGGGCAGGCTAATTTTTATGACGTTGGTTCAGCTTTAACAGGTCTTGATAAAAATGTTCAAGATGTGAATCAACGCTTAACAAATGTATCTAATGAGTTTAATCAGAAAATTGAAGGTATCTCTAAAGATGCTTTACTGTGGGATGAAGAAGAAGAAGCATTTGTTGCACGTCATGAAAAAGATGGGCAGAAGACAAAGAGCAAATTGAAGTATCTTTTAGATGGTGAGATTGCGGATGGTTCAACGGATGCCATTACGGGTAACCAGCTTTATTTGATGAGCAACCAGCTTGCTAATTATTTCGGTGGCGGTGCTAAATATGAGAATGGCAAATGGACAGATCCTACTTTTAAAATTGTTCAAGTCAATGCTGATGGTACGACTGTTGAGAAAGAGCACCATAATGTCGCTGATGCTTTTGGTGACGTTAATAAAAATATGTCAAATATTAATAACCGTATTGATGATGTCATCAACAAGGTCGATTCAGATGCTTTAAAGTGGAATGATAAAGAAAAAGCCTATGATGCTGGTCGCGATGGTAAGCCGAATAAAATTATCAATGTAGCTGATGGTAAAATTGCAGAAGGTTCAAAAGATGCAGTTAATGGTGGACAACTTTGGGAGACCAATGAACGTGTCACTGGTGTTGAAAAAGATGTTAAGCATCTTACCAACAGAGTTAATAACATTTCCAATACGATTGCCGATATTGGTGATACAGTTCTCAATATTGATGCCAAAGTTGATAATATTGATAATAAAGTTAACGATATTGCTGAGGACGCTGTTCGTTATGACAGAGATGAAAACGGCAAAAAAACCAATAAAATCACATTAGCGGGCGGCGATCCTGGTGAACCTGTTATGATTGATAATGTAGCTGATGGTAAAATTGAAAAAGGTTCGAAAGAAGCTGTAAATGGTGGTCAACTCCATGACTATACTAAAGAACAGATGAAGATTATTCTCGATGAATCGAAGCAGTATACAGATCAACGGGTTAATAATATTGTGATTGATGCGATTGATGATGCTGTTGATCGGGCTAAGCAATATACAGATATGAAGTTTGATGTTTTAAACTATAGTATTGAGAGTGTGAAAAAAGAGGCAAGACAAGCAGCTGCGATTGGTTTAGCAGTGTCTAACTTACGCTACAATGATACGCCTGGAAAATTAAGCGTTGGATTTGGTAGTGGTTTATGGCGTAGCCAATCTGCATTTGCCTTTGGTGCAGGTTACACTTCAGAAAATGGAAAATATCGCTCTAACATATCCGCAACAACTTCTGGAGGTCACTGGGGTATAGGTGCAGGATTCAACATGACATTGAACTAATAATAAACAAAATACATAAAAATCCCTTTTCACCCCTGTCTCATGAGCCAGGGGTGAATTGTTTTTACATATGTAAATAAATATATATATATATATATTGATAAGGGCTATAATGATAAACGCAGGTTTAAAAAACAGAAAAACCATACAATTTCACCAAAGTGAAACGTCTTATTTCAAAATAAGATAATGAGTTTGTTCATAAATTATAAGTGCATTATTTTCTGCTTTAATTTTTAAATCTAAAAAATCTGTAGCACTCTACAGATAGAAAAAATCCTCATACTCTCTAGAAATCTATTAAAACTTTCTAGTGAGACAAAAATATATATTTAAATGTATTTCAATTTTACTGGAGGAAGTTATAAAGACAATATACTAAACTAACTCTACCCCTTGCAAAAAACAGCCAATAAGTTTAAAGGTTAAAAAAACCAATCACTACAAAATTTACGTTCTTAGGAAATGTAAAAGGGCAAAATACGTTAACCATAAAACATAAAAACACAACTTCTCTATCTTTATCAATCAGGTACTAAATTTTTGAATATGTTTAGAAAAACCAGATTTAGAGAACTTCATAGCGCTTAAATGTGTTTTTTTTGTGTTTATAGTTATTTTTTCATTGGGGAGTTCATTATGAAAAAATTATATACAAAATTAGTAGGGAGCGATTTAAAATTTTCTCGTTTTCCTTTTGTTAAAGTTCTATCCTTGACTTCAATAGCGGCACTTTTATCCACTATTTCTCCTGCTCTTTCGAACAATCGTGATTCAAGAACAGCGCAGAATTATTTAACAGCATTGAATATGGGGCCAATATCAAAAGTAGATGCGTCTGTTGATTATGCCAATTTCCTCATCAAGACCCTTTCTGGGAAGAGTGATAACAGTTCCATAATAAATATTTTGACAGCAGAGGATAATAATTTATCGAAAGGGGTGATAAATACAGAAGAGCCTTATAAGAGATCTCTCACTAACCGACAGTTGCCTATTTCTGATAGCTCTACCGTCCAACAGTTTGCTTACAATAGTAAGAATGCAATACCTGTTACAATGCCTGTTAATGTGTCTGACTTGGTGCGGGATGGAACTACAAGACTGTCAAGTGGTGTAAATGATACTGTTGTCGTATTTGGTAACAATATAACAACAGACTCAGCCGTCCATTCTGGGAGTGATATTGTTGCTATTGGTGCCAAGATAATAGTCCGTGCTGAGGACTCGGTTGCTGTTGGTTATGGTGCTCAGACGGACAAAAGCGTTACTGTTGCTATAGGTCATTTGGCTTATGCCATGGGTGAAAAAAGTATTGCAATAGGTGGTGAAGGGCGAAGGGGCGATAATCCGACACCTCCTGAAGGTCGTACAATAGCAAAGGGTGAAGAATCAATAGCTATCGGACGTCGTTCTAGGGCGGACAATCTGGCATCGGTAACTTTGGGTGCTCATTCAAAAGCAGTGGTAGATTCAGGTGTTGCTTTAGGGAGCGAGTCTTTTACCAAAACTCCTGCCGGTATTTTTGGGTATGCTGCTACGACGGAAGGTGAAGTTGCCACAAATCCTATACCTCAGTGGAAAAGCACGTTAGGTGCTGTTAGTGTTGGTGATATTTCTTCTGGCAAAACGCGACAAATCACAGGCATAGCAGCTGGTAAGGAAGTGACTGACGCAGTGAATGTTGGACAGCTAATGGATTTAAAAACTTACGTCGATAAAGCTAATAAAGAAGCAGGTTGGAAATTGTCTGTTGACGATGAAAATACTACAATGGCTAACTTTAACAACGGAGTAGATTTATCGTCTGGAAGTAGTAACCTGAATATAACAAAAGGGAAAGAAGACAATAAAGTAAAATTTGATCTGGCTAAAGATGTCACGTTGAGTAGTGCAAAAATGGGGAATAGTACCTTAGACGCAACAGGCTTAGTAATTACTAATGGTCCGAAAATAACCACTGGTGGTATTGATGCTGGAAATAAAAGGGTAACTGGTATTGCATCTGGTGATCTTAATGCAGATTCACAAGACGCGGTAAATGGTAGTCAGTTAAATGTTGTCGCGACCCAGATAGCTGGATATTTAGGCGGTGGTGGTAAATTTACGAATGGCCAATGGGATAATCCAAAGTTCAAAATTAAAACGTTCAATCCTAAGACAAATGAGATTGAAGAAGAAAGTTTTCCGAATGTAGCAAAAGCCTTTGAGGGTATGGATAAGTCTTATGTAAATCTTTACAATGAGATTAAAAAAGCTACCGATGATAGTGTCTTTAAATGGAATGCTGAATCGGAGAGTATTAAAATTGCTGCCAGTGAGTTAGAAAGTGGGCAAGGAAGTATTGCTATAGGTATTGGATCAAAGACAAAAGGGGATGCAGGAATTGCGTTAGGGAAGCTTTCAAATGCAGCTGCCGACAATAGTATTGCATTAGGTAGTTTTTCAGCGGCAAATGCCGAAAATAGTATTGCGTTAGGTGGACTTTCAAATGCATCTGCTGAAAATAGTATTGCATTGGGCTCAAATGCACAAGTACAAGCTGGTATTACTGGTGGTGTTGCTGTGGGTTATAAATCTTTTTCTCGTAACTCAGCGTCCATTGTTGGCTATGATCCTTCCATAGATAGCAAGTCAACAGATGATGGTGTGATATGGAAGAGCACTCAAGGAGCTTTTAGTGTTGGTGATACTCCGAATAAGATAACACGACAGCTTACAGGTGTGGCAGCGGGTTATGCAGACACTGATGCCGTCAACATTGCGCAGCTGAAAAAATTAAGAGAATTTGTAGCACAAGGATGGACACTTTCTCTTAATAATAAGGCTGTTTCAGGCTTTCAGCCGGGTGATATATTAAATTTGGTCTCTGGAAGCAAAAACTTTGAGATTAAAAATAGTGATACAAGAGAAAGTAAAGACAAAAAAATAACATTTGATTTGGCACAAGATGTCACATTAAACAGCGTAAAATTAAAAGACGTCACTTTAGATAAAACGGGGTTAACCATTGAGAATGGCCCCAAAATAATAGCGGATGGTATTGATGCTGCGGGTAAAAAAATAACAGGTCTTGCGGGTGGAGATCTTAACGCAAATTCGACAGATGCCGTTAATGGTGATCAGATTCATACAATCACTGAGGATTTAGTACAAATTTTAGGTGGTGAAGTATCTTTTGATGGCAAAAACTTTAAAATACCAGAGTATAAATTATCCAATATTGATAAAGATGGGATTATAAAAGAGGAACAACTATATAAAGGCGTTGAAAAAGCTTTTAAAGGACTTGATGATAATATCAAGAATGTGAATGCTCGTATAAAGGAATTTGAAAAGGACGTCTCTTCGAATGGTTTAAATTGGGATGGTAGTGTAGGTGATGGTGGTGCCTACAATGCCGCTCATGGTGAGAAGGATGCGAGCAAGATTGTTAATGTCGCTGATGGTAAGGTAGAGAAAGATTCGCACGAAGCTATAACAGGTTCCCAGCTCTATTCACTGGGCGATAAAGTTGCGGAATATTTTGGCGGCGATGCTACGTATAAGAATGGCGTATTGAATAAACCAACCTTCAAACTAAAAATTTTCAACTTAGAGAGCAATGAAGTTGAAGAAAAAAACTACCATAATGTAGCGGAAGCTTTTGACGGAATTGATAAGAATTTCCAGAGTGTGAATAAGAATGTGCAGAACATCGTTAATGACTTTAAAGAACAAGTCACGAATATCACAGAATCTGTCCAAGGCGATGCTCTGTTGTGGGATGGTAAAACACAATCCTTTGTAGCCAAGCATGGGGAAAAAGATGGAGAAAAGGAAAACAGCAAGATCACATCGCTTGCCGCTGGTTCTATAATATCAGCTTCGAGTGATGCGATTAATGGCGATCAGCTTCATACAATCACTGAGGATTTATCAAAAATTTTAGGTGGAGATGTATCCTTTGATGGAAAAAACTTTAAAGTCCCAGAGTATAAATTATCTAATATTGATGAAGATGGTGAAGTAACAGATAAACCGCATACCGATATTGGTTCTGCCTTTAAAGGACTTGATGACAATATCAAGAATGTGAGCGCTCGCATTAAGGAAGTCTCAGAAGGAGTTGCACAAGATTCTTTATCTTGGAGCGATGGTGACAAAGCTTTTGTAGCTCTGCATGGGGAAGGTGATGACAGAAAAGCAAGCAAGATCACATCGCTTGCTGTAGGAGATATTACGAAAGAATCGACGGATGCAGTAAATGGTTCCCAGCTTTATTCACTGGGTGATAAAGTTGCAAAATATTTTTCTGATGACGCTGAATATAAGGATGGGGAATTGAATGTTCCTGATTTTAAGCTCAAAACTATCAATGATGATGGCACTGAAGCTGAATCAAGCTATAAGAATGTATCAGATGCATTTTCAGGTGTGGGTAAACTTTTCACAAAGGTTCAAAATGCGATCAGCGATGTAATCAGTAATCTTCTTGTTACAAAAAATGAAGATGTTATCAATATTGGTAAAGGAGTAGAAGGTAGTGAAATCAATATCGCAAACAAGAGCGGTAAGGATCGAACACTTTCTGGTGTGAAGGCGGCAGAAAAAGACAATGAAGCTGTGAACAAAGAACAATTTGATAAAGGTTTGAAGGATCTTTCTGATACCCTTCTGTCTGATAGTTCTTCTGTTGTTCTTTACGATAAAACAACAGATGATCAAATTGATTATACAAATGTAACTTTTGGTAAAGGGAAGGATGCTACACCTGTTGCGTTGCATAATGTAGCCGCAGGATCGATTGCGGAAAACTCAACGGATGTTATCAATGGAGGACAGGTTCACATCCTTTCAACGGATGTAGCAAAATTCTTGGGTGGAGATGCTGAATTTAAGGATGGTGCTTTTAAAGGGCCAACTTATAATTTATCTAGTATTGATAAAGATGGTGTTGTAAAAGATAAACCGTATACCGATGTTGGTTCTGCCTTTAAAGGACTTGATGATAATATCAAGAATGTTAACGATCGTATTAAGGAAGTCTCAGAAGGAGTTGCACAAGATTCTTTATCTTGGAGCAAGGCTGAGGGTGCTTTTGTCGCCCTGCATGGGGAAGGTGATGACAGAAAAGCAAGCAAGATCACATCACTTGCGGCTGGCTCTATAGTATCAGGCTCGGGTGATGCGGTTAATGGCGGACAGATTTATGATCTGAATCAGTCGCTAGCAGAGTATTTTGGTGGTGATGCTAAGTATGATGGTGATGGCTGGGTTCTCCCAGGTTTCAAGATAATGACTTTCCAAGAAGATGGAAGCTTTGAAGAGGAGTATTATGATAGCATTGCAGCCGCGTTTTCCGGTGTCAATAAGGTCTTCAAGAATCTTCATAATGAGATTTCAGACAACATTGAGCAGAATGCGTTGTTGTGGAGTGATGATGCAGGTGCGTTTGTAGCACAGCATGAGAAAGAAGGTAAAAAGGAAAACAGCAAGATCACGTTCCTTGCAGAAGGAAAGATATCAGAAGATTCGACGGATGCGATTAATGGTGGTCAGATTTATACTCTTCAACGGACATTTGCCACATATTTTGGTGGAGGAGCCGGTTATGATAAGGAAGGAAAGTGGCAAGGACCCAAATTCTACGTTCAGGTCTTTAATAAGGATGGTACGAAAGGTGATAAAGAGGAGCATAACAGTGTCTCTGAAGCATTTGATGTTGTTAATGACAGCATGAGCACTATCAACGATCGTATAAAAGAAGTTGAAAAGGATGCTTCTTCGAATGGTCTGAATTGGAATGAAGAAAAAGGAAGCTATGATGCCTCGCACGCTGATGATCAGGGCGTTAAGGGTCCCAGTAAGATTATCAATGTAGAGGATGGCAAGGTAGATAAAGATTCTAAAGAAGCTGTGAATGGAGGTCAGCTTTGGGAAACCCAGCAGATGATTACAGATCAGGTCAAGGATATTGAAAATAAAGTTACGGAGGGATCTGTACAATATGATAAAGATGAATCAGGTAAAAAGACCAATAAAGTTACGTTAGTTGGTGTAGATGACAGTTCTCCAGTATTAATAGACAATGTAGACGATGGAAAGATTGAAAAAGATTCGAAAGAAGCGGTTAATGGAGGTCAATTAAAAGATAAGATGGATTTTGTGCTTGAAAATGCCAAAAAGTATACGGATGAGAAAGTTTCTCACCTTGTAAAAGATGGAGTTAATGAGGCTAATTCGTATACGGATATGAAGTTTTCGACATTAAGTTATGCTGTTGAGGATGTTCGAAAAGAGGCAAGACAAGCAGCAGCTCTTGGTTTAGCAGTATCTGGTTTACGCTATAGTGATATTCCTGGAAAATTAACAATCGCATTTGGTAGTGGTTTATGGCGTAGTCAATCTGCTTTTGCTTTTGGTGCAGGTTATACTTCAGAGAACGGTGATATTGGTTCCAACTTGTCAATTAGCACTTCTGGAGGTCACTGGGGTATAAGTGCAGGGGTTAATGTGATACTCAACTAATAAACGACTAAATCCATAAAATTGATTTGCCTTTTTCTTATTTAAGAAAAGGGCAATTTTTTTACCTTCTTCCAGAACCCTCTAAAGCTATTCTAAATGTAAAAAACTCCCGTAATTATATAAAATCTAAATATAAAAAGCCTATTACAACTTTTGTTGAGAATAAAAGATCTTAGTGGTAAAGATTCAAAAAATTGATCGCTATTTTTTGATAATTAGGTAACAAAATCATTGCTCTATCCTATTATTTTGATTTATTAAAGTGCCTAAAGCAATGTAAATACGAATTACCCTTTATTAAAAGAAGACAGTTTTAGCTTTTATTTTCGTGTAGTGTTAAACGTATACTTTATGTCGATATCGTTATAATTTTTCATTGAAAGTCTTGTTGTTTAAATGACAAATTATCTTAAGAATAGAATAGTTCAAAATATTATGTTTTTTTAATCAGTTTCCTTTTTTGTAGCTTCATAGTAAAATTTTAATTTCTCCAAAGTGTTTTAATCTAATTACGAGTATAAAAAGCAAATAGTGCAAATTCTTACAATTAAAAATGTATCTTTTTTATGTTTTAGGCATGTTTTTTTTGTTGAGGGTTTGTTATGAAAAAAATTATTGATCATATTCAAGGGAAATAGCTTAAGTTTTCAGCGTTTATTTTATCCGGTTGTTTGTAACAACGTTTTCATTGGGAGTTATGATAGTTGTTTTTTTAATCGAATGCTATTCCTGTTTTGGCGAAAAAAATTGATATAATATTGATATAATAGAGCAGCTGCTTCAAGCCATGGCAAAAGCAACAAAGAGCTATTCTGAAGGAAAAATGCTCCTTTCTGCGTATGCTAACTCTAACAACATTGGTGCTCTCTCAAAAGCAAGTTATTTAATAGCACTTAATACATCACAGCAATGACACCAATAGTGGATGATTCTACAGATGATAGTGGCTATATCAATTTTCTCGTCAATATGCTTTCTATTAAGAGTAAGAGTGGTTTGAGTGAGAGATCTCTTACCGATCCGCAATTGGTGATGAACAATAACTCTACAATTACAATAAGTTCTGAAAACAACAAAGATGCAACGATTATAAATGGATCTGACACCTTGCGACATGATTTAATTAAAAGAATGCAACGATTTACAGGTATGCAACGTATTCCAAACACAAGTATTGCTTTAAGGAGTGGAACGCAAGCGGAAAAAGAATGGAGCGTTGTTGTAGGCAATATGGCTTACGCTTTGGGTAAAAGTAGTGTCGCAATAGGTGGCGAATATAGTAAGAAGAGCGAACATGGAGATAATGATTATACAACTTGCGAAGAGTGATTCTTCAACAGCTGTAGGAGCCATTTCTAAAGCTCTAGGGTATGATTCGATTGCTCTTGGCCACCGCGTGCATATGCATTTGCTCAAGAAGTTATTTCTATAGGTTCCTATTCTAACGTGATGGTTGATGGGGGTGTTTCTATCGGGAACAACTCTGTGTTCGGTAGGGCTGCTGGTATTTTTGGGTATACGTTTCTTCTGCAAGGACAGGATAAAAACACCGAATCTCAATGGAAAAGTACGAAAGGTGCAGTGAGTGTTGGTGTTCCTAGTAAGAACATAACGTGATAAATTATAGGCGTGGCAGCTGGTAGCAAACCTGCCGATGCAGTGAACCTTAGACAGTTGTAGGATTTAGAAGAAGTCGTAAGAAAAAAGTTGGAAACTGTCTATTGCTGGTGAGGCAGTTAAAGATGTGGATGCTAGATAGTACAATAAATTTTTCATCTGGAGGAAGTAACTTTGGGGTTAAAAGAGATAAGGACGATGAAAATAAACTCATATTTGGTTTGGCTAATGATATAGCCTTGAAAAGGATAACATTAGGAGAGAAAAAAGTAGATGCAACAGGTTTAGTAATTACTGATGTCCCGCAAATAACCACTGGTAGTATTAATGTGGTAAGTAAAAAAGTAACAAATGTTGCAGCAGGAACTAGCAATACTGATGCAGTAATTTTTCACAACTGAAGGAAATAAAAGAACAAGGTGCAGTGAGTATTTTTGTAACACAGGATACAGCAACGAAACACATTACCATTGGTAAGGATATAGATAGTGATAAAATCGATATTGCGAATAAAAGTGATAAATTACGGATAATTTCTGGTGTTAAGAAAGCAGAGAGAGAGAATGATGCTGTTAATAAACAACAGCTCGATGGTCAGATTGCAGATGTTGTTGACACTATAAAAAGCAATAGCCTTGTTAAGCGAGAGGAAGAGACAAATCGTATCATCATCGGGAAGGAAATAGAAGGCACAGAGATTAATATTGCAAACAAGTTAGGTGATGCTCGTACAATTTCTGGCGTGAAAGAAGCAGTTAAGGATGATGAAGCTGTTAATAAAAAACAACTTGATGGTGAAATTGGAGATATCACGGACAGTATTAAGGTCATTAAAGAAGCAAATAGCTTTGCAGTTCTCTATGATAAAAATGCAGATGGAATCACTAATTATAATAGTGTGACTTTGGGTGGAGATAAGACTACGGCACCAGTTGCTCTCCATAATGTACAAGCTGGTACAATTGCAGAAGGATCGTATGATGCAATCAATGGTAGCCAGATTAATAAAATATCTGGAGATGTAGCAGGGATTTTTGGTGGCAATGCGGAATTTCGCGACGGTATCTTGTTTGGTCCGCACTATCATTTATCGCACATTTCTGAAGATGGTGTAGCAGTAACTAAGGATCATAATAATGTTGGTTCTGCTTTGATAGGGCTTGATGAAAATATCAACAATGTGAATAGCCGCTTAACAAATAGAGCTAATGAGTTTACTCAGAAAATTGATGGTGTCTCTAAAGATTCTCTGTTGTGGAGTAATGATGAGCAAGCATTTGTAGCACAGCATGGAGAGGGAAAAACCAATAGCAAAATTAAGTTTCTTGCCAATGGAGATATTTCTGCTAACTCAACAGAGGCTGTAAATGGTTCACAACTTTATTTGATGAGTAATCAGCTAGCAGCGTATTTTGGAGGTGATTCTGGCTATGTAGATGGAGTATGGACAGCTCCTACTTTCAAGGTAGTACAATTCCAGGCTGATGGTAGCTCTGGTGGAAAGAAGAATTATCATAACGTTGCCAGTGCTTTTGACGGCGTGAGTGAGAGTATGACGAGTATCAACGATCGTATTAAAGAGGTTTCTGACAATATTGATACGAATAGCTTGAATTGGAATGAAGACAAAGGAGCGTATGACGCTAGTCATAAAGGAGAAGCGAGTAAGATTACGAATGTAGCAGATGGTAAGATAGAAAAAGGATCGCAAGAAGTTGTTAATGGAGGACAACTTTGGACAGTGAATGAGAAGGTAAAAAAGGTTGAGGAAAAGGTAGATACGATTGATAAGCAGGTAAAAGATATTGAAAGTGTGATAACGGATGGGGTGGTTAACTATGACAAAGATGGAGATGGTAAGAAGACGAATAGCATTACGTTAGTAGGTGGGAATGAAAGTGATCCAGTTTTGATAGACAATGTAGCTGATGGTGAGATTGAGTCAGGCTCGAAAGAAGCTGTTAATGGAGGTCAGTTATATGATTATACGGAACAGCAGATGAAGATAGTTCTTGATGATGCGAAAAAGTATACGGATGATCAAGTTAGTAGTCTTGTCAGTGATGGTGTTAATGAAGCGAAGACCTATACAGATATGAAGTTTGAGACTTTGAATTATGCCATTGAGGATGTTCGCAAAGAAGCAAGACAAGCAGCAGCTATTGGTCTAGCGGTGTCCAACTTACGTTATTATGATATACCAGGATCTTTAAGTATTTCATTTGGTAGTGGCGCATGGCGTGGACAATCTGCATTTGCTATTGGAACTGGTTATACATCTGAAGATGGAAATATTCGCTCGAATGTATCTATTACGAGTGCTGGAGGACACTGGGGGATAGGTGCTGGAATTACTCTGAGGTTGAGATGATAATAGAAAAAATGGCTATTATTGTAAAAACGAGAAGTATGTTAGTAAAGGTTCTGTTTGCTCTTGCCTTAATAGGCAAGAGCGAAAGCTTTGCTAGCGAGAACAATAATATTTATACAGTGCATCCACCGCACTTATCGATACCTAAGGGAGAACCTGGCGAAACACGTCGAATTATTATGCAGTTTTATGACTGGACTTTGATTTGTGACGAAAAACAAAAGCTTAAACATAAGCAAGGTATATGTAATGTGACACAGACTGTTCATGATCAAGAAGGAAATACCATTTTTAGTTGGTCTCTTGTTTCTACGACAAGTGGTCAAGCAGTGATGCTTTTTCGAACATTGCCAAATTCTGATATAAATGTTCCGATTCAAATGTTTGTAAAAGGTGTTAAAAAACCTGTTCTTATTCATTATACGCAATGTAGTAAAACCGTTTGTTTGGCACAATCGCCTGTAGGTCCGGTTTTGACTAAACAAATAGAGCAGGACAATGAAGTACGTATTTCCTATAAAATTAAAGATGGAAAGGTATTTTCTTTTACTGTACCATTTAAAGGGTTAAATGCGGCACTTAATTCGTTACGTCCTTAGAATCTATCGAGTATTTTTAACAAGAGTCATTTTTTCATAAATCGTTGTATTATATTTTTGAGTGTAAATTATAAAGTCAAATAAGTAAGAAGTTTTATATAATATGATATCGAGGTGATTTATTGAAAAGAGTGAGAGTCTTATGAATATAAAGTGACAATAGGTTCTTTATATGTATTAGAAAATCAAGTTAGTATTTTCCATAAAGATTAAAGAGTGATTTCGTTAATTATTAAAAGTAAAAAAGATTAGAAATACTCAATTTAAAATAATTAAAAAGATGGCTTCCTTACAATAATGAGTAGGCTAAATTTTTTTTAAAGCTTTAAATGGATTTTTAGAGCGGTCTGATTAAGCATTAATATTTTTCAATTATTTATAATAATAGATAAATTTATAATCCTAGAGAATTTGTTGAACGATAGTTTTCATTGGTTTTCACAAAATAACAGATATTGTAATTGCATTTTGTAGTACTATGGAACTTTTATTCCAGCATAATCAAAGCCATTTCATTGCATATAACAAACGAGGCTCGTGTGTGGATAACGAGATTGAAAAAAAGAAAAATCTTTTTTTATAAACTGTACTAATGTACAGGTTGTGGTGATCTTAAGAGTTAGCAAACAGTATGATAGTTTAGATTTGTTACAATAGAGGTTGTGCTCCGTGTAAATGGTATGAAGAAAAGAGTATAATTTATAAAAATTGATGTGAACGTAAACGATTAATTTATAGTTTTAAGTTCATAAAGAGAAGAATGATTTCTTGTATTTATCATTTGATGCTGCATTATTGCTTTATTTAGGAATGAGCAGAAGAGTTTTCGCGTTTATTTATTGGGGGAACGCTCAAGGGATAGGAGAAATGACCCCGTTAAATTATGGTTCAAAAGAGTTAAAGCGAGGAGAAATATACGATACCAAAGCAGATCAGTTGTATGATCAGTGCGGTAGTAATACAAATAATCGTTCTGCATTGTCACGAACAGAGGCATACTCTGTCCTTGTTGATATAAAGAGACAACAGAGAAAAAAACATTATGAACAGAAACAGTTTTTTGTTCAATCTGAGGCAGCTTTTGAGTTTCATAGTCAGATAATGATAGGTGCTCAAAGAACAAAAAAACTCAAAGCACCTTTTCTTCGACGGTTCCCTCCAGTAAAATCTCCACCTCTTTATGCGGCACTTGATCTCGGAACGAATAATTGTCGTCTTCTTATAGCATCTCCCAGTAAACCTGGATATTTTCGTGTTGTTGATGCTTTTTCTCGTATTGTACGATTGGGAGAAGGTTTAATAAATAACGGTTTTCTTAATACACAAGCTATGGATCGTGCGATTGAAGCATTAAAGATTTGTCATTTAAAGCTAAAACAAAGGCATATTAAGCGTTATCGCTTGATTGCAACGGAAGCTTGTCGTTCTGCAGAAAATGGTAGACATTTTATTCAGCGTGTTTTGGAGGAGACAGGTCTTGAATTGGAAATTGTTGATCGGCAAACAGAAGCGCGTTTTGCTGTTACAGGATGTAGTACACTTGTTGAACCAAATACTGACGCTATTGTGCTTTTTGATATTGGAGGAGGATCATCAGAAATTGTGCTACTTGATGTTTCTCAAAAGCGTTCTTTTCGTTTATCTAGACAAATTATCGCTTGGACTTCTCTTCCTGTTGGTGTTGTTACGCTTGCTGAACGTTTTGGAGGGAATGATATTAGCTTAGACCATTTTGAAAAAATGAAAAGCTATGTGCGAGGATTGTTAAATAATTTTTCAGATCGTCATAAATTAGGAGAATTAGCGCAAGGTTCGAAGTTTCACCTTTTGGGAACCTCCGGTACAGTTACGACTTTAGCAGGAATGTATCTTAATTTAGAGCGTTATGATAGGAAAAAAGTGGATGGCATTTGGATGAATGATGCAGACATTACTCTTATGACACAACGCCTATTATCATGGGATATAAAAAAACGTGTCATAAGCCCTTTTATTAGGCGCGAGAGGGTAGATTTAGTTTTAGCTGGTTGTGCAATTTTAGATGTTATTCGAGAAGTTTGGCCAAGTCAGCGTTTAAGAGTTGCTGATCGTGGATTAAGGGAAGGAATTTTGATAGAGCTGATGTTACGTGATGGGGTATGGTGTCGTCATAGAAAGAGCAGAGATTTCAAGCGTTAGAGAATTAAATATGGAGACAATGAATAACGATGAAAAAAACAACAAAAACACCGAGTGGTGGCTATGGAGGTTCAGGGTCACATGAATTATATCAGCGCGTAAAAAAGAAAGCAGGAACCATTAAAGCTTCATCACGACGATGGTTAGAGAGGCATCTGAATGATCCTTATGTCCATCAATCAAAATTAGATGGTTATCGTTCGCGTGCGGCTTATAAACTCATTGAAATTAATGAGCGTTATAGGTTTTTGAAAAAAGGTCTAAAGGTTATTGATCTAGGTGCAGCACCTGGGGGCTGGTGTCAGGTGGCTGAGCATATAGTAGGGTCAAGTGATGAAGATCCTAGCGTTGTTGGTATTGATTATTTACATGTTGATCCATTGCCTAGAGTTGCCATGTTGGAAATGGATTTTTTGCATACAGATGCACCGCAGAAATTAATTGAAACTTTAGGGACAAAACCGGATGTGGTTCTTTCTGATATGGCAGCGCCAACAACAGGTCATCGTCAGACGGATCATTTAAGAACGATTTATTTATGTGAAGTTGCGGCTGATTTTGCTCTTTCGGTTCTTAAGCCTAGGGGACATTTTTTAGCAAAGGCTTTTCAAGGAGGAGCGGAAAACAATCTCCTTACGATACTAAAACAGCATTTTAAAAAAGTCTATCATGTTAAACCACCCGCAAGCCGATCAGAATCAGTAGAGCTTTATCTTCTAGCACTTGAATTTAAGGGAAAAACAAAAATACAAGAATAGCGCCTTCTTTTAGAAGACTTAACTTTACTTAGCCTATTTAGATGTAATGATTTTTTTCTCAAAGAGTTATCAGCGATATTGACAGTTTTTCTGTTATCAATGATGAAAAACTGGTAAAACTAATGTATTACCTATAGAGGTAGAGAGATTGATTCCTCAGTGAGTGCTTCCAATGAAATTTCTTGATCAAGCTAAAGTTTATATTCGTTCTGGTAATGGAGGTGCTGGAGCAGTATCATTTCGTCGTGAAAAATTCATAGAATTTGGGGGTCCTGATGGGGGGAATGGAGGACGGGGTGGTGATGTTTGGGCTCTTGTTGTTGATGGGCTTAACACGCTGATCGATTATCGCTACCAACAGCATTTTAAAGCAAAAACAGGGGGGCATGGCAAGGGGCGTAATATGACGGGTGAAAAGGGTGATGATGTCATCCTTAAAGTTCCGGTTGGGACGCAAATTTTTGAAGAAGATAATGCAACGTTAATCTGTGATTTAACGGAAGTGGGACAGCGCTATCGTCTTGCAAAAGGAGGGAATGGCGGTTTTGGTAATCTTCATTTTACAACATCAACAAATAGGGCACCGCGTCGTGCAAATCCAGGTTTGGCTGGAGAAGAGCGCGCAGTATGGCTTCGTTTGAAGTTAATTGCTGATGCTGGGCTTGTTGGTTTACCCAATGCTGGAAAATCAACTTTTTTAGCTTCTGTAACGGCTGCAAAACCAAAAGTTGCAGATTATCCTTTTACCACTCTACATCCTCATCTTGGTGTTGTACGTATTGATGGTCGTGAATTTGTTTTAGCTGATATTCCTGGCTTGATTGAAGGGGCACATGAAGGCGTAGGAATCGGAGATCGTTTTTTAGGGCATGTAGAACGTTGTCGTGTTTTATTTCATTTGGTTTCTGCTCAAGAAGAAGATGTAGCAAGGGCATATCAGATTGTGCGTCATGAACTTGAGGCATATGGAAATAATCTAAGTGATAAGACTGAAATTGTCGCTTTAAGCCAGATAGATACTCTGACGATTGAAGAGCGTAAAACGAAACAGGAAGCTTTGCAAAGAGCAGCAGATCAACCTGTTATAATGTTTTCTGCGGTTAGCCGCGAAGGTTTAGAAAATGTGCTGCGTACTGGTGCACATATTATTGAAATGTCACGCAAAGAGGAGATCAGTGGGGATAGCAAGGTTAATTGAGATGGCTGTTGGATCGCAGAAACTTACACACTATAAACGTATTGTGGTCAAGATTGGATCTGCCCTTTTGGTTGATCCTCAGACAGGTTTACGGGTTGAATGGCTTAAAAGCTTGATCAGTGATGTTGTTGAATTGCACAAAAAAGGCGTAGAGATATTGTTGGTATCTTCAGGCGCTATTGCTTTAGGAAGGACATTGCTACAGCTTCCTAAGGGGGCTTTGAAATTGGAAGAAAGTCAGGCATGTGCTGCTTTGGGGCAAATTGAGTTAGCGAAAACCTATGGTGATGCGCTTGCTCAACATGGGCTCAAAACAGGTCAAATTTTGCTCACTTTATTTGATACGGAAGAGCGAAGGCGTTATCTCAATGCGCGTGCGACGATTAATGTGCTTTTACGTTTTAGAGCAGTACCTGTTATTAATGAGAATGATACTGTTGCGACAAATGAAATACGTTATGGTGATAATGATCGTTTAGCTGCACGTGTGGCAACAATGATGGGGGCAGATCTTTTAATACTTTTATCTGATATTGATGGTCTTTATACAAAGTCTCCCCATGGTGATCCAACGGCTGAATTTATACCTTTTGTTGCATCCATTACGCATGATATCGAAAAAATGGCAGATGTTGCTGCTTCAGAATTTTCACGGGGAGGAATGAAGACTAAGCTTGATGCTGGAAAGATAGCTAATGCTGCTGGAACGGCGATGATTATTACCTCAGGCAAGCGTATGAATCCCCTTGCTGCAATTGACAAAGGTGAACGCAAGAGTTTTTTTGCGGCTGGTGAGAAATCTGTTAATGCTTGGAAAACATGGATTTCTGGTCATTTAGATCCATCTGGTGTTTTGACGATTGATCAAGGAGCCATTAAGGCTCTTGAATCAGGAAAATCATTGTTAGCTGCAGGGGTTATTGCCGTTGAGGGAAATTTCCATCGTGGGGATACGGTTGCAATTGTTGATACAAATGGGGTTGAGATTGCGCGTGGACTTGTAAGCTATGGCAAAGATGAGGCTGTACGCATTATAGGATGTAAAAGCGAAGAAATTGAATCTATTCTTGGGTATGAGGCGCGCTCTGCTATGGTGCATCGTAATGATATGATTTTACGTTGCTTGACCAATTCTGTTTAAAAAAGTTACTTTTGTTTTTATTGTTTTGGCAGAGTGGATGATACGATGACTTTAGAAGAACAAATGAAGGACATGGGGCAAAAAGCACGCTATGCCGCTGCAGCGTTGGCTGTTGCTTCTTCTGAGCAAAAGAACAATGCATTGGAAATGATCGCTTTAAGTCTAGAGGCTCAGTCAGATGAAATTTTACGGGCGAATTGTCAAGATTTAGAAAAGGCTACTCAGAATAATTTGAAAGCTGCAATGATTGATCGGCTAAAATTAGATGACTTGCGTTTACGTGCAATGATAGACGGTGTTCGCCAAGTTGCTCGTTTATCTGATCCTGTTGGACAGGTCATGAGTGCGTGGAAACGTCCAAATGGGCTTCATATAAGTCGTGTACGCACACCTCTTGGTGTGATTGGCATTATTTATGAAAGTCGTCCAAATGTTACAGTTGATGCGAGTTCTTTGTGCTTAAAAGCAGGCAATGCTGCGATTTTGCGCGGTGGTTCGGATAGTTTTCATTCTTCTAATGCTCTTCATTTAGCTTTGGTACAAGGTTTAGAGCGCTCTGGTTTACCCAAAGATGCTATCCAAATGGTTGGAACGACAGATCGCGCTGCCGTTGGGGAAATGCTTAAAGGATTGGATGGAGCGATTGATGTGATTGTGCCTCGTGGGGGAAAGAGCCTTGTTGCCCGCGTTCAGTCTGATGCACGTGTTCCAATTTTTGCACATTTAGAGGGACTTTGTCATATTTATATTGATAAATCAGCAGATTTAAATATGGCATGTGATATTGTACTGAATGCAAAGTTGCGGCGGACAGGGATATGCGGTGCTGTTGAAACAGTTCTCATTGACAGCCAGGCATTAAAAAAGTTTCTTCCTGTTTTAACTGCTTTACAGGAGAAGAGGTGTGAAATTCGTGCCACAGAAGAGATTGTTTTTCTTATGCCAGATGTCAAATTAGCTTCTGAAGAAGATTGGTCGCATGAATATCTTGATGCTATTCTTTCTGTTAAAACAGTTGAAGGTGTTGAGGGAGCCATTGCCCATATCAAACGTTATTCATCAGGACATACCGAATCGATTATTGCTGAGGATATGGAAGTAGTAGAGAAATTTTTTAATCATTTAGATTCAGCTATTTTGCTGCATAATGCATCTACGCAATTTGCTGATGGAGGTGAATTTGGTTTTGGAATGGAAATTGGTATCGCAACAGGAAAAATGCATGCACGTGGCCCGATAGGTGTTGAACAGCTAACTTCATTTCAATATCATGTTAAAGGAAATGGACAGGTTAGAGCTTGAGAACACCATTTTTTCCATGGAAAAATTGTATGCCACATGTTGAAAGATCCAATGTTGTGGGGCTTTTTGGTGGTTCCTTTAATCCACCGCATGCGGGGCATCTTCTTGTTGCAAAAATTGCCATTCGGCGGTTGCATCTTGATCAGTTATGGTGGATGATCACTCCAGGAAATCCTTTAAAGGATTGTACACAGTTGCTCTCTTTAGAGGAGAGAATGCAATTAAGTTTTAAACTTATTGACCATCCGAAAATTCGTTTAACAGGTTTTGAACAGGCTATAGGGAGCAAAGTATCAGTAGATACGATTTTTCATATTCTTACCCATTACAGTGGCGTAAATTTTGTATGGATTATGGGGGCAGATAGTTTTACGACGATACATCATTGGTATCGATGGCATGATATCGTTTCTATGCTTCCTATTGCGATTATTGATCGTCCTTTAGGCAATCGGTCGGCATTTTCTTCTCCTATGGCACATATTTATCGCCGTTTTCGTTTGGATGAGAGAGAAAGTAAGCGATTACCTTTTATAAAGCCACCAGTTTGGACTTATTTGCACGGACCTTTATCTTTTCAATCTTCAACAAACCTTCGTTTGAAGAAGAATGATTTTTCTTGAACATTTTATAAGATTCTGCTTCTCTTTAGAGAAATCTCTTTTTTAGATTCCACAACGATAAGAAAGGATATTGATCTGAAAAACGTTGCACACAAACACTTTTACGATATTATGCATTCAAAAGAAAAAAAAGTTCTTTCTGTTAGTGAGAGTCTTGAAGTTATTCTCAAGAGTTTAGAAGACACAAAAGCAGAAGATATTGTTGCTATTGATATTCGAGGGAAGTCATCTTTGGCTGATTATATGGTCATAGCTTCAGCAAATTCGCAGCGTCATGTATCTTCTATTGCTGATCATTTATTACATACTTGGAAAGATAGTGGGCAGGGGCTTGCGCGTGTAGAAGGGCTTGCTGGAGGTGACTGGGTATTGATTGATACAGGTGATATTATCATTCATCTTTTTCGTCCAGAAATTCGTCTTTTTTATAATTTAGAAAAAATATGGATGACTCCGGATTTAAACGATACAGCTTTGCTTTTCTTAGGAGATCATTAAAATGCAAATTTCTATTTTTGCGGTTGGTCGTATGAAAAGTGGAGCGGAGCAAAAATTAGTTCAGCATTATTTGGATCGTTTTTCTAAAATTTCTGGAGCTGTAGGCTTTCATTTAAAAAAGTTACAAGAGACACCAGAAAGTCGTGCTCAAATAGCTTGTCAACGTATGGAGGAAGAGGGGGAAAGACTTATTGAATTTTTACCTGAAAAATGTCGATTAATTGTGTTAGATGAGCGCGGAGAATCGATTTCTTCAACTTCTTTTTCTGAAAAATTGAGGTGTTATCGTGATGAAGGCATTCGAGATGTCGTCATTGCTTTGGGAGGACCTGATGGGCATAATGAACAAATAAGGAAGCGTGCTGATTTTCTTTTATCTTTTGGTTTGATGACGTGGCCACATCAAATTGCACGTATTCTTCTTACAGAACAACTTTACCGCGCTGTAACAATTGAAAATAATCATCCGTATCATCGTTTTTAATATTTTTGTGCAATTTTTAGCACTTATTAATATTGTTTTAGCTGACACCATTTAAAGCATCTCTAATGTATACGATGAGGTGTCATGGTTGGGCAAATGAAAAAGCTTCTTCATAGAAAGATGCTATATTTATATGGGGAATGCGTGATATTTGTCATTCTGCTCTTGAGTATGTTTTTTTGCTTTTCTGTATCGCATGCGGAAGATACAATGAGGAGTACGGAAGCACATAAAGAGTTGGGAGAAATTCGCCAAAATATTTCACTTTCGCGTGAGCGTGTTGCTTTTCTTACGCATCAAGTTGAGAATTTAAAAAAAGATCAACGTGTTTTGAGTGATGCACTCATAAAGGCGGCTAAAGAAGAACGTACAGTAGCAGATGATATTGCTAAAAGGGAAGAAAAGCTTAAAAAAATGATAGAAAAGCGGGTACAAGTCTATCAAAGTTTAAAAAATCGTCGTGCTGAATTTGCGGAAGTTCTTGCAATTTTGGAACGTATGGGATTGAATCCGCCTCCTGCTCTTATGATACAGCCAGAGGACGCGTTGGCTTCTATACGTAGTTCTGTTTTATTAGGGACTGTTATTCCTCAGATGGAAGAGAAAACACGAGATTTAACAGAGAAACTCAAGGAGTTGACCAATTTGAGTAATTCCATTATTACGGAATATACGGCGTTAAAGACAAAACTGCAAAATCAAGCAGAGCAGCGAAAACGTCTAGAGCTTTTATTAGACAAAAAAAACAAACTACAAAAAAAATCAGAAAAAGAACTTACAGAACAGCAACAAAAAAATATTGCTCTTGCTAAAAAAGCGCGGTCTTTGGAAGAATTGATTTTAGAGCTCGATCGTCAGTCAAAACTTAGCTCTGATGCATCAGTACAGGTACGGAAAAGTTTGCAATTGTTAGAGCAGTCCAATTTTGAAAGCCGAAAAGGTTCGTTACTTTTTCCTGTTTCAGGAAAAAGAATACATCACTTTAACAAAAATTCGCAGATTACGCGCTTTGGTGAAACGATAGAAACAGAGTCAGGAGCTGTTGTTATATCACCTGTGGATGCTTTTGTTGCTTTTGCTGGGCCATTTCGTTCTTACGGACAGTTAATCATTCTCAATGTTGGAAATGGTTATCATATCATTCTTACTGGAATGTCGAGAATTAATGTAAAACAGGGGCAGTTTGTTCTTTCAGGTGAGCCTCTGGGTATAATGGAGATGCAATTTATTTCAAACAGTGTTGCATTCGATATAGGAAAAATTTCTCCAATGCTTTACATTGAGTTTAGAAAGCAGGGAAAACCTGTAAATCCAACTCCTTGGTGGCAGACTGAAAAAATAAGAAGGAGCCAAAATGATTCGTAAAGTTATTCTTTTGGTCGCTGGGGTATTGCTCGGCGCCTGTTCAATGATTATGGTGCAGTCTGTTGCTGCGAATAATGAAGATAATGCATATAAAAAGCTAGCTATATTTGGCGATGTTTTTGAGCGCGTGCGTATGCAATACGTTACAGTTCCAGATGATAAAAAGCTTATTGAAAATGCTATCAATGGTATGCTCACATCACTGGACCCTCATTCATCTTATTTGAACGCTGAAGAAGCCAAGGATATGCGGGATTCTACGAAAGGAGAGTTCGGAGGTCTTGGTATTGAGGTTACTATGGAAAAAAACTTAATTAAAGTTGTTTCACCAATGGATGATACTCCCGCTTCAAAAGCAGGTATTCTAGCAGGAGACCTTATTTCAAAAATTGATGATGTACAAACGAATGGTCAAACATTGAATGAAGCTGTTAATAAGATGCGAGGTGCTCCTGGAACACCAATTACCTTAACAATTATTCGTTCTGGCGTTGATAAGCCATTTGAAGTGAAGATTGTTCGTGATATTATCAAGGTAAAAGCGGTAAAATATCGGGTTGAGGGCGACATTGGATATTTAAGAGTTATCCAGTTTTCTGAGCAGACATTGGGTAATCTTCTGGCGGCAATTAAAGATATCCAATCTAAAATTCCTGAAGATAAGTTAAAAGGTTACGTCCTTGATTTGCGGCTTAATCCTGGTGGGCTTTTAGATCAAGCTGTTAATGTTTCGAGTGCTTTTCTGAATAAAGGTGAAATTGTGTCGACTCGTGGGCGCAAAAAGAGTGATGTGACAAGATTTGATGCGAAGCCTGGTGATGTCATCAATGGAAAACCGCTCATTGTCCTTATTAATGGTGGTTCGGCAAGTGCTTCTGAAATTGTTGCGGGTGCATTACAAGATCATCGTCGTGCAACAATTTTAGGAACGCAGTCTTTTGGTAAAGGGTCTGTTCAAACAATTATTCCTTTGGGTGAAAATGGAGCTTTACGCTTAACAACAGCACTTTATTACACGCCATCTGGCACTTCTATTCAAGGAACAGGGATCACGCCTGATATTATTGTAGAGCAACCACTCCCTGAAAAATATAAGGGTTATGATGTAAAAGTTGGTGAGTCGGCATTAAAAGGACATATCAAAGGAAAACGAGAGAGTAATAAAGGATCTGGTTCAGCTGCTTTTGTTCCGAAAGACCCTAAAGATGATATTCAATTGAATGAGGCTTATAAACTGTTACGAGGTGAAATGGCACATGCAGCATTTCCACCAGATCCCAATAAGGATGTGTTAAAGTGAGGAATGATATCTATAGCTTGCTATTTTGAGGAATATTAAATGGATGCAGGTATTAATTTGAAGACTCTTCCATATCGCAAATGTGTTGGGATTGTTGTCTTTAATTATGAGGGTAAAGTTTGGGTTGGGCGTCGTTTAATGACGCCCATTCATGCAGATATTGAAATATCTCGTCGTTGGCAGCTTCCTCAAGGAGGGATTGATGAAGATGAAAAACCATTAGATGCAGCATATCGTGAACTTTATGAAGAAACGGGTATTCGATCTGTAAAGTTGATTAAAGAAACACAAAATTGGTTCCACTATGATTTTCCACAAGAACTTATTGGGTGCACATTAAGCAATAAATATCGTGGGCAAATACAAAAGTGGTTTGCTTTCCAGTTTACGGGAAAGCTTTCTGAAATTGCTATTAATCCGCCACCAGATGGCAATAAAGCGGAATTCGATCAATGGAAATGGATTGATCTAGAAACCCTTCCGTTGATTGCAGTTTCTTTTAAAAAGCATGTTTATATGAAAGTTGTCAGCGAATTTCGAGGTAGCCTTAGACCATTATAAAAGCTATATGATTATGAGAAAGCTTTTTTTATTAAGATGCTTTATATTATTTATAAATAATAAACATGTTTCTCTTTTATGTAAAGAACAGGAATATAAAATGAAAAAGTTATTTAATTTACTTATAGTTTTTACTCTCTTGAGTATTTCATCGGTTGCATTTGCAACAAATTCAAAACCTCCTGCATCAAAAGATGCGGCAGCGACATTGCCAAATGGAGCTTCTTCTTTGACTGAAACCTACGGTTTGTGGACTATTAACTGTGGTATACAAGAAGGGAAAAGAATTTGCTTTATGCACCGTCAAGAAGCGAATGAGCAGGGGCGTGTTGTTGTGGCTATGAGCCTTATTCTCAATGCTGAGGGTGTTGTATCTGGTAATTTAACAGTTCCGTTTGGCATTTTGGTTTCTAAGCCTGTTCGTTTACAAGTTGATGAGGGAAAAGCTGTTATCGAAACTGGTATTCGGACTTGTGTACCAGCAGGTTGCGTAGTTCCTGTTGTTTTTGACAAAAATCACGTAGCAGCTTTACGTTCTGGAAAACAGTTAAAGTTGGCGATGACAATTGCTGCTGCAGGTGAACCAGCTCTGAATGATTTATTTGTTCAGCTCAATGGTTTTAGCAATGCCCTTAACCGTTTAACTGCTTTGCAGAAATAATTTCAAAAATAAAAGCGGCCTTTTTAAGGCCGTTTTTAGTTTGTTCGTTGTTTATATATTAATAATTAAAACGATGAGATTTAAGATTAATCCTATAAGGAATATTCAAAGTTCTTTAAGTTCTCGGATTTTTTGCTGTTTCTTCTATTTTCATGTGCTATTTTTAATTTTGATATTTGTTTTTAGCTGCATCGTCATTAAATAGAGAGATGAAGAATTTAGATGTCTGGTTTTTATTCAAGAAAAAAGAGTATTGAAATATAAAATCATTTTTTGATACACAGACCTGCTTTAATGAAGGTTTTCTATACGCTCTTCTGTTTCCTTGATTGAAAGGGATAACGCATGATTTACGCATTGCTTCGAACGATTGATTTGATTTTTGATATTTATATTTATATTTTAAGCGCTAGTGTCATTTTGTCTTGGCTTTATGTTTTTAATATCATAAATTCGCGCAATCGCTTTGTTGTTTTGATAGGAAGCTTTCTACATCGTCTTACAAACCCCGTTCTAAGCCGTATCCGGCAAATTTTACCAAATTTCGGAACAATTGATATTTCACCTATTGTAGTGTTCATTATTATTTATTTTATTCGTACTTTCATGTGGCTCGTTTACGCAAACATGTATTTATAGAAATATTACTTGGGGCAAATACATGTTTTATCAAGTTGATAAAAATAACTTGATTTTGTTTGTATATCTCATTCCCAAATCCTCCGTTGACAAAATAATAGGGGTTGAATGTAGGGATGGTGAAAAACAATATCTGGTTATACGCCTTCGTACTGTTCCTGAAGATGGAAAAGCGAATAAAGCTCTCATTAAATTTCTTGCGAAGCAGTGGAGAATACCATCTTCTTCTATTTCTTTAAAAAACGGCGCAATATCTCGCTACAAACAACTTTATTTTTCAACACATTTAGAAGAGCTAAAGCAGATATGGCAATCCTTTAGAGATTGCATTTCGTAGAAAAAATAAATAATAAAGCCTATTAAAAAAACAGGCTTTATTTTATTAAAATCGTTATATTTCGTTATTGCGCTCAACAGCTTGCTTAATTAATTCATGAGCAAAGTTTTTATCACGCCATCCTTCAATTTTAGCCCATTTTCCAGGTTCCAGATCTTTGTAATGCTTGAAGAAATGTTCAATTTGTTTGAGTGTAATCTCGGGCAGATCTGTATAGTTATGAATATTGATATAGCGTTTTGTTAATTTTGGAGTGGGAATGGCAATAATTTTTTCATCTTTACCGCCATCATCTTCCATCATCAGAGCTCCGATGGGGCGAACATTGATAACACAACCAGGCATAAGTGGACGGGTATTACAGATAAGGACATCAATAGGATCACCATCATCTGAAAGCGTATGAGGGACAAAACCGTAATTCCCAGGATAAACCATTGATGTATGAAGAAAACGGTCAACAAATAATGCGCCCGACTTTTTATCCATCTCATATTTTGTTGGTTGACCACCAAGGGAGACTTCTACGATAACGTTAATATCTTCTGGTGGATTTTTGCCTACGGGTATTTCCTTAATATTCATAGAGACATCCTTTCTGGGATATAGTGAGGCTCAATACAATTAAATCTTTTACCAAAGAGATTATGAAATTAGCTTAAAATTGATGCACGTGTTTTTTCAAAACGTTTACGTTCATTAGGATCAAGATAGAGTTTGCGGAGACGAATATTTTTAGGGGTTACCTCCACAAGTTCATCATCTTGTATCCACGATAAGGCACGTTCTAATGTCATTTTAATGGGAGGCGTTAGCTTTACAGCTTCATCTTTTCCGGAAGCGCGCATATTGGTGAGTTTTTTTCCTTTTAACACATTAACTTCTAAGTCATTATCACGTGAGTGGATACCAATAATCATACCTTGATAGACTTTCACACCCGCATCGATGATCATAGGTCCACGATCTTCAAGATTAAAAAGAGCATAAGCGACAGCTTCACCGTTGTCATTTGAAATCATAACACCATTAACACGACCAGCAATGTCTCCTTTATAAGGTTCATAAGCATGGAAAAGGCGATTCATAATTGCTGTACCACGTGTGTCCGTTAAAAGTTCAGATTGATAACCAATGAGTCCTCTAGTTGGTGCATAAAAAACAAGTCGGACCCGATTACCCCCCGAAGGACGTAATTCCACCATTTCGCCCTTACGTTCAGACATTTTCTGTACAACAGTACCGGAATACTCTTCATCAACATCGATAACAACTTCTTCGATTGGCTCAAGAGTTATTCCATTTTCATCTTTTTGCATAACAACACGTGGACGTGAAACACTAAGCTCAAATCCTTCTCGACGCATATTTTCAATGAGAACGGCAAGTTGTAATTCTCCTCGTCCTGAAACGTAGAAAGAATCTTTATCGGCTGATTCTTCAATTTTAAGAGCGACATTACCTTCTGCTTCTTTTAACAATCGGTCACGAATGACACGACTTGTTACTTTATCGCCTTCAGTTCCAGCAAGGGGACTATCGTTGACGAGAAAACTCATAGTAACAGTAGGGGGATCAATTGGTTGGGCAGTAAGGGATTCATTAACAGTAGGATCACAGAAAGTATCAGCAACGGTACCTTTTTGTAGACCTGCAATCGCAACAATATCACCAGCACTTCCTTCTTCAATAGGTTGCCGTTCTAAGCCACGAAATGCTAAAATCTTTGAAATACGCCCAGTTTCTAAAAGTTTTCCATCTTGGCCAAGAACCTTGACATTTTGATTGGGTTTTAGAGAGCCAGAATGAATCCGCCCTGTAATAATTCGTCCCAAAAACGGATCCGCTTCAAGAATAGTTCCAATCATACGAAACGGTCCTTCTGCTACACTAGGAGAAGGGACATGCTGCGTCACAAGATCAAATAAAGGACCTAATCCCTGATCTTTTGGACCCTCAGGGGCTTCAGCCATCCATCCATCGCGTCCAGATCCATAAAGAATAGGAAAATCAAGCTGTTCATCGGTTGCATCAAGAGCAGCGAAAAGGTCAAAAACCTCATTAATGACTTCATCAACGCGTGCATCAGGTCGGTCAATTTTATTAATCGCAACAATAGGGCGCAATCCCACTTTCAATGCTTTGCCAACGACAAATTTTGTTTGTGGCATTGGTCCTTCGGCAGCATCAACAAGTACAATGACTCCATCAACCATATTTAGAATGCGTTCAACTTCTCCACCAAAGTCGGCGTGTCCTGGTGTATCAACAATATTAATTCGATTATCCTTCCAAACAACAGATGTTACTTTCGCTAGGATTGTAATTCCACGTTCTTTTTCAATATCGTTTGAATCCATCATACGTTCGCTTGTACGCTGATTATCACGGAAGTTTCCTGATTGCTTGAGAAGTCCGTCTACAAGCGTTGTTTTCCCATGGTCAACGTGGGCAATGATGGCAATGTTACGCAATTGCATAAATTTTCTTCTTTTCGTTTAATGAAATTCCATTTGAGGCAAAGTCTTTACATTCTTTGCCTGACTATTATAAAACCTTTTACATGTTTTTTTATAATTTTGGAAGATGGAGGTAATATTTTTATGGCAAAACTATTCATCTAAGTCTTTAAGGCTCTATTAAGCTTCAATTGCTGGAGCTTCGTAAAAGGATTTTTTATAGTATGTATGTTCTATTCTCGAGCTAATAATTGTCCATAAAAATCACCGTCAATTTGATTTTTATCAATATGGCGCAAGGAATTTATATGAACGCTTGTAAGAATAAGTAAGTATAAAGCTAGCTGTATTATTGTTGTTGTTTTGCAAGAGATTGATAAAAATCCAGAATATCTCTTAATCCATAGCCAATTTATTGACAGCTGTACGACATTTTTATTCGAATAAAGCTTTTGCTTATTCTATAACTTGTCCATCAAAATCCAGATCTAATGCAACCGTGTATTTGAGGTAAATATTGAGACGATTAAGCATTTTATAAGAAGTTCTAGCTTTTGTATGCCAGATTGGGGCAAGAGTTATATCTGTGTGATTTATTTATGAAACCGGAATACAGTCTTATTTAGAAAAAATATGAAGGCATAAAAAGAAAATTCCCATCTTTGCCGTTAAGCCAATTTTATGATTTCAAAAGCATCTAAGCAATATCTTTTAAACCATGGAGATAATGCATTGCCTCACACTTTTGTTTATCGCATTCTCTAATAGGAGTATGCTTTTCATGCCAAACAGAACGCTTTAAACAGAATACACTTGTTGTTGCATATTCATGTAATTAAGAGAGATTTCTTAACGGACACTACATTCATTCCATAATAGGGCTCATAAATGGTGTAATATACGCGAATAGTATACTATCAACGCCTTTGTGAAGAAATATAAAACCTATGGAGCATCATCATTATTATTATTTCTCAGCTGTCAATATTGCGACAGTTTTTGATACGAGAGAGAGTATAAGAAATATTTAAATTTTTTCTTGAATAGTTTTTAGCCATACACCAATCTCGTTTGTGATAGGCAAGAAGATGACTTTAATTGATTTAATATGAGACGCTTTATGATGAGATAAATTTACGAGATTCAGAGCTGTTATTCAATAAAAAATAATAAATTATCTATGGAGCGGTGCGCTAGAAAATAAATTAATAGAGCTTATTCTCTTCTGAAAAGATCTTAGGTTACATGATAAGATCTTTTCAGAAGAAAGAGTTTTTGCTTTACATGTTTAAAGAAGAGTTCCTGACAAAATGAGGGAAGCTACAGAAAAATAGATTATAATGCCCATGACATCTACTAAAGTTGCCACGAAAGGAGCAGAAGCACTTGCTGGATCAAATTTTAAACCTTTAAGAATAAAAGGCAGCATAGATCCAGAAAGAGAACCAAAGGTAACGATTCCGACTAAAGCTGTACCCACTGTTGTCGAAACAGCAATCCAATGTTGCCCATAGTCGTAGATACCGAATTGTTGCCAAAGAGCAATGCGCGTAATGCCAATAATTCCCAGTAAGAGACCAAGGGATAGTCCTGTTGGAATTTCACGAATGAACACTTTCCACCAGTCTTTCAAGGTGAGTTCACGTAAAGCCAATGCACGGATAATAAGGGATGTAGCCTGTGAGCCGGAATTTCCTCCTGAGCTCATAATGAGAGGTATGAACAGTGTAAGAATAATCGCTTTTTCGAGTTCTGTTTCGAAATGTTGCATAGCGCTTGCTGTCAGCATTTCACCGATAAAGAGTAAAGCGAGCCATCCGCCACGTTTTTTCATCATTTCAGGAAATTTAATTTGCATATAGGGCTTATTAAGCGCTTCCATACCTCCAAATTTATAGGCATCTTCATTCATCTCATCAACCATAGTATCAAGCACGTCATCGACGGTTACAATGCCAATGACATGGTTACTTTCATCAACTACAGGCACAGAGAGAAGATCATGGCGCTGGAAAAGGCGTGCGATATCTTCATGATGTGTGAAGGGCGATATTGTAATGGGCGAGTCATGGGTAGGGACATTAAGAATTTGTTCATCAGGTGAAGCAAGAATAAGGTTACGCAGTGAAACAGCTTTGAGAAGAATACCTGTTTTAGGGTCAATTACATAGCTGGTATAAACTGTTTCACGTGTCCGCTCGACCTCACGAATGTGATCCAAAGTTTTTTGTATGGTCCAGTTTGAAGGAACGGCTATAAACTCTGTTGTCATCAGTGCCCCTGCTGTATGATCAGGATAACTGGTGAGTTTTTTAAGTTCAGCACGCGTTAAGGGTTTAAGCAAGGCATAAAGTCGTGTGCGGGTTTCTTTATCCATTTCTTGAAAGACGTCTGCAGCAGCATCAGCAGACATGCCATCAAGAATTTCAACAGCACGATTTATAGGGAGAAGTTCTAGGATGGCAGCAGGTTGCTCAAGCTCTGGTTTATCAAAAAGTTCGATAACATAATCAAGAGGCAGAAGACTAAGAATAGTTACACGTTCCATGATATCGAGGTCATTGATGATATCAATAGAGTCTGCAAAATGCTGGTTCTTTAACTTTTCAGCGAGAGCTTCAGGAGAAAAATTTTTGAAGTCGAAGGTCGTTTTGATTTCAGTCATGATAAAGTACCTCCTGAAGAATTGGAGAATTGTAAATCTAGATAATAAATGAGATAAAAACAAAAGTTTATGGAAGATTAAAAAACTCCCCAACTATATTCCCAATTGTTAATATTTGAAGTAAAGTCAAGGGTAAATTATAACTTATAAACAATTTTCTGAATCACTAAAACGAGAATACAGCTTAATTTGAGGATAATATAAAGGCGTAAATATAAAAATCAGTTCTGATTTTTACCATCATTTCTTTAATGTAGTTTTACGATTTCCAAGTTTTTTATTCAATAGCGTTTTGAAACTCAGGAAATATTTTTAGTATATTATCAATTTGTGTCGTAAAGATAATTGTTACAGCTTAAATTTATAATGGAGACATAAAGTATTATGACAAAAGCAGCAGTGCTGGACTGGAAGGGATTTTCAGGTCTTCCTGATTTTTCTTCTATAAGTGATGAAGATTTTAAACCCGCTTTTGAACAGGCACTTCAAGAAGCCGAAGAAGAACTAGAGGCGATTGCGATGGTGCAAGAACCACCAACGCTTGAGAATTTTTTGCAGCCTTTTGAGCTTTGTGGCAAAGCGCTTGATCGTGTTTGTTCAATATTTTTCTTGCGCACCAGTGCTCATACGAATGTATTAATTCAACAGCTAGAGCAAGAGTTCGTTGTAAAACTTTCTCGTTATTCTTCAAAAATGATGATGGATGCGCGGATATTTGCGAAAATAGATGTGCTTTATAAACAGTCGCAGCTGGGCATGTTTGAGAGTGAAACAACACGTGTTCTTGAATTATGGTGGAAAAAGTTTGTTTGTCATGGGGCAAAACTCGATGAAAAAGCTAAGAAACGGCTTTTGGAAATTAATGAAAGACTTGCTTTTTTAAATGCTACTTTTGGACAAAATGTCTTAAATGATGAAGCTGAATGGATTCTGTTTTTAAAACAAACAGACTTGTCTGGTTTACCGCAAGATCTCATTGCTTCAATGAAGGAAATTGCGTGTGAAAGAGGTAATGAAGAAGCGTATGCATTAACACTAGCACGTTCGATTGTTGAACCTTTTTTAAAATTCTCTAATCGTCGTGATTTACGTGAGGTTTCATTCCAAGCTTGGGCTAAACGTGGTGAAAATAATAACAAGAATGATAATAAATCAATTATTGTAGAGATTGTTGCGCTTCGAGATGAGCAGGCTAAATTATTGGGATATAAATCTTTCGCAGATTTGAAACTCGATAACACCATGGCTAAAAGTGTTGATTCCGTTATGGATTTGCTTATGTCTGTATGGGAGCGCGCAAGAGCGAAAGCTTCTACTGAGCAAATTGAATTACAAAATTTTGCCAATAATCAGGGCAACAATGAATCTTTAGCTGCTTGGGATTGGCGTTATTATGCTGAAAAATTTCGCACTGAAAAACTTTTTTTCGATAGCGCTGAGATTAAATATTATTTTCAGCTTGATCGTATGATTAAAGCGGCTTTTGGGGTAGCAGAAAAACTCTTTGGCATTACATTTGAAGAAAAAAATGCTGTTACACTTTGGCATCCTGATGCACGTTTGTGGGAAGTAAAAAAGTCTGATGGAAGTTTACTTGGGCATTTTATTGGTGATTATTTTGCGCGTTCTTCAAAACGCTCCGGTGCGTGGATGAGTAGTTTGCAATCACAACATAAATTGGATGGCGGACAAAAGCCTATTATCTACAATGTTTGTAATTTTGCTAAACCACCCAAAGGGGAGGTTGCTCTTTTATCACTTGATGATGCGCGTACGCTTTTCCACGAATTTGGGCATGCATTACATGGTTTGCTTTCTGATGTCACATGGACATCTGTGTCAGGAACATCGGTTTCGCGTGATTTTGTTGAGCTGCCTTCTCAACTTTACGAACATTGGTTAACTGTCCCAGAGATTTTACAGACTTATGCTACGCATGTAAAAACAGGACATCCTATGCCGCAAGCATTAATGGATAAGGTTTTGTCAGCACAGACATTTAATGCTGGCTTTGCTGCAGTTGAATTTACTTCATCAGCTCTCGTAGATATGGCTTTTCATAAAGGACAAAAGGTAACTGATCCAACAGTGTTTGAAAGCCAAGAATTAGAAAAGCTGCAAATGCCTGATACAATTATTATGCGCCATCGTCCTCCACATTTTACGCATATATTTTCAGGTGATGGTTACGCCGCTAGTTACTATTCTTATATGTGGTCGGAAGTCCTTGATGCTGATGCTTTTCAGGCTTTTGAAGAAACGGGAGATGTTTTTAATTCAAAGCTTGCTGATAAGTTGAAACGTTTTATTTACTCTGCTGGGGGAAGTCGTGATCCAGAGGAGCTTTATAAAGCTTTTCGGGGACGGATGCCTTTACCAGAGGCAATGATTAACAAACGTGGACTATAAGATATAACGGTATGGTTAACACCATGCCGTTTTCATATTATTCGAAAGATGCAGTTGCGATTTATGAAATTTTTTCTTCATTATAGCTCTGTAAACAGAGTTTTTTATCTTATTCACTTTTTGTTTATGGAGGAAATTAGATTTTGTATTTTTAATAGACATTATGGGAAAGAAAAATTATCAGCTCGATCTTTTTGATACCCATTTGGTGGAAACCATGATTTTTTTATAAAAATTAACTTTCTTTTTCCTAAAAGGTAAGTGTTTTGTTGTGCCATATCATCGAGGCTCATTGGAGGCTGACGCATAATATTACTCCGCTCTTGATTCTCTGATTCTTGTATAAGTTTTTGAATAGCTTGATCGGTTGAGTAAGGATTTTCATGAGAAAAGGAATAAAAATTTAAAATACTTTTCAATGGTTTTTCTAAATAAGAGGCAAGTTTTCTCTTTCCTTCAGGGGTGAAATGCATGCCATTATTGGTGCGTAATTTGGTTATTTTTCCATTAATATCATAGCCTGAAAAAGAAAAATTTCCTTCTTCATCACTAAAGCCGCTCCAGATATCGAGAAAATATCCTTCTGCTGTTTCTGTTTCTTTTTTATAGAGTGCATTAAAAACTTTCATTTTTTGTGTCAAAAGGTCATTTCTAAAGGCAGGTTGACTTATCCATATCCATGATTTTCCAGAGGCATGAAGACTTTCAGCAATTTCGATAATTCTTTGTTTGTAGATGTGCATCCATTCTGATTGATCTGTGTTAATTGTGCTATAAGAGTCTGTGATTGGTTGATTATCATTTGCACCGATCATCATGATAATAACATCGGGATTATTTTGATCAATGAGTTTAGCAATATTGCTTTTCCAAGAATAATAATCCGTTCGAACTAAGCCGGAAGCTGGCATTGTGTTGTTCATGATAACGATATCGCTATTATTTATAAAAAATCTCTTAAGGGCATCGGCAACAGCAAAAGCTGTAAAATCCCCTATGACAAGAATGCGTTTTGCATTCTCATTTTTTCGCTTTTGTATGTTTTTTTGTGTTACAATCTTTTTTTGCGGCTTATCTATTTTTTGTTCTATAATTTGCGGTGGTTGTTGTATCTGTTTGTTATGCTGTGATAACCATTTGAAGAAGTTTGTTGCTTGACTTGGGGATGGCTGTGTGATCCCCACAATAGAAAGTGAAAATAGCAATAATGTTAAGTATATCAGGCGAAAAGAAGACAAAACCTTAGTCTCCATTATTGTTTGCGAAGGAGAAAAAGCAGTTGAGATGATGGATATCCATTTGCTTTTAGACCGTGACGCAGTTGAAAAGCTTTAATTGCTTTGCGAGAAGCTGTTCCGATTTTTCCATCAACATTCCCTTTATAATAGCCCAGTGCACTTAAGCGAGATTGCAGTTCTTTACATTCTTGAAAAGTAAGAGGTTGAAAAGGTCTTTGCCAATCATGCACCAATCCAGGATGTCCAGCGATGCGATCAGCAAGAAGGGCAACAGCAAACGCATAACGATCTGCATTATTATAATGTTTCAGAACAAAGAAATTTTTTGTGACTAAAAATACAGGTCCTTTTGCTCCATCTGGATATTTTAATATTGCTTGTTCAGCTAATCTAGGAAGAGGATGCCCGTTTGCGTGTTTTACACCTAATTTTTTCCATTTTTTAAAGGAATACCAACCTTCAGGAAGGTTTTTTCCCTGCGGCACTTTTACCTCTACTCCCCAAATAAGATTAGGTTTCCAGCCATTTTTGTGGAGCAGGTTAGCGGCAGTAGCCAGAGCATCTGGAACAGAGTTCCAAATATCACGCCGTCCATCTTTGTCTATATCAACTGCATAGGCGAGATAACTGCTTGGAATAAATTGTGTATGCCCCAATGCACCGGCCCAAGATCCAGTAAGTTGAGAGCGTTTAATTTCGCCACTTTGTAGAATTTTCATAGCAGCAATTAGCTGTGTATATGCATATTTTGCACGTTTTTTATCAGCATAGGCTAAAGTTGCAAGAGAGCGAATGGTATCACGCATTACACTTTTATTGGCTAAAATTTTCCCATAGTTGCTTTCCATTGACCAAATAGCAAGAAGAATATTGCGGTCAACACCAAAACGTTTTTCAATTTGAAGAAGCCATTTTTTCCATTTTTGAGTTTGGCGCCTTCCTTCCACAATTGCAATATCATGGACACGATTATCGAAATAGTTCCATGAAGGAGTAACAAATTCCGGTTGGTATGCGGCGCTTTTTAGAACTTCTCGATCAATGGTATTAACACCTTTAAACGCCATATTAAACGTAGAAGGGGTAATATTGTGAGCAATAGCTATTTTTTTAAATTCTTTAATCCAGTGTTTAAATCCGCTATCAGCATATGAAAGGGATACAAAAAACATTAAAAAAGCAGAAAAAATAACGGCAGAGCCAGTGAAAAGAGTTCTCCAAGTTATTGACTTCTCTAAAAAAGAGAAAGTCTTCAATTCTGTTTTTTGCATTTTGAAATCCCCATTTTATTAGATGTGCAATAGCTTTATTTTGTATTTAGTTTAATTGATAATATGATCAAGAAGAGGAGGAAGCTGAAATAAATAATTCGTTTTAATCCTTTCAGTGAATTCTCATACTCTCTTTTATATTTTTGATTGCTCATTATAATGATAATCAAAACAATAAGATATCTTTTTTACCATTTCGTAAAAACATATGATAAATAAAACAAAACAGTTATATGAATTCATTGAGGAGGGTGAGTGTGCGTAAAATCCGGAAAGCAGTATTTCCAGTAGCAGGTCTTGGTACGCGTTTTCTTCCTGCGACAAAAACGATTCCTAAAGAAATGCTAACAGTTGTTGATAAACCTGTTATTCAATATGTGGTGGATGAGGCGAAGGAGGCTGGTATTGAGCATTTTATTTTTGTGACTGGACGTAATAAAGCAGTCATTGAGGATTATTTTGATGCGCAAGTTGAATTATACACGACACTTGCTGAATGTGGAAAGAAAGAAGATCTTGCACATTTATACCGTTTACAACCATTACCAGGGTCAACTTCTTTCACTCGGCAACAGCAACCTTTGGGATTAGGGCATGCTCTTTGGTGTGCGCGTGAATTAGTTGCAGGGGAACCTTTTGCTTTGTTATTACCCGATATGCTGATTCAAGCCAAAAAGGGATGTCTTTCTGAGATGATTAGTCTTTATGAAAAGGTGGGTGGGGGAAATATTATTGCAGTTCAGGAATGCGATCTTGAGGAAGCACATAAATACGGTATAGTTGGCAAAGGTAAACAGATTGCAAATGGTTTTAAAATCACAAAAATGGTAGAGAAACCAATGCTAGGAACGGCACCATCAAATTTTTACATCAATGGACGTTATATTTTGCAGCCAGAAATTTTTAATATTCTTTCCACTCAAGAACGAGGAATAGGAAATGAAATTCAATTAACAGATGCTATGATACGGCTTTCAAATGAACAAGATTTTTGGGGTTTGCAAGTAGAAGGGCGCACTTTTGATTGCGGTTCTAAAGCTGGTTTCATTGAAGCCAACGTTGCATTTTCTTTGGCACGCGCTGATATGCACAGCCACGTTTCTGCCTCATTGAAAAATTTACTGGAAACCATTAATGTTGAAAAATGATATAGATCTTTCATTTAATTTTATTGATCGAATTTAATTATGATAATACCGTCTCCTCATATGGCTTTGCAAGGTGCTGTTGCATCAGCGCTTAAAACACTTGCCAGTGAAAAGCAGGGGCTTGAAGCCCTTGAAAAAGCTCTTCTGGGAACTCTTTCTTCTTCTTTTGAAGCGGCTGTTCAGACTATTAGAAATGCTCGTGGACATGTGGTCATTACTGGTCTTGGAAAAAGTGGTCATATAGGGACAAAAATTGCAGCAACCTTAGCCTCAACTGGAACGCCTGCCTTTTTTGTTCACGCTGCAGAAGCCAATCATGGTGATCTTGGTATGATTGGATCTGATGATGTTATTCTTGCTTTATCATGGTCTGGTGAAACTCAAGAGTTAAGTAGTATTATGCGTTATGCGGCGCGATTTCGTATCCCCCTTATTGCGATGACATCAAATGAGTACTCTGTATTAGGACGACAAGCTGATATTGTTTTATTATTACCAAAGATGGAAGAGGCTTGCCCCCATGGTTTAGCCCCTACAACTTCAACAATGATGCAATTGGCAATGGGAGATGCTTTAGCGGTTTCTCTTTTAGAAATGCGTGGTTTTACCGCAACGGATTTCAAAATATATCATCCTGGTGGTTCTCTTGGTGCAAGCCTTAAATACGTGTGTGATATTATGCATGAGGGTGATAATATTCCTTTGGTTATGCAGGGAACATCTATGACTGAAGCGATGAATGTTTTGGTGGAAAAACATTTTGGTTGTGTTGGTGTTGTGAATCAAGAAGGTGAATTAATCGGAATTGTAACCGATGGCGATCTTGCACGTAACATTCATTTTAATTTATCAAAATTTAATGTTGACGAGGTGATGACCAAAGCTCCTAAAGTTGTAAAGCCAAATACACTTGTTGGTGCAGCAACAGCTTTTATTAATGATCATCATATTGGTGCATTTTTCGTGGTTGAAGATAAAAAACCGATAGGAATTGTTCATTTTCATGATCTTTTGCGCATTGGCGCTGCTTAGATTAAAGTTCCCTATCAAATAAAATGTTATTTTAGGTTAAAATAGATTGAATGGTACAAAGTCACAATTTTATTGTGACGCAGCTTTACTGATGCTTTGTGGAAAAAAATGATTATTTTACGCATTTCATAATGTTTAGAAAATTCTCAGGGTAAAGATTATATCATTTGCTTTGCCTACTTTAGAGAGAATTTTCTATCAGGAGGAGAAAGGGTCGCCTCCTGCTTAATGTATGTGCTCCCTCTGTTTTTAAGAGAGGCTTCCCTTGTACTTTGTTTAAGATTTTCGCTTAAGGAAAAACTGTGTTCCTGTATGTGAGGTGCAGAGGAGTTGTGTGGCGTCATATGACACTGTACAATTGACTCTAGAAATTGTTCCACGGAGAATAGAGCGTATTTCAATTTCTATATTTTGGGCATTGAGATAATTATATGCCCCTTCTGATAGTTTTTCTTCTGTATCTGCTGCACGTGTTTCAAAAACACCATTGTGGAAAGAAGAAATAATACCATTCTCATCAACCCATTTTCCATCAATTCCAGTTGGCATATTTGAGTTATAATATTGCGAAAAGCTACAGCCACTTAACAGCAAGGCGGTGATTGTAAGACATAAAATATGATAGGTATGTTTCATTTATTGTACTCTATTTAGATTATTTTGCTCTCTAGTTTCTATAACATTATTAAATCACTCCATGAGTCAATATGAAAAATTTTATGAAAATCAATGAAAAAGCAAAAAAATGGAAAAAAATGCCTTAATGTTGTATTTAATTAACAGCTTGATGAAGTTCGTAAGTGAAACACAAGAGGTGAAATATTTCTTATGGTTTACAACAATTTTTATATTAAGCCGCTGAGTAGTCTCAAAGGAGATTATTGACATTATGGTTGGTCCCATTCTTGTTGCGAGTGAAGATTATGGAAGACGTATAGAACTTTCTGCTATGCTGCGAGGTTTTGGTTATCGTGTCATTGAAGCAGAAAATGGTCTCCGTACGATTGATCTTTTACATAGGCGTAAAAACATTGTTCTTGCACTCCTTGATGTCGTTATGAGTGATTTGAATGTGAGCGATTTGATTAAAATGATTAGAGTTGCTGGTGTTTCTGTTCCTATTGTCGTTATAGCACAACAAGAGAATCAGAATTTACTCCAGAAAGCTTTAACAGCTGGAGCTATTGATTATTGGATCCATCCAGTAACATTATTACGCGTAAGAGTTACTTTGGATATTCTTGCTCTTATTTCTGCCTTGGAGCATGAGGTTCGAGATATTCGGCGAAAAAAAGAGAATCATTTACGGTTTTCTGATCTTTGCATAAAAAGTAGAGCTATGCAGATAGTGTTAGAACAATCAAGACAAGCAGCAACTTCTTTACAGAATCTGTTGATAGAGGGGGAAGTTGGAACAGGACGTGAGACATTAGCTCGGATTATTCATCATGAGGGATTATTCTCGGAGGGTGTTTTTATTCGCTTTCAATGTTCAGCCATCGTTGACCCAGAAGAAGAAAATCAGCAGTGGTTTAAAGAATTCCTACCATTGGTTTCTTCTCTTGAAAAAGGGACACTTTGCCTTTGTGATATTGATCGACTTGAGCCTATACAGCAAAAACGGTTTGCTCATTACCTTAAAGAAAGGGAAAGGGATACAAAAGGAGATTTTTTTCCTTTCCGGATCATTGCTATTTCAACATCGCGTTTAAAGGACTTGGTTAAAGAGAACTTTTTTTTGCATAGTTTGTTTGAACAATTTTCTCACTTGTCTATTAGCGTCCCTGCTTTACGAGAATTAAGGGATGATTTTCCGGAGATCACACAACGTTTGATTGATCGCATTATCACAGAAACAGGGCGATCACATGTCCATGGTTTAGCAGGATCGGCTCTTTCCTTGCTTATGCAGTATGATTGGCCTGGCAATAGAAATGAGCTTGAAAACTTTTTATTTCGTGCGATTTTACTCAGTGAAGGACCGTTATTAACTGTTCGAGATTTTCCGCAATTGATGGGAAATTCATTAATGAATGTTCCCAATATCATTGAGGGTAATATGCAAGAAGATAATGAACAAGAATCGATAAAATTTTTGAATACTGATGGGCATGTGCGTACTTTTGCAGATATGGAACATGATATTATCGAGAAAGCGGTTAAACATTATAAAGGACATATGAGTGAGATTGCACGCCGCCTCCATATTGGTCGCTCTACACTTTATAGAAAAATGGAAGAATTGAGAGCAATAAGAAATCAAGAACGAAAGTAAAATTCATAACAAATCTCTCTTCATGACAAGCATGGGTTTCAAAAAAATAGAGTGGATTTTGATAAAGTCCGTGGGGGGAGGCTTAAGAAAACAGTCATTTATTGTAAAATTTATCTATAGAGGATGATTTTGTAGATTTAAACCAAATATAAATTTTATGTGACTATTTTAATCGTTTGTTTCAATTTATACAATTTTAGTTAAGTTTACATTTATTAAAGCAGAGAGGCATTTTTAAAAACTTTTAAATACTACCACTAAAATTTTTGTATCATCAATATTAAATTTATACTCTCTTAAGCAAGAAGTGGCATTTTATCTGCTACACGATTAAGATAAAGTGATTAGTATTATCGTTTGCATTACTGATGATGTATAGCTTAAAATAGAAAGTTTGTCCTCTTTGACTCTTTTACAGATTGTTGTTGGTTTTGTCCTCTTTTTTTTTATTGCATCTATGTTGGCAATCTACACCTATGGGCGTTTTGTGAAAAGTGCTAGGGGTCAATGTTCTTATGCGTTACCTCTTCAGAAAGATGAAACTAAGCTTGATCGTATCGTCAGTCAATTAGCTGAGGAAGAAAATGGATTGGGGATTGATAAAGATGCTCTTTCCCTCATTATCAGCAATTTGGATGCGTTTTGTGTTCGTGCAAAAGGAGCTGCAGAGGCTGGGCGTAGCCTTGATCTGATGTATTATATTTGGGATGATGATTTAACGGGGCGTCTATTATTAAGTGAAATAGTTGAGGCAGCGGATCGGGGTGTTCGGGTACGGCTTCTTTTGGATGATATTAATGCTCAAGCACGTGATCCAGCTTATATTGCGCTAGATAAACATCCTTATATTGAGGTAAGAATGTTTAATCCAGGGCGATCGCGTAAAGGTGGATTACGCCGTGGTTTAGAGATTATATTACGGGCGATTACTGTTACACGTAGAATGCATAATAAAGCTTTTATTGTTGATGGGAGAATCGCTTTTGTAGGAGGGCGTAATCTTGCAGATTCTTATTTTGATGCTGGTGAGAAATCGCATTTTCGAGATTTAGATTTGATGTTAATCGGACCCTCTGTTAAAAAGGTAGAAGCTATTTTTGATGACTTTTGGAATAGTGCTGTGGTTTTGCCGATTCATACTTTGGTTATTCCTAAAAGTGCAAGCGATTTTCGCTATTGGAAGGATAAATTACGAGAATTTCGCGATTCCAAGGTAGCAAAAGTTTATTTAGATTATGTCAAAAAGCATATTAGTTTTGATTGTTTTATGGAGACAGGAAAGCGGTTATTTTTGGCAGATAAAGTTGTTGTTCTTTCTGACCCCCCGGAAAAAGCATTGCGTAAACAAGCAAGCAATTGGCTTATGAAGGCACTTTCAAAGGTTATTGGAAATGCCCAAAAAACGGTTCAGATTACGTCACCTTATTTTGTTCCTGGTAAGGTTGGTACGCAGAATTTTAGTAATTTGGTTTCAAAGGGTGTTGATGTCAAAATTCTGACGAATTCTTTAGCAGCTACTGATGTAGCATTGGTGCATGGTGGGTATGTACCGTATCGTAAGGAGCTTTTGAAAAGTGGTGTTAAGCTTTATGAATTAAAAGCGGAGGGTAACACCCATGGGTTACGATTGTTTCGATCGAGTAAGGCAAGTTTACATGCCAAAGCTTTTTTAATTGATCGTAAAACAGCTTTTATTGGATCTTTAAATTTTGATCCCAGATCAGCATCATTAAATACAGAAATGGGCATTCTTTTTGAATGTGCTCCCATTACAGCAAGATTAGATTTGTTGTTTTCTGAAGAAACCACAGGGGAAATGAGCTATCATTTGCGTCTTGGTGATAATAATCGTATTTATTGGGATTTTATTGAAAATGAAAAAAAATATAGCATTGACCATGAGCCAGAAAGCAAATTTTGGCGTCGCGCATTTGCAAAAATAATAAGTTGGTTACCTATTGAATCACAATTGTAAATTTTTATAAACCACACTTAAAAAAATATTTATTTTTCTTTTCATTTTGTTTGTAGCATGGCATAATTTTTTGCCAATCTACCATGTATGAGAACCGCAGTTGTATTTTAAAGCTCCTTGCGGTGTTTTATTATAAAAGGAATTTTGCTATGGCAAAGATTGTTGAAACGGGGACAGGTGCATTGGCACTGACTTTTGATGATGTACTTTTACAGCCCGGTCATTCTCTTGTTATGCCTAGCCAAGTGGATCTCAGTACGCGCATTGCAGCGGATATTAAGCTCAATTTGCCATTGCTTTCTGCTGCAATGGATACGGTAACAGAATCGCGTTTGGCAATTGCTATGGCTCAAGCTGGTGGTCTTGGGGTTATTCATCGTAATATGTCCCCTTCAGAGCAGGCAGAAGAAGTCCGCCAAGTAAAAAAGTTTGAATCTGGTATGGTTGTTAATCCAGTCACAATTGGACCAGAAGCAACACTTGAAGAAGCGAAGTCTTTGATGCGCTCTCATGGTATTTCAGGTATTCCGGTTGTTGAAAATAGCGTTAAAGGTGAGACAGTGGGACGACTTGTTGGCATTTTGACCAATAGAGATGTCCGTTTCGCATCGGATCCAAAACAAAAAATTTATGAATTAATGACGCATGAAAATTTGATCACAGTGCGTGAAAATGTCCAACTTAATGAAGCAAAATATCTTTTACATCATCATCGTATTGAAAAATTATTAGTTGTAGATGAACAAAATCGTTGTGTCGGACTGATAACAGTTAAGGATATTGAAAAAGCAAAATTAAATCCAAATGCTGCTAAAGATTCTCAAGGGCGCTTGCGTGCTGCAGCGGCCAGTAGTGTTGGGAATGGTGGGATTGAGCGTGCTGAACGCCTCATCGATGCAGGTGTTGATGTGTTGGTCATTGATACAGCGCATGGACATTCTCAACATGTGCTAGAAACTGTTGAACGAATTAAAAAGATGGCTTCCTCTCCAGCTGTTATTGCTGGGAACGTAGCAACCGCTCAAGCAACGCAGGCATTGATTGACAGTGGTGCAGATGCGGTAAAAGTTGGTATTGGTCCTGGCTCTATTTGCACAACGCGTATTGTTGCTGGTGTCGGTGTTCCTCAACTTGCAGCCATTATGAATGCTGCAGAAGTTGCTGAAAAAGCCGGTATTCCCATCATTGCAGATGGTGGAATCAAAGCATCAGGTGATTTTGCTAAAGCTTTAGCTGGTGGGGCTTGTGCAGCGATGATTGGATCTCTTTTAGCAGGTACAGAAGAAAGCCCTGGTGAAGTTTATCTTTATCAAGGGCGATCTTTTAAAGCTTATCGTGGTATGGGATCTGTTGGTGCTATGGCACGAGGATCGGCAGATCGCTATTTTCAAGATGATGTTCGTGATGAACTTAAGTTGGTTCCTGAAGGTGTGGAGGGGCAGGTGGCTTATAAAGGTTCTATAGCATCAGTTCTACATCAGCTTGCTGGTGGACTTCGTGCTTCGATGGGGTATGTTGGAGCAAAAGATCTCGTAGAGTTTCGTGAAAAAGCAACGTTTGTACGTATTACTAATGCGGGACTCCATGAAAGTCATACGCATGATGTTTCTATCACACGGGAGAGTCCAAACTATCGTGGGCCAGTTTAAAGATATCAGAGCCTAATGTCATATCGCATAAATATAAAATCTTCCGAGAACAAGAAAAAGAGACCGCGCTTTTTTCTGTTTTTGATTTGGTGTAAATAATCCCAAAAAGGAAAGAATTAGAGGTCAAAACTCTAATTCTTTCTGTTAAGACTATATAAAATAAGTTATATAAAATTAGAATTAACTTTTTGTTGTCTTCCGTCCTGTTTTTGACGCACGTTGGCGAGTGTTTGTCTGATCACTCTGGACGGATTTCTTTCCGTTGTTTGAGGGCATTGTGTTATGACGGCTTTTAGATGAAGTTGTTTTTCCATTATTATAAGTCATTATTTTCTCCTTTTAAATTGTCTGGCAGTTGCCAGTAGAGTAAAAACGGTCATGCCAAATAGTGGTTCCAAGCATTTTCTAAAAAGTTAATTTTTTGGTGAACGTAAGATGAGCTTGTTTAATTTTATGAGAAGATTTTTTCTATTTTTTTCAGAAGGATAGCCATCAAAAGATGGGAGATATTTGATTTTTTCTGTTCTTCAGATAATCCTCGTAAATTTTATTTTACTCAATAATAAAGAGTTTGGTTTTTTCGTAATGCATGGCGGAAATAAGTTCTTTATGGATGGCTATGTATCTTTTAGTATAAGAGGTAGAAGGATAAAAAGCGAATGGGCAGAAGATGAAAGGAAAAATCTAGATACTCTAAATTGAATCTTATAAAAAAGTATGATCAGATCATTTTAATACTGAATGTAAATTTTTTATGGCTTTGAGAAGGTTTCACTGGCAAGAAGAGATAATATTATTTTTTTAGATGATTTAAAATTTTCTTATTTTAATGGGAGAAATGAATGCGATTAGGTGGGCGTTTGCAAGCAGCAATAGATGTTCTCAAAGAGATAGAAATGAAGCATCGCCCAGTAGGAGAAGCTTTAAAGGATTGGGGTCTTTCTCATCGCTTTGCTGGAGCAGGTGATCGTGCAGCTATTGGTACAATCGTTTATGATGTTTTAAGACGACGTTATTCTTTACAATGGCGTATGGAGAGTGATGATATCCGAGATATCGTTTTTGGTGCCTTATTAGATTCTGGAAAAATGACGCTAGAGCAAATTGATGGTGAGTTGGCAGAAGATCGGTTTGCGCCGCAGTTATTAGAGGCTAAACAGCGTAAATCTTGGCAAGATCAGCAATTAGTGGATGCTCCAGACTATATTCGTGGTGATATTCCGCAATGGTGTCAAGCGCATCTGTGTCCTCTATTTGGTGATAATTGGATCACTGAAGCGGCTGCGTTAGCAACGCGTCCTTCTTTAGACCTACGGGTAAATAACCTAAAGGCAACACCAGAAAAGGTGCTGAAAGAATTAGCAAAAATCAAACTTACATCTTTGCCATGGTTTGGGCAAGCTTTAAGAATTGCACCGATTGAAAAGTTTAACCGTCATCCCAATGTTCAAGTGGAACCATCTTTTCAAAAAGGACACTTTGAAATACAGGATTTAGGATCTCAAATTGTTGCTCACCTTGTGGAAGCGCAAGAAAGTATGCAGGTATTAGATTATTGTGCAGGTGCTGGGGGTAAAACATTAGCTTTAGCTTCCGATATGAACAATCGTGGGCAAATTTATGCTTATGATTTTGATAAAGTGCGCCTAGCTCCTATTTTTGATCGTCTTAGACGCGCTGGTGTTCGTAATGTACAAATACGAGTGCAAAGAGAAGAATTAAAACCATTAACAGGTCAGATGGATAGAGTTCTACTAGATGCACCATGTAGTGGGACAGGAACATGGCGTCGTCGTCCAGATGCAAAATGGCGTTTAACATTAGAACAGGTGAAACAACGCCAAACAGAACAGAGGGCTATTTTGAATGAAGCAATAGCTTATCTTAAGCCAAATGGGCGCCTAGTCTATATTACCTGTTCTCTTTTTACAGATGAAAATGAGGAACAAATTTCCCATTTTCTTCAACAACATTCTCATTTTTTTCCAATAGATATGCCAGCGCTTTGGCAGAAACATTTTAGTTTTTCTCCTGTGCAACCAGTTTTTTCAAATTATGGACTTACGTTGTCGCCGGCCACAACACAAACAGATGGGTTCTTTTTATCTGTGTTGCAAAAAAAACATTGATCCATATTTTTGCATTTTTTATCATAAATTTTACAAGAATAATCTTTTTCTTAAGAAAACAGGCTTGTGAAAAGAGAAAGATTGAATCATAACTCCCATGAGTTTTCTTTTACAATTGTTGATTGGTTTTTTATGAGCATATCACATCCAGACACTGTTCTTATTATTGACTTTGGTTCACAAGTTACACAACTTATTGCACGACGGGTACGAGCAATGGGGGTATATTGTGAAATTGCTCCTTTTCAATTGGCTTTAGAAGCTGTGCGCCGCATAAAACCTAAAGCTATTATTTTATCAGGGAGTCCTTATTCCGTTATTGATGAGGGCTCTCCGCGTGCTCCAATGAAAATTTTTGAGGCGGGTATTCCGATTCTGGGTATTTGCTATGGTGAACAAGTCATGTGTGTTCAGCTTGGAGGAAAGGTTGAGGCTGGACATGAGCGTGAATTTGGGCGTGCTTTTTTGGAAGTGCAAGAAGAGAGTGTCCTTTTTGATGGAGTGTGGGAAAAAGGTTCTCGTTATCAAGTATGGATGAGCCATGGTGACCGTGTGGCAGCTTTACCAGAAGGTTTTCGTGTCATAGGAACCTCAAAAGGAGCTCCCTATGCGGCTATTGCTAATGAGAAAAGACATTTTTATGCGGTACAGTTTCATCCTGAAGTTATCCATACACCAGATGGTACAAAACTTTTGCAAAATTTTATTCATAAAATATCTGCTATTAAAGGTAGTTGGTCAATGGCTTCTTATCGTGAGCAGGCAATTGCTACGATACGACAAAAAGTTGGGAAAAGTCGTGTGATTTGTGGTCTTTCAGGGGGAGTGGATTCATCTGTTGTAGCGGTACTCCTTCATGAAGCCATAGGAGATCAACTGACATGCATTTTGGTAGACCATGGGCTGATGCGCAAGAATGAAGCTGAAGAAGTTCTCAGGCTCTTTCGTGATCATTATAATATAGAGCTTATTCACGTTAATGCTGCCGATATATTTCTTAATGCTTTAGAAGGTGAGATAGATCCAGAAAAAAAGCGCAAAACAATCGGTCGCCTTTTTATTGAAGTTTTTGAAGAAGAAACTAAAAAAATAGGAGGTGCAGAGTTTTTAGCACAAGGAACACTTTATCCAGATGTTATTGAGAGTGTGTCTGCTATTGGTGAGACGGTAACCATTAAAAGCCATCATAATGTGGGCGGGCTACCAGAACAGATGAATATGAAACTTGTAGAACCGTTGCGTGAGCTCTTTAAGGATGAGGTTCGCTTGCTAGGGCGAGAGTTAGGATTACCAGAGCAGTTTATTGGTCGCCATCCTTTTCCAGGTCCCGGTCTTGCAATTCGTTGTCCAGGTATTGTGACCCGTGAAAAATTAGAAATTTTACGTGAAGCAGATGCTATCTATCTTGAGGAAATCCGTAAAGCCGGTCTTTATGACGAAATTTGGCAAGCTTTTGCTGTTCTTCTTCCTGTTCAAACTGTTGGCGTGATGGGGGATGGTCGCACTTATGAATTTGTTTGTGCCCTTCGCGCCGTCACATCTGTAGATGGAATGACTGCTGACTTTTATCCCTATGATATGGCGTTTTTAAGTAAGACGGCAGCACGTATTATTAACGAAGTTAGAGGGATTAATCGTGTTGTATATGATGTAACTTCAAAGCCTCCTAGTACTATTGAATGGGAATAATTAAAATGAAGAATAAGTCTTTTTAAGAATAAAATATGACTTAGGGTTTGATATTCGAAAAGTGTAGAAAAAATCATTTAAAAATGATTGTGTATTTTCATATGATATAAGCCTTTATCTGGCAATCTGTACGTCAATATCGTTTAAAATTAAGAAGTGTGGAATTTTGCATGTCTGAGAAAAAAATTGTTGCACACCGTGGTGGAGCTCATCTTTATCCTGAAAATACCCTTTCGGCATTTAATAATGCTATAGCGTTAGGTGTTGATGAAGTTGAATGCGACGTTCATTTGCTGAAAAGTGGTGAAGTGGTTGTCTTTCACGACTTCCGTCTGGACCAATTGGTTGGAAAAAAAGGGTATATTCACGACATTGATAATGAAACACGCAAACAACTCTGCGTAAAAGGAAGCCAAGAAGCACCTCCCTTATTAGAAGAGGTGCTTGATCTTTTAGCACCAACGAATGTTGCATTGCATCTTGAAATCAAGACATGTGGTGAAGTGGAACGTGAAACAATATTATCCAAAAAAGCGCTTGCGCTAATAAAAAGTCGAAATTTATCAGAACGGGTTTCTGCAATTAGTTTTGATCCTTTTATCCTGCATCCTTTTATTGAAGCAGGAATACCATCTGGTCCATGTGTTGATAAATTTGAAGGTGATATGTACCGTCATTTTTCTGAATGGAAGCAATTAGGTTATTCTGATCTAAGTTTAGATGGCTCTATTGTTTCACAGGACTTTATTGAATCAGCTCTTGAGGCTAGTTTTACTGTCGGGGTATGGACAATTAATGGAAAAGCTCGGTTATCACATTGGCTTGATATGCCTGTAAATTATATTACGACAGATCAACCTGATCTCGCATTGCAATTGTGTGCACAAAGGTAAAAAATACATCAACACAAAAGGAGCTATATATCCTCATAAAGCTAGCGTAATGGAAAAAAGAAAAATTATCAAATATATAACAATAATACATTGATTTATAATGATAATTAATAGTTTATTCATGTGAATAAGAGACCTGAATACGTAAGATTCTCTTATTTCAAGTCTTTTTGCAATGAATCAATCAAAATTATTCGTTTGCACATTACAAGCAGGGTTGGTGTGTGGATAAAAAATTATTGAGAAAAGAATAAAAATATTCATTTAACGTATTTCAAATGCAGGACTTGTTGAAGCATTAGGGTCTCATACGGTGGTGTTGTTTTGCACTTTTATGAAGTGTAAAAATGATGGCATACAAAAAGTCTTATATACTTTAGTGGAGAGGCTTTATGGCTTATTTTATAGGAGCTATCATGAAATGTAGATGTATTGAAAGATTTTTTAACAGCATGGAAGTTGGTAATATCATGTCATTTTGTTTTGCATGAGGGTCGTGATCTCACTACAGGAAAAGAGATTATTAAGCGCTTCAAAATGATTTTCTTAATTTTAAGAAAAATTCTATTTGTTTCTTCGTTAAATTCAGTAGCAACATCGTGTGAAAGTTATAAGCCGGAAATTATAAGACAAATAACAAAAGAGTAAACAATTCTTTAAAAAAAGTAAATCCAGATATTAAAATAGTCATTGAATGACATTTACGATCTATATCTTTTTACCAATTGACTTTGCTTATTTAAGCCATCTCAATTTTTTCAGATAGTTACAAACGCGTATTTCGTTAATACATAAGAAAGCTTATAAAAGAAAACGAATAAATTTAAACAAATTTATTTGACCTTTTGGTGGTTCGTGTTTAAATGAGAGGATATATTTCTGAAATAAAACTGTCATAGCATGTTCATGTGTAATACTATAAATTTAGGGGTAGTTTGTATTCCATCACTTCAGAAAGGGTTAACCATGAGTCGTTTTTATCTTTCTATAGCGGCCACGGTTGCTATCATAATGTCCACAGCGGGAATAACAGCAAGTTTTGCGCAGACAAAAATCAGCTTTTGGCATTCTATGAGTGGTGAATTAGGAAAGCAAACTGAAAGTCTCATTAACGATTTTAATGCAAGTCAATCTGAGTATACAGTTGTTCCTTCATTTCGCGGAGAATATGAAGAGGGGTTGATTTCACTCATTGCAGCGTTTCGTGGAAAGAAACAGCCAGTGCTTGCCCAAATTTATGACATTGGTACTGGAACTATGATGGCTGCAAAAGACGCAATCTATCCATTTTATCAACTTATGGCTGATACAAAACAAGAATTTGATCCTACAGATTATTTCCCTGCTATTAGTGGTTATTACTCCGATGAACAGAGACGTATCGTCTCTATGCCATTCAATATTTCAACTCCCATTCTTTATTACAACAAAGATATCTTTAAAAAAGCAGGGCTTGATCCAGAACAGCCTCCTAAAACGTGGCAAGATATAGAAGACTTTTCCAAAAAAATTCTTGAGACTAAAGCAGCAACTTGTGGTTTTACAATGGCTTATGCTGCTCAATGGATTGGTATAGAAAATTTTTCAGCGTTGCATAATGTTCCTTTTGGAACAAAGGAAAATGGCTTTAAAGGACTTGATTCAGAACTTACATTGAATGGACCTTTACAAGTGCGTATGTGGACTGACCTGAAAAAGTGGTCTGATCAAGGTATTTTCCGTTATGGTGGTCCAGCAGGTGCATTAGATTCAACACCAATGTTTATGGCACAAAATTGTGCAATTTTTTTGCAATCTTCAGGATCACATGCTGGAATTGTTTCTGAAGCTCAGTTTAATGTGGGAGTTGGTATGCTGCCATACTATAAGGATGCAGAAGGTACACCCCAAAATTCAGTTATTGGTGGAGCTTCTATTTGGGCATTTAAGGGACATACCCCAAAGGAATATGCAGGAGCAGCCGCTTTTCTTAAATTTCTTTCAAAAACAGAAAATCAAGCAAAATGGCATCAGGAAACAGGTTATCTTCCAACCACAAAAGCGACTTATGAATTGAGCAAAAAACAACATTTCTATGAAAAAACGCCAGGTGCGGATATAGCTATCAAACAGATTAATCTTAATCCACCAACAGTTAACTCGAAAGGGATAAGATTTGGTAATTTACCACAAATCCGTGCCATTCTTGATCAAGAGTTGGAAGCTGTTCTTAGTGGTTCAAAAACACCGAAAGATGGTTTAGATGAGACCGTTGAACGTGGAAATAAACTTTTGCGTGAATTTGAAAAATCTAATCATTAATTTCGTTTTATTGTTCAACATTAAAGACTCAACAAAAACAGTTGAGTTCTTTTTGTTTATCTTTTAAAAGTCTCTACATTTAAAGAGCCCTACGAATGCAAGAAAAACATGCATATTTTAAAAATAGTCTACTTTCTTACGGACTGCTTTTTCCTCAGCTTCTTGTAACTTTTTTGTTTTTCTTTTGGCCTGCTGCTCAAGCAATAAAATCATCTTTTGAGCGTGAAGACCCTTTTGGCTTTACAACAACCTTTATTGGTTTTGAAAATTATCTAACCGTTCTTTCTGATCCTACTTATCTGCAATCACTTCTTACAACTGCAGTATTTTCTATCTCAGTTACGGTTGTTTCAATGACAATATCACTTCTCTTAGCTGTCTGTGTTGATCGTGTCATCCGTGCAAAAAAGGCTTATACAATGCTTTTGCTCTGGCCTTATGCTGTTGCTCCAGTATTGGCAGGTATATTATGGCTGTTTATCTTTCATCCCACCATCGGAATTATCCCTTCTCTTCTCGAGAAAATAGGGATATTATGGAATTATCGTATTAATGGCACTCAAGCAATGATTCTTATTGTCATTGCGGCTAGTTGGAAACAAATTTCTTACAATTTTCTCTTTTTTCTTACAGGTCTTCAGTCTGTTCCGCGTTCTCAAATAGAAGCAGCTGCCATTGATGGTGCTGGTCCCTTTAAACGATTTTGGACTGTGGTCTTCCCGCAAATTTCACCAACGACGTTTTTCCTTCTTATTGTCAATGTCAATTATGTTATGTTTGATACTTTTGGTATTATTGATAATACAACTTCTGGAGGTCCTGCGCGTGCAACGAGCATACTCGTCTATAAAGTATATGACGATGGCTTTAGAAATCAAATAATTGGTGCATCAGCAGCACAATCAACAATATTGATGTTGATGGTTATTGTCTTAACCTTTATCCAGTTTCGCTGGATTGAGCGCCGTGTACAATATTAGGAAGTAAATTATGGTTGAAAATCGCCCTGTTTTAAAATTTCTAACCCATATTACTCTCATTGTTGGCATTGTCATTATTTGCTTTCCAGTTTATGTTGCTATCATTGCATCAACCCATAGTTCAGCAGCATTCAACTCAGGAACACTTCCTCTTTTACCTGGGAAATATGCTTTGGAAAATTATAAAACAATCTTTGGTGATGGTCTTGCACAACTGGGTCTGCCCAACCTCTGGCCACTCTTAATGAATTCACTTATTATGGCTCTTGGGATTAGTATTGGAAAAATTATTATTTCACTTTTGTCTGCTTATGCAATTGTTTACATGCGTTTTCCCTTCCGAAAAACTGCTTTTGTTCTTATTTTTGTTACATTGATGCTCCCTGTCGAAGTTCGTATTCTTCCAACCTATGAGGTTGTTGCGAAATTGGGGATGATCGACACCTATAGTGGAATGATTATTCCACTTATTGCATCTGCAACCGCTACATTTTTATTTCGCCAGTTTTTTTTGACTATCCCAGAGGAACTCTTAGAGGCGGCACGTGTTGATGGTGCAGGTCCAGTTAAATTTTTTAAGGATATTCTTCTTCCTCTTAGTAAAAACAATGTTGCTGCTTTATTTATCATTATGTTCATTTATGGATGGATACAATATCTCTGGCCTCTTATCATCACAACGGATCAAAATCATCAAACGATTCTTATTATTTTAAAACAGCTTATTGTCGAATCACTTCAACATGATCCTCAATGGAATATACTCATGGCAGTATCGGTTGTTGCCATGGTTCCTCCTGTTCTTGTTGTTATCTTCATGCAGCGGCTTTTTATCAAAGGCCTTATTGAAACGGAGAAGTAATTATGGCCATAATCCAGTTATCAAATATAAAAAAACGGTATGACAACGGCATTCTGGTCATTGATGATTTAAACTTAACTGTTGCTGATAAAGAACTTCTTGTTCTTGTCGGTCCTTCAGGGTGCGGAAAATCAACCTTATTACGTATTATAGCAGGACTTGAACAAGTTACCTCAGGTGAATTATGTATTGATAACGAACGTATCAATGATCGTGAACCAGCTGATCGTGATATTGCTATGGTTTTTCAAAATTATGCCCTTTATCCCCATATGACAGTTCGTGGAAACTTAGAATATGGTCTTAAAAATCGGAAAACCTCTAAAGAAGAAATTAAAAAACGCATCGCACATGTTGCAAAACTTTTGGAGATAGAATCATTTCTTGATCGTAAGCCACGACAATTATCAGGAGGACAACGTCAGCGTGTTGCAATGGGGCGTGTGATTGTACGTCAACCCCGTGTTTTTCTTTTTGATGAACCTCTTTCAAATCTTGATGCAAAATTACGGGCGCAAATGTGTATTGAAATAAAAACACTACAGCGTTCATTAGGAACAACTAGCCTCTATGTTACTCATGATCAACTAGAAGCTATGACATTAGCTGATAGAATAGTCGTTTTAAATAAAGGAGCTATCGAGCAAATTGGAACACCAATGGAAATTTACGACACTCCAGCAACAACATTTGTTGCTGATTTTATTGGTTCTCCTCCTATGAATTTTCTTGATCGCCATGTCTTAGAACAACACTTAGGGCATTTATTTTCTTATGGCGAAGAAACTGATCTTTTAGCATTCAGACCTGAAATAATCTTATTGGGCGAACATCCAGATAAAGGACCTGTTTTTCACACAAAAATTGAGCTTATCAAGCCTATTGGAACAGGTTGCCATGTTTTAACGCGTTGGAATGGTATCATCTTTACGATTGAAACAAAAGAACGCTTGACACACGACTATGGTCAAAAACTAAGTTTCACTGTCTCTCATCAGAATTTTCATACTTTTAACAAAAACACTGGAAAGCGCACAAATAATAAGTAAGCATTAATTGATGTGACGGGACTTTCTTTTATGCTGTGTCATGAATGTTGCGTTTTGATTTTCTCGATTACATTTACAAAATCAGGTTGTAACCGATGGGATTAAAAACAAAATTTCAAAAGTTTTGGTAATGATCCATTGTCCCATGACGCTGAAAATATCAAAACATTTATGTGAAGAAAATTTGCGTTTTCACGGTCTGTAAGAAGAATATTATTTCAAACATCAAACATAATAAAATTATTTTCATTATAAAAAATATCAATATAGAATAATCATTTATTAGCCATATTTTTCTCATTCAGAATTTTTATAAAAAAACAATATATTATCATATGTTTCTTGATGTAATAATTTATGTATCTTATAAAAAGTAAATGAGAGAAATAGAGAGAAAAAATGATTCACAGATGAAGGGGGTCGCGCCCCATATTTTAGCTTTGATCCCTAACATAAGAAGTCTATTTGATCCACAAAATACGATGTTGTTCTAAAGAGTTTGTACGAGAATAGGCACATTCTATTTTACCGCTGACTATATGATCTAAAATGGTTTTAGAGCTTCTATAAGAAGCATTTGTTTTTTCTATCAATCACATAAATTAGAAAGAAACCTATGCGCGCATGCTGCAAGTTTATTTTTTCTCATGTAAATCACTGTGCAATTCTCAGCGAGGGTATCCGATCAGTTGCAAAAGAAATCACTGAGAGATAGGAGGTGCGCTTGTTTTACAATTTTTATTACTTTTAATGATAAACGCAGATGAAACACATCTGTAACATCCCATCGATCTTTCTATATTCTTAAGTTTAAAATTGCCTATAGATCATCCTCAAATAGATCTTTATGAATATGACATAAATGATTGGTGCGAACACCTATAAGAATCAGCAGGGACAAAGACAGTTATATTGTTGTTTTGTAAAGTATTTTATAAAAGCTGGTATATTTTTTCAATATATTGTCAGTCTATTAATGGTTTTATGATATTGCTTTCTTATAAAGCGCGTGCTTTTTTGTTGCTTATAAATCAACCTAAACTGTATACAGCAGTATGTTTGAGACAAATATGAAGACGGTTCAGTGCTCTATTCAGTTTTTGTATATCAAAGTGGAATAAACTTATCTTCTTATGTAATTTTTAAAATGAGGAGATAGCTTAATTTAGGAGGAATATGAAAGCATAAAGACAAAAAATAGTTTCTATCTTTAGCATCATCTTTTAATTTAGTATTGCGATTTTCAAAAACATCTGAGCCAATGTCTCTTACGTAATGGAGATTACGCATTGCCGGATACATTTTTTATTGCGTTCTTTGAATAGAATTGCATCTCTCATACAAAACAGAAAATATTTTGCAAGGTTGTTCCAACTATTTTTTCACGCAGTTGTTTATGAGTAGTATAACATAAAATCGATTGTGTATCGTCATCTTTATGTTTATAAAAACGCAAGCTGGGGACATCATTATACCCTCTGCCAGTTTCCAACATTGCAAAAATTATTGTATTGAAACTCTTCATAAGAGGAATTTTTTCTTCAAGTGGTTTTTATTCATACACTAATTCTACTTGTATGTTATAAATGAAGTTGGATAGATAAAAATACTTTAAGAAAGAGACACCAAATGCTTCTTATGAATCGTTTCAAGTGTTGAGAGTTATTGTAAAAGAAGCGTTAGAAAATAGAATGATGCCGCTGATGGTTTGGGCACCATGAGGCAATAAGTCATATTTTATCTATCTTAGCATCTATTGAGTATAAATCTCTCTCTAAAAGTAACCTTATTTCGTATCAATATTATCAATTATAGATGTTGGGTATCATTAGTAACATAATCATAGACTTACGATTTTATGAACTCTTTTTATCTCTTTTGTAGAAGATCTTAATGTTTTGTGATGGCATCAATGATGGTATTTACATTATGTTCCATCATATCGAGATAAGTTGCTGCAGGGCCATTTTTATTTGACAATGCATCAGAATAAAGTGTCCCACCAATTTTTAAACCTGTTTCTTTTGCAATCTGTTTTATGAGACGGGGATTAGAGATATTTTCAACGAATAGTGCAGCTGCTTTATTCGCTTTAATTTGTTTGATAAGTTTAGCAACATCGGCTGCGGTTGCTTCAGCTTCTGTTGAAGCACTTTGAGGGGCAAGGATAGTAAAACCATATTCCTCGGCAAAATAGCCAAAGGCATCATGAGATGTGATAATGATACGTTTATCTTTAGGAATGGTAGCAATTTTTGTTTTTAAGGTATCTTGTGCTATTGTAAGTTTTTGGATGTAGGTTTCGGCATTTTTTTTGTAGCTGGTGCAGGATTGTGGATCGATTTTACAAAAAGCAGTAGCGATATTTTTGACATAGATTTTGACATTGGGAATTGTTTGCCAAGCGTGTGGATCAATAACGCTGTTGTGGTGATGGGCATTATGTTCTTGATTTTTCATTTTGAGGGAGGGAATGTTAGCGCTAACTTCGACAAGAAGTGCTTTTGTACCGCTGGCTGTAATGAGGCGATCAATGAATCCTTCTAAATGAAGTCCGTTGATGAAAATAATTTGAGCATTTCTAAGAGCTTGAGCATCATGGGGGGTAGGTTCATAAGCGTGGGTATTCGCATTGGGACCTACAAAAGTGGTCATAGAGATATGGTTGTCTCCTACATTTTTTACGAGATCTGCGAGAATGGAAAAGCTCGCAACAACTTTTATTTTATTGTGTGCAGAAGCAGAAAATGGAGAAAGGGCAAGCAATAAAGCTCCAAGAAGAACAAATTTTTGAGCAAACTTAGGCACATTTTTTCCTTAAAGTGAGGAGGTGTAAAAGAGGTGGGGAAACCATGTTACAATAAAGCCACGTGGACTTATCAAGCAGGAAAAAAGATAAATAAATCCTGCGGCAATGATGATAGCAGGACCGGAGGGAAGTGAAAGATGAAAAGAAAGCAGGAGACCACATACGCTAGAAATGATTCCAAAAAGAGTGGAAAGTGCGCAAATGGGGACTAGCCGTGAAAACCAAAAACGGGCTGTAATAGCTGGAATCATCATAATTCCAACGGAAAGTAATGTTCCTAGTGATTGAAAGCCTCCAACCAGATTTAACACCACAAGTCCAAGCAATGCGATATGAATATATTTACTCAATGGAGAGAGTGATTTAAAAAAGAGGGGGTCAAAGCTTTCTAAAACGAGTGCACGCCAAAAAATACAAAGGCTGCATAGTGTAATCAGCATTATAGTAGTGATTAACCAAAGGGCTTGTGCATCAAGTGCAAGAACCGATCCGAATAAGAGATGAAGCAGCTCAATTGTTGAGTTTTTCAGTGAGATAATAATGACACCTGCTGCGAGTGCAATAAGATAAAAGACGGTCATGGATGCATCTTCTTTCTGAAAGCTATTTCGTGAAATTAAAATGGTTGCTAAAGCAACAATAATGCCAGCGAAGATGCCCCCAAGTGTCATAGATATGAGGGAAAAGCCACAAATCAGAAAAGCAGTTGCAACACCAGGAAGAATGGCATGAGAGATAGCATCTCCTATCAAGCTCATTCCACGGAGCATCAAAAACACACCAACAGGACAAGCGCTAATAGACAGGAACATAGAACCAATAAGGGCGTTTTGCATAAATTGGAAATTAACAAAGGGGGCAAGAAAAAATGCATACACGTCTTATAACCTAAGAAAGAGAGGATCATTGATGGGAAGATTTTGTTTTTGTGCGCTAATAGGAAAAGAATTGGATGTGAGAGGTTGCATAACGTGATGAATGGTGTTGTTTAAAAACTGTGTTGTTTCTCTATAAAAGGCGTTTTGTTGATTAATTTGAATCATTTGGGGGAAAAATTCTTGCACGATAAGAGGGTTATGGAGTGCGGTGAGAACTGTGCGTCCTTGCTGTTGCCAGTATGTGATCAGTGCAAGAAGGTCTTTTTGGGTATTATGATCTACACCATTGAAAGGTTCATCAAGCAAAATAATATTAGCATCTTGCACAATGATACGTGCAAAAAGAGCGCGTTGTAATTGCCCGCCTGATAATGTTTCAAGCGAACGGGGTGCGAGTTCTGTAAGCCCAACCATTTCAAGCGCATTTTGAATCTTAGAATCATAAGGGCGCTGATTTTTCCATAATCCACAAAAAGACCACAGTCCTGTTTTTACAAGCGTTTTCACATCAATTGGAAATGTTTGATCTACATCACATTGTTGAGCAAGATAAGCAATGCGGCTTTTTTTTGGTTTTGTAATTTTTCCTTTAAGAGGTTTAATCAATCCGGCGATGGCTTTTAGCAGTGTTGATTTTCCAGCGCCATTATCACCTGTTATTGCGACCAATGAACCAGCTTTTAACTTTGCTGAAAAGTTCTTTATTGCTATTCTATTCCTATAGCCTAATGTTGTCTTATTGAAGTGCAGATCCATATTTTTTTACCATCGTTTCTTAATTATTTTAGAAACTATGTAATAATATAACGTTTGTCAATAAAATGATATTATTACATAGTTTTGAGGACTGAAAATTTTAGTGGGAAGATCGGGGAAAATTAAAAATAATAATTGAATTCACCTTGACGAAAGAGAGAGAGTATATACTATATATAGTATCAAAATGATTGGTGATTCTAAATAAGCACAAGAGAGGGTGTTAGTGTGTTTCGTTTGGTATCTAAGTTATTTCCATTATTGTAAAGAGTTTATTGGCCAAGGGTGTAGCAGTATTTTTGCTGAAGGATCTCTTTTGGAAGGATTCCCTTTCGTTTTTGTAATTGATTTTTGCCGTAAAAGAGTAAAACAGAACTCTTGAAAAACGGTAGTTTAGAACGTTAGTTTTTAGACAGCAGGAGGGAATTGTAATGCAAGAAAAAGATTGTTTATAACTGGGGGGCTTGGCCATTTAAGTTATAGAATAATCGCTTCTTCTCATCATAGTCTTTGAAGTTATTTGATGAGGAATTCTGTTATGTTCAGGAAGTTGTGTACTATTTGAAAATAACCACATGTTTTGCGTACAATTTCTATTTTTTGTTATTCTTGAGTACCTATAAAATTATTAGATTGACCTTTTAGGGTTGATTGTTTGGAATTATGAAAGTTGAAGAAAATGTCGATCACTATTTATAGCAAACCATCTTGTGTTCAATGTGATGCTACACGCCGCGCTTTTGATGCAAAAGGCATTCATTATCGTGTTGTTGATATTTCTTGTGATGAACAAGCATACAGTTTTGTTCAATCTCTGGGGTATCGTCAGGTTCCTGTCGTTGTTTGTGGTGAAAATCATTGGTCTGGTTTTAGACCCGATATGATTAGTGGTCTTTGTGCTTAATGGGGCTTATTGTTTATTATTCGAGTGCAACGGGTAATACAGAACATTTTGTCTCGCAGCTTGGTCAACGACTCTTCAAAATTGATAAAATAACGCCTTCTGCATTGGTTGGTGAACCTTATGTACTGGTTGTCCCTACATACGCAGATGGTGAAGGAAGAGGAGCAGTGCCGAAAGCAGTTGTCCATTTTCTTAATGAAGCTGAGAACCGAAAATTAATTCGTGGTGTCATTGGCGGTGGGAATCGTAATTTTGGTCGCTATTATAATTTAGCAAGTAAAATCATTGCTGAAAAATGTTGTGTACCTTGCCTTTATCGTTTTGAGCTGCGTGGCACTGATGAAGACGTTATTTATGTAAAAAAGGGATTGGAAAGATTTTGGAAACAATTGGTATAGGACAATCGCAGAAATCGGATCAGATTACTGATTATCATGCGCTGAATGCAATGCTTAATCTTTATGATGAAAATGGTCATATTCAATTTGATATGGATCGGCTTGCCGCACGGCAATATTTTCTTCAGCATGTTAATCAAAATACAGTTTTTTTTCATAACCTGAAGGAAAAAATAGATTACTTAATAGAAGAAGGTTATTATGAAAAAGCTTTATTTGAGCTTTATGATTTTTCTTTTATTAAAAAGCTTTTTAAACGTGCTTATGCATTTAAGTTTCGTTTTCCTACCTTTTTAGGCGCATTTAAGTACTATACCAGTTATACGTTAAAGACTTTTGATGGGAAGCGTTATCTTGAACGTTATGAAGATCGTGTCTGTCTTGTAGCTTTATATTTGGCACAAGGGAATAAAGCTCTTGCTGAAAGTTTTGTGGATGAAATTATTACAGGACGTTTTCAACCGGCAACACCGACATTTTTAAATGCTGGGAAAAAACAACGTGGTGAATTGGTTTCGTGTTTTTTGCTACGTGTTGAAGATAATATGGAATCAATAGGTCGTTCGGTTAATTCGGCTTTGCAGCTTTCAAAACGTGGTGGAGGTGTGGCGCTTTGTTTAACGAATTTGCGGGAAGCTGGGGCACCAATTAAGCAAATAGAAAATCAATCCTCAGGAGTCTTGCCGGTGATGAAACTCTTGGAAGATTCTTTTTCTTATGCCAATCAGCTTGGGGCACGACAGGGAGCTGGAGCTGTTTATTTGCATGCCCATCATTTAGATATTATGAAGTTTTTGGATACAAAGCGTGAAAATGCTGATGAAAAAGTTAGAATCAAAACACTTTCGCTTGGTGTCGTTATTCCTGATATTACTTTTGAGCTTGCACGGAATAATGAGGATATGTATCTCTTCTCATCTTATGATATCGAGCGTGTGACAGGTAAGCCCTTTAGCGATATTTCTTTAACAGAGCATTATCGTTCTTTTGTTGATAACGCAAAGATTCGTAAAAATAAAATAAGTGCACGCGTTTTTTTCCAGACATTAGCGGAAATTCAATTTGAGTCGGGTTATCCCTATATTTTATTTGAGGATACTGCTAATCGATCGAATCCGATAGCTGGGCGCATAAGTATGAGCAATTTATGTTCAGAAATTTTGCAGGTGAGTGAGGCGAGTGAACTGGAGACAGATTTAACTTATCGCACGATTGGAAGTGATATATCCTGTAATCTTGGATCCATGAATATTGCCAAAGCAATGGAAAGTCCTGATTTCGGACAGACCGTGGAATCTGCTGTTCGTGCTCTTACTGCGGTTTCGGATATGAGCAATATTGCCTGTGTGCCTTCCATTGCAAAAGGCAATGCTGAAAGTCATGCGATTGGTTTGGGACAAATGAATTTGCACGGGTTTCTAGCGCGTGAGCAGATCTATTATGGGTCTCCAGAAGCGATTGATTTTACCAATATCTATTTTTATATTGTGACATATCACGCCATACGGGCTTCCAATTTAATTGCGCACGAACGTCAAGAAATGTTTGCAGGGTTTGAAAAATCAGCTTATGCAGATGGACGTTTTTTCGAAAAATATATTGAAAAAGAATGGAAGCCGCAATTTGCGCTTGTGCAAGAGCTTTTTGCACGGAATAATATTGTTATCCCAGATCAAAAGGATTGGCAGGAACTCAAAAAATTAGTTATTGAGTATGGGCTTTATAACCGTAATTTGCAGGCAGTCCCACCTACGGGATCTATTTCCTATATTAATCATGCCACTTCTTCTATTCATCCCATTGCTTCAAAAATTGAAATTCGCAAAGAGGGAAAAATTGGGCGCGTTTATTATCCCGCTCCTTATATGGATAATACGAATTTGAATTTTTACCAAGATGCTTATGAGATTGGTCCTGAAAAAATTATAGATACCTATGCTGCTGCAACACAGCATGTTGATCAAGGTCTTTCATTAACATTATTTTTTCCTGATACCGCTACCACACGTGATATTAACCGCGCACAAATTTATGCCTGGAAAAAGGGTATAAAGAGTATTTACTATGTACGATTAAGGCAAGTGGCATTAAGTGGAACAGAAGTTGATGGCTGTGTTTCGTGCAGTTTATAGGAGATCATCATATGACCAAGATTACAACCAAAAATCCTGTTGTGTGCGCTGTTAATTGGAATAGATTACATGATGAGAAGGATCTTGAAGTATGGAACCGCTTAACTGGGAATTTTTGGTTACCTGAGAAGGTTCCACTTTCCAATGATATTCCCTCATGGTCAAGCTTAACGGATGAAGAACGTAAATTAACAATTCGTGTTTTTACAGGACTAACGCTTTTAGATACCATTCAAAACACTGTCGGAGCCATTTCGCTTCTGGCTGATGCGATAACAGAGCATGAGGAGGCAGTTTTGACAAATATTGCCTTTATGGAAGCGGTTCATGCACGTTCTTATTCCTCTATTTTTTCAACCCTTTGTTCGACGGTAGAAGTTGATGATGCGTTTAGATGGTCAGAAGAAAATATTCATTTGCAAAAAAAGGCTAGATTAGTACTTGAGCGTTATGAAGCAAATGATCCACTTAAGAAAAAAATTGCTTCGACTTTGCTGGAAAGCTTTTTATTTTATTCTGGTTTTTATTTGCCCATGTATTGGGCCAGTCGTGCTAAGTTGACCAATACAGCAGATCTCATTCGACTAATCATTCGTGATGAAGCAGTCCATGGTTATTATATAGGTTATAAATTCCAATTGGGCTTTGCAAAGCTTGATGAAGCCAAAAAGAAAGAAATTAAAGATTTTGCTTTTAACCTGCTCTTTGATCTTTATAATATCGAGTGCAAATATACTGAAGATCTTTATGATGCACTTGGATTGACAGAAGATGTTAAAATTTTTCTTCATTATAATGCTAACAAGGCTTTAATGAACTTAGGTTTTGAAGCTCTTTTCCCCCCTGAGGTTTGTCGTGTTAATCCTGCTATTTTGGCAGCTTTATCACCAAACTCTGACGAAAATCATGACTTTTTTTCAGGGGCAGGTTCTTCTTATGTCATTGGCAAGGCGGTTGCTACCACGGATGATGATTGGGAATTTTAATGTTTGTATGCAAATAGAAGTGCGCGGGGTATTCCACTTAGATCTTTGCGCACTTCTAAACATTGAAAACCATTTTTTTCAAACAAATTGCAGACTTCATTTTCTTGAGAGTAACCAATTTCAACACCGACATAGCTGTTTTCTTTTAAGTAGTTGGCTGCGTCGTAGGCGAGTTTTCGATAAAAATCAAATCCATCTTCCCCTCCTATCAGAGCGCGCAATGGGTCATGTAAGCGCACTTCTTTTGCGAGTTTTTTGATATCTTTTGCGCGAATATAAGGTGGATTGGAAACAATGAAATCAAAGCGATTTGTGACAGAATCAAACCAGTCGCTAAGAAGAGGTGTGAAGCGGTGTGCTACTTCAGCATTTTTTGCATTTTTTTTCGCTGTTTTAAGGGCATCTTCAGAAATATCGACTGCCACCGCATAGGATTGGGGAATGTGTTTAAGGAGTGCAATGGCAATGGCACCACTTCCCGTTCCCATATCAAGAAATGTTGTTCTTCCTAATTTTTCGACTTGTTTTTGGAGAAAAGGGAGAACAAGATCTATCAGCGTTTCTGTATCAGGACGAGGTTCTAACGTCTCTTGAGACAATGTAAAAGATATACCATAAAATTCTCGTACTCCTATAATACGGTAGACGGGCTCGCCTGCAATGCGCCGTTGTAAAGCCTGTTCTATTTGTATCATATGCTCAGAAGACAGATGCATATCTGGTTTAGAAATTCTTTCAGCAGCATTTATTCCTGTTACCCATTCAACGAGTATTTTCGCATCGAGATCGGCTTCAGTAATTCCTTTCGTGCGCAATTTTTCTTGCATTTGTTGGATGACATTCTTAAAAGAATATTTGCTCAATTATTATCCATTTCCATCAGCAGTGTTGTTTGATGATCTGAGATGAGTGCATGAAGAAGCTCATCAAGATCTCCCTCTAGAATGCGATCAAGTTTATACAAGGTTAGATTAATACGGTGATCTGTGACACGTCCTTGTGGAAAATTATAGGTACGAATACGTTCTGAACGATCACCAGAACCAACTTGGCTTTTACGAGAAGCTGAACGTTCACTTTCCGCTTTTTGTCGTTCGATATCGAATAAGCGTGCCCGTAAAATTTGAAGGGCTCGCGCTCGGTTTTGATGTTGTGATTTTTCTGCTTGTACGACCATAATTCCTGTTGGAATATGCGTGATACGAACAGCTGAATCCGTTGTATTAACATGCTGTCCTCCTGCTCCAGATGCACGCATTGTGTCGATACGAATATCTTCAGGACGAATATCAATATCAATTTCTTCAGCCTCTGGAAGGACTGCAACGGTAGCAGCAGATGTATGGATACGTCCACCGGTTTCTGTTTCGGGGATGCGTTGCACACGATGAACCCCTGATTCATATTTTAATTTAGAAAAGACACCTTTTCCTGAGATGGTAGCAATAATCTCTTTATATCCGCCAACTTCTCCCTCACTGAGTGAAATAACTTCTACTTTCCAATGGTGAGCATGGGCATAACGTTCATACATGCGGAAAAGATCACCGGAAAAAAGTGCTGCTTCTGATCCACCCGTTCCTGCTCGAATTTCAACAATAGCATTTTTTTCATCAGCAACATCTTTAGGCAAAAGCAGAATCTGGAGTGCTTTTTCAAATTGCTCTACTTTTTTATATAACGATGGTAGCTCTTCTTGGGCAAGATTACGCATCTCTATATCTGTTTGTTTATCGTTGATAATTGTTTCTAATTCTGTAATCTCTCCGTAAAGAGCATTTAATGCGCGTATAGAGGCAATAACGGGTTGTAGTCCTGCATATTCAGAAGCTAATTTTACATATGTTTCAGCATTTGGATTAGTCGTCATTTGGCTTTCAATTATTTCAAAGCGCTTTTCAAGCTGTCTCATACGATCTTGTGGCAAAGAAACCATGATAATATTAGCCTAATTTTTCATAATACAATTTTTATAATATTTTGTTGCGATAATTTTTTGTTATAATACTGGCAATAAATTACCGTATAGCATCATACAAAAAAGGGTAATAAAGCAATTTTTTACCAATGAAAACTATTATATTTTAAAGGTAAATTTTTATAAAACTTGATTTGCCTGAGGTATTTTATCTAATAATATATAATCACTTTTTTAAGAGTTTTTTTTTCCGTAAATTTCAAGCCGATGATGGATAATATCATAACCAAGAGATTTTGCAATTTCTTCTTGCAGCTTTTCAATAACATCAGAATGAAACTCGATAACTTTTCCTGTGTCTATATCGATGAGATGATCATGATGTTGTCCATCTGCTTGCTCAAAACGAGATGGACCACCACTAAAGCTATGGCGATGAATTGTTCCATTTCCTTCTAATGTTTTCATGGTTCGATAAACAGTTGAGAGTGAAATACTCGAATCTATTTTGTTTGCACGCTGAAAAATTTCAAATGCATTGGGATGATCATTTGTATCAGTCAAAATATCAAGAATAACTCGTCGTTGACGTGTTACCCTCAAACCAGCTGTGCGCAATTCTTGCTCATAATTTCGCTTTTTATTCATTTTCATAATGTGCTTTTCAAACAAAGGCTCCATGACAGTGTTTATATTTTTTTTCTGAACCGCAAGGACAACGCTCATTACGACCAACTTTTCCCCATGTGGTTATATCGTTAGGATCACGATCTTGTGAATTAACAAATCTATTTTCTTGTGATCGTGTCAATAAGGTGGGAGCATTTTCTTGACTTTGCTTATTAAAGACAGAAGCAGCAGCATCAGTTTTCTCAGGCATGGTCGGTTTTGTGGGTTGTTGAATGATTTCAAAGCGCATAAGCTTAGAAGTGACAATTTGGCGCAAATTTCTCAACATACTTTGAAAGAGTTCAAATGATTCTGTCTTATATTCATTGAGCGGATCCCGCTGCGCATAACCACGAAAACCAACAACAGAACGCAAATGGTCTAAACTCACCAGATGTTCACGCCATAACGTGTCAATAGTTTCGAGCAATACCGCTTTGTGAAAATAAGCCATAACTTCTCGAGAATAGTGTTCAGTACGCTCATTTTCAAGTTTTGTAACAGCATCTGATACACGCTCTAAAATTTTCTCTTCGGCAATTCCATCTTCTTTTGCCCATTCTTCTACTGGAAGCTCAAGATTAAAGAGTTGTTTAAGTTCTTCTTCGAGAGTTTTTACATCCCATTTTTCAGAATATGTTCCTGATGGAATATAAGCCTCTACGAGATCCTCTACGACCTCATTGCGCATTTCAAGGATCATTTCTGATAAGTCATCTGCGTTCATGACCTCCATACGCTGTTCAAAAATAACCTTGCGTTGATCATTCATGACATCATCATATTTTAGCAGATTTTTACGAATTTCAAAGTTTCGTGCTTCGACCTTTTTTTGTGCTTTTTCAAGGGCTTTATTAATCCATGGATGGATAATAGCTTCATTTTCTTTCAATCCAAGTTTTTGCAGCATACCATCCATACGATTGGAGCCAAAGATACGCATAAGATCATCTTGAAGAGAGAGAAAGAATTTTGAGCGACCTGGATCGCCTTGGCGACCAGAACGTCCACGAAGCTGGTTATCAATACGACGGCTTTCATGACGTTCAGTAGCGATAACGTAAAGCCCCCCAGCCGCTAAAGCTTTTTCTTTAAGTTTCTGAACATCTTTTTTTATTTCTTCAATTTTAGCTGTCCGCTCTGGACCTTCGGGGATATCCTGTAACTCTTGTCGGATGCGCATTTCAACATTACCACCAAGCTGTATATCCGTACCGCGTCCTGCCATGTTGGTTGCGATGGTGAGAGCTCTAGGAACTCCTGCTTGCGCAATGATGTATGCTTCTTGTTCGTGATAGCGAGCATTTAAGACTCTAAAATCGGTAATGCCTTCTTTTCGCAAACGCTCTGCCAATTGTTCTGACTTCTCAATAGAGGTTGTTCCAACAAGAATAGGCTGTTCTTTTTCATGTGCTTGACGGATATCATGCACAATTGCCCGATATTTCTCTTCTGCTGTTCGATAAATTTCATCATCTTCATCAATACGTTGTATTGGCAAATTTGTAGGGATTTCGACAACGTCAAGACCATAAATATTTCTGAATTCTTCGGCTTCTGTTGTTGCAGTTCCAGTCATTCCAGATAATTTTCTATACATACGGAAGTAATTTTGGAAAGTGATGGAAGCAAGTGTCTGGTTTTCTGGTTGAATAGCAACATGCTCTTTAGCTTCTAACGCTTGATGAAGTCCTTCAGAATAACGCCGCCCAGGCATCATTCGCCCTGTAAATTCGTCAATAATAACGATTTCATCATTGCGAACAATGTAATCTTTATCGCGAGCAAACAGTTTATGAGCTTTTAGAGCATTATTGACATGATGAACGATAGCGACATTTTCTATGTCATAAAGACTTTGACCTTTAAGATGCCCAGCTTGTTCGAGCATTTTTTCAATTTTTTCAGTACCAACTTCGGTAAAGGTCGTTGTTTTTTGTTTTTCGTCTATTTCATAGTCTTCTGGAGTTAAGGCAGGAATAAATGTATCAATAAGGTTATAGAAGTCAGTACGATCTTCTAGAGGACCAGAAATAATAAGGGGTGTACGGGCTTCATCAATAAGAATCGAATCAACTTCATCAACAATAGCGTAATGATGTCCACGTTGGACCATTTGACTACGATCGAAGGCCATATTATCACGCAAATAATCAAAACCTAGTTCATTATTTGTGGCATAGGTGATGTCGCATGCATAGGCCTCTCGGCGGGCATCACTATCGAGATCATGAAGAATAACGCCTGTTGTAAGCCCTAGAAAACTAAAAATTTTTCCCATTGTTTCAGCATCACGACTGGCGAGATAATCGTTTACTGTCACAACATGAACGCCTTTACCTTCCAATGCATTGAGATAAATCGGTAGAGTTGCCATTAATGTTTTACCTTCACCAGTACGCATTTCAGCTATGCCACAGTCGTGAAGGACCATTCCACCAATAAGTTGTACGTCAAAAGGACGCATATCATAAACACGTTTTGCGGCTTCACGAACAGTTGCGAAAGCTTCTGGTAAGAGCAAATCAACACTTTCACCTTCACTGAGACGTTTACGAAAGGCATCTGTTTTTTGGCAAAGCTGCTCATCACTTAATTTTACGAATTGTTCTTCCAAATCATTAATTTGTGCAACTTTTTGGCGGAGCGCTTTGAGACGTCGCTCATGAGCTGAACCAAAAAACTTACGGGCAAAAATACCTAAACTGACCATCTCTGGCCCTTTCTTTTAATTGTTGTCACTCTTGTTGGGTAATTCATACGCTCTCCCCATACTCTACATTTTCTTCAAGCTGTCTGATATCATTAGAGACATCATGAAATGCAGATGGTACCATTATACTTGCTGGTGTGCAATTTTTCACTTTAATTGTAAAGTAGAGATAAGAGGCTAAGCGCCCTATGTCAACTTTAGGTATGCTATTTAACTGATACAATACAAAGTCATTTAAGATACAATATGTCATTTTTTTCTATTATCATGTTCTTCATCTGCATTAGATAGGATTGGAGAAACTGAGATAAAAGGACAATTTTATACTTTTTAAAATAAAATTACTAATTTATTTCTCTATGTTTAAAGATTAAAGTACTATGGTAAAGAAAATTGGAATCTTGAACCTGCCTTCATTTTTAAGGAGTATATTTATGAAATTTAACGTTATCACGCTTTTTTTAGCATCAACTTTATTGGCAAGTACAAGTTTAGGGGTGAGAGCCCAAGAAGGTTTGAATTCACCGTCGAATGATTTAAAGACTTTGGAGAAAGCTTCTGAAAAAGCCGTTTCTCCTTCTCATGTTATGGCGGTTATTGATGGGAAAAATATTACAGCAGGCCAATTGGATGATTTAGCGCTTGAAATAAATCCTAATTTAGCACGTTTTCCTGATGAACAACGCCGTATGATGGTCCTAAAAGCTTATTTAGATATGCAGGCACTTGCAAAAGCAGCAAGAAGCAAAGGTCTTGATAAGACAGAAGCTTACGATAAACGTATGGCAATCATGCGTGACAATGTTCTTCAACAGCTTTATTTTAAACAGGCGATTGTTGACAAAATCTCAGATACTGATTTGGAAGCCCTTTATAAGCAAGAAGTTGCTGCTTTACCTAAAGAGGACGAGGTTAAAGCGCGTCATATTTTGGTCAAAACGAGAAAAGAAGCAGAAGCTATCATTAAGCATTTAAATAAAGGCGAAAATTTTGAAGAGATTGCAAAGAAAAGTTCAACAGATGGTTCTGCTGCCGTTGGGGGTGATCTTGGTTATTTTAGCCATGGTCAAATGGTCAAGCCTTTTGAAGATGCTGCATTTGGTTTAAAAATTGGCGAATACACTAAACAACCCGTTGAAAGTCCTTTTGGTTGGCATATTATTAAATTAGAAGATCGTCGTTTGAAACAACCGCCTGCATTTGATGATGTCAAAGAGATGTTGCGAACACAGCTAATAAAAAAGCGCTATCAAGAACTGATTGTTGATTTGCGTAGCAAGATAGATGTGAAATACCCTGATCCTGATGTTACAAAAATCATGGAATCGCTTCATCAAAATGGGACGCTACTTCCCGATGAGACATCGGATGAAGAAGATACGGAATAGCTAGGAAAAATAAGTGGATAGCCTCTTTAATAGATAATTTGCTAGGTTAGTTTTGTTCAAAAAGCCTAGCAGTTTTCTATGAGAGGTTATTGATCTGCAATCATTTCATTTTTTTATAGAAAGCATATTGTGGTTTTGAAAATCTCTCCTTTGTCGCCTCAAAAGATCCAGGCGCTTTCTCCCTTATCTGGTGTACGGATAGCGACAGCTGAAGCTGGGATTAAATATAAAGATCGTACAGATCTTCTTTTCATCATATTCGATAAGCCAGTGAGTGTAGCCGGTGTTTTTACTCGTTCAAAATGTCCATCTGCCCCTGTAGAGCATTGTCGTGCATCGCTTCCTCATGGGGTTGCGAGGGGTGTTGTTGTGAATTCTGGAAATGCAAATGCTTTTACAGGAAGCAAAGGAAAGCACACAACCAATGCAATCATCTGTGCAGCAGCGAATGCTTTAAAGGTTAGAGAAGATGAAATTTTTATAGCTTCCACGGGTGTTATTGGTGAGCCAATGGATGCATCGGGTATTGTCAATCTTTTACCAAGTATGGCAGAGACAGCAGAAGAGGGAAATTGGTTGGAAGCTGCAAAAGCCATAATGACAACGGACACATTTCCAAAACTTGCGACGCGCACTTTTGACTGTGGGGGAGAGAGTGTTACCATTAATGGAATTGCAAAAGGGGCTGGTATGATTGCACCCGATATGGCGACAATGCTGTCGTTTGTGGTTAGTGATGCTACTATTTCTTCGGATGCACTCCAATCCATGTTATCAGAGGCAGTTGAGGGTTCTTTTAATTCAATTACTGTTGATAGCGATACCTCAACTTCAGATACGCTTATGTTGTTTGCGATAGGAAAAGAACATTTTCCATGTCTTACAAGTAAATCTGATCCGCGTTATGGGGTTTTTGTGAAACAATTGAGTGCACTTCTGCATGAGCTTGCACTACAAGTTGTTTGTGATGGTGAAGGTGCTCGTCATTTAATTGAGGTTAATGTGATGGGGGCTACAACAAACAATGCAGCTAAAACTATTGCTTTATCAATTGCAAATTCACCGCTCGTAAAAACGGCTATTGCCGGTGAAGATGCGAATTGGGGGCGGGTCGTTATGGCAGTTGGGAAGGCCGGTGTTGAAGTCGATCGTGATCTATTGACGATTTGGTTTGGTGAGCATCGTGTGGCCGTGAATGGCGTACGAGATCCTGAGTATTGTGAAGAGACAATAGGTGCTTATATGCAAGGTAAACACATCACAATTCGTGTTGATATCGGTTTGGGTAAGAGCACGGCGACGGTTTGGTCTTGCGATTTAACAAAAGAGTACGTTATGATCAATAGCGATTACAGAAGTTAACAGATGCACTCTCTATATTAAACTGCCTATTATTTTTTAAAAGAGAGTGAGATATGTGAGTTCTTTTTGAGGTAAGAGAATATACTAGAAAGAGACAGTTATCTTTAAATTCTCATTGGAGAGTGATATGTGTATAAAAAGTCCCCTTCTTCTTGTTGTTGCATGTGCACTGTTAGATCAAAATAATCGTGTTTTACTTACCAAGCGTCCTAAAGGAAAATCGCTGGCTGGTTTATGGGAGTTTCCTGGTGGAAAGGTTGAGCAAGGTGAAACTCCAGAAATTTCATTGATTCGTGAACTAGAAGAAGAGCTTGGTGTGTATGTTCAGGCAAATAATTTATTACCTTTAACGTTTGCGAGCCATAGCTGTGCAACATTTCACCTCTTGATGCCATTGTATCTTTGTTATCATTATGAGGGAGTTGCGCAAGGACGAGAGGGGCAAAATTTAGAATGGGTTTTTATTAATGATCTTGATAAATACCCTATGCCTGATGCTGATAAACCATTGGTTCAGGTATTGAAAAATCATCTTCTTTAATGCGTTATAAGAAGGAAATATTGTTTAAATATAATTCAATATATTGATTTAAAATGATAATTTATAATTTTTATGTTGAATGGGAAAGTCCAGAGTCGTAAAAATTTTTCTCATTTCAAATCTGTTTTATGTTAAATTAATCAAGACCATTCTTTTGCACGTTCTAAGAGAGGAGAATTATATGGATAAAATTATTTAAGAAAGAAATAAAATACGTGCTGAAAGAACACTCTCCAATAGCCAAGGATTATCGTAACATTAAGAATTGGCAAAGTGTATAATGATGCCTTTGCACGATTCATAAGTATAAAGATAGTGGTAGAAATGTATGTCATACTTTTCACGCGTATCATTGTGAGACGGGTTTGGATGCACTGAGAGATATCAGGAGTATTTACTTCATGAGATATCGATAATAGGAAAAATTTCAAAAAAATCTTTAAAAAAGAAAGCTTTGTGTTTGTTGTTAGAGATTGTTTTACATGACAAAAAGTTTAATTATCATTATAATACATGATTATATAATAACATAAGAAAGATATTATTTTTATATATTAAAAAAAACTAAAAATGAATAGAAAAGAAATGATAAAACTGCGTAATAATTTTTATTTTCATTTTTTTGAAAAGAATAAGCTTATTTCTCTATTGGTTTGTAATAAAGGTATTTGAAACAGTGAAATATGATAATATCAAGAATTCTGATTCAAGTTATGTAATACGATTTATGATTGACTATATGATATTTTAATGCATGTTATTCAGTAAGCCGGTTAAAGAGTTTTCTCAGTATTTAAAGATAGGCGAATATTAATAAAGATTTCTAAATGAATATGAACTTTAAAAGAAGATCAAAAAATGTCCCTTTTGATTAAGGGGGCACGTTCTTTACGTAATATAGAACGGCATTGTTGTTGCATATTCATGAGCTTGTTTAAAAGAGGCATCTCGAAACATTTCAAAGCCCATTTTGTGCCGGCATTAGTGAATGGTATAACGTTAAAGCGCTCATGGAAATAATGTAAAATCTATTGAGCGCCGCTATCTTTACGCTTATGAAGGAGTAAGCTGGTCCCAATGTTACGATAGTTCTTAGCATTTGGGAGCATTCAGAAGGGATATTTTTTCTTTTCGTAACCATTTTACTTATACATCAATTCCGCTTGTGATGAACAAAACAAGCAAATGTTTTTGATTGCTTCAACATAAAAAAAGATTTGAAATGAGAGAATTTTACGATATTTAGAATTCTTGACACAGAATGAATGATGGATAATTATCCTTATAAATCAATTTATTATATAACAAAAAACATTCAATTAATTATTTTTATAGGGGGCATGTATTAAGTTTCTTGCATTGGACGACGTTTTGCGAGGGGATATTGATTTTTTTTAGCGATACGCGTAATTGCCTTTTCCAATGGCTCGATCATAACGTCCATGGAAAAACCATTTGCATGAATAATATTTTCATGATCAACCATAATAGCAACATGATCTTTCCAAAAAATTAAATCGCCTCGTTGAAGTTTATCAGTATCTGTAAGAGGACTACCTATAGTTTTTTGCTGCATATCGGTGTCACGTAAAACTATTTGATCGGTCATCATCATAGAGAGCTGAAGGAGTCCCGAACAATCAATTCCAAAACCGCTGACACCACCCCAAAGATAAGGTGTACGGATAAAGGTTTCTGCAACTGTGACATAATCTTCATATACACGTCCAATGGAACTGAGGTGGCTCGTAATGATTGCTGTTCCATTTTCAAGAATAGAATACATTGTGTCACGGACTTCAATTTCATCAACAACACTGACTTTGCTTCCCATAGATAGCGGAGACATTATTGGTCCATGTAAGTCAGCGTGTAAATATTTAAATGTACGTGGTACTGAAACTACATGCGTTTGTTTTATAGTTGATGTACAAAGGACTTTTGTATCAATATAACCAACATAACCATCTTTGAGTGATTGCCCCCACGACATCGTTTCCCCTTGTTCAAAAATGAGAAGTTCTTCTCCCAATAAGCATTCTGTTTGTCTTTCACTTTTTGTACTATTTTCTTTAAAAAGTCCAGCGACCGCTGTATTAACACGTCTTTTTTCACCTTGAACAAAGCGCTGGGCTGTAATTTCTGTTTCAAGACGTTGATCTGCTAGATCATCTCTGAATGCATAAAGCCTTGGGTCTTTAGAGATCATCTTTTTGCTTTCCGTTTTGTTACTTCTTACCTTTAAACAAACTCATGAAAACTCTATCGGTAAGGTTTTTATCCTCAAACAAAAATAAGAACAGAGTTTAAGACAGTCGCAATTATTCTTTAAGATGTAAAATTGTCTATCTTTGTGGATATTGTGTGTCAAATTTCATTTTTAAAAATATTATAAAGGGCACGAATAGTTTGTGCTGATCCACCAATAGGGTATCCTGGTTTTTCTTTTGGAACCCATCCATAAAGGTCAAAATGCGCAAAATGTTCAGCTTTTTCAACAAAAGAATTAAGAAATAAAGCAGCCGTTATAGAGCCAGCAAAGCTATTTCCAGTTACATTGTTAAGATCAGCAATTGGTGATGATAACATCTCTTGGTAAGGTTTCCAAAGGGGCATTTGCCAAAGAGGATCAAAAACAGCGTGAGCAGATTCAGAAATTTGTTGTGCCCATATTGAATCATTACAATAAAATGCGGGAAGATCTGGTCCTAATGCTATACGCGCTGCTCCTGTTAAGGTAGCCATACAAAGCATGAATTGTGGACTTTCTTCATCACCATAGGCAAGCGCATCGGCAAGAACAAGTCGCCCTTCAGCATCAGTATTACCTACTTCAATACTTAAGCCTTTACGACTCTTAAGAATATCACCTGGTCGGTAAGCATTCGCAGAAATTGCATTTTCTACAGCTGGAATCAAGACACGTAGACGGAAAGGCAATTTGGCATCCATGATAAGTTTAGCCAATCCCAAAACGTTTGCCCCACCTCCCATGTCTTTTTTCATAAGCAACATGTTATTGGCTGATTTAATATCGAGTCCTCCCGTATCAAAAGTTACCCCTTTGCCCACCAACGTTATTTTAGGATGATGTTCTTGTCCCCAGTGTAACTCAATCAGTCGCGGTGCAGTACTGCCTGCTCGTCCTACGGCATGAATCATCGGAAAGTTATGGGTTAAGAGATCATCTCCACAAATACTTTGGACATGAGCACCGTAGGTTTTTCCTAGTTTTCGGGCTTCTTTTTCGAGAGCATCAGGGGGCATATCATTGGCTGGAATATTGATGAGATCACGGACGAAAAAGACAGCTTCATAAATTCGTTGGAGTTCATTAAGATCAACGGCCTCATTGACATGGATGGACAATGATTTGAAAGAAGAATTTTGACGATAGCGATTAAATTGATAGCTACCGAATGCTAATCCAAGATAGGCATTTATTTCATCAGAGGTTGTACCTTCTAAATGCCATTGACCAGCAGGAAGTTTTTGAGCAAGCAGTCCTGTGATAAAGGGATCGTTCCCATTGCCAATTCCAAATAAAACTTTTTTTAAATGCCCTGTTTCGTGAGGAACAAAGAGTATTTGTCCTGCTTTACCAGTAAAGTCATTAACTTTTATCCATGCTGTTGTTGACGCATCAAGTGATAAGTTGGCAAGAGTTCTTTGGTTTACCAAGATGATAGGGCAACTGTTATCGATACGCGTTGAGGTAAAATGAATGTGATAGTGCTGCATAGTTATGAGATCCTTATAGTCGTCTAAGTGCGACATACTCGACCAAATGATTTTTCCCTTTTCGTAGAATGAGATTGGATCGTGGTCGTGTTGGCAATATATTTTCTTGTAAATTTTTTAAATTGATTGTTTGCCAAAGATCCTCAGCGATTTTTGAGGCTTCTTTTTCACTGAGCAAGGCATAACGATGAAAATAGGATTCAGGATTTTGAAAAGCTGTCTTACGCAAACGTTTAAAGCGCTCCAAATACCAGTGACGAATGACTTCTGTTTCGGCATCAACATAGATTGAAAAATCAAAAAAATCTGATACGAAAGGAATAGCTTTCCCATCTTTAGGAAGATCACTGACCTGTAATACATTAATACCTTCAACAATTAAAATATCAGGACGATCAATGGTAATTGTCTGATTTTCTAGAACATCATAGGTCATATGTGAGTAAAGCGGGGCACGGACATTTCCGATACCTGCTTTTATAGCCGAAAGAAAGCACAGCAATTTTTTAATGTCATAGGAATCAGGAAATCCTTTACGATTCATACGATTTTTTTGCTTTAAGATAGCGTTAGGATAAAGAAAACCATCCGTTGTGATCAGATCAACTTTAAGGCTAGATGCCCATCGTTTCAACAGTTCTTGAAGAATGCGAGCCGTGGTTGATTTTCCTACTGCTACAGAACCAGCAATTCCAATAATAAAGGGCGTTTTTCTACTCTCTTCTTGATGGAGAAACTGCTGACGTTTGTGAAAAAGTTCCTGTACTGCTTCAACATGACATGATAATAGACGCGATAAAGAAAGATAAATGCGTTGGACTTCTTTAAGATCGATAGGATCATCGATAGAACGTAAACGCTTAATTTCATCAAAAGTCAAAGTAAGAGGTGTGTCTGCACGAAACTCTGACCATTCTTGTGCAGTAAAAACACGATAGGGCGAATATCGGTCAGAAACGGATTTGACCAGATTATCTTCCTGATTAATTTTTTGTATAGTCGTATCAATCATTTGTATTGGTTGAGAATTTTTTGCCGCAGCAATCGATTAAAAGTGGACAAATGAGCGACTTGATTTTCAAATAAATTTTGTTTTGTATGCTCTCTTCTTTAAGATAATAGATCATTTTTTATTAACTTATAGTCCAATCATTCCAGTTTGCACGGATTTGTGCTAATGAGTGCCCTTGCGCTAAAAAAGCCCATAAAAGTAGACGCGCTTTTACGGCTGATAAATAACCAGACATGAGAGCACCAGAAGCAATCATATCGATTTCTGAGCCTTTATAGCCATAAGTTATACGAGTTGTTGAGCCATTACAACAACGACTAGCAATAATGATTGGTATTTTTTGTGCATATTTTTGTACAAGGTCTGCTTCTTGAAAACTACAGTGTCCTGCACCAAAACCAGCAATAACAACTCCAGCATAATACCCACTTTCAAGGCATAGTTTCATTAATTGTGCATCAGATGATAAAGAGGAATAGAGGAGAGCAATTTGATGATCGTGGTTTTGGGGAAGATCAAACGTTGTCGGAAAAAGTTTTTGATCATTGAAATAAATAAGTTTTTCCTCTAAAATAGTTCCTAAAACACCTGCGAGACCTGATTGAAATGTTTCGACTTTGATGGTATGGCTTTTATAGAGCCAATAAGGTGAATGAATTGTATCATTTATGACAACGAGAACGCCCCTGTTACGACTTTGTGGAGCTGCTGCGACACGAGTGGCTGCTAAAATGTTGGCGGGGCCGTCCGCGCCTGCTTCATGAGGCATGCGCATAGCACCGGTTATAATGAGTGGTTCAGCTTCCTTCCAATAAAGAGAAAGAAAAAAAGCTGTTTCTTCCAGAGTATCAGTCCCTTGTGTTAACACAATACCTGCTGCACCAGCATTTATTTGTTGTTTTGCCCACTCGATTATTTCAAAAAGAATTTGAAACGATAAAGATCCACTTGGTATTTGCATTAATGTTTGTGCATGAATATCAGCAACGTTATTTAAATCAGGAACACTTTTTATGAGGTTATCTGAAGTTAAAGTCGGTTGCATGTGACCAAAACTATCAGCAGTCATTGCAATTGTTCCACCTAAGGTCCCTATGGCTATTTTTTTCATCATTTTCCTCTAAAAGGCACAAACTTTTTATATAAAGCTATTTATCAGTAAGTTACATTGACAACAATGATATCATTTTTCCATTTTCAACAAATTGAGTTATGCTAAATCATTGTGTTTTGCTGTATATGTTCTTAAATAGGACAATAGTAATTGAGTTTTACATTGTATGAAAAGAAATCAATATTAAAAAGTAAAATTAACATTAAGGAGTCTCCTTATGACAGAACATAAGCCAGACATAATGTATGGTACAACAATTATTACGGTACGAAAAGGTGGAAAAGTCGTGATGGCCGGTGATGGTCAGGTCTCTCTTGGACAGACAATTATGAAAGGCAATGCACGTAAAGTGCGTCGTCTTGGAAAGAACGGAGTCGTTATTGCTGGTTTTGCAGGTGCTACGGCAGATGCTTTCACATTACTGGAAAGATTGGAAACAAAGCTTGAGCAATATCCTGATCAGCTTATGCGTGCATGTGTAGAACTTGCAAAAGATTGGCGTACAGATCGCTATTTGCGTCGTCTCGAAGCAATGATGCTTGTGGCTGATAAGAAAGTAACTTTGGCTCTAACAGGGCTTGGTGATGTTTTAGAACCAGAAGATGGAGTTATGGCAATTGGCTCTGGAGGAAATTTTGCTCTTTCAGCAGCGCGTGCACTCATGGACTTGGATTTGGATGCAGAAACTATAGCTCGTAAAGCTATGGCTATTGCCGCTAAAATTTGTGTTTACACCAATGATCATTTTACAATTGAAACATTGGATGCAGAATTATCTTCTTTAGAGAAAGCTATTTAAATGTGTGTTGTATTTTCCCCTCGTGAGACTGTTTCTGAACTTGATCGTTTTATTATTGGCCAAAATGATGCCAAACGCTCTGTAGCTATCGCACTGCGCAATCGGTGGCGTAGACAACAGCTTGATGAGCCGATGCGTGAAGAAGTTATGCCAAAAAATATTTTAATGATAGGGCCAACAGGTGTTGGTAAAACTGGTATTGCACGTCGATTAGCAAAACTTTCTGGAGCACCTTTTGTTAAAGTAGAAGCGACTAAATTTACTGAAGTTGGTTATGTGGGACGTGATGTTGAGCAAATTATTCGAGATCTTGTTGAAATTGCCATTTCTCTTGTGCGTGAAAAGAAACGGGATGAAATAAAAGAAAAGGCTCACGTGAATGCTGAAGAGCGCGTTTTAGACGCCCTTGTTGGTAAAACAGCCAGTCCCGCTACCCGTGATAGTTTTCGCAAAAAATTGCGTGAAGGTGAATTGGATGAGAAAGAGATTGAAATTGAAGTCGCCGATAATAATAGCAATAGTGCTTCAACCTTTGATATTCCTGGTATGCCTGGGGCACAAATGGGGATTATGAATTTATCAGATATTTTGGGCAAAATGGGCAGCCGTACAAAAGTCCGTAAGACGACAGTAAGGGATGCTTTTAAGCCGCTCATTGATGATGAATCTGAAAAACTCCTTGATCAGGAGCAAATTATTCAAGAGGCGCTTCGTGTTGCTGAAAATGACGGTATTGTTTTTATTGACGAGATTGATAAAATTGCAACTCGAGACGGTGGAGCTAGTGCTACGGTTTCGCGTGAGGGAGTTCAACGTGATCTTTTGCCTTTGGTTGAAGGAACAACAATTGCTACAAAATATGGGCAAATCAAAACAGATCATATTCTTTTTATTGCCTCAGGTGCATTTCATGTTTCCAAGCCATCTGATTTATTACCGGAACTTCAAGGACGTTTGCCCATCCGTGTGGAGCTCAATCCTTTAACAAGGGAAGATTTACGGCGCATTCTAACGGAACCAGAAGCTAGTTTGATTAAACAATATATTGCTCTTATGGCAACAGAAGAGGTTCATTTGGAAATTACCGATGATGCAATTGATGCTTTAGCAGATATTGCTGTAGATTTAAATGCAAGGATTGAAAATATAGGGGCACGCCGTTTGCAAACAGTGATGGAGCGGGTTTTGGATGAAATTTCTTTCACGGCACCTGATAAAGCTGGAACGTCGTTTACAATTGATGCCGCTTATGTGAGAAAATCTATTGGCGAGCTTGCTGCTGATATCGATCTTTCACGTTTTATTCTTTAGAGTTGTCGTTTGTTTTCTTTATCTGCGTGCTTCGATAATTTTGAAACCATGGGCTTGTTCATGTATCAACACTGTGCAGAAAATATTTTTTAATAATGTTTCATAAGGCAGGTGGCGGTTTGCAACAAAAAGCAGACTGCCGCTTGGTTTTAGGTACTTTGCGGCATTTATAATAAAATTTTTTCCTAATGAAACATCTGTTGTTTGTTGCGTGTGAAACGGTGGATTTGAAATGATTGTGTCATACAGATTTGTGATAGGTTCATGCACAAGGTCATGCCAATAAAAATGAATTGAAAAAGGAGCTGTTATGGATTTAAGGTGCTGCTTTGCTGCTCTCAAAGCGTTGTAGTCTGCTTCATAAAGGTCGAGAGCGGTGAGTTTTTCACTTCTTTCAAGTGCAACGTGAGAAAGATAGCCCCATCCAGCACCAAAATCAGCCGTTTTTCCAGAAATAACTTTGAGCATATAAGAAGCAAGCGCAGCAGATCCTGGATCAATACGTCCGTGTGAGAACATACCAGAAGTAGTTTGAAATTTACCAAAAGTGAGCGGTGGTGAGCGCAATTGCGTAATGTTATGTCTCTCAATTTGTTGAGGAACTTGCAACCAAAATACAAGACCATGATTTTTAGATAATTTGTTGGTGATGGGAACAATTGTTTTGACCCATTTCATCATTGAAGCAGCACCAGCAGTTTTATTCCCACTGATTACAATCCATCCATTTGGTTTAACGCATTCTAATAAATCAAGAAAACAATTTTGGTTAAAACCACGATATTTGCTCAAACGTAAAAATGCACCATCATAGCGAAGGGTTTTATCTATTTGAGGAGAGCAGTGGAATTGAGTATCAACAAATTTTAAAAAATCTGGTCGCCAAGGCGTAATAACTTTTAAAATTTGTGCCCATTCTGGAGCTGGGATTTCTGTTAAACCGAAACTTAGCCAACATTGGTTTGGATCAGGATACGGGAGTTCATGATTTTCAAAAGGCAAAAATAGTAACACATATGACTCTTTCAAAGAAAGATGCCACTCCAATGTTGGAATGGCATTTCATGATACGATAAGAGGAAAAACTTACTCTTCTTTTTTCTTACGGCGGCGCTTATTTTCAGGTTGTTTTTTTTCATCCACGCACTTTTCTTCATTCATCGCTTTATCACCGGTGATTTCCTTTCCGGTTTTTTGATCAACGACCTTCATTGATAACCGAACTTTTCCACGCTCATCAAAGCCCATTAATTTAACCCAAACTTTGTCACCTTCCTGTACAATATCGGTTGTTTTGGTGACGCGTTCTGTTGCAAGCTGAGAGATGTGAACGAGTCCATCACGAGAACCAAAGAAGTTTATAAATGCACCAAATTCTGCAGTTTTTACAACTATTCCTTGGTATATAGCACCAACTTCAGGCTCATCAACAATAGAATGGATCCAGCGTTTTGCTGCTTCAATGGTTTTAGCATCAACAGAAGCAATTTTAATGGTACCATCATCTTCAATATTAATTTTTGCACCAGTTTGTTCCACGATTTCCCGAATAACTTTACCACCAGAGCCGATAACATCACGGATTTTATCGACAGAAATATTCATAACTTCGATTCGTGGAGAAAATTCGCTCAGCTCAGCACGTGCACTGGTTAAAGCTTTCGCCATCTCATTTAGGATATGGATTCGTCCACCTTTGGCTTGTTCAAGTGCGATTTTCATAATCTCTTCGGTAATACCATCAATTTTGATATCCATTTGCAAGGCAGTAATACCATTTTCTGTTCCTGCTACTTTAAAATCCATATCTCCAAGATGATCTTCATCCCCTAAAATATCAGAAAGAACAGCAAAGCGTTCTCCTTCTTTAATCAAGCCCATAGCAATACCAGCAACAGGGCGTGTTAGAGGAACACCAGCATCCATGAGAGCAAGAGAGGTCCCACAAACCGTTGCCATAGAAGAAGATCCATTGGATTCTGTGATTTCTGAGACAGCACGAATGGTATAAGGAAAAGATTCTTTCGTTGGCAACATGGGGTGAATTGCCCGCCATGCCAATTTCCCATGTCCAATTTCACGACGACCAGGAGAACCAAGGCGTCCTGTTTCACCCACTGAAAATGGTGGGAAATTGTAATGGAGAAGGAATGTTTCCTTATACATTCCTGTTAAGGAATCAACATATTGTTCATCTTCACCAGTTCCTAGTGTTGCAACGACAATAGCTTGTGTTTCTCCGCGGGTAAAGAGTGCTGATCCATGTGTGCGGGGTAAAATACTTACTTCTGATTGGATAGGGCGCACGGTAGAAAGATTACGTCCATCAATCCGCTTTTGGGTATCAAGAATGTTCCCGCGAACAATTTTTGCTTGCAACTGTTTAAATACGGTTGCAATTTGATCAGCACTAAACTTACAGTCTTCCTCTGTTTCTGGCATAAATTTATTGAGGATTTCTGTCTTTAGTGCATTAATTGCAGCATAACGTTCTTGCTTATCAGTAATTGTGTAAGCCTTTCGTATATCCTGTTCTGCCATTTTCTGCATCGCTTTTTCAAGTTCAGAAAGATCTTCAGGAACAAAATCACGAGGATCTTTTGCAGCAACTTCAGCAAGCTTTATAATGGCATCAAGGACAGGTTGAAGGCCTTTGTGACCAAACATCACGGCACCCAACATGATATCTTCTGGTAATTCTTGTGCTTCTGATTCAACCATCAAAACAGCACTTTCTGTTCCAGCAACAACAAGATCAAGTTTTGATTCAGGCATTTCATCGATATGAGGATTGAGAACATATTGTCCATTACAATAGCCAACGCGGGCACCAGCTATAGGCCCCATGAAAGGAACGCCTGATAGGGTCAATGCGGCAGAAGATGCAATCATCGCAAGGATATCAGGATTATTTTCGAGATCATGCTGTATAACGGAAACAATAACTTGTGTATCATTTTTATATCCCTCAACGAAAAGGGGGCGAATTGGGCGATCAATCAAACGTGAAACCAAAGTTTCATTTTCACTTGGTCGACTTTCACGTTTTAAATAGCCCCCAGGTATTCTACCAACAGCATAGGATTTTTCTTGATAATTAACAGTGAGTGGAAAAAAATCCTGGTCTGGTTTTGGACTTTTGGCTGACACAACGGTTGCTAAGACAATAGTTTCTCCATAGGTAGCAATCACTGCACCATCAGCTTGACGTGCTATTTTCCCTGTCTCAAGGGTGAGCGGACGCCCGGCCCATTCAATTTCTATCTTGTGCGTTTTGAACATTTTTTATCCTTAATGACCAGTGTTTAAATCTTTGATTGCTCACATTCTGGCTTTGCGTAGCATATTTCTAAGCTCTGGGGTGGACAACATATTTTTTATCTTTATTGCGAGAAGAAAGAAGTAAACTGCCTTAAATGCGAAACGATGAGCAGTCCTATCCCATAATAACTTATCAGTTTTTAAAATTTTTAATTAAAAGCAATACGTTGAAAAAATGGGTGGTTTTTTTAAACACCACCTCCATTTTTCTTTTAGCGACGCAAACCTAACTTCCTGATAAGTGTCTGATAACGATTTTGGTCAACTCCTTTAAGATAATCAAGAAGACGCCGGCGTTGCGACACCATCTTCAAAAGACCACGACGAGAATGATTATCCTTTTTGTGAGATTTAAAGTGGTTTGTTAAATTAGAAATACGTTCAGAAAGTACAGCAATCTGTACTTCTGGTGATCCTGTATCACCAACTTTGTTTGCGTATTCTGCGACAAGAGCTTGTTTACGTTCAGCTGTAATCGACATCGTATTATCCTTTCCAAAAACGAAGAAACATAAAGCCACCCATAGCCGAGATGTCGTTCAGCAAGGGTCTGTGAAGAAACAAGAAGAGTCTAATGACTCTTACCTGTTTTCGTCCTTATATAGGAAAGAAGGTTAAAATACTAGTCCTTGACAGCATTTTGAAGTCTTTCTTTAAATAAAAGCTTTTGTTTTGAAATATTGATTTAAATAGAGTTTTATGAGAAGTTTTTTAAAGAATTATGCATCCTTTTGATACAAAGATTATGAGCGCGTGTGTGGTAACAAAAGTGATAAATACCGATTTGGAGGAAAAAGATGCAGAGCATTTCAACATTAAAACTTTTTCGTAATTCGGTATTTCGAAATTTATGGTCATCTACTCTTATTTCTAATTTAGGAGGGCTGATACAGGCTGTTGGAGCAGGATGGTTAATGGCGTTGATTAGTTCTTCGCATTCCATGGTTGGGCTTGTTCAAAGTGCCACAACATTACCACTTGTTATGTTTTCTTTGATGGCAGGGGCATTAGCTGATAATTTTAATCGGCGTCAAATTATGTTGTGTGCGCAGATTATGATGATGGTCATATCAATAAGTTTATCTGTTTTAGCCTATATGGGATTTCTAACACCTTGGCTTTTATTATGTTTTACGTTTTTGATTGGATGTGGCACAGCTTTTTATAATCCTTCTTGGCAAGCAACGATAGGAGATATTGTGAGCAGGGAAAATATTCCTGCTGCTGTTAGTTTGAATAGTGTCGGCTTTAATTTGATGCGGAGTGTTGGTCCTGCTATTGGTGGTGCTATCATTGCAACTTTGGGGGCATCGGCTGCTTTTTTGTTTAATGCTATAAGCTATGTTCCTCTTATTGGTGCGTTATTTTTCTGGAAGTCTAATTATGAAAACAACTCATTGCCACGAGAAAGGCTGTTAGGAGCTGTCTCAGATGGTTTACGTTATGTTGCGATGTCACCTAATCTCCTGAGTATTATGGTTCGAGCGTTTCTTTTTGGTATAGGAGCAATTTCTATTTTAGCACTTTTGCCAATTGTTGCGCATAAAGTTCTTGGAGGAAACGCCCTTCTTTATGGTACATTGCTCGGTTGTTTTGGGTTAGGAGCCATGACAGCAGGTATTATTAATGCAGTTGTACGGCATCATTTTCGTTCAGAAACAATTATTGCAAGTGCATTTATTGGTTTCGCCTTTTCTTGCTTTTTATTGGGAATCAGCCGTTCACTGATTATAAGCCATATTGCTTTATTTCCTGCAGGTTTATGTTGGGTTTTGGCATTATCATTGTTTAATACATCTGTACAACTCTCTACACCACGCTGGGTTGTTGCACGTTCTTTAGCACTTTATCAAACGGCGTCTTATGGGGGGATGGCTATTGGAAGTGCAATCTGGGGAGGTTTAGCTGATGGTTATTCTCCAACAATTGCTTTGAGTGTTTGTTCTCTATTCTTGATTTTTGGTGCTCTTGCGGGGGTAAAATTTAGAATTCAAGAAATTCCTCAGATAGATTTAAATCCTCTTGATCATTTTAGAGAGCCGGAACTATTACTCGACCTCAAAGCAAGAAGTGGCCCGATCATGATAATGATTGATTATCAAATTCATGAAAATGATCTCGAAGAGTTTCTCAAAGTGATGACGCGTCGACGCCATATTCGGTTACGTGATGGTGCGCGTCAGTGGGTCCTTTTACGAGATCTTGAAAGACCTGAATATTGGACAGAGGCTTATCATATGCCAACATGGGTAGATTATTTACGCCATAATCATCGTCGTACAAAAGCGGATGCAGAAGTTAATAAGCGTTTGCGTCATTTAAATTGTGCTCCTAATGGCATAAGAGTGCACCGTATGATTGAACGCCAAACAATACCCCAAGCCAATGAGATGCTTTTAAAAGTCTCCTCTGATCATCTCCCTTAGGGTTAAAACAATTTTTGTAAAATATTAAATATGTTAATATTATTTCGATCAATTTGTTAGCATAATCATAACAAAAAATTGCTGCTTCAATAGTTAATAAGTTGATTTATAATGGTTATTTGTAATTTTTCATGTTAAATGATAGTCCTGAAAGTCTTAAGCTTTTCTCGTTTCAAATCTATTTAGAGTAAATCAGTCCAAATCTTCGCTTGCACATTACAAACGAGGGCTAAAGTGTGAGTAAAAAACGATTGAAAAAGAAATAAAAAACCTCTTATGAATTTTTTTAAATGCAAGGATTGTTGCGACATTAAGAGGAAAAAGTGTGTGGTGGTATTAGCTTATAGCATTGACTTAAATTTTGAGATGAATACGGTAAATATAGACAATGAAAAGCACCATATTTTTCTTAATTGATAGAGAAAAATATCTTTCCGCAAAAGGTGGGTGTGGAAAAGAATCGATTAAATTGTGAAAATCCGCTTCGGTTTAAATAAACTTTTATCGAGGGTGCCAATGGCAAGAAGTTGTTCCTTATAGAGGACAAAAATCTCATCTTCATCAAGAGGTACTTTGTGATGACTCAAGAGGATAGAATGCCCCTTTATAATTCTCTGCGCTTGAGTTTCATTAAGGATATAGTGAGGGAGGCAATCCAATGCGGCGCTTGTTTCAATTAAGAGCTCATCGAGTGTTGTGAAGTTTTTTTCAAAAGAACAATTATTTTCATCTGTAGTATTTTTATTTGGCGGAATGGTCGCTTTTAGTTCGTCCCATGTAATGAGATCTTCTTCATCAAAAGGTGCTACTGCGATACGTCTTAAATCAGAAATATGCCCATAGCAACCTAGATCACGTCCCATATCGCGTGCTAAAGAGCGCACATAAGTTCCTTTACCGCAGGTTATTTCAAAGACAGAGTGCTCTTTGGTAGGCATTTCTAATAACTTGAAAGTTTCTATTTCGACTTCACGGGGCGGAATTTCAACAATTTCTCCTTCACGCGCTAAATCATAGGCACGATTTCCGGCAATTTTGATTGCTGAAAATTGTGGAGGCGTTTGCAAAATAACACCTGTATATCGAGGAAGAAGAGCAAGTATTTCCTCTTGTGTTGGACGTTTGAGAGAAGTTTTCGTTATTTTTCCCTCTAGATCATCTGTTGAACGCTCTTGTCCCCAAGCAATATGAAAACGGTAAGTTTTTTTGCCTTGCATCACGTAAGGGACGGTTTTGGTTGCTTCGCCCAATGCAATGGGAAGGAGACCAGAAGCAAGAGGATCAAGCGTACCCGCATGTCCTGCTTTTTGTGCATGAAAGAGCCATTTTATTTGTGAGACAGCTTCTGTTGATTTCATTCCTTTTGGTTTATCAAATATGACCCAGCCAGAAACAGGACGCCCTTTTTTTTTGTGTTGCCGCGCCATATCCTTAATCCTCATCTTTATCACTATGGTGAAGATCGCGTGCAACCTCAGGCGAGCGAAGGAGGGCATCAATTTTTGAAAAATTATCAAAACTATTATCAAGTCGGAAACGCAGTTCTGGTATATATTTCATTTGTCGCAATGCATGACTGATTTCTCCACGGAGAAAACGACAATGTTTATTGAGGGTATCAACAACATCGGTATGAGAAGCATTTTTAAGAGTGCTGAGAGGTGATACAAAGCAAGTCGCAATTTTTAAATCTGGTGACATGCGTACTTCAGAGACAGAAATAACAATATCTTTCAAGATATCATCAAGCAAAATATCACGCTGTAATATATGCGCTATTGCATGACGTACTTGCTCTGCTACTCTGAGTTGCCGTTGTGATGGCCTTGCATTTTTCATCAAAGTTTTATCCTTGCTACAAGATCTCTTTTTTGGACCATTTAGATAAGGGAAAAGAGATATTGTGTATAAAACCTAATAACTTTCCTCATTTTACAACAGAGTAAAGTTATTGGATTATTCTATAATGTGCGATTAATATGTTCGATACGGAAGGTCTCAATAATGTCTCCTGCGCGTATGTCTTCATAATTTTCAAAGGCTATTCCACATTCTTGACCACTTTGCACTTCATTGACTTCATCCTTAAAGCGTTTGAGTGTTTTCAGCTTTCCTTCGTGAATAACGATATTATCGCGGATAAGGCGAACACCGGCTCCTCGTTCTATTTTACCTTCTGTAACACGACATCCTGCAACTTTTCCAATTTTTGTAATGTTAAAGACTTCTAGAATTTCAGCATTACCAAGGAAAGTTTCACGCTGTTCTGGTGAGAGTAATCCAGACATGGCAGCCTTTATATCGTCAACAAGATCATAAATGATGTTGTAATAACGAATTTCAATTTCTTGTGTTTTAGCAAAATCACGTGCCTGCTTATTGGCTCGAACATTAAAACCAATTACAGCAGAGTTAGAAGCTTCCGCAAGAGAAATATCACTTTCGGTAATTCCTCCAGCACCAGAATGTACAATACGCGCACGAACCTCATCATTTCCGAGTTTTTCCAATGCTGAAGCGATTGCTTCAATTGATCCTTGCACATCCCCTTTTATAATAAGAGAAAATTCCTTAACACCAGTCGTTTGCAATTTTGTCATCATCTGTTCAAGAGAACCACGCGAACCAGTTTGCCGCGCAACAGCTTTATCACGCGCTAATCGTTGACGGTATTCAGAAATTTCACGTGCTTTTGCTTCATGTGTGACAACAGCAAAACGGTCTCCGGCTTGTGGTGTTCCTTGCATGCCTAAAATTTCAATCGGTGTAGAGGGAACCGCTTCTTTGACATGGCGGCCATGGTCGTCAATCAAAGCACGCACACGACCCCATTCATTTCCAGCAACTATAATATCAGAAGGGTGTAATGTACCTTTTTGAACAAGAACTGTTGCAACAGATCCACGTCCGCGATCCAATTTGGCTTCAATGATAACGCCCTCTGCAGTTCGTTGAGAATCTGCTTTCAGATCAAGCATTTCAGCCTGAAGAAGGATAGCTTCGAGAAGTTTATCAAGGTTTTGACCAGTTTTAGCAGAAACTTCAACGTCCAAAGTTTCTCCGCCCATAGTTTCAACAAACACTTCATGTTGTAGAAGTTCTGTACGCACTTTTTGTGCATTCGCAGCTGGTTTATCAATTTTGTTGATAGCAACAATGATAGGTACACCAGCGGCTTTCGCATGATTGATTGATTCAATCGTTTGTGGCATAACACTATCATCAGCGGCTACAACGAGAACAGCAATATCGGTAACACGAGCTCCACGTGCACGCATAGCCGTAAACGCAGCATGCCCTGGTGTATCAATAAAGGTAATTTTTTGACCGTTTTGTTCTACTTGATAGGCACCAATATGCTGCGTAATACCTCCTGCTTCGCCAGAAACAACATTTGCTTTACGAATAGCATCCAAAAGAGAAGTTTTTCCGTGGTCAACATGGCCCATAATGGTTACAACAGGGGGGCGTTGCTGCATGTTTTGAGGATTATCTGTTATATTAAAGATACCTTCCTCTACGTCAGATTCTAAAACACGTTTAACAGTATGGCCAAATTCAACAGCGATGAGTTCGGCAACATCTGCATCAATAACATCGCCAGGTTTCATCATTTGTCCTTGTTTCATCAAGAATTTAATCACATCAACAGAACGCTCAGTCATACGTTGTGCGAGCTCTTGAATGGTAATCGTTTCAGGAAGAACAACTTCGCGAGAAATTTTTTCTCTTGGTTCTTGATTTTGTGCACGCTTAAACTTTTCCTGTCTACGCCGCATTGCAGCCATTGAGCGCCCACGTGCGCTTCCTTCGTCATCCAATGCACTATTCAGAGTCAGCTTTCCGCGTCGCCGCTCATCAGCTCCTTTGACAACTTTTGGTACACGTATCTCTGATTTAGCAGGATTAGCACGTCGACTATGCCGTTCTTCCTCTTTATTTTCATCTATTTTGCGTTTTTCAACCACGGTTGTATTTTTAGGCGCAATAGGAATATCTGTCTGTTCAATGAGAGGGGGAACAGGTGAAGTCTGTACTGGCGATATTTCTTCTTCTTTTTGGAGATGTAGTTCTTTTTCTTTAATTTCTTGCTGTAAAATTTCTTCACGCTCTTTAGCGCGTCTTGCTTCTTCTTCGGCTTGTTCTCGTGTTATTCTTTCTTGGATATGTGCTTCTTCTAACGCGCGAAGTCTCGCTTCCATTTCAGTCGATGAAAGATTGCTTTTGGCTACAGATTCTTGAGGTTTTTTTTCCTCAAAACGCGGTTTAGAGCGCTGGGGGGCCACATGCGGCTTTGTAATGGGCTGTAGGGTTTCAGCTTTTTCATCAGGCCGCGTAATTTTACGCCGTTTGGTTTCGACAACGACAGCCTTTGTACGGCCATGGCTAAAATTTTGTTTGACCGTGCTCGTTTCCAAGACAGACCGCTTGAGAGTTAGTGTCTTCTTGACTGTTGTTTTGTCGTTGTTATTTTCACTCATTGTACTTCCTTCACGGCTTGTACCGTCATCTCACTAGGCTTACTATGCTTGTCGTCACGATAGCTGATCAATTTATATGTCGTTTTGAGAAATCCTTCAGCAGCTTTTGTGTCCAATAAGGCCGCGTGCATTACAGGATTAGAGCCAAAAGCCACTCGCATTTCATCACGAGTAAATAAAGATATGGTTTTTATAGTCCGATTTGTTTGTTGTTGTATTGAATGGATGGCCTGTGCAATTTTTCGTTTCCCATCTTCTGTTGTTTCTTTAGCATGAAGTACAAGAATAACTTTACCAGAGCGGATAGCAGCATCAACCTTTGTTGCTCCCATAACAATTGCTCCTGCTTTTCGTGCCATGGAAAGGCTTGAAAGAGCGGCTTTTAGTAAAAGCGTATCAACAACATGCACAAGATTTGGTGCAACCTCAACATCTGTTTTAAAATTTCTATGAAAAGCTTTCTGTTTGATTGCTTTCTCAATAACAGCGTGGTGGGCAGAAATCCAAACGCCACGCCCTGGCAAACTCGCTTTAAGATCAGGAACAATTTGGTTATTAGGACCAATAACAAAACGGATCAGCGTTTGTGCTGAAGCATTTTTTCTGGTCACAATGCAAGTCCGTTCATTCATTTAAAGTGTATCCACATCCAAATTATCTGTTTTTTCATTTTCTGCAGAATTTTTATCTTTTACAGGATTTTCTGTAATAAGATCAGCTTGGTCTATCCAGCCTGCTTGTACACGTGCGGCTAAAACCATAGCTTCTGCATCCGCGCGTGTAATGTCAAAAGGAGTTAAAATACCAGAAAAATTCTGTGTTTGACCTTCTTTGCGTTCTCTCCAACCAGCTAAATCATCAACGGCATAGCCAGCAAAGTCTTCTATTGTTTTTACACCATCCTCACCTACAGCAACCAACATAGCACTTGTCATTCCAGGAAGTGTTCGCAATTCGTCAGAAACTCCGAGCTTTTTGCGTTTTTCATCAAGTTCTTTTTCTTGATGATCAAGATATTCGCGGGCACGACTTTGGATTTCAGCGGCGGTATCATGGTCAAAACCATCAATAGAAGCGATTTCTTCAAGATCAATATAGGCGATTTCTTCAATTGAAGAAAAACCCTCTGATGCCATAACCTGTCCGATCATTTCGTCAACCTCTAAGGCTTCCATAAATAACTTACTACGTTCAGTAAATTCTTTTTGACGATTTTCAGATTCTTCCTTTTCCGTTAAAATATCAATGTTCCATCCTGTTAGTTGCGAAGCCAAGCGAACATTTTGTCCACGTCGTCCAATAGCAAGGCTAAGTTGATCATCTGGCACAATAACTTCAATCCGTTCAGCATCTTCATCAAGGATGATTTTAGAAACTTCAGCAGGTTGCAGTGCATTAACGACAAACGTTGCCGCATCAGGCGACCAAGGAATAATATCAATTTTTTCGCCTTGTAATTCAGCAACAACAGCTTGTACACGACTTCCTCGCATTCCAACGCATGCTCCAACGGGATCAATTGAACCATCGCGTGAAACAACGGCGATTTTAGCCCGTGAACCTGGATCACGAGCAACAGATTTGATTTCTATAATACCATCATAAATTTCTGGCACTTCCATAGTGAAAAGTTTTACCATAAATTGGGGATGTGTGCGTGAAAGAAAAATTTGCGGTCCACGCGTTTCACGGTGTACATCATTGACAAAAGCACGAATACGATCTCCATAGCGGAATGATTCACGAGGAATTAATTCATCACGGCGCACAATAGCTTCACCGCGCCCTAGATCAACGATAACGTTACCATATTCCACACGCTTAACTGTACCAGAAATAATTTCACCAACTTTATTTTTGAATTCTTCATATTGCTGATCACGCTCTGCGTCGCGTACTTTTTGTACAATAACCTGCTTAGCAGATTGTGCTGCGATACGTCCAAAATCCATAGGAGGCAAAAGATCAGCAAAAAAATCACCAATTTTTGCTTCTGCTTGATGTTTGAGAGCATCAGACAAAGTAATTTCCGTTGTATAGTCTTCAATGACATCAACGATTTTAAGTAGGCGCTGTAATTTAATTTCACCTGTTTTAGAATTGATTTCAGCACGGATATTGGTTTCTTGACCATAACGAGAACGTGCTGCTTTTTGAATAGCATCAGCCATCGCAGAAATGACAATTTCACGGTCGATTGACTTTTCACGTGCAACAGCATCTGCAATTTGCAGAATCTCAAGCCTGTTAGTGCTTGTAGCCATCAATTTTCTCCTTCTTTGTGCCACACGATGAGTATTTCCCAGTGATATTATTTTTTGAAATTGAGCGTCTGTGTAAAGTCGTTAGCTTTCTCTTCAGCAATCAATTGTTGACCTAAATCTTTATTTTTTTTCAATGCATCGCGAATAAGCTCATCGGTAAGCACTAAATGTGCATTTATGATGTCACAAAAGGAAATAGGGGTATACATGGCTTCTCCATAAGCCGCTTTATCAGTGTTTAAAATAAATCCATCTTGCGTGATATTTGTAAGTGTCCCGCGAAATTTTCGGCGCCCATCAATTGTTATTTTAGTTTCAATTTTTGCAAGATGCCCTTGCCAATGAAAAAAATCAGATTTTCTTACCAATGGACGATCAATTCCAGGTGATGAGATTTCTAAATGATATTTGCGTTCAATAACATTTTGTACATCAAGGAGGGGGGAGACAGTTCGACTAACAGTTTCACAATCTTCCACAGTCATGGAACCATCAGCACGTTCAACCATAATTTGAAGTGTTAAACCATTTTGACCAAGAAGTTTCACACGAACCAAACGAAAACCTAAAGGTTTAAGTAGTGGTATGACAAGAGCAGCAATCTGTGCCTCGATATCATCTTCTTCAAAAAGGCGTGGTTCGTCAAGATTGCTTATTTTTTCAGCTTCGTTCATACATTTTATCCAAGTTGTTTTCATCAGTTTTATAATATTAAAAAAGAGCGGGTCCAACGGCCCACCCTTCATCATAAGACCAAGAATTTAACTATTGATACTCTTAAATTCAAAATTTTTCAAGTTGTTTATGAGAAAAGCGCTTGATCATTTATTTCTTGATAAAGGTAAGATAGGCAGGCGTTCGTCCTGCGCGTAAAGCTTTTGCTTCATAGCGGGTTCCTTTCCATAGTGGATAAGGGAGTTTCCAGTCTTGAGGGCTTTCTGCTTCCCATTCAAAGTGATCATGTTTTGCACAATGGTACAAAGTCCAGTTTACATAACTATCTATATCGCTAGCAAAGCGAAAAATTTTCCCTATTTTAAGAACACGAGCAAAACGGTTAAGATTTTTTATGTTGATGAAACGTCGTTTCCAGTGTTTCTTTTTTGGCCAAGGATCAGGATAGAAGAGGTCTATTCCATCAAGCGAGTTATCAGGGAGCCAATCAAGGAGGCGTGTAGCATCATCATTATAGAGGCGAAGATGATTTTGATGGTTTTGATGTTGTTCAAGAGACAACAATATTTTTGCCATGCCATTGATAAAGGGTTCGACGCCAATAAAACCGGTTTTTGGAAAATATTCCATTTCATGAAGTAAATGTTCACCTCCACCAAAGCCGATTTCAAGTCGAATTTCTCTTACTTTGCTTGAAAATAAGGATGTAAGGTTTGAGGGAGGAGGGACATTTAAATCAATATTAAAATTGGGGAGAAGCATTTTTATACGTGCAAGCTGACTGTTTCGAAGTTGTTTTCCTTGTCGGCGTCCAAAAAATGCTTCACTTTTGCGTGTATTATATTTAATCATGGGATTTGGATCATTGTTTGAAGCGTTTTCACGAGATCAGTTTTTTCCCATGAAAACGAACCATCGTGTTTTGGTTTACGTCCAAAGTGACCATAGGCAGCTGTTTTCGCATAAATAGGTTTATTGAGGTCAAGGTGTTTTCGAATGCCAGTCGGTGAAAGGTCCATTATTTTGCGGATGGCTGCTTCAATAACTTTTTCATCGACTTTTCCTGTACCATGAAGATTAAGATAAATAGATAAAGGTTGTGCAATACCGATTGCATAAGAGAGTTGAATGGTGCATCGCTCTGCTAAATGAGCAGCAACAATATTTTTAGCCAGATAACGTGCTGCATAGGCTGCAGAACGATCAACTTTTGTTGTATCTTTTCCTGAAAAAGCACCGCCTCCATGGGGTGCTGCGCCTCCATAAGTATCAACAATAATTTTGCGTCCTGTTAATCCGGCATCGCTTTGAGGACCACCAATAACAAATTTTCCTGTTGGGTTAATATACCAACTGCATTGAGCTGCAATGGGAATGTCATGTAAAGCTTGACGAATGTAAGGTTCAACTACTGTACGTACCTTGTTGGAATCCCAGCTTTCATCGAGGTGCTGCGTTGAAAGAACAATGGATGTGACCTCTATCGGTTTTCCATTTTTATAGCGTATGGTTATTTGGCTTTTAGCATCTGGTCCTAATTTTCCAGCTTCTCCCTCTCCTTTATGACGGGCTGCGGCAAGAAGTTTGAGAATTTTATGCGCATAATAAATTGGCGCAGGCATGAAATCAGGTGTTTCACGGCAAGCATATCCAAACATGATGCCTTGATCACCTGCTCCTTCTTCACCATGCCGATCCGTAGCATTATCAACCCCTCTTGCTATGTCAGCTGATTGAGGGCGCAAAAGAACATCAATTTTAACAGTTTTCCAATGGAATCCTGCTTGTTCATAACCAATGGTACGAATAGCACGGCGCGCTGCTGTACGAAAACGTGTAGGATTAATGAGTGGAAAGCCAGTTTCATCATAGATAAATTCTTTATTTTTATCTTTTTTTAATAGCGTATCAGGAACACGCACTTCACCAGCGATAACAACACGGTTGACACTGACGAGAGTTTCACAGGCAATGCGTATTAACCATGGATCAGTGCCAGTTTTTTCAGCTTCTTTATAGATCATATCAACGATTTCATCGGAAATACGATCACAAATTTTATCAGGATGTCCTTCCGATACCGATTCGCTCGTAAAAAGATAATCTTGATGCGGCATAGGAACTCCTTCAAAAAGAAAATCAACGATTTAATTAATTGCTTACTAAAGTTGTCACGACTTGCTGATTCTACAGCAAATCGTCAATGCAAATTTATATGAATAAAAGGGAAAAGATATAATTTTAATTTATAGCTTATTTGTCAAATCTTCCTCAGAAAGTGCTTTTGCCAAGTCAATAATTTTTCGACGCACTTTAGCATCAGATATATTTGTAAAAGCGCGCATGAGCTGAATCCCTTCGCTGCTAGAACAAAAGTCTATAAAATTGTGATCACTTTCAGCAAAACCCTCTACTTGTTGGGAGGTAATACCTTTATCAAAAAAGTAAGAAACAGGAACATCCATAATTTCTGCTATCGCTTGAAGACGACTGGCACCAATACGATTTGTTCCTTTTTCATATTTTTGGATTTGCTGAAAAGTAATTCCTAATTTTTCACCTAGTTTCTCTTGAGTGAGTCCTAAAATATTACGACGTAAACGGATACGAGTTCCAACATAGATATCTATAGGGTCAGGTTTTTTTCTAGTTTCGGTCATAATGCAACTCTTTATTTCCAGCACTTTTCTTCTAAACCAACATCATATTTATGCGCAGCTGATTTATCAATATAATTAAAATAATATGTAATATTTTTTCCCAATATTACTGGTACACGCAACATAATACCGTACAAAGGGCTCTTGAATCATTTAAGCTGTTTTGTAGAACCAAAACCAATACGACACAATAGCATAAGGATGAATAAGATAAAAGTAGAGAAAGTTCTGTATTCATTGCTTCCTATAGGGGTAATGGATGATGGAACTTGTGAATCAATAATGCCTACAGCATTTTGTTGAAGAGCTACAACGATTCGTCCATAAGAATCAATAACAGCTGATATTCCATTATTGGCTGCTCGTATGAGGGGGATTCCCAGTTCAACGGCACGAAGCTGTGCTTGTTGAAGATGTTGATAGGGTCCCGGTGTTACACCAAACCATGCATCATTTGTAATATTAATAATTGCTTGAGGCGGAGAGCCTTTAAAAGTCATTTCATGGGGAAATATTGCTTCATAACAAATCAAGGGTAGATAAGAAAATCCGTTTGGCATTGTAACAATTTTGCGCACACTTGCAGCACTATATCCACCAATATTATCGGCAAGGGTACGCAATCCAATTTTTTTTAATAAATTTTGATAAGGAAGATACTCGCCAAAAGGAACCAAATGAAGTTTATCGGAAGTATTTAAAATATTACCTTGAGCATTAATAACTGCAATTGTATTAAAATATTGCGTTTGGGAATGAGGTAGATTATTGCTGGCTCGTATTGCTCCGATAATAGCCCATTGTTTAGGTTTTAAAAGAGAGGCAATGTGCATTGTGATAGATGAGTTATCATAGAGAAGGTAAGGAACGGAAGCTTCGGGCCATACGATAAAATCGGGTTCTGAATTTTGATCAGTTTTTGGCGTTGCACTTAGATTCATATGTGCTTCCAATATAGCTTCTCGTGTATTATCACGCAATTTTATATTTTGTTGGATGGAAGGTTGAACAATGCGCACCCAATAAGCACTTTTTTGATTTTCAGCTGTGTTTTTTATAGTATGAAGACGATAAAACCCAAAACCACTGTGAATGAATATAAGTGATAAGCAAAGAGAAAGTGCTACTTTCTTTTTTTCATCCGTTAATAAAACAGTTGGCAAACTGTAGGCTAAGACAGCAAGAATATTCATTCCGTAAAGTCCAACGATTGCATCAGATTGCATGAACATTGGGGTTGGCATGGCTGTATAGCCAAGAGCATTCCATGGAAATCCTGTGAATAAAAATGCACGCAACCACTCAGACAATCCTAATGCAAAGGCTAAAACAAAAAAGCGTGCTATTCCTTTTGTCCATAATAAACTGACAATGAAACCAGAAAAAAACCAATAAAGAGAAAGGTAGAGTGGAGGAACTAAAATGGCTAATGGGACTGCCCAACCAAAAGAATCTGGATCTGTTAACAAAGCATTGCATAGCCACCAAAGTCCGCAAATAAAATAACTAAAACCAAAGGTTCCACAGCTTAAAGCGTAAGTAAAAAAATATTTTTTATTGTTTTTTGCAGCGCGTATTGAGTCAAGTAAAACAATAAAGAGAGGGAAAGTTAAAAAGCAAAGAGGTGTCAAATAAAAGGGTGGAAGTGCAAAAGAAGTAAGAGCACCACACAGAAATATCCATGCTTGGCGCTTCCAGCCGGTAACAGAGGACAAAAAAACGATGAAATTGTTTAAAAACGCTGGACTATTCTTTAGGGATGGCATTGTTCTCAAGATTCTCATTTTTGGGAATGCGAAAAATACGCAATCGCTTAATCCGGCGTTTATCAGCTTCTAAAATACGAAATCTATAGCCAGGTACAGCTTCGACAATTTCACCTTTGGCAGGAATGCGATCAAGAATGGAGACGATCAAACCACCAATAGTATCAACATCATCACCATATTCTCCTACGATAAAATCAGGACCAAGAGCTTTTTCCACATCTTCTAGTTCAGTTCTTGCATCAACGAGCCATTTATTGTTTGGTTCACGTACGATAGCATTGTCGACATTATCATGTTCATCTTCGATATCACCAACGACCAATTCAACAATATCCTCCATTGAAACGAGACCATCTGTTCCCCCATGTTCATCAATAACTAAAGCCATTTGAGTTCGTGTAGTTTGCATTCGTGTTAATAATTTGCTTGCAAGCATAGAACTAGGAACAAAGAGAACAGTTCGGATCAGATCCAATTCACCGATTGGAGTATGTAAGTCTGTATGGTTTAATTGAAGCAAATCGGATTTCTGTTCGGTTTTTGTTGGGCTGACAATAAAGCGAGTCATATAGTTAAGGATATCGCGGATATGAATCATGCCGCGCGGATCATCTAAAGTTTCAGCATAAACAGGTATACGAGAATGACCAATTTTTGCGAAACATTTAAGGGCTTCTCCAAGTGAAGTGTTTATTTCCAGTGCTTCTATTTCAGAACGTGGTATCATAACATCATCCACGCGTGCTTCACGTAAGCGTAAAATATTATGCAGCATAGTACGTTCTTCAGGTGAGAAGAGGGCAGTGTCTTTTTCATTGTCAGTCGTGAGTGCAACGGTAAGATCATCGCGCAGTGATGTAGACACACAATTACGACCCCGTAAGAATGAAAACAAATGATTCATCAGAGAATATTTTTCTGTATGATTCGTCTGTTGAGAGGTTTTTTTTTCATTATTAGAAGATGTTTGACTATTATTTTGTGCATTTGTTTTGTTTGTCATGGTTTTGAAATCTTCTAAACTTTCTTTTTATAATTAGGTGAATGAGAGGCTTTAAATGGTATGTTCGTAATATTGATTTTAAAAGTTAAATTTTATCATTTATAGACAATTCAGCGTAAGGATCTTTTATGGAAAGCTTTTGAAGAATTTCTCTTTCGAGCTTTTCCATTTGATATGCTTCATTATCAGTTTCATGGTCATAGCCAAGCAGATGCAAGATACCATGAACAATCATATGCGTTAAATGGTCTTGAAATGTTTTTCCTTGTTTTTCTGCTTCGAGAACAACAGTTTCTCGCGCAATAATAATATCACCGAGCATGGGACCAGGTCGATTTCCAGCTTTAAGTGGAAAAGCAGGAAAGGATAATACATTAGTAGATTTATTTTTGTTGCGCCATTGTGCATTGATTTGTGCCATATGTTCATCATCCGTAAAAAGCAGGCTAATCTCGCTTACAACATTTGCCAATGAAACGTGATGCATAGTTGTCATTAATGCTTTTTCAGTGATATTATAAAGCATTTTCTCATCATTCCACCCTGCGCTTTTAACCATTATATCAATAATAATCATGATGAATCAAATTCATTTTTTAATGCATCGCATGCGAATGATTTTGTTTTATTTTGTATTTCGGAATCACGATCATAAGCACGAACGATAGCAGCAACAAGTGGATGGCGTATAACATCTTTTTCATCAAAATACACAATTGCAATATTTTTTACATTTGAAAGAATTCGAATTGCTTCAATGAGACCTGATTTTTGCTCTGTAGGCAAATCAATTTGGCTTACGTCACCGGTAACAATCATACGTGTTCCTTCTCCAAGACGTGTGAGGAACATCTTCATTTGCATGGGCGTAGTATTTTGTGCCTCATCAAGAATAACAGCAGCATGGGCAAGTGTTCGTCCGCGCATAAAGGCAAGAGGAGCAATTTCTATGATACCAGAAGCTAAAATGCGTTCTATTTTTTCAGCGGGCATCATATCATAAAGAGCATCATAAAGTGGTCGTAAATATGGGTCGACTTTTTCTTTGAGATCACCGGGAAGAAAACCAAGATGTTCTCCAGCTTCAACAGCTGGACGTGAGAGAATAATTCGCTCAATGATACCACGTTCTAGAAGCATTGCAGCATGAGCAACAGCAAGATACGTTTTGCCTGTTCCTGCTGGTCCCACACCAAACACAAGTTCAGTATGCTCCATAGCGCGTATGTAAGCGTCTTGTGTTGGAGTTCTTGCATGAATTATTTTTTTATGGGTACTCAACCGTGCTGGTATACGTTTCGTTGCAGATTTGTGTGTTATTGTGTCTTCTTTCTGCTTCTTTGGTATATTTGCCATAGCAAGCGCTTCTTTTATATCTGATAAAGTAAGCTCTTGATGTGTTTTGGCACGTTCATAAAGCTGCTGCAATACATATTGCGCATGTTTTATAACAGAAAGATTTCCACGGATTAAGACTTCATTACCACGCGGATGAATACTAAGTTCGAGTTTTTTTTCGATATAAGCGAGATTTTCGTCAAATTTACCAAAAACTGCTTTTGCATATTTATTATTTTCGAAAATAAAAACAACCTGTCCCCGATCTGAAGCGCTTGTTTGCTTCAAGGTATCAGCCGATTCAAGGGACATATTTACTTTTTCTTTAATACGCTTTATTTTTTCGGTTGAAGCTTTCAGCTTATTCTCCATATCTACATAAATATTGTACATTTTGTTAAGTAAATTTTATAAAAGACGATTTTTTACAAAAGTGCACGTTTTAGATGTAATCATTTTCTTTTAAAATAAAAGAGTTTTCCAAAATATTTATTGTGAACACGGTGTTAGAGGCATGTTTATCTATTTGTCACTTCACCAACAAAACTGTTTGAGCTGGTATTCTTAATATGAATTTCTATCACGCTACCTGTAGAGGCTTCCGTATCTACGACAACAGGTAAAAGCCAAGGGGAACGTCCTACCATTTGCCCTGAGTGACGTCCAGGTTTTTCGATGAGAACGTTAGTTGTTTGACCAATTTTAGAACGCAAAAACGCATTTTGTTGCTCAAGGAGAAGAACTTGTAAATGTTGAAGTCGGGCATCTTTTATAGATTCATCAACATGATTTTTCATTGTGGCTCCCACTGTTCCAGGACGGGGGGAATATTTAAAAGAATAAGCTGAACTGTACTGTACTTGTTGAATAAGTTTAATGGTTTCTTCAAAATCTTCATCTGTTTCTCCTGGAAACCCTACAATAAAATCGCCTGAAAAGGCAATATCTGGTCGTGCGGTTCGAATTTTTTCGATAAGATGAAGATAATGAGAGCTTTTGTGTTGGCGGTTCATAGCTTTTAAGATGCGATCTGAACCTGATTGAACAGGAAGATGGAGGTAAGGCATTAACATATCAAGATCTCGATGCGCGGCAATAAGGCTATCATCCATATCACGTGGGTGGCTGGTTGTGTAACGCAAACGCTTTAAACCATCGAGTTTTGCAAGATGATAAAGAAGATCGCCAAGACGCCAAGTTTTGCCATCAGCACTTTGTCCATGCCAACCATTGACATTTTGTCCAAGCAGCGTAATTTCTTTGACGCCCGCTTCGATGAGTTGAAGGGCTTCTTCAGTAATTTGCTCAACGGATCGTGATATTTCGGCACCGCGTGTATAGGGAACAACACAAAAAGTGCAAAATTTATCGCAACCTTCCTGTACTGTTAAAAATGCGCTCACACCTCGTTTCCTTACTGCATGTTTATTATGGGGCGGCAAATGAGCAAATTTATCTTCAACAGCATAGTCTGTTTCGATAATTTTTTTTCCTTGTTTGGCTTTTTCTAACAATTGTGGCAAGCGATGATACATTTGCGGACCAATAACAAGATCCACTGTTGGAGCACGGCGCAAGATTTCACTTCCCTCAGCTTGTGCAACACAGCCTGTTACACCAACCATCAGGGGTTTATCAGGTGTGCGCTCTTGACGCATAACGCGCAAACGACCGAGATCAGAATAAAGTTTTTCTGCTGCTTTTTCACGAATATGACAGGTATTAACAAGAATAAGATCGGCATCATTGGGAATTTGTGTTGTCACATAGCCTTGCGAACTAAGACTATCAGTTATCCGTTGGCTATCATAAACATTCATTTGACATCCATAGGTTTTGATAAAAACCTTTTTCGGAGCAACAGGAGGCGTACTTTTAGGATCTACTTTATTCATGATGCATGTGTAAATGTTTTTTACACAAATCTCAATCTATTTGCTTAAAAGTTTTTTGCATGATAATTGCATCACCACGACCATTTTTTGACGGGTAATAGGCAAGACGTTGAGAAATTTTTTGAAATTCAAAGCGTTGATAAAGGTTCAAAGCAGAAAGGTTTGTGGCTTCTACTTCCAAGAATAATTTTATAGCGCCCTTGTCATGAAGATGGTGAACTGTACGATCGATAAGAAAGGTACCAATTCCTTGTTGACGATAATGAGGGTGAACAGCAATTGTGATGATTTCTGCTTCATCAAGGATGAGACGGCATAGGCAAAAGCCTAAAATTTGATCAAAGCGATCAATGAGAAAAACTTTGTATCCGAAAATGGAGTGATCTGTTAAGAAATTATCAAAAGCTTGTTTTTTCCAAGAAGGGGTAAAACAATGTTGATGAATTTGATGAAGAGGAGCACTATCATTAACTTGTAGCGGAGCAATTCCAAAATTCTTTTCGGTCAATGAAAATTTTGTCATTATTTTTTTTGTGGTAAAGCAAAATTGGTTTGTTGTTTTGCATCAGCACTGCGTAGATAGAGTGGGCGAGGCGAATTTTTTGATTGTTTGTTTGCAGCAAGATAAGCATAGTTTACAATATCAGCCGCTTCGCAGGGGATTTTTTCTAGGACAATTTTTTCGGTTATTTTATGGTTTTTAATATGCTCCACGACGACATCAGCAGCTGGGCCAGTTAGACGGGTTTTTTTTGGCAAATCTTCGAGGATATTTTCAATTGTTTTTAACCCCGGCGTTCCCAAAGGTGTTAGATCATTATGAAAATTTTGATGGTAGAACATCTCTCTCCCTGCTTCAATGACAACAGTAATTGCTGATGCTGTACTTTTACTGTTTATTACTTGTGATGCTAACGCTTCAAGAGCACTCACTCCAACAGCTGGTATTTCAAGTGCTAATGCCAGAGCGCGCGCTGTTGCAACACCAACACGTACACCAGTAAATGATCCAGGTCCAATATTGACAGCGATACGCTCAACTTGATCAAGCGCCATATTGGCTTGTGTCATTATTTGTGTAATCTGCCCAATAAGTTTTTCAGCATGCCCTTTGTTTATGCGCTCATTGATACGCGCAATAACAGATTTATGACGAATGAGCGCAACAGCACAATAAATTGAAGCAGTATCTATAGCAAGGATAAGCATAAAAATATTTTAGTTGAATAAAACGATAAACAAAAGTCCTGCTGTATTTTTAATCTTTTTATTATCGTATATTTCATTTGTAAGAAAGCTACTAGTGCCAATAAGCAACAATATCTTTTTATGGGATAGAACGAGATGTTGATTGAATCTTTATTTGTTTTCACTCTTTGAATGAGTACCTCGAGTATTGTAAGATTCTCTTATTTCAAATCTATTTATGGTGAAACAATTAAAGTTATTAGCTTGTATATTACAAGCGGAGTTAGCGTATGAATAAAAACTGTTTTAGAAAAGAATAAAAACTCCTTTCACGAATCGTTTAAATGTAAGGATTGTCACAACATTTTAAGCTATCACATAGTACGATGACACCACTTATATTATATAGTAAGTAAAAGTAATTTAAAAGGGGGGAAAGCCATGACCTCACATTTTTTCCAAATAAGAGCATATTCTATCAGTCTTTATATAAAAACTTCAGCGTAATGAGAGCAGATGAAAGAAATGGCATTGTTTTGCATGAGTTACGTATTTTGATATTATGTCATTGTAAATCATTATGGACTGAAAAGCTAATAAGCAATTTTGACAGTTTTCACTTAATATCACAGCTCTTTCAATTTTTTGTATAGAATAATGAGCAGTTTTTTAGAACTGTTGCTGATTTTATGAAAAAAACTGCTTTTAATATTAGTGAGCCTTTAGATTGATTGCATGCTCCGTTGAAACAAATAATAAATTGCATATTTCAAAATATTATATGGTTCAGATCAAGCAATTTTATCATGATAAGGCTACAAGCACCGAGAAGGAGTATGGAGGAAGTTGAAGCTAAAATAACCCGCCGTCCTGCTTTTTTTAATGAACAAATATCAACACCTAATCCTAAAGCTGCCATTGAAATGACCGTGAGCACTTGAGCAATAAGTCTGATCGGGTTTATAGCCGTTTCAGGAATGAGCCCACTTGAGCGGATAAGCATCATGATAATAAAACCGATGATAAACCATGGCACAAGAGTATGTAGACGAAAATGTGTTTGTGCTGATCGACGATAGATGATTGACAGAGTAAAGATAACAGGACCTAACATTAAAACCCGCACCAATTTGACAATTGTTGCAATTTGAACGCTTACAAAAGAGACAGATGCTGTTGCTGCCAAAACTTGTGGTACAGCATAAACAACCATACCTGCAAGCACACCATATTGGCTAAATGATAAATTCAAAAGTGGATGTAAAAAAGGAAGAAGTAAAATAATAAGGACCCCTAAAAGAGCAGTAAAAGCAATTGATGCGGCTACATCGTCATGTTTTGCTTTAATAACAGGCGCAACAGCGACAATAGCTGAATTGCCACAAATGGCGTTACCACAAGCGACCAGCATTGCTAAATTTGTAGAAAGCCCGAAAAGTCGACCAATGGCAAAGCTAAGGATAATCGTTACGAATATAACGAATATGATGCTAGCAAGTAAATTCCAACCGGCTGAAAGCACTGCGTTAATACTAATGCTTGCTCCTAGAAGAACAATAGCAATTTCAAGAAGTGTTTTTGCACAAAAGGTGATACCTTTTTGAAAGTATGTTGGTAAAGTCAAACAACTACGAGTAATAGATCCTAAGAGAATTGCCAAAACAAGGCTTTCAAGCCACGCTTCTGCGAAAAGCTGTTTTTCTACAACTTCTAAACCATAAGCTAAGGCTGATATGAGCAAACATACTAGAATACCTGGACCAAAGTTGTTTACAAGTGAGAAATTTTTCTTGATCATTTTAATACTTTCCCCATAAAAAGAAAGAATAGCAAGTAAGAAGAGATAACGGGTATTAGAAGCGAGTTTTAAAGATTGGTCCTTGCCTGTAAAGCTGCTGCCAAAGTTCCATCATCAAGATAATCCAGTTCACCTCCCACGGGTACTCCATGTGCAAGTCGTGTAATTTTAACCGAATAATTGGTGAGCTGATCAGTGATGTAGTGAGCTGTTGTTTGTCCTTCAACCGTAGCATTCACGGCTAGAATAATCTCTGTAATTGGATTTTGTACGACACGCTGTATTAAAGAGGTGATATTGAGTTCATCAGGACCTATTCCATCTAATGGGGAGAGCCGGCCACCTAAAACGTGATAACGTGCGGCTAAAGTTTTTGCACGCTCAAGAGCCCAAAGATCAGCAATATCTTCAACAACAATAATTGTTGTATCATCGCGGCGCAAATCTGTACAAATTGAACACGGATCAATGGTATCGACATTTCCACAAACAGAACAAATGCAGACTTTCTCTACAGCTTCTTGGATTGCTGCTCCTAAAGGTTCCAGCAATGCCTCTTTTTTTTTGATGAGATGAAGTGCAGCACGGCGTGCCGAACGAGGGCCAAGACCTGGTATCCGCGCTAAAAGCTGAATAAGACGCTCAATCTCAGGTCCTGCGATGTATTTAGACATACTCTTACTCCAAGGGATTAGGTAAAATCCAGTTCATTAGAACGGAAGTTTGAAACCTGATGGGAGTGGTAGCCCTGCCGTCATACTTTTGGTTTTTTCTTCTATTGCGACTTCGATTTTTGTTCTTGCTTCATTATAAGCTGCCATAATGAGATCTTCAAGAATTTCAGCTTCCTCAGGTTTGAGTAATGAAGGATCAATTTGAATTGCTGTTATAATATTTTTGCCATTTAAAGTGATATTGACGAGATCACCCCCTGCAGTGCCGGTAGCTTGCAGATTAGCTATTTCTTTCTGAATCTTCTGCATTTTTTCTTGCATTTCTTTGGCTTTTTTCATCATGCTCATCATTTCACGCATAGGAATAGGTATCCTTATTCATCATTGATATCATTTTTATTTTTAAAAATATCAGCATTTTTAAAGGTATTGGGGAGTAAATCAAGGTCATTTTCTTCTTTATTGAGTCGGATATCGACAATTTTTGCTTCTGGGAAATGGTTGAGGATTTTCGCGATATCAGGATCTGTTTCTGCATTGGAAAAAAGAGACTTTTGAATCGCTATACTTTCCTCCTGTAAGGTTGGTCCACCTCCTTCATTAACAAAAGTTATTGTCCAGCGTTTTTCAGTCCATTGAGATATCTTTTTTTCTATATCATGAGCAAGAAATTGTGGAGCATTTTCAGAAAGTCTTAAGGTAATATGCCCAGCTTCAAAAGAAACAGGATGAACAAATTCTTTAACAAGGAGTTTGAAAGGAGCGTCATTATGCTGTTCGGCTAATTGAACAATATCGTGCAAAGAATTAATCACTAGAGTTTTAGGTTGAGTAATCTTTTCTGTTGTTTGCGTGACAGAATGCGATAAATTTGCAATCTTTTCAGAAAGATTAATAGATTGAGAAGTTTCAAGAGTTTCTGTTACTTCTTGGGCGTTTATTTTGTCAGTAGTGTGATTTTTAACTAAATTTTCCGGATGTAAGGAATGATCTAATTGGTTTTTCAAGGATGTTTTTAAATCTGATTGATCTGGTAATGTATTTGAAATACTCGAGGAAGCATAGGCTTCGATCATTGTTTCTTTTGTTATATTATTTGCGTTTGTAGATTCTTGATGAGAAGAGTTTTTAACCAGTGTGAGAGGTGTTTTTTCTTGCGTAAGCTTTTTTAAAGCTTCATCAAGAGTTGGTAAGTCAGCCGTGTGAGCAAGACGAATTAAAAGCATTTCAGCGGCTTGAAGCGGACGTGCAGTTTGGTTAACTTCATGTAAACCTTTGAGTAACATTTGCCAGTTTCGGGATAAAACAGGAACGGAAAGTTTTTTTGAAAAGTCTAAACTTCTTAAACGTTGTTCTTCAGTCAGTGAGAAATCTTCCACTATTTCTGGTGTAAAACGTAAACGTGTGACCAGATGATTAAAATCGGCTAGTTCTGTCAATATAGTAAGAGGATCTGCACCTGCCTCATATTGACTACGTAATTCATGTAATGCATTGATAACATCGCCCTTCATGATAAATTCAAAAAGATCAATAATACGTGCTTGATCCGCTAATCCTAACATTGTACGCACCGCAATGGCATTAACATTGCCATTGCTATGGGCAATCGCTTGATCAAAAATGGATAATGCATCACGTGCAGATCCTTCTGCAGCACGGGCAATCATAGAGAGTGCTTGATCTTCTACTTCTACCTTTTCATATTTCGCAATTTGGCGCAAATGTGCACTTAAAGCTTTTGATTCAATACGTCGCAAATCAAAACGTTGGCAACGCGACAGGATTGTAATAGGAACTTTGCGAATTTCTGTTGTGGCAAAAATAAATTTCACGTGGGACGGTGGTTCTTCAAGAGTTTTCAATAAACCATTAAAGGCTTGTGTTGAGAGCATATGTACTTCATCGATAATATAAACCTTATAACGTGCAGAAACAGGACGATAGCGTATTTGTTCAATAATTTCACGAATATCATCAATGCCCGTATGAGAAGCGGCATCCATTTCTATAACATCAATATGGCGTCCTTCGATAATTTGTGTGCAATGTTCACCAAGAGAGTCTAATACGGTTGTTGGTTGGTCAATATCTTTTGTTTTATAATTAAGCGCACGTGCCAAAATACGTGCTGTTGTGGTTTTACCTACGCCACGAATCCCTGTTAACATCCACGCTTGTGCAATCCGACCTTTTTCAAAGGCATTGGTGAGAGTACGCACCATAGCTTCCTGACCAATGAGGTCAGAGAAGTTTTGGGGTCGATATTTACGAGCAAGAACACGATAGGCTGTTTCTACCGGTACATTTTCCATGAATATTTCCAACTTCGAAGTTCTTTATGCGTACATTTTGATAACACAAAAGCATAGATCAATACTGTAGTCTCATATAAAAGGATTTTTTCTTAATCAAATTATTTACGGGACAATTTGTTTAAAAATAACCAAACCCCTTTATTTGCTGCATACAAATGCCGCTCTGAAGATTAAAAACACCTTGCTAAAAGACAGCATAAAAATAATTTCTTCAGCAAAATAGGAGGTTGGGACGATGACCCGTACCAGAACTCGTTGGGGCTGCTTCTTTCCAGACCTGACCCAGTTGGCAAGCAGTTCGTCCATCGCCAACCTCCCAAGTTCATATTGTCGATTTGGAATGAAAAATCAAGCTCAGAAACGAAAAATATGGAAAGAACAGCGATTTTTTTCTTTTAGCTTAATTCTCACACTATGAACTACTAATATTCTGGGGAGTTATCAATTTCTATTTGAAGATCACTCCATATTTATCTGGTATATTGGTTTGATATAATAATAGATTATAGGAGGTGCTCATTGGTTAAAGGATATTAAGATACAGTGGCAGGAAGCTTAACTCGCTGAAGCAGCTCACTAAATTAGGGCTAGTTTGCAGCTGAGAGGACTACTTTAAAACTGAGGTACTATAGAAAATATTATTAAAAATCCCCTGCATCACATTCTATGCCAGTAACATTTTGGTTAGTAATGTTTTTAAAAATATAGCTTTCCGACCCAGGAAAGCCTAGAACGAGAGACTTTACATCTTTAAGGATAAATATTTTATTTTCTTTATCATGCGTTATTTTATTTTCATCATCAGCAATAATTTCTAATCTGTCTAAATCGGAAGGAGTTGTGTACGATAAAGTGAACGACACTTTTTCGGGTTCAAATCTCTCACAACCGCACTCAAAGCCTTGCTGTAGTTTACCAGGCGTACCAATTGTAACACTTTCATTTGGTGCAAAATTCCATTCTCTTTCACCAAATCCAGCAGATGCAACAGTGGAGTAAGTTAGAATATTTGCAGCTAATAATCCTTGAGTAAAAATTTTTTTCATTGTGTTTTTCCTTTTTAGTGCACAACCATACCGATTATAAATTATTTTTGATGAATATAAAAGGTTGAATTTAACTCAGGGATGTCAGACTATACTACATTTTTTAGCTTTACATTTATTCCTTTGGGGTAGATCGCTATGGAAGATTGTTTGTATTCTCAGTGAAAGCACTCTTATATGATTGGTATAATGGTGAAAGGAGGCTTTTGTTTCCGATGTTGGCGTCATTTTTTTGTACCGGCTGAACTCGGATCCATTATTTTGTAAATTCGCGAAGGAATGCTATACGGATAATAAAAGGGTTCTTATACTGTTACTTATTTTATTTTTCAGTGCTTATTTATGAAGAGCCGTTATGCAATTTAACAATTTGATTGTTCTTTATACCTGCGGTTTCCGATCGTTTTTAGCAGGATAGATGCCAATTATGCGCAACTCAGCAGAGAAGAAAGAAAGCTCTTCCAGAGCGAGTTTCATCATGGGATCTTCAGGATGCCCTTCAATATCAACGAAAAACTGTGTTGCATTGAAATTTCCGCCAATTTGGTAGCTTTCTAATTTTGTCATATTGATACCATTTGTGGCAAAGCCACCCATAGCTTTATAAAGGGCAGCAGGGACATTACGGACTCGAAAAAGAAGGCTAGTAATGATTTTTTCACCGTTTTGAGGTTTGGGTACGTGTTGTTGAGAACGTGAAAGGATAACAAAACGCGTAATATTATGAGGGCTATCTTCAACATTTCTTTCAAGAATATCAAGTCCATAGAGTTCTGCTGCGATCAGAGGAGCTAAGGCTGCTTGTGAACGCTTTCCATTTTTTTTAATAAACTTTGCGGCACCAGCTGTATCAGCAGAAGTAACAGGTATCCAGCCATTTTCACGTATGATTTTTCGGCATTGTGCAAGGGCATGCGTATGGCTGTGGACGGTTTTAATTTCGTCATATGTAACGCCGGGCAAAACCATTAATTGAAAATGGATAGGTAAAAAATATTCATCAATAATATAAAGAGATGATTGCGGTAAAAGATGATGAATGTCTGCAACGCGTCCCGCAAGAGTATTTTCAATAGGAATCATAGCAAGATCAGCTTTCCCACTTTCCACTAAATTAAGGGCGTCTTCAAAAGTAGCAGAGGGAACAGCATCCATATTGGGGAACATATTGGAGCAAGCAATATGCGAATTAGCGCCGTATTCTCCTTGGAAAGAAATTTTATTGTTTTTTTTAAGTATTTTCATGCTAAAATCTTACGTACTCTATCGAGATCACGTTGTGTGTCTACGCCTAAGGGAATCGTATCAACTATTTCCACATCGATGCGCATATTATGTTCTAATGCACGTAATTGTTCAAGTTTTTCACGTTGCTCGAGTGTAGAGGGTTTGAATGATATAAATTTCTCAAGTGCTTCGCGCCGATAAGCGTATATTCCAATATGATGATAAAGAGGACCATCTCCATAAGGTGCTGTGGTGCGCGTAAAATAAAGAGCACGAAGGCGATTTTGAGAAAGCGGTGTACCAATGATTTTCACAACATTGGGATCTCTTTTTTCATTTTCTTCAATGATTTGAGCACCCAAGGTTGCAATATCAGTAAAGCTATTTTCTAAAGGGCGTAGCGCATGAATGATTTCACGAGGCATTATTGTTGGTAAGTCACCTTGTATATTTAAAATGGCATTGTAACGTTGTTCAGGATCAATACGCATTAAAGCTTCATAAATACGATCAGATCCAGACTTATGATCACCTTGTGTTATGATACATTCATGCCCATAATCTGCAACAGCTTTAGCAATATCATTATGATCTGTTGCAACGATCGTACGCCCTATTGCAGCTTTTTTGGCTTGTTCTGCGACATGAACAATCATCGGCTTTCCGCTAATTTCAGCGAGAGCTTTTTGAGGAAGACGGGTTGAGCCTATACGGGCAGGAATAAGAATAATTGGTTCAAGAGTCATTGTAAGATTCCAAATGTCATCTGTGATGCATTTATAATGTTGTGTGTTCTAAAGAAAAAGCTTAAACTAAAAATGGTAATGAAACCGTGAACATTTGAGTTTTTATGAATCGCTCGAGTTTTATTTATTTTATTTGTGCTTGTTTATGTGTGCTGGTCATTATTGTGGGGATTTCCACACTCAGCAATATAGTTTACGATTATCCTCCATCAGTCCAGTATCATCATACAGTTGCTAAGAATGATACATTTCAAGAAAAACAAAAAGCACCTGATGTTTCCCGATCACTAAATAGCCGCCTTCAACAAGGCAATCTTGAAAATGGCCGTAAAATTTTTCGCCAATGTGCCATATGCCATACTTCTGGACGCAATGAAGCAGGGCGTGTTGGTCCAGTTCTTTGGGAGATTGTTAACCGCCCTTTGGCATCAGCAGCAGGTTTTGCTTATTCACGGGCATTGCGTGCTCATTCTGATCAAAAATGGGATTTTATCACTTTGGATCGTTATTTACATTCTCCACGTGAAGCTTTTCCTGGGACCATTATGTCTTTTCGTGGAATTAAAAATGACCAAGATCGTGCCGATCTTTTGCTTTATTTACGCAGTTTATCTGATCATCCTATTCCTTTACCAATAGATAATAATAAAGCGAACGAACCAAATTAATATATACCATAGATGTTAATTTTAGAAAGAAGTCTGATTTTTTTGTAATTTTAGTTTCACGGTTTTATCACAAGAGCTCTTATTGATGTTTTGTTAGGGAGAACGCTTCTCACGCAAAACAGAACACATTTAACGTTCCATATTTACTCGCTTGTTCTAAAGAGACTTCTTAAGAAAATGCACTCTTTACGCTGTCATCTGCAGATTAGTTTTCAAGATTCGTTTGCTTCACTTTTTCTACATATGCTTGTCTGTGAAATTATTGCTGAAGGATTATCAATTCACAAGCAGCAGCTTTCTGCTTCTGAATGCAATAATTATGTAATTAAAGTTCTCCATGAGGTTTATCTTAATCCTTTTATACACATCAATCCCCATATATTTTTCTTATGAACAGAGACAATTGATTGTTTTTATACGTGCAATAAATCCTAAGCTGTATTTTATGATGTTTGATGAATAGACGTTTTCTCTTGAGGTTAGAGGTGTAGGTACAGATCATTGACCTTTTATACTATCGGTCACTAAAATATGATTAGATTATTTATAGATTATGGTTTGAAGTAAGCACTTTCATGTGAAGCAATTTTTATGTGTGAATAGTAAAATAGTGGAATAGAGTTCTGCTGATTGTATTTTTATCTAGTTCGAAAATTTTTGACACAAGAATACTAATGGTAGCTACGTTTGCACGAGTCTCTGTCTATTTATAGACGATGACATGAAATTATGCTGATAATCCATTATAAAGAATTATTTTTTCACAAAAGGTCTTCGATATTTGTGATAAATTTAATAGTTTCCATTGGTTACAGTGTTTCGATGACTTACGATAAAATATTAAGTATTTCAATACATATTGCGAGAGTGCTAAAAATTAGTCGGAAAGGAGACATAATCATGATTCTTTAGGCTTCTTAATAACTATGGAATTTTCTTTATAATTTGAGCGTTTATAAGTAATAATATTAAATTGCGCTAATAATCCATTATAGAGAAGAATCTTTCCTACTAATGGCTCTCCGATGTTTGTGATCATTTTAATAACTTCCATTGCTTGTAGGGTCCCAATAACGCCAGGTAAAACACCGATGATTCCAGTTTCAGCGCATGTTGGGATAGTTCCGTGAGCCGGAGGGACGGGAAATAAATCGCGATAGTGAGGATTATTGTCTTTATACGGCATAAGGACGGTTAATGAGCCATTAAAACGTTCTACAGCACCACTGATTAAAGGTTTTTTGCATTGGGCAGCGTGATCAGCAAGAAGATAGCGTGTTGTAAAATTATCACTTCCATCAACAATGATGTGGTAAGCATAGAGCAGTTTATCCACATTACTGTTATCTAAGCGTAGGGTGTGTTTTTCAACTATAACATGGGGGTTTATTGCTTTTATAGTGGTTTCAGCACTGTCTGTTTTGCTTTTGTTTATTGCATTTGTTTTATGAATAACTTGGCGTTGTAAATTGGAAAGTGAAACGATGTCGTTATCGACAATTCCAAGGGTTCCAACACCTGCAGCAGCCAAATAGGTTAAGACAGGAGCACCAAGACCACCAGCGCCCACAACAAGAACACGTGCTTTTTTTAGCTTTTGTTGCCCTGCACCACCAATTTCAGGCAAAATGATGTGGCGTGCATAGCGTTCGATTTCTTTGTTGTTGAATTTTGTATCTGTTTCTTGTGTCATAAATTTTCTCTTGTCATAGTTCTTTTATTGTTTACTAAGTTTATGGTGCATAGACCAGTCTGCTTTTAGGATAGGGAGGATTTATTTATGAAAATTGCCATTCAGATGGATCATATTTCAACAGTTCGGATTCAAGGAGATACGACATTTGCACTCGCTTTAGCAGCACAAGAACGTGGACACTCTCTCTTCCATTATACACCAGATCGTTTATCTCTGTGCGATGGTTATGTGATTGCACGACTAGAGCCATTGATTGTACATGATAAAGAGGGAAGCCACTATCAATTAGCAAAGCCTGTTCGCACGGAATTAACAGATATGGATGTGGTTCTTTTACGCCAAGATCCACCTTTTGATCTCAATTATATCACAACGACTCATTTGTTAGAACGTATTCATCCTAAAACACTCGTTGTGAATGATCCGGCATGGGTACGCAACAGTCCAGAAAAAATTTTTGTTACTGAATTTTCTGATCTGATGCCAGAAACATTAATTACCAAAGATATTGAAGAAATAACAGCTTTTAGAGAGACATTTGGCGATATTATTGTTAAACCACTTTATGGAAATGGGGGCGCTGGTATTTTTTATTTAAAACAAGATGATCGCAATTTCGCATCATTGTTAGAAATGTTTGCAGAAATTTATCATGAACCTTTTATTGTTCAGCGCTATTTAGAAGTAGTGCGAAAAGGAGATAAAAGGATTATTTTACTTGATGGTACACCTGTTGGAGCTATTAATCGAATTCCGACAAAAACAGATGTGCGCTCTAATATGCATGTTGGAGGTCGCGCGGAAAATGTTGAGTTAACAAAACGTGATTATGAGATTTGTGAACGCATTGGTCCAGCCTTAAAGGAACGTGGTCTTCTTTTTGTGGGGATTGATGTGATTGGAGATTATATAACAGAAATTAATGTGACGTCTCCTACAGGAATTCGTGAAATTAAACGCTTCTGCGGGACAGATGTTGCTCATTTGTTTTGGGATATTATTGAGTTCAAGCGTTCAAATTAATTTATTTGACAGAGGACAAAAACATGGTTTTAAAAAAATGATCCATGTTGTTTTTTTATGTTTGTTATGTTGCAAATGTGAATTAGAATGACCGTATGATATAAATTAGGAGGCTTTGTCCTCAATTTTTAGGGAGTTTATAGATGAGCAGAGTATTATCAATTGGAGTGGGATTGATTTTTGCGCTACTGCTGTCAGCAAATGGAGGCAATGCGCGTGATCAAATACAGATTACTGGTTCATCTACAGTTTTACCTTATCAGAAGATTGTTGCTGAGACATTTGGAGAAATTTATCCCCATTTTAAGGTTCCTGTTATCGAATCGGGTGGAACAGGAGCTGGTATTAAGGAATTCTGCCGTGGTATTGGGGAGAACACCGTTGATATTGTTAATGCTTCGCGAGCAATGAAACCGAGTGAATTACAGTCTTGCTTTGATGCTGGTGTAAAAGATGTTGAGGAAATACGTATTGGGTATGATGGCATTGTTTTTGCAACAGATATTAAGGGTCCTGATTGGAAATTACAGCCAGTAGATGTTTATAAAGCCCTTGCTGCTCGAATTATTGTGGATGGAAAGTTGCAACCGAATAATGTTTTGAAATGGAGTGCAGTTAATAGTGCTCTTCCTGATTGGACAATAGTAGCGTATATTCCTGGAGAGAAGCATGGGACGCGTGAAGTTTTTGAGGAAAAATTACTTACTGAAGGGTGTAAAGAGAGTGGGGCAGTTGAGGTGATGAAGTCTTTAGGAATGGATGATAAGGAGATACACACTGCTTGTATTGCGGTACGTAAGGATGGAAAAGCGGTTGATATTGATGGTGATTATTCTGAAACATTTGCGCGTCTAACTTCTAATAAAACAGGGGTTGGTATTTTTGGTTTGTCTTTTTATCAAAATAATGCTGATAGGCTAAAGGTTGCCGATATTAACGGTTTTGCGCCAACAGTTGAGACGATTTCTAGTGGACAATATCCAGTTTCTCGTCCGCTTTTTTTCTATATTAAGAAAGCACATTTAGATATTGTTTCAGGTTTACGAGAGTATGTTGACTTTTTTCTTTCTGATCAAATGATTGGTCCAGAGGGTCCCTTGGCTGAATATGGTTTGATTGTTTCTCCTGAAAAGGAGCGTCAAGCACAGCGTTCTGATTTTTCTGCTGGTCGAGTAATGACATTGAAATAATTCGCAGGGAAATTTATTGGATTTCTGGGATAGGAAATTTTGGTGCTATTTTTTATAAAAACTGAAAGATAAAATGCGCATTTCCTTCATTATTTTGCTATTATTGATTTTTGGATTTTGTGGCTTTTGTATTTCTTATATGCGAGCACGCACTCTTGAATACAGACAACATAAAATGCATTCTCGTGCCTATTATTATGGCTGGTGGACATTTTTGATTACTGTTATTCCAGCTTTTGTTTTTTTAATTTTTTGGGATGCTGGGAGTACAATTTATTTAGAATATAATGCCTTTCGAGAACTTGGGGCGTATAGTGCGCATGTAACAGAGCCTGTAAATCATCATCTACTTTGGGAGATACTTCGAAGTCTCGTCAAAATGATTCATCGCTTTGAGGGGAATCTTTCTACCGCTTCCTATAAGGAAGTGCAGGCACAATTACTTGCGAAGGGATTGATTTTACCTGATGAAGCATCGGATGATGTGTTCAAAATAGCACAGTCGTGGGTGTTCTCTTCTGAAAAGCTTAAGTTTATAGGTTATGGTTTCCTTTTTGGTATTGCGTCCTTTGGTTTTATCTGTGGAATGATGCAAATCGCACCTCATCAGCGTGCGCGCAATAAGGTTGAATCTTTTATTATTATTGGATTGATTTGTGCATCTATTGTTGCAGTCTTGACAACAATAGCCATTGCGCTTTCTCTGCTTTTTCAGACAGTAAGCTTTTTTCAGTCTGTATCCTTTTCAAATTTCTTTTTAGGAACAGTTTGGGACCCACGTTTTTCCGCGAGCGGTTCGAGCGATGAAGTAGGACAATTTGGTTTAATACCGCTTCTTGCTGGTACGCTTTATATTGCATTTGTCGCCATGCTTTTTGCTGTACCTATAGGACTATTTTCAGCTCTTTATATGGCGGAGTATGCTTCTGCGCGATTGCGAGCAATTGTAAAACCATTGTTAGAAGTTCTTGCTGGCATCCCAACCATTGTTTATGGTTTTTTTGCTTTGAAGGTGGTAGGACCATTTCTACGTGATCTCTCTGTTTCTCTCTCAGATGGGGGCGGTTTTATTATGGCACAAAGTGTTTTGACTGCTGGAGTTGTAATGGGAATTATGTTGATACCTTTTGTTTCCTCTTTATCGGATGATGTTATTATGGCTGTTCCACGCATTTTACGTGAAGGTTCTTATGGTTTAGGCGCAACGCAATCTGAAACAATTAAAAAAGTTGTTATACCAGCAGCGCTTCCAGGGATTATGGGAGCCATTTTGTTGACGGCATCGCGTGCAATTGGAGAAACAATGATTGTGGTTTTGGCAGCAGGTGTTGCAGCAAACTTAACATTCAATCCTTTTGAAGCAATGACTACGATGACTGTTAAGATTGTGAATCAATTGACCGGTGATTTTGAGTTTAATTCTCCACAAACTCTGGTGGCTTTTGCCTTGGGGATGACGCTCTTTGTTATGACACTTTTTATGAATATTCTGGCTCTTTATATTGTGCGTAAATATCGGGAACAATATGAATGAATAAAGATTTTTTTCCTCGTCGCAATATTAGCCTCAAGCGTCGGTATTGGGCTGAACGTCGTTTTCGTGCCTATGGTTTAATTGCCATTTTTATTGGTTTGTTTTTTTTATTTGCGCTTTTATGGTCTATCATTAGTCAGGGTTATACAGCTTTTTTTCAAACTGAAATGACATTATCAATTTATTTGGACGAAAAGATCATTGATCCAAGTGGTCAACGTAACACAAAACCGCGAGTGCTCATGATGGCGAATTATCCACTTCTTGTACGCAATGCTTTAGCAAAGAGACTTAATATAGATCAAAATGATCGAGCCTCTCTTCGGGATGTTAGCCGTATGTTTTCAAATGGTGCCCGCGTTCAACTGCGTGAAATGGTGACAAAGAATCCAAAACTGATTGGCACAATGCAAAAAGTTAAAGTTTTGGCATCTGCGGATATTGATTCTGCTTATAAGGGACAGATTGATCTGCGTGTAGCAGAAAAAAACCGTAAAGTTTCTAATCGACAAGTAGAATGGATAAAGCGTTTAGCGCATGATGGTACGCTTTATAAAACATTTAATATTGGTTTTTTTACATTTGGCGCTTCAAGTCGTCCTGAGACTGCGGGATTAGGTGTTGCGATCATTGGTTCTCTTTATATGATAAGCATCGTTTTATTAGTTTCACTTCCGATAGGCATAGCAACGGCTCTTTATTTGGAAGAATATGCACGCAAAAATAAATTTACAGATTTTATAGAGGTTAATATCAATAATCTTGCAGCTGTTCCTTCAATTGTGTTTGGTCTTTTAGGACTCTCTTTTTTTGTTAATTTTTTAGGATTACCACGTTCAGCCTCTTTTGTTGGTGGTCTTGTTTTGGCGCTCATGACTCTTCCCACAATCATTATTGCAACACGTTCTGCTCTGCGTGCTGTTCCTCTCTCTATTCGTTCAGCAGCTTTAGGACTGGGAGCATCAAAAACACAAATGGTTTTTCATCATGTTGTTCCTTTAGCTGCGCCTGGTATTTTGACAGGCACAATTATTGGAGTCGCTCAGGCTTTGGGTGAAACAGCTCCTTTGCTTTTGATTGGAATGGTTGCTTTTGTTGTTAATATTCCTACGACTCCCATGGATCCAGCAACGGCTTTACCTGTTCAAATTTTTATGTGGGCGGGTGAAGCAGAGCGCGCTTTTGTTGAAAAGACGTCAGGTGCTATTATTGTATTAATGATTTTTCTTGCGATAATGAATATTTCTGCGGTTTTTTTACGTCGACGATTTGAACGCCGCCAGTAATTTTAATAAAATAACAGCTTTGATAAGATTTTTGTAAGGTGAATTTTTGTAATGAAGATTAAAATGCGCGGTCAGGATGTGAAGGTTTCTTATGGAGACAAAGAAGCACTCCATGGTATTACACTTGATATTCCTGAACATCAAGTAACTGCTTTGATTGGTCCATCGGGATGCGGAAAGTCGACTTTTTTGCGTTGTTTTAACCGTATGAATGATACGATTGAAGGCGTTAAAACAACCGGTCTTATTACCTTAGATGGGGAGAATATTTATGACCAGAGGATTGATGTTGTAGAATTGCGCGCCCGTGTTGGAATGGTTTTTCAAAAGCCCAGTCCTTTTCCAAAATCTATATTTGAGAATGTTGCGTATGGTCCACGCATTCATGGTTTAGTTAAAACGCGCTCTGAATTGCATGATGTAGTTGAAAAGAGTTTGAGGCAGGCAGGTTTGTTTGAAGAAGTAAAAGACCGTCTTCATGATCTTGGAACAAGTTTATCAGGGGGACAACAACAGCGTTTGTGTATTGCACGTGCTATTGCGGTTAGTCCTGAAGTTATTTTGATGGATGAGCCTTGTTCAGCTCTTGATCCCATTGCGACGGCACGGATTGAAGAGCTTATCGATGCGTTACGGCAAAATTATACAATTGTTATCGTAACGCATTCCATGCAACAGGCCGCACGTGTTTCTCAATATACGGCTATGTTTCATTTAGGGCATTTGGTAGAAGTTGGTGCGACTGAAATGATCTTTACCTCACCAAAAGAGCAACGGACACAAGATTATATTACGGGGCGTTTTGGATAGGTGAATTGAGGAGTGTAAGATATGTCTATGAACCATACTGTCCGTTCTTATGATGCAGAACTAAAATATTTAAAAGCAAGGATTACAGAAATGGGGAGCCATGCAGAAAGGATGATTGAACGTTCTGTCGCATCGGTTGTGTGTAGTGATCTTCAACTTGCAACGACAGTGATTGCCGATGATGTGTTTTTAGATGAAGCAGAACGTGACATTGATGAAAAAGCGGTTGCTATTATTTGCAAACGTCAACCGATGGCTGTTGATTTGCGTGAAATTATTGGAGCCATTCGTATTTCTTCTGATCTTGAGCGGATTGGGGATATGGCCAAAAACATTGCTAAAAGGACTGTTGCACTTTCAGAAATACGTCAATCTGCTTCTGTTTATCATGGGTTTGAAACAATTACAGCTTTAGCACTCAATCAATTAAAAGAAGTCTTAAATGCTTATACGAGTCGCCTATTAGAGCGTGTTGACGCTGTGCGTGAGCGTGATGAGAAAATTGATGCTTTGTATACTTCTCTTTTTCGTGAACTTTTGACGTATATGGTGGAAGATATGCGAAATATTACGGTTTGTACGCACTTACTGTTTTGTTTAAAAAATATTGAACGAATTGGTGATCATGTTACCAATATTGCTGAAATGCTGCATTATATCATAACGGGTTACCATATGTCTTCTGATCGTCCTCGCGATGACCTTACTTATAAAGTTGGGGTAGGTGAGAAGAAAATAGATTAAAATTTTTCTTATATGTATAAAATAAGTTTGTAAATATATGAGCATTTTCTTACAGTGCAGCTATAGAAAGAATAAGATAACCATATTATGGAAAAACACAAAGAAGCAACAAAGAGTTTTTTCAGAGAAGCATGGCAGATTGCTAACTCTTGGTTTGACATATTTGTATATTGGATGATATCATCATTCGTATTGTGGCCGGAGGGGAGTTTTCTAGGGGAATTTCCTTTCAGATCATTTTGTTAAAATTTTATATTAAAGGGGATCTCTGTCTTATTTTTTTCAATATCGATGCAAAGAGTTTTGGTATCCAAATTTTTTCGTATGTAGAAGAAGTGGATAGTGTTGTTTTATTGTAATTGAAACGTGTGGGTTATTATAGCCTATATTGGACCATGAAGAATAACAATATTGATCTGTAAATTAAGAGTTTTTTATTTTTTATTTTGCATAGATACTTTTTGATTACCTCTTGTATTAAAATTTTACTGAGTGGTAACGGTTAGTTATGTACTTTATTGAGAGATACATTTAAAGCTCATTTCAAAATTTGAATAGCTCAGAGATTATAGGAATGTGTTGCATAAGATGAAAAAAAATCGTTGGAATGTTTTTGTTACCTGTTGTGTAGCGCCGTTAGTTGTTGTGGGGTGTGCTTCAAATTATTTAGATACTGGAAAAGTAAATAATAATAAGACAAAAACAGTTACGTATCCATTGACAGAGCGTCAATGTCTTATGCGAGCGATGTATTTTGAATCAAATCGCACAAGCCGTGAAGGAATGATTGCCGTTGGGACGGTTGTTATGAATCGTGTTAATTCAACCGCTTATCCTAAGACGATTTGTGGTGTTGTTGGTCAATATAAGCAGTTTGCTCCTGGTGTTTTAACGCGTCCTATGACGGAGAAAGCATCTGTTGCTCGTGTAAGAGAGGCGGCTGATGCTGTTTTACGGGGTGAACGAGATAAGAAAGTTAAACACGCTAAGTTTTTTCATACCGCTGGTCTATCTTTTCCGTATAAAAACATGCATTATGTTCAGGTTGCAGGGGGAAATGCTTTTTATGAAAAACGATCACGTGATGGGGAACTTCAAGTTCCTACAAATAATCGCCCTTATGATGTTGCTTATGCTTTTGCTCAAGAACGTTCTGGTCATGCGCCAAGCTTTATAGATGAAAGCTTAGAAAGTAGGGGAGTAAAGGCAGAGAAAAGTGCATCTTCTTTGACAGAAGTAGCACAATCCAAGACCAAGACAGCACATCCTGCGTCTTTTGCGATGGTACAGCTTGATAAAGTTCCTATTCCTGCCTATGCACCTCAACATCTAGCTAGGAAAGAGGAAAATAAAACGATTATGGCTTTGCCTTCATCAGATCAGTTAAATGCAATTGTTGCAATGTTAGAAAAACGACACAGAAACTGATAAGTTTTTCACGACCAAAGAAGGGTTATAGACCCATTGCTGTTTATGAATTAAGTGAAACTTTTAGCGATAATGACACGCGTAAATATATGTAGAGAAAGTGAACTCAAAGGATCTGAAAAACAATTTATAATATGACGACGTGAAAAACGTATTTTATTTAAAGAAGGGTATTGGTAATGTACTTTGATATTCATGAGACAATTTCGCCTGAAATGCTTAATCGTCTTGCAGAAATTACAGTAAAAGTGGGGTTAAATTTACAAGAGGGGCAGGATCTTGTTTTGACTTCTCCAGTTTCAGCATTACCTTTTGTTCGGCGTATTGCATATCATGCTTATAAGGTTGGGGCTGGTGTCATTACACCAATTTTTAGTGATGATATGTTATCGCTTACACGTTTTGAAAATGCCCATACAGCTAGTTTTGATTGTGCCCCTTCTTGGCTTTATGAGGGAATGGCGAAGGCTTTTGAAAATGGGGCAGCGCGTTTAGCGATTGTTGGTGATAATCCTTTGCTCCTTTCCAATCAAGATTTTGATAAGGTTGCGCGTTTGAATAAGGCGACTTCACTAGCTTACCAGCCTGCTCTCAAAAAAATATCGAATTTTTCTATAAATTGGTCGATTGTTGCTTATCCAACAGTAGGATGGGCTGAGACAATGTTTCCTTCTTTACCACTTAATGAGGCGATTAAAAAATTAGCCGATGCAATTTTTTCTGCGTCACGTGTTACAGAAGAAGATCCGGTACATGCGTGGATTGTCCATAACGAGAATTTAAAGAAACGATCATCTTGGCTTAATGAGCAGCGTTTTTCTGCCTTACACTTTACAGGGCCAGGGACTGATTTAATTGTTGGTTTGGCAGATGATCATGAATGGCATGGTGGTGCATCCGTTGCTCAAAATGGTGTTATTTGCAACCCGAATATTCCGACAGAAGAAGTTTTCACCACTCCTCATGCTCATAAGGTTGAAGGTTTTGTTCGTTCGACGAGGCCACTTTCCTATCAAGGAACACTGGTTGATAATATTGAAGTACGTTTTGAAGCAGGGCGTATTGTTGAGGCTCGTGCATCAACGGGTCAGGAAGTTTTGCAACAGGTTTTGCAAAGTGATGAGGGTGCAAGCCGATTGGGCGAAGTTGCCCTTGTACCCCATTCTTCACCAATTTCTAAGAGTGACCTCCTTTTTTATAATACCTTATTTGATGAAAATGCTGCATGTCATATTGCTTTAGGGCAGTGTTATTCCAAATGCTTTTTAGATGGGGCATCATTGACGTCAGAAGAGATTGCAGCACGTGGTGGTAATAAAAGTGTCATTCATATTGACTGGATGATTGGTTCTGGCGAAATTGATATAGATGGCATTACTCAAGATGGTATAAGAGTGCCTGTATTTCGTAAGGGTGAATGGGCTTAATCCTGTTATGCCGTCAAATATCGTCATTTGAGGTGGGGTTGGGTAAGCTTCATTGATACATTAAGTATTTTAGAGTGTCTGGTGAATATTCAAGGCGGTGCTTGACCATAAAGCTTTTACTTAATTAACTCACATGAGTAGGAAGCTAAGTGAAATCCACTCATCAAGAATTTGTTTTTTATAGAGCAGATGTAGAGGAAGTCTTCGTTCTTTGAGGGGGGGAAGTCAATTTATGGTGATACGATTGGAAAGTGTATAATTATTAAAGAAGAGAGATGCCTGAACTTCCTGAAGTAGAGACAGTTCGTCGTGGACTTGAGTCTGTTGTAACTGATGCAAAGATAGTATCTGTCAGACTTAATCGTAGAGATTTGCGCTTTCCTTTTCCTGAGGCTTTTTCTGAGCGTCTTATTGGCAGAACAATTATAGAACTTGGTCGGCGTGCGAAATATTTATTATTTCATCTTTCTCAGGATGAAACGATTTTAAGCCATTTAGGAATGTCTGGTTCATGGCGTATAGAGAATGATCTTTTAAGAACAGTTTTTTCAACGACAAGTAAATTGGTTAAGCATGATCATTTTATCATGGATATTCAAACAAGAGATGGTGCAGTTTATCATCTTATATATAATGATGTACGTCGCTTTGGATTTATGCTTTTAGTTAATACGGACAAGCTTTATGAACATCCACTTTTAAATAAGCTAGGGCTTGAACCTATGAGTAATTCGTTTTCTGGTCGTTATTTACAAAAGGCTTTTGTTAATAAAAGAATGTCTCTCAAGAGCGTTTTACTTGATCAGTCTATTGTTGCAGGTCTTGGGAATATTTATGTTTGTGAAGCACTTTGGCGGAGTCGTTTGTCTCCACAACGTGGTGCATTTACATTGGCATCAAAAACGGCACGTGCAAGTGAATTTGCAGATTCTTTAGCACAAAATATACGTAATGTGATTTCTGAAGCCATTTTGTCTGGTGGCTCTTCTTTACGTGATTATATGCATATAGATGGTTCACTTGGTTATTTTCAACATGCTTTTTCAGTTTATGGACGAGAAGGCAAGCAATGTTTGGAATGTGGAACGCCTATTGTGCGCATTTTACAGGCTGGGCGTTCAAGTTTTTACTGCTCACAATGTCAAAAATGAATAAGGTGTCTTGCAAAATCTTACAAGAGGCTTAAAGTTGTCGTATCTATAATATAATTAGACAAGGCTTGAGAGGTTTTTTTATGCTGAATAAAGTACTAACACATCTTGATGGAAATATAGAAAAGAGCCTTGAGCGCCTTTTTTCTCTTTTACGTTTTCAATCGATTTCTACAGACTTGGCTTACAAGGCTGCATGTCGTAAAGCAGCAGATTGGTTAGTAGAGGATTTAAAAAGCATTGGTTTTGACGCTTCACGCCGTGATACACCGGGTCATCCAATGGTTGTTGGGCATCATCCAGGACCTTCGGATGATTGTTTGCATGTGTTGTTTTACGGACATTATGATGTTCAACCTGTTGATCCATTGAGTTTATGGGAGGATGATCCATTTACACCTTCTTTAAAAGAGAGAGACGGAGAGAAAGTTATTTGTGCTCGTGGAGCTTCAGATGACAAAGGTCAGTTGATGACTTTTATTGAAGCATGTCGTGCATTTAAGAAAGAAACAGGGCAGCTTCCTGTTAAAGTTACTATTTTATGTGAAGGTGAGGAAGAATGTGCTTCTCCTTCCCTTATTCCTTTTTTAAAAGCAAATAAAGATGAACTTAAGGCTGATTGCGCATTGGTTTGTGATACGTCGATGTGGGATGCGGATACACCGTCTATTGCTCTTTCTCTTCGGGGAATTATGGCAGAAGAGATTATTATTACAGCAGCGAGTCGTGATTTGCATTCTGGTTATTTTGGAGGAGTAGCAGCTAATCCCATTCATATTTTAACGAAAATCTTAGCAGGACTTCATGATGAAGATAATAAGGTGACGCTTCCTGGTTTTTATGATGGCGTAGAAGAAACACCTCCACAGATTTTGCAGTCATGGAATGAACTTAATTGTACTGCTGAAAATTTTCTTGGTCCTATAGGGCTTTCCATTCCTGTTGGTGAAAAAGGACGAAGCATTTTAGAAAGCATATGGGCACGTCCTACAGCAGAGATTAACGGTATTAGTGGAGGCTATGAGGGAGAAGGAACAAAAACGGTTATTGCTTCTCAAGCAAGTGCAAAAATATCGTGTCGTTTAGTTCATAAGCAAGATCCAGAAAAAATACGTCAAGCCTTTCGTGATTATGTACGCAACTCAATTCCTGATGACTGTACAGTGACATTTAAAAATCACGGTTCTTCTGCAGCAATACAGCTTTCTTATGATTCATCTTTTATCAAGGCGGCAAAAGATGCTTTATCGCAAGAGTGGGAAGTTCCTGCTGTATTGACAGCTATGGGGGGGTCGATTCCAATTGTAGCAGACTTTCAGTCGATTCTTGGTATGGAAACTGTTTTGGTTGGTTTTGGACTGGCTGATGACCGTATTCATTCGCCTAATGAAAAGTATAATTTAAAATCATTTCATAAGGGGCAGCGGTCTTGGGCGCGTATTCTTGCTTCTTTCGCAAATAGGAGGGTAAATGGCTGAGATTCGTGTTCATCAAGGTGATTTACCAAACTTAGACAATTATCAAATTGATGCTGTTGCAATTGATACCGAGACTTTAGGATTACAACCCCATCGTGATCGTTTATGCGTTGTTCAGCTTTCTTCTGGAGATGGTACTGCTGACGTTATACAGATTGCTAAAGAACAAAAGAGTGCACCCAATTTGATAAAATTGCTTGAGGATAAGGCGATCACCAAAATATTCCATTTTGGGCGTTTTGATCTTGCTATTTTAGCGCATACATTTGGTGTTATGCCAGAGTCCATTTTTTGTACAAAGATTGCTTCGAAACTCACGCGTACTTATACGGATCGTCATGGCTTGAAAGAAATTTGTAATGAATTGCTGAATGTGAATATTTCTAAGCAGCAACAATCTTCGGATTGGGCGGCAGAAACGTTATCACAGGCACAAATTGAATATGCTGCGTCGGATGTATTATATTTGCATCGTTTAAAAGTGATATTTGAAGAACGTTTAAGACGTGAAGAGCGAGAAAATGTTGCCAAGGCATGCTTTCAATTTTTACCTATGAGAGCTAGGCTTGATCTTTTAGGATGGGCGGAAGTTGATATTTTTGCGCATAGCTAACTTTAAAATTGGCTTTTAAATGGAGTTAATTATTGAAGTGAGAGGACAAAATGCTTGTACATTATGGGCATTTTATCCTCTCATCTTTTCTGGTAAGAGTTATAATAAATTCTTAGTGCTATTTCATTTGAAGTTTAGGCAATAAAAGTGCTTTTGCGAATTCATATTTTTTATTTTTGTAACAGCTTTTCTTTGAAAAAAAAGAAATTTTGAGGAGAGGCTGGAAACATACGGTAGGTTGGAAGACTTAAATCTCTGAAACCGGTATACAGCCTCATTGGAGGAGAATATGAAGGCGTAAATGTAAAAACCAAATCTCATCTTTACCATCATTTTTAATTCTGTTTTACGACTTTCAAAAGTATCTAAAGCAATGTCTGTTAAATAATAGAGATTACGCATTGCCTCATGTTTTTGTTTCTCACATTTTTTAATGGATTTACGTTCTTCATGTAAAACAGAACGCTCTAAACGGAATATATTTCTGTTGCTAATTCATGTGCTTTTTTTAAGAAACCAACACCCAAGCCCATTTTACGGCGGCGCTTATGAATGGTATAACGATAAACGCCTTCAATATGATATAAAATTCGTTGAGCACTCCCATCTTTACGCTTATAGAACAAACCACTACCATCACACACTTTGCCAACTTCCAATATTGTTTAGTCCTTGGCACTTGAGACGGTTCATAAGAGGCATTTTTAGTTTTTTCTTTAGTGTTTTTTATCTACACGGTTTTCCTCACTTGTAACGTGCAATCAAATGGTTTTGATTGATCCAACATGAAAAAGATTTGGAATGAGAGAATCTTATGGTATTCAGAGTTTTCATTCAATATGAATAACACTAAACTATCACTATAAATCAATATATTATATGATTAATGTATAAAGATAACCACGATTATACTGAACAAATACAAACAACGACTCCTAGAAAACTGTGCTAGAAACAAGTCAGAAAGAGCGCTTTTTACTAAGCCAAAGTGTTGCAATAGCTTTTGCATTTAAACAGATTCGTAAGAATCCTCCCCTTTTTCAAGAGTTCTATCCATATACAAAGCTCATTTATGATGTGTAAGCGAATAAATTTACTAATGTATAATGAACAAGTTTGAAATGAGAGAATATTCTGATGTTCGAGGGGCTCATTTTGTGTGAAGAAATATAAATTATATTTATAAATCAATATGTTGATGTGAAATTCGTATAGTTTGTTATTTTCAGATGATACTTCGTGTCTTTATTTATTACTCAATAAGTGATTTCTATGTTGGCAGAGCAGGACAATTTGCTTTTATTTTAAAATGAAAATGCTCTCAAGCTTTATCTTTAAGGATTTTCACTTTTTCTCTATAAACATATTATTTTTCTCTAGAAATTTGCAATGAAGGCACTAGATAAAATCCATTATGGATATTTGATGAGGTTAAATTTATGAACATAAAATATTTTATTACAGCGTTTGCTACTTTTGCTTCAATCTCTATCGCTCAGGGTGCGAGTTTTTTAGCGTCTCAAAACTTTATACAGAAAGCATCTTCGGCTGTTCCTCCAATAGGTCTTTTTTCTAGTGAACAGCTTCGCAAGGTCTTATCTGAAGTTTTTCAAATAGAATTTTCTTGTATAAATAACAGGGAATGCATAACAGCAGCTAAGTTAGTACCTGTGTCACATTCTGGTAAAAAAAGAGGATATTATCCTAAAAAAGGACTAGGAAAAAGAGGACGGAAAAACCTATTTACACGAAGTCCAATGAGTTTTTAAAAAGTGAGAAAACAACATTGAGAGGTGTAACGTATGCTCAAGAATTGAAGAAAGGAGATATTATCACTTGAAAAAAGGGGGGGAGCTATTTGTTTAAAGGGGGTTATGATTGTGCACGGTGAGAATGAAGAGTACTGTTCGAAAAAGATATGAGCAGGAAGATTTCAGGGGAAGAAGAACACTGTATAATAGCAATTAGTCATTACAAAATTCATGGGCTTATTAGATGAATATAGCCTAGAGATTTGGGGTTATTTTTTATGCCGTAAATATCGTCATTTTAAGTGTGATTATATAAGGCATGTAAAACGCCATTGAGTTGCATACTTACGTGCACTTGTTTTAAAGAAACATTTCTCAATGCTCCCAAACCCATTTCGCGACGCCATTTATGAAGGGTATAATGGTAAATCCAGTGAGTACTCCCCTCTTTACACTTATGAAGTGGGAAAGCCGGCATTCATCACACACTTTGCTAGCTCTCAATGTTGTGACAGCCTTTGGTATGTGAGACGATTCATAAGAGGCGTTTTTGTTCTTTCTTGTACAGTTTTTATCTGCACGGCTTTTCCTGCTTGTAATGTACAAGCGAATGGTTTTGATTGATTGTAATATGCAACCGGTTTGGAATAAGAGAATCTTATGATATTCCGGTTTCTTATTCAATATACGAAACGATGAATTATGTTTATAATCAATATATTGTTCGACTTAGATCTAAAAATATTTTTTATTTATCTATGATTCAATATCAGATATTTTTTCTGCCAAATTGTTTGCTCAATTAATGATTTTCAAAGCAAAGTTTGGTGTGAAAACTTTAAGAAAGATCTTCTCTCATCTTTTTTGCTTTAGGGAGAGTTTTAATATAGATTTCAACATTTATCATACCAGTTGCCTGTCTTGAGGTATTTTTTACAGTTTAGTTTATAAAAGAGTATGAATATAGAGAGCCTACAAATAAGACTGAAACTCTGAAAAAGACTTTCTATGAGGTTGAGATAAGCAAAAAATGGTAAATATTTTAAAAACAATAATTGCCTAAAGTAAAAACAAAGAGCAAGCAAGTTGTATGTGATCTTGTTTCAACCCGTAGATTATTGGAAGTCTTGTTTATGTGCGGTACAAGTTTATGTATGATATAAGCATCCTTTTTATGAAAAAACAAATACATAGTCTTCACATTTGGTCATGCTAAGGATAAAGGTAAAAACATTATTTGTATAAATTTAAATAGAACGATTGCATTTGACTGTTCTTGATATTGAAAACATTCATAAGTGACATTTTTAGTTTTTTAACGGTCTCACATACTTGCTCGTTTGTGATGTATAGATGGATGATTTTTGTTGCTTGAATATACAATGGTCTAAGATAAAGCATTTGAATTTAATATAAAAGGATAATTTTTCATGAGACAAGAGCACATGCTTTCCACGGTGATAACGCAGATATTTTTAAAAAATTTATAAAGAAGAGCAAATGTGACGAGAGAAAATCATTTGTGCATTAGCATAGTTTAATTCTTATTTATTACAGATCAAGCAATCCAGGATGCTGTCATTGGCTTTTTGTTTTTTTATGAGTGTATCATTTTTGCTACAGATATCTGAAGTTTGGGCTCTATATGGAATGATGTGTTCAAATAAATATTCAGCTATGGAGAAAAAATATGAATATGAAATGGTTAATAACAGCTTCTGCTTTCGCTTTTGTTTCAGTTTCAGCGGCGCAAGCAGCAGATGTTATTGTTTCCCCGAGTCCAACACCTGTTGCTCCCGTTATTGTTGCTCCAACTTTTTCTTGGACAGGTTTCTACCTTGGTGGGCAGCTTGGTGGTTTTTCGGGTAAAACGAAGATGGATATTCTTGCTCGTGGAAAAAAGATTCCAGTAAGTGACGATTATTTGCCTAAACTATCTGGTTTCATGGGTGGTCTTTACGCAGGTTCCAATGTTGATCTTGGCAATGGCCTTATTTTAGGTGTTGATACAGATATCATGTGGTCTAGTAAAGATGACACGAAGACAGGAAAAACATATGTTATTGTTCCAGAGCACATCAATTATATTAAGAAGATATTAACAGAATCTGGAATTAATATTGGTAAAGATGCGCTTGAACCTGGTGCTAAACGAACCCACAGTTTCACTTTTAAAGAAAAGTGGGCTGGTGCGACACGTGTACGTATTGGTTTTGCAGCTGAACGTATTATGCCTTATGTTGCTGGTGGTATCGCTTATACACAGCTTCAAGATAGTGCATTGATTTCAATAACAGGAAAAGATTCAGATAAAGTAATAGCTTCTGGTACCTTGTCTGATGAAACAAAGACCTTTGTTGGTTATACCCTTGGTGCTGGTGTTGATTTAGCAATGACCAATAACGTTATTGTCCGTGCGGAATATCGTTACTCTGATTTTGGTAAAAAGAAATTCTCAAATGATAAATATGAGACATCTTACAAAACCAATGATTTCCGAGTTGGTGTTGCTTACAAGTTTTAACAGACGGTAAGTTAAATAACAGAAGCTCTGTCTTTGACAGAGCTTCTGTTATTCTCTGTTGCTATATTATCACACAATACATAATTTATTGTGGATGTGAAAAGATATTATTCAGATTTTCTTAAAAAAAATTCATAAAAAATAAACAATAATTACATTTAAAATCAATAAGTTATTTATATGTCTATCTTTAGATTTTTCGTGCAAAATCAAGCTATGAAGCGATTTTGTCTGGGATGTGCCCTCCATTTTCTGTGACTGTATCATTTTTACTACAGCTTTTCTTTCTGTAATCTTGTAGCACTGTGCTCATAAATAAATTAGGAGCAAAGTTTATGAATATAAAATCTTTAGTCACAACTTCTGTTATCGCTATGGCAGCAGCTTCTGCAGCACAAGCTGCTGATGTTATCATCCCTCGTGAAACAGCCCCAGCAGTCATCGCAGCCCCTTCATTTTCTTGGACAGGCTTTTATATCGGTGGTCAAGTTGGTAACTTTTCAGGTAAAGTTGATGTATATGATTCAGAAACAAAAAAGAAAATTACAGATAAAGACTGGACACCTAAACCTTCCGGTTTCATGGGTGGTATCTATGTAGGTTCTAACGTAGATCTTGGTAATGGCCTCATTCTAGGTGTTGAAACCGATGCAGTCTGGGCAGATCGCGAAGATTCAAAAGTGCATTCAGAAGTTATAGAAGAAGATTTTGAAGATTTCAAAGATGAGCTTACAGCAGCTGAAGCTACAGCTGCTCCAGGAAAAGCTATTGCTAATATTAAGGCAACTGACAAACGTATAGATAGCATCTCTATAAAAGAAAAATGGTCTGGTGCTACACGCGTTCGTGTTGGCTTTGCAGCAGTTGACCGCATTTTGCCTTATTTCGCTGGTGGTATTGCTTATACGCAGCTGCAAGTGGTTAAATCTCTTAAGGCGGAAGAAGCTGGTGGTGCCGAAATCGCTTCTGCTGAATTGTTTGATGCATCAAAAACGATGGTTGGCTTCACTGTAGGTGGTGGTGTTGACTTTGCAATGACAGACAATGTTTTGTTGCGTGCAGAATACCGTTACTCAGACTTTGGTAAAAAAGCATTTGTAAAGGATGGGGATAAATTCGCTTACAAAACCAATGATTTCCGTGTAGGTGTTGCTTACAAATTCTAATTTCGTCAACAACGAAATGATGAAGACAAAATAAATTGTCATGAGGCTCTGTCAAAGACAGGGCCTCTATTATTTTCTGTTATTATATTATTACACACTTCATATTTATTGGAGGTGGAAAAGATATTATTTAGATTTCCTTAAAAAGATTTTCATAAACGACAGGCAATAATTACGCGCTAAATCAATGACTTATACGTACTTGTAACTTACAATTTCTTGCGAAAAGGGAAGTGATGAAATGATTTTATCTTGGGTGTATCTTTCGTTTCCTATAATTGTATTATGTTGACTACAGTGTTTCTTCGCTTAATCGTATAATACTGTGCTCGTAAATAAATGAGGAGCAAAGTTTATGAATATAAAATCTTTAGTCACAACTTCTATTATCACTATGGCAGCAGCTTCTGCAGCACAAGCTTCTGATATTATCATTCTTCGTGAAAAGCCTCAGCAGTTATCATAGCTCTTTCGTTTTCTTGGACAGATTTTTATATCGGTGGTCAAGTTGGCAACTTTTCAAGTCAAAGTTGATGTATTTGATTTACAGACAAAAGAAAAAACTTTAGATAAATATGGACTACCGAAGCCTTCAGGTTTCATGGTGGTATTGATTTAGGTTCCAACGTAGATCTTGGAAATTTCCTCATTCTAGGTGTTGAAACCGATGCAGTCTGGGCAGACCGAGGAGAGACGAAGACGGTTTCAAAGATTCTTGCGATTGATGAATTCGATGATTTTAATGATGAATTTGAAGATGCTGGTGTTCCATTGGATGAAAATGAAAAGTTTTAAAAAGGTGACACAGCAGTGTATCGCATTGGTTTCAAAGAAAAATAGTCTGGTGCAACACGGGTTCGTGTTGGTTTTTTCGTCGCTGACCGCATTATGTCTTATGTTGCCGATGGTATTGCCTATGCGCAAATACAAGGTGTCGATAAAGTTTCAGAAACAAAAAAGTCGGCAAATGGTAAGCCAAGTAAAGAAGTTTCTGCTACGGTATTTGATAAAACAAAAACGATGGTGGGTTTCACCCTTGGTGGTGGTATAGATTTCGCGATGACAGATCATATTCTGCTTCGTGCGGAATACTGCTACTCAGACTTTGGTAAGAAGGAATTTAAAAAGGATTACCTTAAACTAGGCTACAAAACCAATGACTTTCATGTAGGTGTAGCTTACAAGTTCTAATTTCATCAAAAGTGCGATTATTAATAAAAAATTAAATTTTCAAGAGATTTTGACTTGGATAAAAACGCTGTTTTTCTGGTTTTTTATTTGTATGATTGTGACATTTTTACTACAGCTTTTCTATCTATAATCTTGTAAGGTCATCTTATAGTTAATTTAGGAGCAAAATTATGAATACAAAATCTTTACTAGCAACTTCTGTTGCCGCTTTAATTTCAGCTTCTGCAGCACAAGCTGCTGACGTGGTGATCCCTCATGAAGTCGCACCAGCAGTTATTGCAGCAGCCCCTTCGTTTTCTTGGACGGGTTTTTATCTTGGTGGTCAAGTTGGCAACTTTTCGAGTAAAACTAAAGTAACTACTCCAGGAGAAGACAAAGAACTTTTCAAAAAAGATAACACACCTAGTCCTTCTGGTTTCATGGGTGGTATTTATGCAGGTTCTAACGTAGACCTCGGAAATGGTCTCATTCTCGGTGTTGAAACCGATGCAGTTTGGGCAGATCGTGAAGAATCAAAAAAAGCCCGTGAATTGACTCTTACTGGAGAAGATGCAGCAAAATTTAATGCTGCCCTTGAAAAAGCTAAGGTTGGATTAGAAGGTCCACAACAGTTTGCAGCAGGTGACAAGGTAACAGAAATGCACAGTTACAAAGAAAAATGGTCTGGTGCTACACGCGTTCGTATCGGTTTTGCTGCTGTTGACCGTATTATGCCTTATGTCGCTGGTGGTGTTGCCTATGCGCAGGTACAGGGCATTCAATCCGTTGCAGGAAAAGGAAAGAGACCTAAAGTTGTGCAGAAAGCTGACGGGAATGAACATGGACCAGAAGCAGGCGCTAAGCAAGATGTAAATTTGACTGGTGGTACTTGGGCTGATGACACGAAGACAATGCTTGGTTTCACTATTGGTGGTGGAGTTGACTTTGCAATGACAGACAACGTTCTTTTACGTGCAGAATACCGTTACTCCGATTTTGGTAAAAAGAAATTCGCAGACGATACACGTGAATTCAATTACAAAACCAATGACTTCCGTGTAGGTGTTGCTTACAAATTCTAATTTCATAAAAATGAAATTAGACGCATAAAAAATACTAAGGCCTCGTTTAACGGGGCCTTTATTTTACCAGTTCTCTATTCTGTCTCTCTTAATCCCTTCTATTTTTGTTTGTATTATTTTGCGCCATAAGGTTTTAAAGAAAAAAGTTTTATATTATAGAGGGCGAATTGGTGGTATACATTAGTTTTATAGCTACTGATTACATCAAATCTTATATCACGGCTATCATTTTACGCCTAAGTGAAAAGTATTCAATTAATCTCAGAAATAGGAAAAGGTCATGACCAGTGATTAACTTTATTCTGCATATTCCAGATTAGAGCGAGCGTATTGCGTATATCTGTTGGAGTAATCTTTGGGAAATACAATCTCATTGGGAAAGAATATGAAGATGTAAAGATAGAAACCAATTTCCAACTTTACCATCTTCTTTTAATTTAGCGTTAGGATTTTCAAAAGCATTTAGAGCAATGTCTTTTAAATAATGAAAATGAAGATGACGCATTGTTTTATGTTTTTGTTTATTGCATTCTTTTTATGGGATCACATTCCTCATGCAAAACAGAACGCCCCAAACGGAATACACTTTTTGTTATGTATTCACACATTTGTTTTAAAGAAATATTTTTCAAAGTACATCAAGCCCACTTCATGTCAGTATCCGTGAGTGATGTAAGACGGTAAAGCCTCTCAGTGAAATAATATAAAATCTACAGAGCACCACTATCTTTACACGCTTAATAAAAAGAGCAAGCCAGCACCATTATACACTTTGCCAGCCACCAATGGTGTGGGACAGACCTTGGCTGTTAAAAGCGTTCATAAGAGGCATCTTTAGTCTTATCTTTAATGTTTTTATCTAGGCTGCTCTTTCCACTTGTGGTGTACAAGAGACATGGTTTTGATTAATACAACATGGAACAGGTTTTAAATGATAGAATCCTACAGTATTAGTTTTTTCATTCAAAATGAAAACAATAAGTTAGCCTTATAAATCGAAGTGATATTGCTGGATGAAGATGTTTATGCAAAGAATCTAAAAGTTTTTTGCGAGTGTTTGAATAAGTCCTTTGTTTTTCTTAATTTTAGATACAAAATACTATTGCTAAAGCACCAAAAGTAGATCATGCTGATAAATAGATGAAACTTTAATGGCGCTTGGTTTTAAAAAAGGCAAGATTTGATTTCATTGTTTGCGCTGGCGTTGATTTTGCAATAACAGATGATAGTTTATTGCATGCAGAATACTGTTATTCTGATTTCGGTAAAAAGAAATTTATAAAGGATATTATCATTAACAGTTATACAAAAATTTAATGAAAATGAATCCAACTTTAAGCCACATAATTTTAGTGTTATTTAGTTTACAAATTCTCATTGAATGCAAAATTAAAATTTTAAGAAGTCTTATTTTCAAAAATTCTTTATTTTTTTGTGAGTGTGTCATTTTTACTACAGATCTTTCAAAAAAGATGCTCTATATACATTTCATTTTGGATATTTGGAGAGATTTTATGAATACAAAACGTTTAATAACAGCGTCTGTTTTTTCTTTAATTTCAGCGTCTACAGCGCTAGCTGCTGATGTTATGATTCCTCATCAGCCAGCATCATCGACTGCTTCTCCCATTGTTGCACCTGCTTTTTCATGGACAGGTCTTTATTTAGGTGTCCAAGCTGGTGGTTTTTCGAGCAAAGCTGATATGGCTCTTTTGGATCAAGAAAAGAGTTTGCCACTAGATAAAGAGTTCTCTCCTAAACTTTCAGGTTTTGTAGGTGGTTTTTATGCAGGTTCTAATATTGATCTCGGTGATAACTTTATTTTTGGCATCGATACGGATTTAATGATATCTAGAAAAAAATACACAAAGACCATTACCATAGGTTCGGCTAGTAACACTACAGTAGAAAATGCCGTCGTAAGATCCCGCAGATCCGCAAACCCACAAACGCTTCCAACCTCGCAAGCAGCAACATCAACAGGAACACAAAAAGCCGCCTCAGGAACACCCGCAGGTGCAAGAACTGCAACAACAGGGAGTCCAGCAGCAGGATCCGCGTCAGAAAAATCTGCTGCAACGCAATCCAGCCAAGCACCAGCTAAGCCAGCAAGTGCAGGTCAACAACCACAAGCAGGAGCAGGACAATCAAGTCAATCAGTAGCAACTAAAAATTCTGGCAATAATAATCCAACATTATCATCAAAAACGCCATCTTCAACCCCAGCCTCACAAGCAGGAACAGGAGCACAAACACAAAAAACCGCCTCAGGAGTATCTGCAGGTGCAGGAACTACAACAGGAGGGACTCCAGGAGCAAGTTCCGCATCAGAAAAATCTGCTGTAACGCAATCCAGTTCAGCACCAGCTAGACCAGCAAGTGCAGCTCAACAATCACAAGCAGGAGCAGGACAATCAAATCAATTAGCAGTAGAAAGAACAGTACCGAGTAGACCCCTTGTACTGGCAAGATCAGGATCATCTGGATCAGAGTCAAACACTTCCAATGGAACAAGCGGAGCTCAGCATGTAAGTCATCATAGTGTTCATCATGGTAGCGGAAATGCTAATTCGCATGGTGCTAATCCACATGTTTCTCGTTCTCATGGTGGACAGAATATAGCTGGGCACGGTGCACAAAGTACGCAAGCAGCGGATAAGAACGATTCCAGTGTATATGGTATAGAACAAATGAAAAAGATGGCTTCTGAACTTGGTCTTGATCAAGAGGATGAAGTTGAAACTTTAAATCATACTTTCAAACAAAATTGGGGTGGTGCTACACGAGTACGTATTGGTTTTGCTGCTGATCGCTTTATGCCTTATCTTGCTGGTGGTATTGCTTATGGGCAGTTCCAAGACACTGTATCGATATCCGTTAAGGATGAGGATGGAAGAGTTGTTTCTTCTAAGAACTTAGCTGATGAAACAAAAACCATGATTGGTTACACACTTGGTGGTGGCGTTGATTTCTCGGTTCTGGATAATGTGATTGTACGTGCAGAATATCGTTACTCTGATTTTGGTAAAAAGAAATTTGCAAAGGAAAAACTTGAGGTTAACTACAAAACTAATGATTTCCGTGTTGGTGTAGCTTATAAATTCTAATTTTTTAAAGAGTAAATTTCTAAGAGGCTCCACTGACAGTGGAGCCTTTATTTTTTAAAAGATCACTTTTTGGTTTCTTTTCTTGTGAATTTCATGATAAAGCCCATAGAGTGTGATGATATATTTTCCTGATCGCTGCTTAATACGAATGATAAGCTCGGCTTTCCCTATAGATAAAACCAGAGTTGCAGGGTTCAGGGAAGTTATGCAAAAATGAAATCGTAAAAGTGGACAGGAATATTTCACAATGACTGTGAAAAATGAAACAATAGATTATTCAAAAACTCTTTATCTTCCACAAACAAATTTTCCTATGCGTGCAGGGCTTCCGCAAAAAGAGCTTGAATTGATGGCGCGTTGGGAAAATATCGGGCTTTATGAGCAATTGCGCCAACAAGCAAAAGATCGTCCATTTTATATTCTTCATGATGGTCCGCCTTATGCAAATGGTCATATTCATATCGGGCATGCTTTAAACAAAGTTCTAAAGGATGTGGTTGTTCGTTCATTCCAAATGCGCGGGTTTAATGCAAATTATGTACCTGGTTGGGATTGCCATGGGCTTCCAATTGAATGGAAAATTGAAGAAAAATATCGAGCACAAGGAAAAAATAAGGATGAGGTACCTCTTAACGAGTTTCGTCAAGAATGCCGTGAATTTGCACAGCATTGGGTAACCGTTCAGAGTGAAGAGTTTAAACGCCTTGGTGTCGTGGGAGATTTTAATACGCCTTATACTACAATGGCTTTTCATGCAGAAGCACGCATTGCCAGTGAATTGATAAAATTTGCTATGTCAGATCAGATTTATCGTGGTTCCAAGCCGGTGATGTGGTCTGTTGTGGAGCGTACGGCTTTGGCAGAGGCTGAGATTGAATATCATGATCATGAATCAGAGGTGATTTGGGTTAAGTTTCCTGTTTTTGAAGCAAATTCTGATGATTTATATGGTGCGTATGTCGTCATTTGGACAACAACACCGTGGACAATTCCTGCTAACCGTGCAGTGAGTTATTCTTCGCAGATTTCTTATGGTATTTACGAAGTTGAAAGTGCTGAAAATGATTTTGGTCCTCAAGTGGGAGAAAAGCTTCTCTTTGCAGACGCTTTAGCGATGAGTTGTGCAGAAAAAGCCAAACTTGTTTTGAAGCGTTTGCGTGTTATTTCTGCTGAAGAATTGAAAGCTCTTGTTCTTTCTCATCCACTCAAAGGTTTAGCTGGAGGGTATAATTATAAAATTGCACTGCTTGAGGGGGCGCATGTGACAGAGAGTGCTGGTACAGGGTTTGTCCATACAGCACCAAGCCATGGGCGTGAGGACTTTGAAATTTGGAATGATTATAAGTCCTTACTGGAGCAAGCAGGGATTGATTCATCTATACCGTTTCCTGTTGATGATGCAGGGTTCTATACGAAAGATGTTCCAGGTTTAGGACCAGATCGTGAAGGAGGACCTGCACGTGTTATTGATGATAATGGAAAAATGGGTGATGCCAATAAAGAGGTCATTAACGCTTTAATTAAAGCAGATCGATTGTTTGCACGGGGGCGTTTAAAGCATTCCTATCCCCATAGTTGGCGTTCAAAAAAACCCGTTATTTTTCGCAATACACCGCAATGGTTTATTTCAATGGATAAAGATTTTGGGGATGGTTCAACTTTACGTAGTCGGGCTTTGGAAGCTGTTTCAAAAACGCGTTTTGTGCCGTCTTCTGGGCAAAACCGCCTAGCTTCTATGATAGAAGATCGTCCTGATTGGGTTCTTTCTCGTCAGCGTTCTTGGGGGGTTCCTATTTGTATTTTTGCGAATGAGGATGGTGTTATTCTAAAAGATGAAGGTGTGAACAAGCGTATTTTACGGGCTTTTGAAGCAGAAGGGGCAGATGCATGGTTTTCTGAAGGAGCACGTGAACGTTTTTTAGGTGAGCGTGCACATGAGCCTTGGGTACAGGTTTATGATATTTTGGATGTTTGGTTTGATTCTGGAGCAAGCCATAGCTTTGTGTTAGAAGATCGGGCTGATTTGAAATGGCCTGCTGATGTTTATTTTGAAGGTTCAGATCAACATCGCGGATGGTTCCAATCTTCTCTTTTGGAAAGCTGTGGTACGCGTGCTTACTCTCCCTATAAGGCAGTGATCACACACGGTTTTACTTTGGATGAGAATGGTAAGAAAATGTCTAAATCTTTAGGCAATACGGTTGTTCCGCAAGAGATCATTAAAACATCTGGAGCTGATATTTTTCGTCTCTGGGTTATGACAACTGATTATTGGGAAGATCAGCGTTTAGGCAAAAAAATCCTTCAAACAAATGTGGATTCATATCGTAAACTACGCAATGCAATTCGTTGGATGCTTGGAACTTTAGCACATGATGATGGAGAAGAAATATCTTATGGTGCACTGCCGGATCTTGAAAAATTTATATTGCATAGGCTTTTTGAACTTGATCAGTTGATTAATCGCGCTTACGATGAATTTGATTTTAAAAAGATTATGCGTGCATTATTGGATTTTTCAATCATTGAGTTATCGTCATTTTATTTTGATATCCGCAAGGATTCTCTTTATTGTGATGCGCCTTCATCAAAAAAGCGCAAGTCCTCCTTGCAGGTTATCCGTGAGATTTTTGAGCGTATGGTAACATGGCTTGCTCCAATGTTGCCTTTTACTATGGAGGAAGCTTGGTTAGAGCGTTACCCAGAAAGCCAATCGGTGCATTTGGAACAATTTCGCTCTGTACCAGAAGAATGGCAAAATCAATCTTTGTCTGAGCATTGGAAAAAAATTCGGCAGGTCCGTAAAGTTGTTACAGGTGCTTTAGAGCTTGAACGCGTTGATAAGCGTATTGGATCCTCGTTAGAAGCCGCTCCTATTGTTTTTATTTCCAATCCGACTTTACGAGAAGCATTAGAAAATGTGGATATGGCAGAGGTCTGTATTACCAGTGCACTCACAATTACGCAGGATACAATACCTTCCGATGCTTTTACGTTGAATGATGTTGAAGGTGTTGGTGTATATCCAGAGAAGGCATTAGGAAAAAAATGTGCTCGATCATGGCGTTATACACAAGATGTTGGGAGTGATCCAGCTTATCCGGATGTATCTGCTCGTGATGCAGCTGCTTTGCGTGAATTGCAGATTCTTGGCAAGATTTAAAATTTTAGATCAAAGGAAAGAAATGCAAGTAAATTTCTCATATTGATGAATATAGTTTTTTGTGGTACGAAAAAATTCCGTTGTTTTATCTGCAGGGGGGGAATTTGTGTATGGACCATTCTCTCATAAATAACGGGAATATTAATTAGCCATATACTTAGGAAATGGGATAGGCAGTGAGAAAACGTGAAATAAAAATATTTCCAATAGGAATTTTAGGGATGTGCTTTGTTTTAACGGGATGCAATTTATCTGCTCCTACCTATGGTACCAATAAACCAGTTTCGATACAGTTTTTTGAAGATGTTGCTAATATTACTTCATTAACACCAACAAATAACAGCAGCCAGATTGTTATGAAACCTCATCCAAAACTTGTAATACCAAGCCCGAGTTCGCGCAGATTTTTACCGATGCCACAACAAGATAGATCTGTCAATGAAATAGCAGTATCGAAGAAGCATCAAGGAAATACTTCTTTTCTTCACAAAGGATCATCAGTTAATGGCGCTGGTTCAGAAAACCCTTCACAGTTGAATGCGAAGCAACGCCAGGAATATTTACGTCGTCAGAGAGCACAAGTTGGCAGTTCAAAATACCGGCGCTATCTCACTGAACCACCTTTAAGTTATCGCCAACCGGCAAAAACCGCACCTATTGGTCGATAGGGAAAAGACAAAATATTTAAAGTAAAGTATTTTTCCAATTACTTATGATACCAAGCTCTCATTTACGCACAGTTACAATGCTGCTGTAAGAGGGATCTTATTCTCGTGAAATAGCAATATGACAACAGCATTGAGAGAGTCCTTATGCGTTTCCTAACAAGAAACATTTCTCAAGCTCATTTTACAACATCGCTCATGTAGATAGTATAACGTAAAATCTATTGTGCTCCAACATCTTTATGCTTAGGAAAGAGAAAGCTGATACCATCATTTGATTTTTCAGATTCCAATGTTGCGACAATTCTTGCATTTGAGAGCCTTTATAATGGACATTTTTAGTCTTTTCTAAATCATTCTTTATCCAGACGATAATCCCGCTTATAATATACAAGAAAGTGGTTTTTATTGATTCAATGTCATTTGAAATGAGAGTATATCTACGATATTTTGAACTTTATATTTTATATACAAAATAATGAATTATTCTTATGAATGAATGTATCATCTAATAGAAGCAATATGCTGTCTTAAAAGAGAGAAAAAATTCTTCGAAATAGCTTTAGCTATATATATCAGAAGAATTAATAGTCTTTTTTAAGAAATAGGATAGTTTTTAAAGAGTGAAAGTTATGGAAGAAGAATTGTTTTTAGTATCGCTTTTGTACAAAAAAATCTTTAAGTAATTGAGCAGCTTCTTTTTCTTTAAAACCAGAATAAATTTCAGGTTTGTGATGACAGGTTGGTTGCTGATAAAAACGTGGACCATTTTCTATAGCACCTCCTTTGGGATCATTTGTTGCGTAATAGAGACGTCGTATGCGTGCAAATGAAATGGCAGCAGCACACATAGCACAAGGCTCAAGTGTTACATAAAGATCGCAATCAGGAAGTCTTTCGCTTTGCAATGTTTCGCAAGCCATACGGATTGCGCGCATTTCTGCGTGTCCTGTAGGGTCATATGCAGATTTTATAAAGTTACCAGCGCGTGCAATGATAGCTTTTCCACGTGTAATAACAGCACCTACGGGAACTTCGTTTTTTTTTGCAGCCCATTGAGCTTCTAAAAGGGCTATTTCCATGGGCGTCAAAGTCATAATATTCTTTTTACTGAAGGTATAGAAAATCTAAAGGTTATCTCGATAAGAAATGCGATGGAATGAATAATTTATTACGCTTTTATAATAAAAGGAATACCTCTATTTTTTTTAAGTGTTTAAAACAAACTTGCAAGGCAACAGATACATTATTGTCGTTAAAGGATAGAAAATGATAAATGATTATGCTACTTCCTTTTTCAGGATAAGCGGTATGGTGTATGTGAATAATTTTCTGAACATACTGGCAAAGATTGGTTTGAAACGCAAATGAATGAAAATAATGAGAGTGAACGAATTGCTAAAAGGTTAGCGCGTGCTGGCGTTGCTTCGCGTCGAGATGCGGAAATGATGATTGTTGCGGGTCGTGTTTCTGTGAATGGTGCAGTCGTGATAACGCCTGCTTTTAATGTTAGCCGCTCTGATGTTATTAAAGTTGATGGCAAACCTTTACCTCCTATAGAACGAACGCGTTTATGGCTTTACCATAAGCCAGCAGGCCTTGTCACCACGAACCGTGATCCTGAGGGCAGACCTACAGTATTTAGTAATTTACCAAAAGGAATGCCGCGTGTTCTTTCTGTTGGAAGGCTTGACATTAACACGGAAGGGCTTTTGCTTTTAACCAATGATGGTGGTTTAGCGCGTGTATTAGAGCTTCCTGTAACAGGATGGGTCCGCAAATATCGCGTCCGTGCTCATGGAAGAGTAAAGAAGAGCGCACTGGATAACCTTAAAAATGGTATTGCGATTAATGGTATTTTTTATGGTTCGATTGAAGCATCAATTGAACGTGAACAGGGATCTAATATATGGCTTTCTGTCGCTTTGCGTGAAGGAAAAAATCGTGAAATAAAGAATGTTTTGGGGGCATTAGGATTATCAGTTAATCGATTAATACGTGTATCGTATGGTCCATTTCATCTTTCTGATTTAGAAGAAGGAGCTGTGCAAGAGTTAAAAGGGCGGATGTTACGAGATCAGTTGGGGGAGCGTTTGATTATGCAAGCCAATGCAGATTTTGATGCTCCTATTCTTAAGCCATTTTCAAATTCTGTAGTTGTTGCAGAAAAGCAAAGCCAGAAAAATCTTTCTGTTGCAAATGATGGTTGGGTTTTCTCAAGTGAAAGGGCGATACGGCGCCGACCAAGAGATAGTTCTGTTGAACATAGTCGCGCACGATTAAGTACAAAGTCTCATGAGAATGTAAAGAAGGAGAAAAGTGAGGAAGGAAAAGTAGAGCGTTTTCTACCGCGTTCTCGCCGTGCTAATGTTTGGATGGCTCCTGGTGCACGTCCGCAGAGTACACGTAGAAAGCCTTCCTATAGTGAGGAGAAATCGCATGATCATAAGAGCGATTTGGATGGTAGAAAATCCTTTCATAAAGACAAGAAAAAACTAAAAGAGAGTCCGTCACACAAAGAGAAAAGGGAAAGTTTTGTTCAAAAACGTGGCAAAACATCTTATGATGAGATGCATTCCTTTGATAAGAAAGATCGCTTTTTAAAGGATAAAGAGAAAATGATAAAAAGTGGTCATGATGAGCATTCTTTTGAGAGAAAGAAAAAGGTAAAATCATTTGGTGGTTCTATGAAAAAATCTAAACCACATCGGGATGGTGCAAAAATTTCGAAGCGATTTGGAGGTTCACGTGCGGATCATAGGCGGTAAATTTGCTGGGCGTGTTTTGTTTTCGCCTGTTAATCAGTCGATTCGCCCAACGAGTGATCGTACACGTGAAAGCCTTTTTAATATTCTTTCTAGCCGTGAAGAACAATTCTGGACCAATAAACGCATTCTTGATCTTTTTGCTGGTACTGGTGCTTTAGGCATCGAAGCACTTTCACGTGGAGCAAAGGCGGCTGTTTTTGTTGAAAACTCGGTTGAGGGGCGTGGGTTGCTTCAAAAAAATATAGAAGCCTTTGAATTACAGTCGATAGGACGGATTTTGCGTCGTGATGCAACCAAACTTGGCAATATTGGCACAATGCTTCCATTTGATGTTATCTGCGCTGATCCTCCCTATAGCCGGTGTTTAGGTGAACGTGCTTTCGTAGAAGCTTTGCGAGGGGGGTGGGCAAAAGCTGATACACTCTTCATACTTGAAGAAAAGAAAGATACAATGATTCATTTACCTGACGTCTTTTATCTAGACGATGAGCGTTTTTATGGTGAGACAGCAATACGTCTCTATAAATTACGATCGCTTACCTCTTGAGAAAGTTCTTGTTTTTACCCGGTAGGATGAAAAAATGCTTCTTTACAATTTTCTTTATTTTATATCGTTTTTAAAAGGTTAAGCAAAAAGTAAATAAAAGATTCTAATTTTAAAGGAATTGATGAATTCTAATTTCATTATGTTTTTTGTCTCAATCTCTCATTTTTTTTTTGAAGTTTTTTATAGCCCCACAAGCGAGTCTTTTATAATATACGCTTTAATATAGAGAGACCATCTGTTCTTCTGTCTAGCCAAAAATTGCTTTCAGGTGTAATGCTATTAGACCTAAATTAGCAGTATGTATTGCTGCTAATTTTTGTAAGTTATGTGCTAATTTGTTAATTTCAGCTACATTAAAAGCGAAACGCATTGTCAAAGCTTTAGTGTACCATACAACCTATGACATGGGTTGTATCAATTTTTTTCAGCTCACTGAATAAATACTTCTTATGATTTTAGTGAGACTTTGAATTTTGCACGTTGGTATTTTAGAGACAAACTTATTTTTAGATATATCAGGTATTGTCAATTTTTCAAAAAATAATCCATATAGACATTATAACCTATATAAATACAACAAATAAAGTACGTTTAAAAGGAAGTTTAATCTCTATGATTTCATTTCAATAAAATGAATATGTAAAACTAATTTTTAAAAAAACTTTTGAACGGTATAGAGTTCTCATTTTAAATTGTGATATAATCTCTTAAATGTAATCCAGAAAAATCTAAGCTTGTTTAATAGAGAATTTCTTACAAGTCTTAAAGAAATTTAAATAAGAGTTTTCACAATTTTAAATTCTCTCTTTTCAGTAGATCGCATGATATATTATTCCTTTTAAGATTGTATATAATCAATACAAAATGATTAACTTATAGATTGTAGTTTTAAACGAGTACTCATGAAACCCTTATGAGGTAAGTTAACCTCATAAATCTATTCAGTTTCTCTAAGTTTTTAATTTTGGTAAGTTTCTAACGACTTTCATGGTTTCTAAGCTTACAGTAATAATCTGTTGAAAAAATTCCTATTGATAAGTAGGGAGTGCTAATAATCTCAACAGAGTAGTAATTGGTATCATTAATAATGCTACTCTTTTTATTAATCTTAACGCATTAATGTCTTATACCCCATTCAAGAGCAGAGTGACTATTCACAATATAATCATAAACTTCGAGTGATAGCTGTTATGATAATATTGCTGTTGTAAATAGGTTGATAGAACTGTCTTGTATTTTTATTAAGCGTAAAGATGGTGGTGCAACAATGGATTTTATACCTTGCACGGACACCATTATGAAATTGGGCTTGGGCGCCTTGAGAGATGTTTCCTTAAGAAAACATATGAATTTAAACAACAAGCATATTCTTTTTTACGGTGTTCTATTTTACCCGAAGAACGTACCTATGAAAAAGACGACTAAACAAAAGCGTGAAGCAATCGACAGGCTATAATGACCAAATATTCAAGCTTTATTCTGCATCGCCTAACTCAGCATCAAGAAACTGATGCAAATCTACAATGTAATAACGTTGTAATGCATTATCGACACTACTTTGTGCTTTTGCCTGCCATGCTTCTTGAGCGGATTGATAATCTGAGAAAATACCAACCACATCTAAATCATCAGGATTCTTAAATTGATTACTGTTAAGATTTTTTAATTCTCCACCAAATACAAGATGTAAATATTGTTTTTTTTCGTTGGTTTCAGTCATATGTGCCTCCATATCATTTAGATTATTTTAGCGCGCTTTTACGTGATTAAACTAACTTTGTTTGACGAACAACATCTATCATATCTTGACAGCAATTATTTTTACCAGCAATTAAAAGTCCATATTGGTAAGGTTCAATTCCATAAGATAGTAAAGGGGCATCAAGCGATAAAAAACACCCTCCACACTCCTGCAAAATAAGATCAGCAGCGGCAATATCCCATTCATGACAATTCGGACGAACTAATACGATATCAATTTCATCTTGAGCAACAAGAACAATACGATAAGCAAGAGAAGGAAGATAATGGTAAAGACTGACTCGATTAAGAAAATCATCTGGTAATTTTTGTGCGAGCGATTTATCAAGCGAAATTTTATATTTTCGATGCCCCCCGGAGGCTAAAAGAGGGAGTTTTATTCCATTTAATGTTGCCCCTCCACCCGTTACAGCTGCATAAATATCTCCTTGAGCCGGACACTGTAGAACGCCCACAATAGGACGCCCATTCTCAATAATAGCAACCGAAATACACCAATAAGGACTGCCAGAAATAAAACCTCGTGTTCCATCAATAGGATCAACCACAAAGAAGCGTTCATAACCTTGTTGTTCTCGATTATCTTTTGTTTCTTCTGAAATCCATCCATAATTTGGACGCGCTCCAAGAAGCTTCTCTTTCAAAAAATGATCAACAGCAAGATCTGCCTCACTGACCAGTGAATTACCCTCTTTAATCCAAACATCCAACGTGCATCCAAAATACCGCATTACTAAATCTCCTGCCTCTCGACAAACGTCACGCAAAAGATTTAAATCAGAAGAATGATGCGTGTTATTTTCCTGCAAGTGTCATCCCTTCAATTAACAACGTTGGCGCCGCTGTACCATAACGCCGATCAATATCATTGGCAGGTGTTAAATGTGCTAACATATGAAGCAAATCAGAACCTAGCGTTACTTCACTCACCGGATAAGCAATTTCACCATTTTCAATCCAAAAACCGGAAGCCCCACGACTATACTGACCAGTAATAAAATCAATGCCATGACCGAATAATTCGGTCACATAAAATCCATTTCGTAAACCTTTTATCATATCGCAAGGCGATACTAAACCCGGTTCAATAGCAAAATTTGTACTTGTCGGCTGCACTAATGATGCCGAACGCACACCATGTCCATTTGTTTTAAGTCCCAATTCACGTGCTGTAGATGATGAAAGAAGCCAATTTTTTAAAATACCATTTTCAATAATATTAAGTGTTTGGCCCTCTACCCCTTCTCCATCAAAAGGATGAGAAGCATTTCCACGTAATCGCAAAGGTTGATCGGTTACATTAACATTAGGCTTCATTACTTCCTTGCCTAGAAAATTCTGTAAAAGACTCGTTTTACGAGCCACAGAAGCTCCATTGACCATAGATGCGATATGCCCTGCAATTCCGCGAGCTGTACGCGGATTAAAAATAACATCAACGCCCCCAGTCTCCGCACGAACTGCACCCAAACGTCGAACAGCACCAAACCCCGCATTCTTTCCAACAGTTTCTGCTGCCTCTAAATCAGAAAAATGTAAGGCTGTTGTATAATCATAATCGCGCTCCATCTGTGTTCCTTCACCTGCAAGAGCACTACAAGAACGTGAAAAGCAACTGGAGCTATAAGTTCCACAAAAACCATCGCTGGTCACAAGAATAAACCCACTACGGCCATAAGCTGTTGCAGCGCCACCAGAATTGCTTACACCTTTAACATCAAGAGCTGCTGCCTCCGTTTTTAAAGCATCTTCTGTTAAAAAATGACTGCTTGGCACAAAATCATCAAAAAGATCAAGATCTTTAGGATGCTTAACCAAACACTCTTTATCTGCCAAACCTTCAAATAAACTATCGGGAGAAGCTTTAGCCATCGCAACAGCACGTTCCGCAAGTTCTTGCGGATAAGACGCTAAATTAGCAGAAACACTTGCTACTTTTTTTCCAACAAAAACCCTTAGAGTAAAATCATTGCTCTCTGCTGCTTCTGTTGATTCGACTTTCCCAAAACGAACTGATACACTGGTAGAATGAGCATGAACAATAACAGCATCAGCAGCATCTGCCCCAGAACGCCTCGCTGCTTCAACCAGTGAAACAGCTTTCTCAATCCGGTTTTTGTCAGTCATTATAGACTCCCTAAAATATTTTATTATTTACATTGATAAGCACTCTGACAAATTTATACAAATCAGAATATAACTCTTGTGTGTTTATTCATAAAATTACGCACATTTCATGCATTTTTTTCTTTCAATGCATCGAATAATTCCCTTTTTAGCTTCATGTCGTAAAATTTCTTTAATTTCAAGATTTCTCATTGCCTCTTATCATTTTAGATAACCCAATCTGTAATGACAATCAAATCAACCGAAAACTTGGCAACCAACAAAAGACCTAGCAATAACGCTTGAATTTAAGTCAAAATCCTCAAAAAATACGAAAAGCATAAAATGACCTAAGTCACAAGGCTTATGTCCTCTGGATAGTCAAATAACTTCCTTCATTCCTATAGCATTCTTTAATTTCTAAGCAAGAATCAAGCAAATTCCTTATATTTGTGTATACTTCTTTGCTTCTATAAACTCTCTCATAATAAGATGGCAATCTTGTAAACAAAAAACATAAACGGAATAAAAAATTTTTCCTTTCATTATGGTTTCAACAAAATGAGCAGCCATAAACTTCTTTACCCTCATGGACGTGATATCACAAAGAACTCATTTTTTATATTTATCAGAAATAAGTTATAATCATAACATTCTCTTTCGTTTCTAATGCGACTAATCGAAAGCATTTCATTTTTTCATGCGTCATCCTTAATCAGTTATTTGGTTATTAAACAGGCATAATTTGACCAACTTCTTTTTCCTAAAACACAAATCCTAAGATACTGGATAGATTTTGATTTAAGAACTATACTCTTTCCTCTTTCCCTTCCATTAAAAAATAAAGAAGCATAATATTGTCATAAAACGATAATCAACAAACCTTTTATATGAAACTCAACGTTGTATCTATCTTTCAATTCAATCTGCAATAAGCGTATTCTTTCAATTAATTTTGGCTCGTTTATCGCTCATAATTGTTTTAACAGATACAAAAATATTTGCAGAAACTGGGATCTCTGTACGCATTTTAAAAAGTCGCTTTTTAAAACATTTAAACCAAATATATACAATGATACGAAATTAATTTTACGGAAATTAAGAGTGTGCTTATTTATCCTTTAGAGCCTTTTAAAGCTGTGCTCTCTAGAAAGTCATCATCTTTTAATCAAAAAAACACTTTGATTTATAATGATAATTGATCGTTTTGTAATTTGCATAAAAGAATCAGATATCATTAAATTTTTTCCATTTTAAACTTATTTATGTTGAGGAAATCATAACTATTCGCTCTCACATTATGAATAGAGGGAATGTTGATAAAAACTATTTAAGAAGGAGTCAAAATGCCTTTTATGAATGCTCTCAAATCAAAAACTATCGTAATACTAGAAATTGGCAAATATCATGACAATATCAACCTACAAATTCACAAGAGCAGAAATCAGCTTCTACAACTTTCTTTATTTTCAGTAAAAATGCGCACCTTATAAGATTTTATATATTGAATAAAATTCAATGACTTTTATAAGATCTTTGATGCACAATTAATTTTCTCAGATGATTTGACTCGATTTCAACGACTAACTAAAAACCAGATCATAGCTCATCGATTTGTTATATATTCATAACTGATTTCATTCTAACAAGGTTAAGATTTCTGCACCTTTGTAAAGGCATTAACTTCTTTATAAATGGACACCCTTACGAGATGATTTTGTTTTCAGTAAGAACACGTCTGCTCATTTTAATCATTGCATCACGAAGGTGTAATTTAATTTTTGACCCAATAATCATTCCAAAGAAAGAAGAAAGTAAACCAGACATGGTTACAGTATGACGAATTTTGTTATTTGAAGAATCAGATTTTGTTAAACAAATATATTCATGATCAAAACTCATGTGAGTAAGAGGAAGTTTAGAACAATCAGAAAAGAAAACATTTTTTATAACTTTATCAAGTGTAAAAGTTACTGTGGGGACCTTTTTAGGTTTCATCGTCCTATAGCTCCTTTTTTGAAAGGACCAGAAAGTTCTACCTACTCAAGTTCACTATCCCAACAAGGCTATGATGCTACATCTTCCCATATAGCTCAAATTTGCTCAGCACTCGCTTCTGTGTTAATTTCCTCGCTATATACCCATTTAAACATGATAATCTCCCCTGTCTTAGAAATCATTTAGCTTTATTGCTAAAGAATAATATAAAAATTATTCTTAAAACTTTAATAACGATAACACACTTAATATTTTTATATTTACTTAAAATATAATGGTTAACTCAACAAGCGATACTAATAAAATAAACACACAAATGTTCAGTATAAATGAATAATATTTTCTACCTTAAATAAAAAAATATCTATTTTAAGTTCATACAATAACAAAGATAAAAGTTACGTACTATTTAGGATATAAATGCAGACTGCATAGTTGAAAGCTTTCAGCTGCTAATGAGATGTTGATGATTAATGTGTAGCCGAAAGAAATTAGACAAAAAGCTATCATAACTGTTGTCGTGAAATATATATCCTATTGGAGAAAAAACATTCATCGGTAGTAAAGCTTATGGTATTTATCATTTATATTTACAAAGTTATAATCGACTGAAATATAGTTTTGTTATTTTTGAGTAAGATTTTTTATAGGGTGCAGAATGAAGTGATAGAATCGATATAAGTGACAAAATTTCATTAAAAGAGATTTAAATAATGTGTATATGTTATTTTATAGGAAAATTTAAAAAAATATGGCTATAAAATTGCGTTTTTTATCCTTTATGTATTGAATTTTCTCATGGGTGAAGCGTCTTTTATTCAAGATACGGATGATATTAAAAAAATATAGATGCAATCAATAGTGTTGATAAATTTTTTAACAAAATAAGCATATAGATAACTTAAAATAGCTAGATGAGGTGATTTTAAATGGTAGAATTAAAGGCACATACGGCTCTTTTAAGCTATCGGATGATTGGTTTTTGCTTATGTCCTGTTATTCCTTTTTATTTATTTTTTCGTGCTATTCGTGGAAAAGAAGAGTGGTGTCGCAAAAAAGAGCGTTTAGGTAAAAGTTCTCATATACGTCCCCAAGGTTCGTTAGTTTGGTTGCATGCAGCAAGTGTTGGAGAAACACTTGCACTTGTTCCGCTTATAAATTATATTTTATCATTGAAAATCAATGTTTTAATGACAACTGGGACTGTGACATCTTCTACTCTTGTGAAAAAATATTTTGGTAATAGGTTGATTCATCAATATGCTCCTTTGGATTTAGATTTTGCAGTTCGCCGTTTTATTAATCATTGGAAGCCTGATCTCGTCTTGATTTGTGAATCAGAAATTTGGCCTCTTCGTATTAAAGAACTTGCAAAAATGCATATTCCGCAGATTTTGGTTAATGCCCATATGTCTGAACGTTCTTTCAAAGCTTGGCAAAAACGACGCGTTCTTGCTAAACATATTTTTAAGGATATTGATTTGGCGATTGGACAAAACGAAAGAGATGTAGCTTATTACCATACACTTGGCGTAAAATCTGTTACGTTTTCTGGTAATCTCAAGGCTGATGTTTTTCTGGTTGAAAATCAAGCATTGCTTGCACGTTATCGTAATGCTATCGGCAATCGCCCAGTTTGGGCAGCTGTTTCAACGCATGAAGGGGAAGAGGAGATTGCTTTTGAGGTCCATAAGATTGTTAAAAATTATTTGCCAAATTTATTAACAATTATTGTGCCTCGTCATCCTGAACGTTCAGAAGATCTTATCAGAAAATGCGACAATAAGGGGTTACGTTTTATTCGTAGGAGTAGAGATGCTGTCCCAAACATGAATACCGATATTTTATGGGGAGATACAATTGGAGAAATGGGACTTTTTCTTCGCTTATCGAAAGTTTCTTTCGTTGGTAAGTCGTTATGTGGAAATGGTGGACACAATCCATTGGAATTGGCTTTACTTGGTTCCGCTATTTTGACAGGCCCCCATGTTTCAAATTTTCAAGAGATGTTCGAACAATTTTTAACGCATGATGCAGCATATATGGTTCAAGATACAAAACAGCTTGCTATTCAGGTGTATAAGCTTTTAACAAATGAAACATTACGACAAGAAATGGTTGATAAGGCTTATGAAGTGGCGACAGGTATGGCAGGTGCACTTGAACGCACATTAAAGATTTTAGATCCATTTTTACAACCTCTTGTAATACAAACAGGTTTACGTCAGCGTCAGGGTAGATATGCATATTAGCGCTCCCCATTTTTGGTGGAAAAATAAAAGCGTTTTGCGTTTTGTATTAGCTCCAGTTTCATGGGGGTATGGTTATTTTTCAAGTCGTTTTATGGCAAGACAGCCTCCTGTGATTGATCTGCCAGTTTTGTGTATTGGAAATTTTACATGTGGCGGTGCGGGTAAAACGCCGGTTGTTATTGCTTTTACCAAAGTGGCTAAAGAACTTGGTTTCGTACCTGGTATTTTATCACGTGGTTATGGTGGATCAGTTAAAGGGGTGCATCTTGTAAATGAGACATATGATACTCCACACAAGGTTGGAGATGAGGCACTTTTACTTGCACGGCATGCTTTTGTAGCTGTATCACCTAATCGTTATGCAGCGGCACAACGGCTTAAGCAAGAGGGATGCAATCTTATTTTAATGGATGACGGATTTCAAAGTCGCCGTCTTTATATGGATTATACGTTACTCGTTGTTGATGCGATGCGCGGTTTTGGTAACGGAGCTGTCTTTCCAGCAGGACCTTTGCGCGTACCATTAAAAACGCAGTTTTCTTTTATGGATAGTGTTTTATTGATTGGTCACTCCGATGCGCCTGATAATGTTGCTTTTCTTGTTTCTCGTACTGGAAAGCCTTTATATCGTGCTCATCTTAAAGCCAGTGCCTCTGATGAGGTTTCAGGAAAATCATTTTTGGCATTTGCCGGTATTGGCAATCCAGATAAATTTTTGAAATCTATTAAAGAATTGTCTGGTCATGTGGTACAAACTTACATGTATCCAGATCACTATTTTTTCACAGATGAAAATTTAAAAAGCCTTATACAAAAGGCTAAAATGCACAATTTATGGCTAGCAACAACAGCTAAAGATTATATCCGTATACAGACAATTCATACGCAAAAAGATTTAAAAAATCTTATTGTCTTTGATGTGAATGTCGATTTTGTTCAAAAAGATTTCTGTTGTATGGTCCTTGAGGAGGTTATGACGCGCTTTAGAAAACGTTCCCTTGAATTTTCTTGTCTAAAAGGAAAAGGCTAAATTCATAGCTTTCGAGGGTTTATTTTTCTTTTGTTTTTAACAATTGCTTGAGATATGGGTTGCACTCAAGTTCGCGCTGATAGGAGATTTCACAACTAGCATATGCTTCTTGGCGATGATGATTCCAATATTTTAAATCATCTATAGGGATTTTTTGTCCGCTAACAGCACAAATGGTATAGGTACCATATTCTATAATGTCATATCCATTATTAGAATAATGAATTTTTGCTTCGCGTTCACTATCGGAAAACATTATAGTTCCTTTTTACTGATACAAGAGATTCAAGAAAAGTGCCATAAAATATATTATAAAGTCGAGAGTTAATTTAAAAATATTTTTGTTGTCAAAATGATTAAGAGTTTATTTTCTGCCAAAAAGCCGTTCTATATCTGCCAATTTGAGCTCAATATAAGTAGGGCGTCCATGATTACATGTACTTGTATTGGGTATTGCCTCCATTTGTCGTAACAGTGTGTTCATTTCTTCGGGGCGTAAAAGGCGCCCTGACCGTATTGAACCGTGACAAGCCATAGTTGCTGCAACATAATCAAGCATTGCTTTTAAATTGTTTGTTGTATCATACTCAGCGGCCTCATCTGCGAGATCTTTAATAAGGGCTTGAACGTTGATCTCTCCTAACATGGAAGGTGTTTCACGCACAACAATCGCTCCTAGCCCAAATGATTCTATTCCTAATCCAAATTTTTGCAAAGCATCTTTATGCGTTAAAAGGCATGTTGCATCCTCTTCAGAGAGTTCTACAATTTCAGGAATAAGTAATAACTGTGAAGGAAGCGGTTTGGAATAAAGTGCATTTTTGAGTGCTTCATAAACCAATCGTTCGTGAGCTGCATGCTGATCGACAATGATCAAACTATCTTGTGTTTGGGCGATAATATAGTTTTTATGGATTTGTGCTCTGGCCGCTCCTAATGGATAAGATAACTCTTCTGATGAAGATGTAGTGCTTGGAATGTATGCATCCCCACTTGGTATATTTAAGCCCTCCATAATAGGAGTAGCATCTTCTTTTAAACCAAAAGAACTAGTAATATCCAATGGTTTGTGAACCATTGAAGCGGCGGCAAAATGATGAGTCTGTAGGCTATAAGAAGCGGACTGGTGCGTGTTCTTAAAATTGCCTAACGGTTGTTGTGCTAATGGTTTTTGTATTTGAAATGCAGCTAGCGTTGCTTCAGAACGGGTTGAAGTAGGACGAATACCAGATTGCTGCAATGCTTCACGAATAGCTCCAACGATCAAACCACGAATTAACCCTGGATCACGGAATCGTACATCAGCTTTGGCTGGATGTACATTAACATCTACCTCAGCAGGTGGGAGATCGATAAAAAGAATAGCGACAGGATAACGATCTCGTGTCATGACATCAGCATAAGCGCCTCGGATAGCGCCCCATAGCAATTTATCACGCACGGGACGCCCATTAACATAAGCAAATTGATGAAGGCTGTTATTTCGGTTGAAAGATGGCAAACAGGCAAAACCCGTTAAGCGCACTGCATCGCGTTCAGCATTCAGCACGATGCTATTAGGCGCGAATTCTTTTCCCATAATTTGCGTAATGCGTTGTAACTGTCCTTGAATATTATTTTCTGTAGCAGACAGTTCCATAGATGTTCTGTCTAGTCCTGAAAGAGAAAAGCGGATATGTGGAAATGCGATAGCAATTCGCTTAATCATATCGCTAATAGCATTTGTTTCAGCCCGATCAGTTTTCATAAATTTTAATCGTGCCGGCGTGACAAAGAAAAGATCACGAACTTCAACAATTGTTCCAAGATTTGCAGCAGCTGGTTTGGGTCCTAAAATTTTTCCTGCAGTAACGGAAATTTCAGCAGCGCTCTCAGCATCTTTTGTTCGTGAAATGAGTTTAAGTTTAGCAACAGAACCAATAGAGGGGAGGGCTTCTCCTCTAAACCCAAGGAAGCAGATATTGTGTACGTCATCGGTAATCTTTGAGGTACAATGGCGAGAAACTGCTAAAGTTAACTGATCTGCAGGAATTCCATAACCATTATCACTCACCTTTATAAAATTTTTTCCACCATTTGCTGTAATGATTTCGATGCGTGTTGCACCAGCATCAATAGCGTTTTCAACAAGTTCTTTGACAACATTTGCTGGTCGTTCAATAACTTCACCAGCGGCGATTTGATTAATAATATTTTCGCTAAGATGACGTATAATCATAATAATTCTAACAGGAATCTTAAGGCTTCTATAGAAAATTATGATAACATCATTTGCGCGACATTCAAGAATAAGAGAGTATGGAAGGTATTATTTTTACAATACCTCCTATTTTATTTTATGTTAACAAATCGGTTGGAAAAAACAGAAAAAAAAGTTTTTATCACCTTAAAATAGCTTGCACCAGTTTATCATCTAGGTCAAAAAAGAAACAATGTAAAAAGGGAAGGCAATATATATGGCGCGTATAAGCGGTATTTTAGCAGATAGTGATATACAAGCTTTGATTGAGAATAACTTTCTCAAGGCTCAGTGTCCATTTGATAGATCTCAAATACAACCAGCAAGCCTTGATCTTCGTTTAGGGGAGAAAGCTTATCGTATACGTGCTTCTTTTATGCCGGGCCCTGATACAAAAGTTTTGGATAAGCTTGAACGGTTAAAGTTGCATGAGTTTGATTTAAGAGACGGAGCCGTTTTGGAAACGGGGTGTGTTTATATTGTTCCTCTTTTGGAAAGTTTAGCTTTACCAGAGTTTTTATCTGCTGTTGCTAATCCCAAAAGTTCTACAGGCCGATTAGATATTTTTACACGTGTCATTACGGATAATGCTCAGGAGTTTGATAAAATTTGTGCTGGTTATCATGGTCCACTTTATTTGGAAATTAGTCCACGCACATTTCCAGTTTTGGTGCATAAAGGCTCACATTTATCACAGCTTCGGTTTAGAAAAGGGCAAAGTTATTTAAATGAAATTGAGTTGCACACTTTGCAAAAGCAAGAAACACTGATATCGGAGGATTTTCCTAATATTAGCGTTGGTGGTATTGGTCTTTCCATTAATTTAAAGGGAGACGAAAACGGGCTTATAGGTTATCGTGGTAAACATCATACAAGTGTTATTGATATTGATAAATGTGCTGTTGCCCATGTTTTAGATTTTTGGGAACCTCTTTTTGATCATGGTCAAAGGGAGTTGGTTCTTGATCCTGATGAATTTTATATTTTAGTTTCACGAGAGGCTGTTCATGTGCCTCCGCTTTATGCTGCAGAAATGACTCCTTTTGATCCTTTAGTTGGTGAGTTTAGGGTGCATTATGCAGGCTTTTTTGATCCAGGATTTGGGCATATGGAAGCCGGTGGAAAAGGGGCAAGAGCGGTTTTAGAGGTGCGGAGCCATGAAGTTCCTTTTATCTTAGAGCATGGACAAATGATTGGCCGTTTGGTCTATGAGCATATGCTTAATCAACCATCAACCCTTTATGGATATGATGTTGGATCACATTATCAAGCACAGGGTTTAAAGTTGTCCAAGCATTTTAAATGAGTTGGAAACTACGAATGTTGATAACATGTATGCAGAAAGTGTATTTTGGATAAAGAATTTTGTTCTTCGCAAAACCGGCGCCATTCATTCTATTTTTAGTTTCCAAAGTTATCGTATCCCTTGCATTTGAGAGGATATGAGAGCCATTTTTACTTCTTTTTTCAAGAGGTTGTACCTATACGAACTCCGTTTATGATGTGCAAAAAATAGTTTTGATTATTTCATCATGAAAAAATCTAACATGAAAGAAATTTACTATATTCAATATATTATTTATATTTATTATTATATATAAATCAATAAGTTACTAATATTCAATATAACAGTAGTGTATTCGCTTTTCAAAGCAAATATGCGAGATTGGATGCTGCTATTGACTCCATTTTTCTAGAGCTTAAATGAGAAGTATATTTTACTTCGTATAAAACTTATCCTTAAGAGCCCATAAATAAGTTTTACACTACAGTTTAGTAACATTTTTTTAATAAACATTGTTCTAATTTTAGTAACTCATTTATAGCCTCAAGATATAATATTGCTAGAAAATTATTCAATTAAATATGGAGAGCTTCTATTAGTATGAACATTAAAAGTTTTTTTATGCTTTATGTGAATTAGGCACTGTATATTTTTATAAACTTTCATGAATAAGTAACAGGTCTTGGTTTTGAGTATTGATATAAGAAGATTTCTGAATGTATGAGACAACTTTATTTCCAGTATTAATAAAGGATTTTTTCATCTTTTTGGGGAGATTGTGGTTTATACTTAATGGCTATAGGCTCTATATTCTTATAACCGATAATGTAAGGACCTTTGGAGGGAGAAACGACTTTAAATTATAACTAATTAATTTGCGAAGCAATCGCTTTCGAAGAGGTATTCATTTAAAGAGAGTATAACATTTCAATTGTACATGAACAATATATGAGTGGATATGTTATTAATGATACCCCATACTGTGATATTTTAAATTTGGACAAGAAAAATAAAGATATTGTTTTTATCAATTAGTTTTTTTAGAAAGTTGCAATCTCTGTTGCTTCTATCTATTCAATAGAGCGTTTTGGGCGGATATCGAATAGGTAGATACACGGATTCACTTTTATGCGTTTTAGGATGTCTTCTCTTTTTATTTAGGAACAATGGTGCCATCAATGATTATTTCTTCAACACTTGATTATCGTAAGGCAGCAAAGCGCCGTCTTCCTCCCTTTCTTTTTCACTATATTGATGGTGGAGCTTATGCTGAAGAAACGATGCAACGTAATTGTACAGATCTTCAAGCACTTGCACTGCGTCAAAGGATTCTAAGGCAAGTTGGTGAAGTTGATCTTTCAATCAAGCTTTTTGATCAGACACTTGATTTACCGATTGTACTTGCACCTGTTGGGCTAACGGGCATGTATACACGTCGTGGAGAGGTAAAAGCAGCGCGTGCCGCAGCGGCAAAAGGGATTCCTTTTACTCTATCCTCTGTTTCAGTTTGTCCCATTGCGGAAGTGCAAGAAGCGGTTGGAGGTGCATTTTGGTTTCAACTTTATGTTCTCAAAGATCGCGGTTTCATGCGTGATACACTAGAACGGGCTTGGTTAGCTGGTGTACGCACGTTGGTTTTTACAGTTGATATGCCAGTTCCTGGTGCACGTTATCGTGATGCGCATTCGGGGATGTCTGGTCCTTATGCTGGATTACGTCGTTTTTTACAAGCTTTTACTCATCCATATTGGGCTTGGAACGTTGGTGTTATGGGGCGCCCTCATGATCTTGGAAATGTCTCCACTTATCTCAAAAAGAAAATTGCATTGGATGATTACGTTGGTTGGCTTGGTGCAAATTTTGATCCATCAATTGGTTGGCATGATCTACAATGGATTCGCGATTTTTGGAAAGGAAAAATGATTTTGAAAGGTATTCTTGATCCAGAAGATGCACGAGAAGCAGTAAAATTTGGTGCGGATGGTATTGTTATTTCCAATCACGGCGGACGTCAGCTTGATGGTGTATTATCAACAACACGAGCGTTGCCTGCAATTGCGGATGCTGTAAAGGATCATTTGACTATTTTAGCGGACTCAGGTGTTCGTTCTGGTCTTGATGTTGTACGCATGATAGCACAAGGTGCGGATGCTGTTATGATTGGCCGTGCTTTTGTTTATGCGCTTGCAGCAGCAGGTAAGAAAGGTGTTATGCATCTCCTTGATCTTTTTGCCAATGAAATGCGGGTAGCTATGATACTGACCGGTACTCAGACAATCAAAGATATTACACGCAAGAGTTTAGTAAATATAGATGTCTTTAAGCAATGAAAGCAATATGTTATACTGCTTTCAGAAAAAGAAAGTCTTTTTATAGAGGAGCATAATTATATATTTTACAAATATGTTGACAGTTAAATTTAAATAGAAAAGATCAAAAAGCTCCTCTATAAAAACACAGAAAATACTCAGTAACTAAAATAATACTCCGTAAATACAATAATAATTAACGCAAAAGTCTTAATAATAATAAACACAAAAAAAACACTAATAACATTGCATACATCTTTTATTTACTTTATTAAAAGCTCATTCTATTGATAAAAAGGAACAAGCGCTGATATTAAAGGCAAAACAAATGTTGATATAGAAAAAATATATATAAATAATGCTGTGAGCACTTTTCTCTCCTATATATAAAAAACATTAAAATATAATATGTTAATTACTTATTTTCCACATTAGCATAAAATGTAAATTTATAAAATTCATTTAGTTATTTTAATATGGAATAATATTAATTGTGAAATATAGATAAAATCATTAAAAATGTCAATATGTATTTATTGCAATCTATAATAATAATAAAAATGGATCATAATAAATAATATTTCTATAATCTATATATTATTTATATTAATTTTATTGAATAATATATTATACGGATATAATGTTGTTTTTTATGGAGTACGTTTTTAAGCAATAAAAAAATACCCATACTACCTTTAAAAAAGCTCGTTTACTGAGAGCAAAACTGCGTGAATTAATGTGTTTTTCTTTCTTATTTTCTTGTATCCTCAATGAGTTATGATGTTTTTGAACTGGCGGGCACGTTAGGAAGCAGTTGAATACTTTTTGTATAGTATGTCATTGCTAATACTATTTATGCTTTCTCGATTGATTTCTATAATTTGTTAACACATCCAGTTTGTTTTTATTACAGATGGGGTCGTTGGGTATTCCTAATGATACAAATTGGCTTAGGATGTTTTGTTCCATAAGCGATTTAACAATTGCATCTCCAAGCTTCTCCATTGATACTATGCTCTTCACAGACAACAACAGATTGGTGAGATTGGCATAACTCTAGCACAGATATATTATCTCACGGATTTAGAACGGGTTTCAAGGTTTTTATATTTACAGAAATTAAGTTTTAGAGGGAAGGTAAATCGTATGATGAGAGTTGAAACCACTCGTAGCGCGCTGATTTAAGTCTTGCCAATTTGAAGGCGTGCTAAAACTTATTTGCCTCTGTTTAGCAAGTGTTAGCATTGAACATTTAAACTGGTCCGATTTTATTGTGCGTTATGATCGACTAAAAACTTGTTTTATCTTTCACCTCTTATTGTGGTTCTGAAGGTTATTACAGAAAGGATTTTTATAAGCGGGAGGATTATCAGCCGATGTCTAAGCTGCTTGCATAAATAAAAGGGAGGTTTCTTTTGTCTTTAAACAATATGCCAGAAGTTCAAAAAACTTTAGTTGACGTCATAAAAGAGGTTACAGCAATCTTATACAGATTGCTCTTCAAATAACACAATTTCTGATAAGGAATGGGGCATCACCAATTTTGATTTCTAAAAAAGAAACAAAAAGTCTTTAACTTTGCAGACTTTTTGAAAATCCTTTCAGAATCTTTTGAAAAAAGTAAACTGATAGAAGGTTTGCTATCAAAATATAGAAACTTTTCTAACAAGTTACGAATAAATCTAAAAATATATATTAAATATAAAAAACAGTGCGATAGGCGGGCAGACTGGGCTTTAGAAACAAGAATCAAAGTGTATAAAGATGCATAGAGGTAAGATTGGTACAGATCGTTTTTATGATTCAATAAAAAAAGTAAGAATTAAAGAAAAAATCTCAAATCAGAAATTAAAGGTGGTCTAAAAATGGTTGTTTAAAGAAAAAAATCTATATATTTCAATATGTTTAAGAAATAAAATGGTGCCCAGACGCGGATTCGAACCACGGACACGCGGATTTTCAGTCCGCTGCTCTACCAACTGAGCTATCTGGGCATGCTTCATAAAAAATACAAAGCGTTTGCGGTTATAACATTAAAATTTTCTCTGTCCAGTCATCAAAAGAAAAATAATTGATTTTTTAATAAGTTTATCTCCCTTTCTCTAGAGAGTTATCAATGAATCTTTATCATAAAATAAATTTGATAGGTATATTGGATACGTTAGTGTATTGTTATTAGAATGTTGTCTTATCGTGGTGATGATACGAAAAAAATTAAAAGAATCAATCGAGAAGCATGGTTAAAAAAGATTTTTTATAAAGTTTCTGTGAATTTTCAGCATACGAAATAATAGAAAATATTTTTGATTTTTTTCTAAAAAGATTATTGATTAGTCTTTATAATAATTTGTTCTTCTTTATAAAGAAAGAAAAACATCTAAAAGGGGAGAAAGAATGATAATGTTACAAAAACCAAGCAGTCGTCCCAATAATACTAATTTTTCTTCAGGTCCTTGTAGCAAACGACCTGGTTGGACTCTTGATGTTCTTAAAAATGCATTAGTTGGGCGTTCACATAGATCTAGAGAAGCAGAATTAAAACTTGCTGAAGTTGTTAATTTAACCCGTGAGATTCTTGAGGTTCCTTCTGATCATCGTATAGGAATTATGCCAGGTTCAGATACAGGTGCTGTTGAGGCTGCTCTATGGTCTCTATTAGGTGAGCGTGGCATTGATATGGCGGCGTGGGAAAGTTTTGGATTTGGGTGGAATAAAGATGTTGTCGAGCAATTAAAGCTTTCTGATGTGCGTCGTTTTGAAGCTCCTTATGGTGAAATACCAGATTTAACACAACTTGACTTTGATCGTGATGTTGTTTTTACATGGAATGGGACAACTTCTGGTGTGCGTATTCCTAATGCGGATTTTATTCCGCATAAGCGGGCTGGATTGACCATTTGTGATGCAACATCTGCAGCTTTTGCGCAATATCTTGATTTTTCAAAATTAGATGTTGTTACTTTTTCATGGCAGAAAGTGTTGGGAGGTGAGGCTGCGCATGGTATGGTGATTTTAAGTCCTCGTGCTGTTGAGAGGCTTGAGAATCATGTTCCAGCTTGGCCTATGCCTCAACTTTTCTATATGACAAAAAATGGAAAATTGAACGAAGATATTTTTAAAGGAAAGATAATCAATACACCTTCTATGCTTTGTGTTGAGGATTTTCTTGATGGGTTGAAGTGGGCAAAATCTCTAGGAGGTGCAGCGGCATTAAGAGCACGGGTTGAGAAAAATTTTTCTGTATTTGATGCTTTTGTTCGCAAAACACCATGGTTAGAATATTTGGCAAAAGATCCTGAAGTGCGTTCTAATACCGCTATTTGTTTAGACATTGTGGATCCAGTGATTACTGCTTTGGATACGGAAAAGCGAGTGTCTTTTATAAAAGCAGTTGTGAAACGTCTTGATGAAGAAGGGGTTGCTTATGATATCGGTTCGTATCGCGATGCTCCTCCTGGGCTTCGAATTTGGGCGGGTATAACAATTGAAGCTTCCGATCTTGAAATTTTAACACAATGGCTTGAGTGGGCGTTCCAAGTTGAAAAAGCACAGCTTTAAATAATTACTGGTGATTTTTACAACGTGTTTTTAAACAAAAAAGGATACGAGAGATTATGATGATCTTTCGTATTCTTATATCAGAAAAACAGCCTCTAAATATTACATGAATTGTAAAAGATTAAGAGGGGGAATGAATACTCTGTCAAGTGTTGGATACGAACAAATTAAAATCTCTAATTTTTTTTACGTTTTGTAGCAAAAATAACGGATTTAAAATATTTTGGTATTTGCTTATCGTTATTATCATAAATTTGAAAATTTAATCACTTGAAGATTGAGAAAAATCTGAAATGAGGAGTCGCACTTGCTCTAAGGTTTCGTTATAAAGAAGTGTTTGTTTTTAAATGCTGGTTTTTTTTGACCAAACACGACGGAGAAAGTTATGGCCAATGTAGTTGTTGTCGGTACACAATGGGGTGATGAAGGCAAAGGCAAAATTGTAGATTGGTTGTCTGAGCGAGCAGATATCGTGGTGAGATATCAGGGGGGGCATAATGCTGGACACACATTGGTTATTGATGGAGTTAGTTATAAATTATCACTTTTACCGTCTGGTTTAGTGCGTGGCAAGTTATCAATTATTGGCAATGGTGTTGTTGTTGACCCTCATCATTTTGTTGCAGAATTAAAAAAACTATGTGATCAGGGTATAAAAATCACACCAGAAATTTTACGTATTGCTGAAAATGCTCCTTTGATTCTTTCTTTGCATCGTGATCTTGATGCAATTCGAGAAAGCGGTTTATCTGGTTTAAAGATTGGTACAACAAAGCGTGGTATTGGACCGGCTTATGAAGATAAGGTGGGACGTCGTGCTATCCGAGTGATGGATTTAGCAGAAAAAGATACACTTATGGCTAAGATTGAGCGGCTTTTGAGGCATCATAATGCTTTGCGTCGTGGGATGGGTGTTGCAGAGATTGATTCTCAAGCACTTTATGATGAATTGATGCAAGTTGCGGATAAAATTTTGCCCTTTATGGATTGTACGTGGCGTCTTTTAGATGAAGGTTATCGAGGAGGGAAACACATACTTTTTGAAGGTGCGCAAGGAGCTTTACTCGATAATGATTTTGGAACTTATCCTTACGTAACATCATCGAATACAGTTGCTGGGCAGGCATGTACAGGTTCAGGGATGGGACCTAGTGCAATTCATTATGTTTTGGGTATTGCAAAAGCGTATACCACACGTGTTGGAGAAGGGCCTTTTCCTACAGAGCAGATAAATGATATTGGTGAATTTCTGGGAGTACGTGGGCATGAATTTGGTGTTGTAACGGGTAGAAAACGTCGATGTGGTTGGTTTGATGCTGTCTTAGTCCGTCAGATGGTCGTAGTTTGCGGTGTTCAAGGTATAGCATTGACAAAACTTGATGTTTTGGATGGTTTGGATGAAATAAAAGTTTGTATTGGTTATGAGCTTGATGGTAGAAGGATTGATTATTTACCTTCTTCTATGGGAGCCCAAGCCCGTGTGAAGCCTATTTATGAAACATTAGAAGGTTGGAAAGAAAAAACAGCCCATGCATTGAGGTGGGAAGATTTACCAATTCAGGCTGTTAAATATATACGCTATATTGAAGAACTGATTAACACAAAAATAGCTTTATTATCTACGAGTCCGGAACGCGAAGATACTATTCTTATTACAGATCCCTTTGCAAATTGATTATTATTTTTAGGTTTCCATATAGATCTTTTGTTCATTTCTATATCTTTTAACAAAAAGAGTTTTTAAGAGCGCGTGAAAGAAAGCTGTAAAATAACATTGTTTATTTTGTATATTCATTTTACACTATGACGATAGATGTACCAATATAAACGACAATAAATTTATGAGCCTAAAATAAAGCTGTTTTGGCCTGAGTGCTAGGTTTTTTTGCTTAGTTTAAGAGAGATTATAGAGGAAATGGTAGATTTCGTTGGAATCTTAAAAAAGGCAATTAATGCACAAAATAATGTTACACCACAAGTGCGTAAGCGGATTTATAAACGGGCTATCGAAACACTAGAATATCAATTTGTAACAGCAAAAATACCACAAGCAATAGCAGATGAACAAAGAAAGATTCTTCATAGTGCTATTGCAACTGTTGAAGAAGAATATTTAGCAGTTGAAAAGAAGTTGCTTTCTTCAGTTATTGGGTGGAATCCCACAAATATAAATGAAGATAAGAAATATATAAAAAAGACTATACTACCAAAGAATAATGAATTTTCAGTGGTAGACATAAAAAGAAAGCAGGATTTTGTTACACGTCCAAAGGATAGCAAGTTATTTGATGAGCCTTGGGTATCAGATATACCAGATGCAGAGCCTGTTAATATAGAGGCTGATGTGTGCTCTCAGCATGTTAATAGCTGTGCGTTAAAGGTCTCTTCGTCGCAAGAAGATAATCCGCATATTGTTTCGCATATTTTTTCTCAGGCTTTACATCGAGCTAATAAATCATTGGTGCAAAGGCGTATTGTGATAAGTGCTGTTTCTGTTGTTAGTTTTGCTGTTTTAACTGTTGGTATTTTTTTCATTGGTGGGCGTGTATTTGTATCAAATGATCATCAGGTGTTAGGAGAAAATCTTCAAGTTTCTCACGAAGTACCAAAGGCACTTTCGGTTAAGAGAAAATTAACACAACGTTTATTAGAGGATGGGAGTGAAATTGATGTCGGTTTAAAACAAGCGACAGATTCTTCGGATGAAGAAGGAGTCTCAACAGTTGTTTCCAGCAATTTGCAATCGCTTGATAAATTAGGTGAAGCTGTTTTTTATCAAGCACGTACAAATTATGATGCAGAAAAGATAGCAACCGGAAGTGTTCGCTGGACGCTTATAAAGGAGTCTTATGTGAAGGGGGATCCAGAAGAAACAGCTATACAAGGTGATATAACAATTCCCGATGAAGGGCTATCATTACGGTTAATTTTACGTCGCAATACTGATCGGTCATTTCCTGCTGCATATATTATGGACCTTATTTTTATTCTTTCTGATAAATTCTCAGGTAAAGCTATAAGCAGTGTTCAAGCGTTAACCTTTAAAGCAAGTGAACAATCTATTGGGCAGACTTTAATACGGACTATTTCTACAAAAATTAACGATGATTTTTTTCTTGTTGCATTGAGTGGTAATCATCCATTTCTTGATCGAAATTTACAATTGATGCGAGAATTAGATTGGATGCGTTTGGTGTTAACGGATAAAAACGGACGTATAAATGAATTAACCTTTTCAAAAGGACCAACAGGTGAGTCTATTTTCAATAAAGTTGTTGGACAATGGCTTGCACAACAAAATAAGTTAACAGTCCTTGGTCAGAAAAATAAAACATAGATGCAAATAAAATAAAAAATTATTTCTCGATATCGGTTTTTATTGGTTACATCAAACACGCTCAATAAAACCATACATCATAACTCAGAGGATTCTACAGGCTAATTTACAAGTACAAAGCCAATATATGCCTCTCTCATTTCTACTTTAAAAATGCGCAAAAATTGGCCTCATACCTAATTCTAGATTCTTATATTTGACTTTGAGATAAAGCAGAATCTCTGATAGAATTTTGCACTTTTTCAAATGCACGCATTTCAATTTGTCTTACTCGTTCTCGACTAATATTAAATTCACCAGAGAGTTCTTCTAGAGTTAATGGTATATCGTTTAAACGACGCGCTTTGAATATACGTTTTTCACGTTCATTGAGATTGTTCATGGCATTTATAAGCATGGAACGACGATTCTCCAATTCACTCTTTTCAATTAAAATTTGTTCTTGATCGTTAGATTCATCTACCAACCAATCTTGCAACTCGCTGTTTTCCCCTTCTTTTGTACGAAGGGGTGCGTTGAGTGAAGTGTCACCACCAAGTCGGCGATTCATTGATACAACTTCATCCTCTGAGACATTCAACTGGGTTGCAATTTCTTTTACTTGTTCTGCATTGAGATCACCGCTATCAAGTGCTTGAAGTTTACTTTTTAATTTACGAAGGTTAAAAAACAAGCGCTTTTGATTAGCTGTTGTCCCCATCTTCACCAAACTCCAAGACCGCAATACATATTCTTGGATTGATGCTTTAATCCACCATATTGCATAGGTTGCAAGACGAAAACCTCGTTCGGGCTCAAAGCGCTTAACAGCCTGCATGAGTCCAACATTGCCTTCTGAAATGACTTCCCCAATGGGAAGTCCATAGCCGCGATACCCCATCGCGATTTTAGCTACGAGACGCAAATGACTGGTTACCAGCCTATGCGCTGCTTTTAAATCATTATGCTCACGGTAACGTTGAGCTAACATATATTCTTCTTTTGGATCAAGCATAGGAAAACGACGCACTTCTTCCAAATAACGGTTTAATCCGCTATCGCCTGTGGTTACTGATAACAAATTCATATGGGCCATAATAGCACCCTCCTTTTGTCTGAATTCCCTGATAAGGCAAATTCCATGTTTCAGATAGTAATATCCGTGCACATTCACTTTAGCATATTTTTCAATTTTGTTCAAAAAAAGATATTTTATTGTGAAATCTTGAGAAGGAGAAAAGTTTCAATTCATTTTTTTAAAATGCTTAATAAGTTTAGCCATATCTTGAGGTAGTGATACAGAAAACGACATAACTTTACCGGTAGAAGGATGTTCAAAAGTGAGACTTGTGGCATGGAGTGCCTGTCGGTTGAATTGATCGATTGCATTTTTAATAGTGGGGTTGAATGTGTTTAATTTTGTTTTAAAAGCGTTCCCATAAACTGTATCGCCTATGAGTGGATGCCCAATATAAGCCATATGAACACGGATTTGATGGGTGCGTCCAGTTTCCAAGCGACATTCCAGAAGGCTAGCAAAAGATGTTGAGTCTGCATGAGAGCCATATTTTTCTAGCAAAGAAAAATGTGTAACAGCATGGCGAGCATAAGGGTTTTGGTTATGAATAACAGCTTGCTTTGTTCGGTTATGGGGCGAACGGCCAAGTGATGCATCAATTGTCCAAACATTGCGGTGAGGTGTCCCCCAAATCAAGGCATGATAGCGTCGGTCTAATGCACAGGTACGTCCATGATCAGAGAATTGAGCACTAAGACTTTTATGAGCCAAATCATTTTTTGCAACAACCATAACACCACTTGTGTTTTTATCGAGACGATGAACAATGCCAGGGCGTTTAACACCACCTATACCAGATAAACTATTACCGCAGTGATAAATAAGGGCATTAACCAACGTACCTGTCCAATTCCCATTACCAGGATGAACAACAAGACCTGCTGGTTTATTAATAACAATGATATGATCATCTTCAAAAAGGATGTCCAATGCAATAGCTTCAGCACTAGGTTCTGCATCACGAAGGTCAGGCATTGTCAATTCAATTATTTGCTTAGGTCTTAATTTTGTTTTTGGTTCCTTTATGAATTGACCATCAATTTTAAGATAGCCTTCACGGATGAGGGTTTGCAAACGCGAACGTGAGAACACATTATGATATTGTTTTGCTAGCCACTGATCAAGACGTTGCCCAAGAGCACCTTCATCCGTTATTTTTTGGATTACCATACGATTCCTATTAAGTTTTTAATAAGATTTTACCAGTACGAAATTGCTTTACTATCGAGAAATTCTTTAATTCCCCAATGTCCCCCTTCACGGGCGCGTCCAGAAAATTTTACACCTCCAAAATAGCTTCCACTGGGTAATCCATGTCCGTTAACTTCTACCATACCAGAGCGTACCTGTGCCGCAATACGACGACATTTATTGCGATCTTGCGATTGAATATAGTTTGTAAGACCATACTCAGTGTCATTCGTTAAAGCTACAGCTTCTTCTTCTGTATTAAAAGCAAGAATCGAGAGAACTGGACCAAAGATTTCTTCTTTGAAAATACGCATATGAGGTTTTACATCAGCAAAGACTGTTGGACGGACATAATAACCGCGTTCAATTCCTCTTGGTAAACCAGTTCCACCTGCAACAAGAGTTGCACCATCATCAATTCCCGATTGGATAAGATCTTGAATTTTATCATATTGTTTTTTTGAAACGACGGGACCAATATGATTTCCTTCTTGGCAATTTGGTCCTACTTTTGTTGTTTCTGCAATATCTTTGGCTATTTTTATGGCTTTGTCATAGATGCTCTGTTCCACAAGCATACGAGTCGGTGCATTACAGCTTTGTCCACTATTATAAAAGCAATGTCGCACACCACGTTGAATAGCATCTGAGTCGGCATCAGCAAAGATAATATTCGCTCCTTTTCCCCCAAGTTCCAGACAGACTCTTTTTAAAGTAGCGCTAGCATTTTTAGAAATATCTTTTCCTGCTCTAGTTGAACCAGTAAAGCTAATCATTTCTAGATCTGGATGTGCTGAGAGATAAGAGCCGACAGTTGCACCATCACCATTGATTAAATTAAAAACACCGGCAGGGAGTGCGGCTTCATCTAAAAATTCAGCAAAAAGCATAGAAGAAAGAGGCGCAATTTCAGAGGGCTTTAATACCATGGTACAGCCAGCCAAGAGAGCAGGGATAACTTTAAGAGTTACTTGATTCATAGGCCAATTCCATGGCGTAATTAATCCTACGACGCCGATAGGATCGTAGTGAAGAATTGCTTGCTCATTTCCCTTTATTAAAGTTTCTTGGAATGAAAATTCTTTATAAGCTTCGATAAAATTGCGAATGTGGGAACTGCCAGTTGCGGTTTGCGCATTAAGTGCCATATCAATTGGTGCTCCCATTTCCATTGAAATGGTTTTTGCCATGTCTTTAGAACGTTTTTCATAGATATTTAGAATTTTTTCGACGAACCCAAGACGTTCACTTGGTGACGTTGTTTTCCATTTTTGAAACGCTTCTTTAGCCGCGTTAATTGCTTTATCGGCATCTTTTGTACTTCCAAGGCTAATGATAGCACAAGCCTCTTCTGTGGATGGATTAATGACGTCAAAATCGTGAGGAGTGCTTGGGTCATCCCATAGACCATTGATATAAAATTTCCGTTTATTAAACATAATTCACTCCCTTTTTTCTATTTGTGTTTATTTAATTATGATTATTTTAGTCTAAGCCGTTTTAAACGAGGATAACAAGGGTAATCTTATAAAAACGCGAGAAATTAGATTGTATTATGATAATGGAGCATAAAGAATTCAATAGAGCAATGCTTATATACCCATTTGTATTATTGGACTAATTACTTTTATGAAATGGAAGAGAAAGAGAGGTATAGAGAATTTTTGAAGCTTTTTTATCATGAAGTTTTCTTCAAAATAAATGAAATACGAGCTCTATGATACCATAAACTAGACAATTTATATCGTAAATATGCAGAAGGGAGATTATGAATTATGCATTATGGCATTATTTTTTTTCATTAAAAAGTAACCATCAGCAAAAGGTTATTAACCTTCGTATGATAGTTTCTATGAATTCTTTTTGAAAAGGTTATTTTTCTCATTGCTATAAATTTGTTGGGTGCCATGCATAATTCGAAAACAAAATCTATTTCTACGTCTTCTTTTTCTGATGATGGTACGAAAGCTGCATCAAGAGAAGATTTATCTATTAAGATTACTGAGATATTTCCTTATCCGGAAGTATGGAAAAAGGCATTTACCCTCGGAAAGAATGTCCGTTTCACGCGAACTCCAGAAGTCGAGATTTTGCGTCGTCGTATAGAAACAGATCCAGTTTTTGCAAAACAGTTTAAAATTTTTACGAAGCAAGATCAAAAAAAAATTACAGATATCGTACATTGTAATAAGAAAACAACAAACGTTCCATCGACAAAAAAAGTCATTAATCCTCAATCAATAGAAAATAAAACGTCGGTTTGTCATTCAACAGTTTTGAAGCAGTTGTCACGACAAGCTACTCGTATGCCGTTAGAAAATATTCCACTTGAGGAGGATAAACAAGAGCATAAACTGCAAGTAGAAAATGTGCTACAAAAAATGAAACCTTCTTGGCATCTTTCCGATGATGCATTTTTTGAATGCGTATCTTTGATATTTGAACATATGGATACTCAAACTTCAAAAGAGGATGAAACATCGATTGACACGACAAATGAAATTACATCCGTTATCCCTTCTGCCTTTGATGAGTCAATAACTGCTCTTTACCGTGTTCTTGAATACCGCTTTCCGCAACTCTATGATTCAATTACATCAGAATCTTCAGCGGAAAGGATACGAGGCGTTGAGCAAATTTCTGATTTAATGCATACGAATAATGATATTACTAAAGAGTTTCATTCTAAGCTTTCTGTTGAAGATTCCGCTCATACGTTAAGTAATGCAAAGGTGTTAAACGATACTGAGGCACTAAGCGATTCTGAGTCTAGTACAGAGACGAAAAAAACCAATAATATTGTCGATTGCATAACAAAGAATGTCACACCATCTTCAAAAGATTTGTCTGTGTTGCAAGCAAACGGTAAAACGAAAATATTGCAATCTACTCGCGTGCCGTTAAGCAATTATGATTCTGCTTTTATGCAAAATATTCAATCTATTGGCAGTGATGTTTATGAGTTTCCTCCGATCAATTTATTACAGGAACCTGTTTTTCATGAAGGTACGATGATTCCTCAGGAAACATTGGAACGCGGTGCTGGGCTTTTGGAAAGTGTTTTGGAAGATTTTGGCATTAAGGGTGAAGTTATCCACGTACATCCAGGGCCAGTGGTTACAATGTATGAATTTGAGCCTGCTGCGGGTGTAAAGTCATCGCGCGTTATTAATCTTTCTGATGATATTGCACGTTCTATGTCTGCTATTTCTACACGCGTTGCTGTCATTCCTGGACGGAATGTTATTGGGATTGAGTTACCCAATGCAGTTCGTGAAACCGTTTATTTACGGGAATTAATTCAATCACGTTCTTTTCGTGAAAGTGAATTTAAACTTGCTCTTGCTTTGGGGAAAGGGATTAGTGGTGAGCCGGTCATTGTAGAATTAGCAAAAATGCCTCATTTATTGGTTGCAGGAACAACAGGATCAGGAAAGTCTGTAGCAATTAATACAATGATTTTGTCAATTCTTTATCGTATGACACCAAAACAGTGTCGTTTGATCATGGTTGATCCTAAAATGCTAGAGCTCTCTGTTTATGATGGCATTCCACATCTTTTAACACCTGTTGTAACAGATCCTAAAAAAGCGGTAACAGCTTTAAAATGGGCGGTTCGTGAAATGGAAGAGCGTTATCGCAAAATGGCTAAGTTAGGTGTACGTAATATTGATGGTTTTAATGCACGCGTTGCACTTGCGGCTCAAAAAGGTGAAACGATCATGTGTACTGTACAGTCGGGTTTTGATAAAGAAACAGGAGAAATGCTTTATCATGAAGAAGCCATGGATCTTACGCAGCTTCCTTATATTGTTGTGATTGTTGATGAGATGGCTGATCTCATGATGGTGGCAGGGAAAGAAATAGAGAATGCCATTCAGCGCTTAGCACAAATGGCGCGTGCGGCCGGTATTCATCTTATTATGGCAACGCAGCGTCCTTCTGTTGATGTTATCACAGGGACAATTAAAGCGAACTTTCCTACCCGCATTTCTTTTCAAGTGACATCAAAAATTGACAGTCGAACGATCTTAGGTGAACAAGGTGCTGAAACGCTTTTAGGTCAAGGAGATATGCTTCATATGGCAGGTGGGGGGCGTATTGTACGCGTTCATGGACCTTTTGTCTCTGATGAAGAAGTTGAATCCATTGTTGCATATCTTAAACTGCAAGGAAAACCTGATTATTTAGCAACCGTCACGGATAATGAAGACGATAACAAAGAGGATGCTTCTGCTGATTCAATGGTTGAAGTGTCTGAGGAAGAAAATTTTGATGAAGAAGGGGAGGAGCTTTATAATCAAGCTGTAAAGATTGTTATGCGTGATAAAAAATGTTCAACGTCTTATATTCAGCGCCGACTTTCAATCGGCTATAATAAAGCAGCTTCTCTTGTTGAGCGGATGGAAGAAAAAGGTATTGTTGGAGCCGCTAATCATGTCGGAAAACGTGAAATTTTACTCAATACAGGGAAATAAAAAAGCACATTTTAATATGCGATTTTTAAAATGTTTGACAGTCATTATTTAAATAGCGAATGCTTGTTTTATGTTTCAAAGAAGATGTGCCCATGTATTTATTTTTATAATTATATTAAAGAATTGAGTGGAGAGTAGCAAAGCAAAAGCGATCTTTTGACTGCTGATGAGGTAAACAACCTGATACCAAAAGGGGAGATATTTTAACATTTCTAGATGATCTGAAATGTAAAGAAATTAAACAAATCTTTATATGAGAACAGATGATTTTTGTTTTCTCTTCTATAGCGGTTCTGATGAAAGAAAGGTCTTTTTGGGGATTATGGAGAGCATCATAAGAAAAGTATCCAATATGCAAGTTCTGTTGTATTAGGTGCTTTAAAGCGCTATGCTAAATTTTCTATCATTTGATATTATTGGCACAAGAAAGGTGTTCTTACGAGAAACTTTATTTGAGAAAGAAATTTTTATTTCTATTTTTATAATGCAATTTATTGATTTATAATGATAATTTATCATTATAAATATTGAATAAAAGTTTCAAATATCGTATGATTTTTTCATTTCAAATTTGTTTCTGTTGAAACAACTAAAGCTATTTTTTTGCGTATCATAATAATGTAGGGGTAAAAAAATTAAAAAAGAAATAAAAATGCCGCGTATGAACGCCTTCAAATGCCAAGAATTATTGGTAACATTAGGGGCTGAAATGAGTATCATGATGGTTCTAACCAGCTCTTTTATAAGCATAAAAATGTAATGTACAATGCCTTGATATTTGTTGTGGGGACCTTTTTACATTGCACCATTTACAGGTGCCGTTGTAAAATAAGCTTGGGAACCTTAGGAGATATCTTTTTAAAACAGGCACGTGAATGCGTAAAATAAGTGTATTCTTTTTGAGTACTATTTATGTGAGGGAGATGTTACCATTATTGTAACAAGATTTGTTACAATAATGGGCGAATAAACAACAGGAGTTGGAGGATTCTTTTTATTCTTGTTTTGTTGATGATACAGTCAAAATTTTGTTACAGACAATTGATATAAGGTATCAAGTTATTTTAACCAGAACAGGTAATTGTAAACAAATTACCATTATTCATTTGAGAGTAAATCCAGCACTTTTTAGTTTTAATTATGCCATTAAAAGCAGATGAGTTGAAGTTAAATACAAATGAATTAAAATGTCAGCAAGAAGCTTTTCGTTTCACACCAGAGCTTTTGCCGCGGCCTTTTACGTGGGAAATCGATCACAATGGTTTATTCTGTGAAGTCTCAAAAGAGCTAGCTGAAGTTGTTGGTCCTCTCTCTTCCTCTGTTTTAGGATGTAGTTTTCATGAGCTTGCTCATCAATTTAATGATGATCGATATCTGGTTCTCAGTCATTTTATTGAAGCGGCTATGCCTTGGAGTAAAGAGATTGTTCAATGGCCTGTTGATGGTTGCTTACAATGGCTTGATGTTGAATTGTCGGCTTTGCCAATTTTTGATGTTAAAAAGCAACTTAAGGGATTTCGTGGCTTTGGTGTTTTAAAAATACGAAAAAAAGTCCAAGAAAAAAGAGATGAAAAGCTGGAAACAGAAATGCCATGTCTTACGGAGATAGAACGTTCAGCTTTTCATGAAATTGCAGAGCAATTGCGTGATGAATTGAATTCATCGGTAAAAGAAGAAAATTTAGTTGAAGAAACAGCTATTCAGTTACCATATGCACAAACATTGCCGGTAAATGCTATAGAACAAGCTCTCGTAAAAGAGCCCGCTGCAGTTTTATCATTGTTGGATACAGCAACAGATGGTGTTTTATGGTTGGATGAAGAGGGCTTTATTGAATCAGCAAGTAGGGCAGCCTTAGCATTAATGGGTTATGAAATAAATGAACTACGAGGACAGCCACTCTCTTCATTATTTACTTTGCAAAGCCGACTTTTTGTTGAAAAATATTTTAAATCAATCCGTAGGGAAGGGAAAAATCAGGTTTTAAATCGCAGAGAAACAGCTGATTTAATGACGAAAAATCATAAAAATATAACCGTTTTGATAACGATTGTATTTTTGGCACAGCAAGGCAATTATGCTGTTATGTTGCGTGATAGGACACAAACAATTCCATCAGGAGAAAAAAAAGCAGAAGAGGATAAAATCGTTGGGGTGGTTCATGAAATACGAACACCTTTAAATGCTCTTATTGGTTTTGCAGAAATTATGAAAGAAGGCCGTTTTGGTTCGATAGAAAATGAGCGCTATCATGGATATTTACGCGATATTATTTCCTCTGGAAAACATATATTATTGCTGATTAATCAATTACTAGAGTGCTCGAAGATAAATTATTCTGGTTCCAATAACCAGATTGATTCTTCTCTTATTTCTGAAACATTTGATGTGATATCTTGTTTACGTGCGACGATAGCTTTTCTTGAAACTCAAGCCAATCAGAACGGCATTATCATGCGCATTGTTGCTCCACCTCATGTTCCATTTATTCCTGTATCACAACAAGTGTTTCGCCAGATTATATGGAATCTTCTTTCCAATGCTATTCGTTTTACACCTTTGGGTGGACAGATTATTGTTCACGTTTCTTATAGAAAAGAACGTGTAAAAATTTCAGTGAGTGATAATGGTATAGGGATGAACGAAGAAGAGATTATACAGGCACTGCAACCTTATGGTCAAGTAGAGCGCAAAGATGGCCGATCTGGTGATAGCGCTTTTATAGGAACAGGTTTAGGCCTCCCAATGTGTAAAGCAATGGTGGAAGAAAGTGGGGGACAATTTTTATTATTCTCAAAACCCAATCATGGAACAACTGTGGAAATGTTTTTTCCTCGTGTTCCATGATGTAAATCTCGCATAAAATTATTTTTTCTTAGCCAAAAGATCTCTAATTTCTATCAAAAGCTGTTCTTCGGAAGACGTTTTTTGGGGGCTTTCTTCTTCTTTTCTACGGATTTTATTCATAGCTTTAACGAATAAAAAAAGAACCCAAGCAATAATGAGAAAATTGATAAGTAAAGTAATAAAGTGTCCATAGCTAATGGTTGCTCCAGCTGCTTTGGCGGCACTTAATGTTGCTTGTTTTTCGCCAGCAAGTTGAATAAACATATTAGAAAAATCAATTCCACCTGTAATCAGCCCAATGATTGGCATAAAAATATCGTTGACAATTGAGTTGACCAAGCTACCAAAAGCACCTCCTATAATCACACCGATAGCAAGATCAATCATATTACCTTTTAGGGCAAATTCTTTGAATTCTTTAAGCATTGCGTTTTCCCCTTTATGTAAGCGATATACGGTAATTTACTTACCGCTTTTGATGAAAAAGGAAAGGGCAGATTTTATTTTTAGGATTATATTACAATATTAAACTTATTTTCAAAGAACTTTATCAGGTTTAATAAAGAGCTTTAGGGCTCTATTTGAATTTACATAGAATATTTCCTAGAAAAGAGCTTTTTTGATAAAAACTATATCTGCTTTTTTCAATAGAAAGTAGAAAACTGTAGCTTAATTTATATAATTGCCTCAAAATTTTTATGATAACATTAAAAAGAGAAATTTTTACAAAATACTACCAAATGAGCAGCGTTGAAAGTTGAGCTATCAGGAAGCTTCTCAAATGAAGTACGTATATTGGCATAACATATTGTCATAAAAAGAGAATTTAGTAATAAAAAATATATTTCAGCACTGATGGAAGAAATAGATAGATGAGGCAGGAGCAAAACTTATAGTTTAATTCCTCTTAATTCAGTAAGCGATAATAACAATTAGGAGGGCATTATGGCTTATCTAAAAGCTATTTGTACTGGGTTACATGAGCTAAAAAGCAATAATTTCGATGGAAGAAATACATTTCATTTGCTGGAAGATTGTATCGGTTTATAAATAGCAGTGCTCTAGGGTTTGCAAGATCATTTTGGTTTGGAAGTCGTTGGTATGATAGGTGTGAGTTCAATGATCAACTGTCATTACTTAAACTATATGTTAGACAGAGCACTTATAGATGCTAAATTGTATTTAGCGCATCAGAAATGGCAAAGAAAAAACGCAGATTCTTCAAAATTTCATCAACAGAGTACAAATGATTGAATACCCTGTTGCTAATAAATGGCGCAACAATAGTATGAATTTAGATGATTTTATGAACCATGTATTCTATAAATGCTAGGAAAAAAATAGCTTTATAGAGCAAGTTCTGTTTTTATTGGAAACAATATTATACAAAGGAACTTTGGGAATAGGGGTAATTTGCGTGCATTTCTAAGAGAATTCGAGCTTGCCTGCATGAGACGTCACAAAACCATGTTATGGTGAAGAGCCATTGATGTTTCAATTCATACTGCATTTTATAAGATTATGATTTACATTTTAATCTTTGAAAAATGTCGAAAAAGAGAAACGTTGTTTAAGAATAAAAAGTTTTTTATACAGTATACATCAATATAAACATGTATGGCTATTATGTGATGAATTTCCTTCTAGAGGGGGAATATTATTTGGATAATATGCTCTCTTTGATTGGCTATCTTTTGTGTTAAAAGATATAGGTAAGGTGCGATGGATCATTTTTATGTTGTGGAGAAGGATTGATGAGTTTTTTTCGTTGTATTGGCCGTTCTGCCTTATTTATGTTGGATCCAGAGCAAGCACACTGTTTAGCGATTCTCGGGCTGAAAAGTGGATTAAATGGCTATCAAAAGGTTATCGATAAACGTTTGTGTGTAACTGTTGCGGGTCTTGAGTTTGAAAATTTTATTGGTCTCGCAGCGGGGTTTGATAAAAATGCAGAGGCTGTGGATGGTATTTTTCGTTTAGGATTTGGTTTTACTGAAATTGGGACAGTGACACCAAAGCCTCAGATTGGAAATCCTAAACCACGGCTTTTTCGTTTAAAAGAAGATGAAGCGATTATTAATAGAATGGGCTTTAATAATGACGGACATCAAGTTGTTTACAACAGATTGCGTGCGTGTAAAAAAACTGGTGTTGTAGGAGTTAACATTGGAGCTAATAAGGATACGGTCGATAAGATTGATGATTATACTGTTGGTATTGCTCATTTTTATGATATTGCTGATTATTTTACGGTTAATATTTCTTCTCCTAATACACCAGGTTTACGTGATTTACAGGCTCGTGACAGTTTGCATCTTTTGTTGAGTGCAATTTCGCAAGCGCGAAATGAGCAAGAGAACAAGCATGGATTCTCCATTCCCATTTTTTTAAAAATTGCTCCCGATTTATCAGAGAAAGAATTAGATGATGTTGCTGAAGAAATAAAACTTTCTGATTTTAATGGACTGATTGTTTCTAATACAACTCTTTCACGCCAAGGTCTTAGCAATAGTCACCTCAGTAATGAAGAGGGTGGGCTTTCTGGACGTCCACTTTTTGAGCGTTCTACTATTATGCTTGCAAAAATGCGTCAAAAATTAGGGAAGGAAATTGCAATTATTGGCGTTGGCGGTGTAAAGGACGCACAAACCGCTTTGGAAAAAGTAAAAGCTGGTGCAGATTTAATTCAATTATATAGTGGGATGGTTTATGAAGGTCCAAATCTTGCCATAACTATTCTGCAAGAGATTTTGCAGATGATGCAACAAGACGGTGTTGATCACATAAAAGGCTATCGTGATCATAGTCTTGAGCATTGGGCAAAATTTCCTTTGTAAAAAATGCTTTTTTCTTCACAAAAAATTGCGAGATTTTTTTAAAGGGGCTTGCAAACTTTGTTGATCTTCCTTATGTCACATAAGCAAAGAATAAATGTTTACGAAATCGTGAATAGTTATGATACATTTGCTTTTTATGCGGTTGTAGCTCAGTTGGTTAGAGCGCTGGTTTGTGGCACCAGAGGTCGTAGGTTCAAATCCCACCAACCGTACCAAAAAATTTTATTGAAAATATTGAAAATGGATGTGCAAGACGAACAAACGCTTGCTAAGGATATTGGATCAACGACTGTAGCTGCTTGGGGGCATAATATTGTACAAAAAAATGCATGGCATGAAATCCAAAAAAAGAATAAAGCCGCATTGCGCTTCTCCTTTAAGAACTGGGTATCTCCTCTTAGTTTAATGCGCTCTCATTATGCATCCTTTACGTAAGACTTGCGATGGAAAGACTTTACGGAAAAAATCAATGCGTTTTGTTTAAAAGATCCGAGCTTAATACACCCTTCAATATGGAAAGATATTTTACAATGTTTGTTGTGATGAAGCAATTACTATCTCTTGGTATGTCATTATCTTTTGCTTTTGGTATTTTAGGAGCTATGTTCAATGGCATACCTGTGGGCTTGCTTAATACGTTTTGGTCAACAATTGTTGTAACAATAAGCTATTGGGGTGTAGTTTGACACTAGGTTTTGTACTAAGTGGGAAAAGGTGGGATTAGGTAGGAATAGGTGGTAATTTGTTGTTTTTATGTATAAAATTTAGCATTAAATGCGCGTTTTGTCAAAATGGATTTTAACACCTAAAATTGTAAAAAAGAGCGAAAATCAGAAAAAAGTGCGTTTTCATGGTAAAAATGAGAGAGGGCTTTGAAAGGTTTTTGAAAACCCTGTGAAAAAAAATCGATAAATTGTGAAGTTCACTCCAAAATCAGCCAAAAATAACCAAAAAAGCAAAAAAGATTTTCACCTATTGATGATTATCTATTTTTAGAGGCAATATATAATTATTAATCAAGTAGTTATATTATTTTTTTAATGTAAAAAGATTTGCATATCGATTTTTCATATTAAAGAGGCATTAAGCTGTATCTTATGTAGTTTTGGGATGTGCATTTTCAGCCTCTATTTGACGCTTTAAATGCAGTTTTAAAAGAGGAAAAGTAAGTTCTACTTCTTCCGTGTCGTTGATGTCTTGAACAAGCTCTTGCAGTTTTCTATAAAGTTCCGCCGCGAGTTCCGCTATATCTTCAGGGGAGAGTTTTATATTTGCATCGCGATAGGTTGTATAAGCTACGCGACCGAGTTTTTTCATGAGTCCAGCAGGGATAGTTTGTGGTTTAAAACCAGCTGCTTTCGCCTTTTCCATGTCTGTAAACATTTCGCCTTCTCCAGTGAGAAGCCAATGAAAGTCTACGCCATAAATTTTGTGATAGGCAATTACGATAGATTATGAAGTTAAAAAGTTGCTCTATGGTTGTGCGGCAATGAGCGGGGTTCGGCTGATTACAGGTTCTTTCTATGCCTTTTTTGTTGTTTATGGGCGTTAATATAACACAGTTAGCTTTATTGCAAATTGTGTTTAGCATAGCTATTTGTTCTTTCGGGTTTCTCGTGCTTGTATTCTGGTTTAGTAGGGTGACGGGGATAGGTACTGCATCCGTTTGTGGTAGTCAGCCAATAGACTCGGGTTCTTTGTTGCATGCAACAGAAGCTTTTACTTATTTAGTTACCTAAAAAATCGGGTTATATTGATATGTGGTTTTATTGTTGCTGCATTGCAGCCAATATTTCATTTTTGGCAACCTTTTATTTTGGGAAAAACAGGAACATTAGACAATGCAACAGGAAAGATAAAATTCTTATTCTTGGTCTGTGCTTTGTGTCTTATAGTTTCGTAAAATACTTATTTAATCGCTTTGTAATTAAATATCTTATGCAAAAATATGCTTCTATGGCGATAACTTTGTGCTCACTAGTCCCGAGTGCTGTTGTTATGCTTGCTCTGCTTCTCGTTGCAAACAGTTGGTCTCCCATTATTTTATTCAGCGTATTTCACAGTTTTTTCTGTCCCTGTGACGCAGTTTGAATCAGAATTTTTAAAACATATTCAACAAAAGAATGCGAATACGGTTTTATCCATTGTTAGTTTTCTTGCACGTATTTTTGGTATTTTAGCGCTTATACTGATTGGTTGGTTGGCGAATAATGTTTGTATAAAAGCAGCTTTTTGTTTCGCCTTGCTTTGTATATGTTTAGTTATCCCGCTTAATTTGTCCTGGCTTTATACTGATAAACAGTTAATAAAAGACGAGGAGGTTTGAGAGTGAAGATACAGTTGAATAGGGACTTGCCTATGACTTACATAATGTTTACTTATGTGTGATTATTTGAATCGGAATTAGGTTCCGTCCACTATGGTATTTCTCGCTGTTTTATATAAGGAGAAGGTTTGCACCGATGTATTGCGTGCAATATCAATTTTTTCACTATAGTTGATAGGATAGCTTGTTGAGCGTAAGGTTCTTTTACCTTGATGAATCTTGTCGTATTCTTTAAAAATATCAGTTGATAAATTTTTTTCGTGTCGTTTATGCAGGGGCTGATACAATAAGAATAGGGCTTGGTTGTTTTTAAAGTTGGTATGTTATGGCTGTAAAAAATGGTAAACAAACGAAAAGTAAGAATTTTAAACCTGTCTCTCGTTTTCTCAAAAGTTTACGGGGTGTGCACAATTGGGAACAAGTTTCGCAATGGCTTTTTTTCCGTAAGGTAGAGGATATTGAATGTATTACGCCTGATCAAGCTGGGGTACCACGGGGCAAGATGATGCTTTCTAAAAAATTTACATCGGAAACATCATTGGCATTGCCTTCAGCAGTTTTTATGGCAACAATTTCAGGGGATTATCCTGAAGATGGTCATGGTTTTGAATATCCTAAAGCAGATGGTGATTTACGCCTTGAGCCTGATCTTTCTACGTTAAGCATTGTTCCATGGGAAGATGCTCCTACAGCACAGGTGATTTGTGATCTTGTATATCAAAATGGTCAGGTTGTGGATTACACACCACGCAATGTTTTACGAACGGTGGTTCATTTTTATACAAAAATGGGTTTAAGCCCTGTTGTTTCACCAGAAATTGAGTTTTATTTGGTACAAAAAAATCCCGATCCTGATTATCCATTAGTTCCACCGGTTGGTCGTTCTGGGCGTTCAATTGGTGGTGGACAGGGGTATTCCATTGCTGGTGTTAATGAATTTGATGATTTGATTGATGATATTTATCAATTTTCAGAGGCACAAGGATTGGAAATTGATACCCTCATTCATGAAGAAGGAGCAGGTCAGTTTGAAATTAATTTACGTCATGGTGATCCTATTGAATTAGCGGATCAAGTTTTTATGTTTAAACGAACAATTCGTGAAGCAGCACTAAAACATAATATGTATGCAACTTTTATGGCAAAACCCATTCAAGGGCAGCCGGGTTCTGCTATGCATATTCACCAATCGGTTGTTGATAAGAAAACCGGTATGAATATTTTTACACAGGAAAATGGTGAAGAAAGTATCTGTTTTCGCCATTTTATTGGTGGATTGCAAAAACATATGCCAGGGGTACTTGTGATGCTTGCGCCTTATGTGAATTCTTATCGACGTCTTGTCCCTGATAATTCGGCTCCTGTTAATTTGCGATGGGGATATGATAATCGTACTACAGCTTTTCGAGTTCCGCGTTCTGCTCCTCAAGCGCGGCGTGTTGAGAATAGACTTCCTTCATCAGATGCGAATCCTTATTTAGCCCTTGCAGCTTCTTTAGCGTGTGGTCTTATTGGTTTGCAACAAAAAATTGAGCCGGATGAGCCAGCGACAAATAATGTAAACGCTGATAATATTGAGTTACCGCGTGGACTCATTGAGGCAGTCAATTTGTTTGAACAAGATACAGAGATACGGGCTATTTTAGGGGAAGTGTTTGTCAGTACTTATGCTGCAATCAAACGACAAGAGTTTGAAACTTTTATGGAAGTAATTAGTCCGTGGGAGCGTGAATATCTCCTGCTGAATGTTTAAATTTTATGACGATGATTGATTATAATTCAATTTCTCCAGGAGTTTCTTGGTATGAAGATACTTTAAGAGAACGTCCCTCTTATCCTTCTTTTTGTGAAAACAGACAGTGTGATGTGGTCATTGTTGGAGGCGGATTTACAGGGCTTTCGGCTGCTTATCATTTAGCCAAGGCTGGAGTAGATGTTGTTTTATTTGAAGCATCACGTTTTGGTGATGGTGCTTCAGGGCGCAATGGTGGGCAGCTGGGAACAGGACAACGGCAATGGGTAGAAACATTAGAAAAAAAGTATGGTTTTGAGCGAAGTAAGGTTCTGTTTGATTTAGCAGAAGAAGCTAAAAGAGATATTTTATCTTTATGCGCGATGCCTAATTGTCCGTGTGATTTGATAAGAGGACAGCTTTCTGTGACACATAAAAGGCGTGAGCTTCTCTCTTATCAACGGCATATTGAGGTGATGCAGCGTTATGGCTATCACGCTCTTACTTTTATGGATAGGGCTGAAACATCTAGACGACTTGGATCATCTTTTTATTGTGGTGGTATTTATGATGCGGATACCGGCCATATAAATCCCTTAAAATTGATTATTGGGTTGGCAAAAAAAGCTAAAAATGCCGGTGCTAAGCTTTATGAGAAGTCACAAGTAACAACCATAAGGCGCAAGGGAGCCCATTGGAAAGTGATAACAGAAAAAGGCAGTGTAATAGCAGAGCATGTTTTACTCGCAACAAATGGGTATAAACTTGGTTTGGAGCGTTTTATTGAAAAAAATATTGTTTCTATTCGCTCTTATATCGGAGCAACGGAGCCTTTACCAAAGCATAGTTCAATTCTCATGGGGGGAGGATCGGTTGATGATTCTCGTTTTATGGTTCGCTATTTTCGCAAAAGCATTGATAATCGTCTCTTATTTGGTGGCGTAGAAAGTTATGATAATAAGCATCCTGTAAATTTAGATGAACGTATAAAACGGCAAATTGCTGAAATTTATCCTCAATTACACTCTATCAATTTAAGCCATCGTTGGGGAGCAACGGTTGCCATCACAGTTGAGCGCATGCCTTATGTTCGACAACTTTTCTCAACGATGACTTATTGTGGCGGCTATTCAGGGCATGGCGTTATGCTGGCTCCGTTCATGGGAAAATTATACGCAGAATGGTTGACTGGAAAATATGAACGTTTTTCCTATTTCCAGGACTTAAAGATTTCATCCTTTCCGGGGGGAAGAGTTTTGCGTTATCCGCTTATATTTTTAGCAATGCGTTGGTTTTCTTTAATGGATCGTTTTTAATGGAAACATTACTTGAAATGAAGAAAATTAATGGCTTATTTAGTATCTATCTGCTTTAATGATGGAGGCTTTTATAAGTGATATGGGATTTCATAATCGAATAGAAAAATAAACAAGTTCGTGGTGTATAAAATTATTACAGTTTCTTCTTTTGATTGTATTGTTTTTGGTGGCAATGGTGATTTGGCGTCGCGCAAGCTTTTGCCGGCTTTGTATCATTGTCAGTGTGTTGGTCAATTCAGTGAGCCCACACGTATTATTGGGGCTTCCCGCACTTCTTTAAGTCATGAAGAATATCAAAATTTTGTCCGCATTTCTTTAGAAAAACATATCCATCCAAAAGATCTCAATTCAACAGAACTCAATCGTTTTCTTGCACGTTTAAGCTATGTTTCTGTTGATATTTCCTCAAATCGAGGGTGGGAGGATTTAGCCCTCCTTCTGTCACAAGATTCAGCGGATATTCGAGCTTTTTATTTGGCTGTTAGTTCGTCACTTTTTGCTGATATCGCGATGAAGTTAGGAAAAAATGATTTGGTAACACCACAAACACGGATTATCATTGAAAAACCAATTGGTTGCGATGTAAAAACAGCTGTTTCACTTAATGATGCATTTGCAAACGCCTTTAATGAAGAGCAGATCTTTCGTATTGATCATTATCTTGGAAAGGAAACTGTTCAAAATTTAATGGCATTGCGGTTTGTTAATACACTTTATGAACCGCTATGGAACTCCAATTATATTGATCATGTTCAAATAACCGTTGCTGAATCTTTAGGATTAGAGGGGCGTACAGAATATTATGAAAGCACTGGTGCTCTACGCGATATGGTTCAAAACCATATGCTACAATTACTTTGTTTAGTTGCGATGGAAATACCATTTACCAACAGTGCTAATGCTGTGCGCGATGAAAAACTTAAAATTTTACATTCTTTAACACCGCTTGATGTACATAATGTAGGGCAGCATACTGTACGTGGGCAGTATCTTTCTGGTCTATCAAATGGTATATCTGTAGAGTCTTATTTTGATGATCTGGGAAGAGTGAGTAAGAGTGAAACATTTGTCGCGCTTAAGGTTAAGATTGATAACTGGCGTTGGGCTAATACGCCTTTTTATTTACGAACAGGTAAGCGCATGTTCACGAGAATGTCTGAAATTGTCGTGGTTTTTAAACCTATTCCTCATAATATTTTCAATGTGGATTTAGATAAAATTTTTTCTAATCGGCTTGTTATTCGTCTCCAACCTGATGAAGGTGTAAAACAATGGTTGATGATTAAGGATCCAAGTTATGGCGGTATGCGGTTTCGAAACATTCCATTAGACATGAGTTTTGCTTCCGCATTTTCTGAACGTAATCCTGATGCTTATGAACGTTTATTAATGGATGTTATTCGTGGAGATCAGACACTGTTTATGCGTCGTGATGAAGTTGAGGCTGCTTGGCGTTGGATTGATCCAATCATTGAGGGATGGGAAGCAATAGAACAGCCTGTTCACAGTTATAACGCTGGTTCGTGGGGGCCATCTGCTTCGACGATTCTCATGGAACGTGATGGGCGTATATGGAACAATTTAGTTTAGAGCAATAAGTATGTATAGAATGAATATTGACCGTTTAGATTTTGAAACACCTACGACTTTAGCTTTGGCATTAGCAGATCGAGTAGCCGCAGAGCTTAGTGTATCTGTTCTTGAACGCAAGAGAGCGGTTTTAGCGGTGTCTGGTGGTAAAACACCAGAATTGTTTTTTCATTATTTGTCAAAAGCCGATATTGATTGGCAAAATATCATTATCACTTTGGTCGATGAACGTTTTGTCCCTACACACGATGAACGTTCAAATGAATATATGGTACGGTGTCATTTGTTACAAAATTTTGCCGAAAAAGCGCGTTTTGTAGGGCTTTATCATAAAGCCATTACTGCTGAACTTGCTGCTTTTTCAGCGGCGAGTCGTATTAATACTTTGCCTAAACCCTTTGATGTTGTTGTTTTAGGGATGGGGGGTGATGGACATACGTCTTCTTTTTTTCCTGATGCTGATCGTTTAAAGCAAGCGCTTGATCTGCGAACACAAGCACTTGTTTTACCCCTTCATGCTAAGAGTGCTGTTGAGCCAAGACTCTCACTAACTTTGCCAGTTATTATGCAATCTCGTTGTATTATTCTCCATTTCGAAGGTTTTCAGAAACGCGATTGTTTTGAAGAAGCTTGTCAAGATGGATCTGAAATAGAAATGCCTATTCGGGCAATTTTACGTAATTCCCCTCATCTTGTGCAGGTTTATTGGTCACCTGCAGAAAATGAAATAAGTGAATCAGAATATGAGAGACACGGTGAATAAAAACGTAATCTTTCTCAATGAATGAGGGGAAGAAACAATGAAAGGGGGAGGGGAATATGGCACTTTCCAAGACAATTGCCACAGTTACAAGAAGGATTTATGAACGTTCTCGATCAACACGAGAAATTTACTTAGATCGTATTACGAAAGCACAGGCTCATCGTCCCAAACGGAGTTTTTTAGGATGTGCCAATCAGGCTCATGGTTTTGCTGCTTGTGGTGCAATAGATAAAGAGCGTTTGAAGGGAAATGTTGTTGGGAATATTGGCATTATCACGGCATATAACGATTTACTTTCAGCTCATCAACCTTTTAAAAAATTTCCTCACTTAATTAAAGAGTCGGCCCGTATGGTTGGTGGTGTTGCACAGGTTGCAGGTGGTGTTCCTGCGATGTGCGATGGTGTTACGCAGGGAAATGCGGGGATGGAGCTTTCCCTTTTTTCGCGTGAAGTAATTGCAATGGCGACAGCTATAAGCTTATCACACGATGTCTTTGATGCAGCATTGTATCTTGGGGTGTGTGATAAAATTGTACCAGGTTTATTAATTGGTGCACTAACATTTGGTCATTTACCAGGAATTTTTATACCAGCTGGTCCTATGACAAGTGGTCAAGGTAATGATGAAAAAGCGAAGATACGTCAACTTTACGCGGAAAATAAAATAGATCGGCAAACACTTCTAGCATCAGAAGCACGTTCTTATCATGGACCAGGAACATGTACATTTTATGGAACCGCTAACTCTAATCAGGTGATACTGGAGATGATGGGGCTTCATATGCCAGGAGCTTCTTTTGTTAATACGAATACACTGTTGCGTGATGCTTTAACAAAAGAAGCTACGAAACGTGTACTTGAAATGACAGATCTTGGTGATCATTATAGTCCACTTGGTATGATCATTGATGAGCGTTCTTTTGTGAATGCCATTGTAGGATTAAATTCAACAGGAGGCTCTACCAATCATACGATTCATTTGATTGCTATGGCTGCTGTTTGCGGTATTAAATTGACATGGTATGATATTGCAGAAATTTCATCCGTTGTGCCTCTTTTAGCGCGCATTTATCCTAACGGTTTAGCGGATATCAATCATTTTTATGCTGCTGGGGGGATGGGATTTATTATTCGCGAGCTTATCGAGGCAGGTTTAGTACATGAAGATGTTTCTACGGTTTTTGGTAAAGATCTCAATGCTTATGCAATTGAGGCAAAGCTTTCTGTTGATGGTCATGTGGTGCGTGAAGCGGCTCTCAAGGAAAGTGGTGATCATAAGGTGTTAGCAGGGTGGAGAAAGCCATTTCAGCCTGATGGTGGTCTTCGTGTTTTATCGGGAGATTTGGGAACAGCTATTATAAAGGTTTCCTCGGTTAAATTAGAGTATTGGCAGATTAAAGCACCAGTCTTTGTTTTTAATGATCAAGAGGAACTACAAAAATCTTTTAAATCTGGAGTGTTGTATGATAAAGATTTTATCGCTGTCATTCGCTATCAAGGACCAAAAGCCAATGGTATGCCAGAGCTTCATAAATTAACAACCATTTTAGGCGTTTTACAAGATCGCGGTCAAAAGGTAGCATTGATAACCGATGGGCGTATGTCAGGGGCATCAGGAAAAATTCCTGCTGCCATCCATGTGACACCAGAAGCAGTGGATAATGGCCCCATTGCACGTTTGCAGGATGGTGATATTGTTTTTCTTGATGCTCATGAGGGTAAATTAACTCTTTTGGAGGATTTAGCAAAATTTAACGCGCGAAAAATCACACCTCCTGATCTTTCAAAAAACGAATATGGTGTTGGACGCGAACTTTTTCATGTTTTTCGTCAATCCGTTAATCGTGCAGATCAAGGGGCATCTGTTTTTATGATATGAAAAATGCAAAAATAAACAAGCTTAATTATGTACAATGAAACCATATACAAGGAATTATTACAATTCTTAGAATTTTGGTATAGGCAGATTGTGTGATCGCGCGGCGGCTTTGAGTGTATTAACCATAAGCATAGCAATTGTCATTGGTCCAACGCCTCCTGGAACAGGGGTAATCGCAGCAGCTTTTTCTTTTACGTTTTCAAAATCGACATCACCAACAAGACGTGTTTTTCCTACACCTTTTTCTGGTGCAGCAACGCGATTAATACCGACATCAATAACGATTGCACCATTTTTTATCCAGTCTTTTTTAATCATTTGTGGGCGGCCTACGGCTGCTACTAGAATATCAGCGCTTCGACACACATCATCAAGGTCACGGGTACGACTATGGGCAATTGTCACAGTGGCATTGGCTGCTGTTAAAAGGGCAGCCATAGGTTTTCCAACAATATTAGAGCGTCCAACAACGACAGCATCAAGTCCAGATAAATCTTGCCCACAGTGTTGTTCAATCATCATCATGGCACCAGCTGGTGTGCAGGGAATAATCGCATCTTCAAGTGCATTTGCTGCGAGTTTTCCTACATTAATATAATGAAAACCATCAACATCTTTTTGGAAAGCAACAGCTTGTGTTATGCGATTTGTATTCATATGAGCAGGGAGAGGTAGCTGTACCAAAATACCATGAATTTTGGGATCAGAATTTAATGTTGCAATAAGTTGAAGGAGTTCTGTTTCTTGCGTTTCTTTGGAAACGACATGTTTGATTGAAAGAAACCCACATTCTTCGGCTTTTTTATTTTTTGAGGCGACATATACTTGACTTGCGGGATCATCTCCAACGATAATAACAGCGATACTAGGTTGTATATTATAGTGATGGCGGAGCTTTGTTGTTTCGGCCTTAACTTTCACAATAATCTCTTCAGCAAGTTTTTTTCCGTCGATAATATTATTCATTCAGAGATCCTTTCGGTAAGGCTGTTTGTTTTTTTGTAAAGCATTTTCTAATAATACGATAGAGTTTTATAGCAATATTCATATGAGAACAGTCAGAATGGTTTTATAATGTTGTGGATTTATAGTTTTGAACACTTTTAAATAATTGCTTTATAAAGAAGCAGCAACATTGCTATTTGAATAAATTTTGGATAAAGAACAAAAATAATGAAGATACAAAGTGGATATAGTAAATTATAGGGTTATAAAAAATTTTCATGATCATTTAAGTTTGTTTTTAATCTGTTATAGGAGGATAAGTATAGAGGGATATTGTGCGCATCAGAATCATAAAATTTTTGAGCGGAATTTTTATTACAATTATCTTTTTATTTGGAGTGGGGATTCTCGTTTTACCTTATTTTATCTCTACAGATGCGATTCGTATTCGTTTAGCGCAGGATTTGAGCGCATGCACGGGGTACAATGTGCAATTGCGTGATCCACCGCGGTTACATCTTTTTCCTTATCCTAAAGCATTTCTTTCTGGCGTTACTTTAACATCAAAAATGGATGACGTTGCGCCATTAATGGAAGCTGAATCAATAGAAGTTGATCTTTCTGTCGTCGATCTTCTTTGGGGACATGTTTCTTTTTCAGAGACGCGGATTATACGTCCTCAATTTGTTATGGAAAAGCCTGTTAAAACAATAGCAGATTTTTTTGATCGCTTTTCTCGTTCACAAGGTGCATTAGGGTTGGCAATACGCAATACGCGTGAAATATTAAAACATAATCCTGAACATCCAGAGATAGAGGACCTTTTCAAACAACCTTTTGGGCGGATTGTCATTAAAAATGGTGTTCTTGTGTATCACGATAGTTTTTCGGGGATAGCAGAAAAAATAACAGGATTAAATGCGACTTTAGATTGGCCGGAATCGACTCAGGAAGTACGATTACGTGCAGATGCGCGTTGGCGCGGAGAATTTACAAAGTTATCAATTGATGCTTCTCAAGCATTGCTGCTTCTTGCAGGAGGCAAAAGTCATATTAGGGCAAGTCTCAATTCTGTACGTGGGGGAATAACTTTTACAGGAAAAGCTCGGTTATCTGAATATTATATTTTTGACGGAAAAGTATCGATGCGTTCTCCTGGATGGAATCAGACATTGTCTTGGGTTGGTGGAAATCAGTTTTGGGGACATAAATTAAAAATACCTATTGTATGGGAATCTCATTTTTTAGCGCAGCCAATGCATATCCAAATGAACAATATTACATTTACGATGGGGAAAGCCAATGCGCGGGGAGCTTTAAAACTCGATTTTCAAGATTATGTACCAAATGTCATGGGCTCTTTAGCCTTTGATAACTTAGATCTTAGCCTCTTAGGTTCAATGTTTTTTTCAGGTAAAAAGAAAAATGCCTTCTTTGATATGACAATTTTTGATCGTATTGGCGTGGATATACGACTTTCTGTGCCACAAGCCAAAATAGGAAATATTTCACTCACAAATTTAGCTGCTGCAATACAAGTAAGAAATGGGCATGGTATTTTTGATCTTGGACATGCGAATATTTTTGGTGGATCCGTGCAAAGTAATATTGAAATTACGTCAGCTGGACAGAAAGTGCGTATTGGAGGAAATATTTCAGGTGCTTCTATTGATATGCAGGAGACTTTAGAAATCTTGGGATTTATTCCATTTATACAAAGCAAAACGAATTTTACTGCAACGGTACGAACACTTGCTGATTCTTGGCAAGGAATTTTTACGAAAATGCACGGTGAATTAACACTGAAGATGTCTTCTGGTCGGCTCTTTGGGTATGATTTGAATGAATTACAGACAAGACTTTTAAATAAACAACAATTTCTTTTAATGAAGAATGATACCTTTTCAACAACATTTGATCACTGGGATATTCAGACAAGCTTTTCTGAAGGTATGATGAAGGTAACAGAGTCATTAATGCATACAGCAGACTTGAGCTTATCTATTCAAGGAACCGTTGCAACTGCTATTGCGCAAGGGAAGCAGAATGAATTGATATTACAGGCACAACTACGTAAAAATTATAGATCAGAAACTTTATGTAAAGATGTCCAATGTCTTGCTAATAGCCTTGCATGGCCTTTTACATTTTCTCTAAGCTCTAAAGGGCAAAATCGTGGTAATTTTTGGGTTACAAAAGACATTGACGCAGATTGAGTATTGTTTTTCATCTGTATAACATTGTATCTTATAATGGTAATTAGTCTTTTTACAACTTAAAATTGTCTTTTAAATTTAAATCAGAGGTTCCACTATCGAAAGATTCTCTCATTTTAAATCCGTTCGTGATGAAGCAGTAAAAATCGTTCTCTCCGTCATAAGTGTGGTTGGTATAGATAAATGACTGAAGAGAGGAATAAACACCCTTCTTATGAAATCTTTCCAATACAAGAGATTCATAATATTGGTGAAAATCTTATAAAAGTTGCTAAAAAACATTAAAATTTTAAGGGGGATGTCGGCCAGTGCTTATTGAATCCCAGAAGAAATACCATAGCCATCTTTGGTAATTGTATGCTTCCCGTCTGCTCCAACGGAACCAATTCCCACTGTAATCAAAATAAAGGCTAAGAGGGTTGTAATCGTAATAATTGTAGCTTTTTTAGCAGACATATTTTTCCTCCACGGATGCATTAATGACTGAATGCAAAGATGAATGGTGCATTATTTAAACTTTTATGAAAGCAGAATCACTTAAGGATCTATAAGTTCCTATTATTATCTCATAAAGCTAAAAAAACTCTATAATTCTTTAATATATTATAGTTCTATAGATATAATTTTTTCTTTTTGCTATATATTTTTCTTCATTTTCTCGTTGACGATAGTGAGCATTGGCAAAATTTTTATGCGTATAAATTATAAACTTAAAAGATTATTTATTCGACAGACATTGGCTTTGAATGAAGAAATAAAGATAGAGGGGGCACAAGCTTCTTATCTTGTACATGTTTTGCGTATGAAAGAAGGAGCAGAACTTTTACTTTTTAATGGACAGGATGGTGAGTGGCTTGCTAAACTTATCATTGTTAAGAAAAAATTTGTTGTGGTTCAGCTTATCCATCAAGCAAGGTTACAAACGACGCATTCCAATCTTATTTATTGCTTTGCTCCACTCAAAAACGCGCGGTTGGATTATATGGTGCAGAAAGCTGTTGAAATGGGGGTATCGATTTTGCAGCCTGTTATAACGCATCATACGCAGGTTACACGTATCAATATGGCGCGTATGGAAGCCAATGTTATTGAAGCTTCTGAACAGTGTGGCATTTTATCTCTCCCTGAATGCGTATCTGCTCTATCATTAGCAGAACTTTTAGTACAGTGGGATGAGACACAGCCTTTATTCTTTTGTGATGAAGAGCATAAATCGCATAATCCATTACCTTCTTTTAAAAAGCGTGACATTACAACACCTGGTATTCTTATTGGACCGGAAGGTGGCTTTAGTGAAGAAGAGCGGAGCTTTTTAAAAAAACGTCCTTTTGTGGTTCCAATATCATTAGGTCCGCGTATTTTACGCGCTGACACTGCCGCTGTTGCTGCTTTGGCTCTTCTTAATGCTACTGTGGGGGATTGGGTAATGGATTGAGAAATCTGTAAAATCATTCTAAACAATTCATTTAAGATGATGATACCAATGATAGGATACGATAAGTTATGGCGCTTGATATAACTGATGAAAGTGAAATTTATAACTTAGATTCCTTGGTTAGCTATTTCCAAGGGGGGTATAAAGAAGAAGATGATTGGCGTATTGGTACAGAACATGAAAAATTTCCGTTTTATAGAGATGGTTTTCACCCTGTTCCTTATGAAGGAGAGAGGGGAATCCGAGCGCTTTTAGAGAGGATGCAAAGCGCCTTAGGATGGAAACCTATTTTAGATGAAGAGAATATTATTGGGCTCGTAGGATCAGTTGATCAGGGAGCCATATCTTTGGAACCTGGGGGACAATTTGAATTATCTGGTGCACCATTAAAATCAGTAGTCCATACATATTCCGAGTTGATGGAGCATTTAACTCTTCTCAAAAAAATTGCAGAACCATTGGGTATAGGTTTTCTAGGTCTTGGAGCTAGTCCAAAGTGGACTTTAGCTGAAACGCCGCGAATGCCTAAATCACGTTATCAGATTATGACTGATTATATGCCTAAAGTGGGGCATAATGGTCTTAATATGATGTATCGCACATCAACAGTTCAGGTTAATCTTGATTTTTCATCTGAAAGTGATATGCGGCGAAAAATGCAAGTATCCATGAAGTTACAGTCTGTTGCAACAGCATTATTTGCAAGTTCACCTTTTACAGAAGGACGTCCAAATGGCTTTTTGTCGTGGCGTTCTGAGATTTGGCGTAATACGGATAATCAGAGGACAGGCGTTCTTCCCTTTATATTTTCTGAGCGTTTTGGTTTTGCTGATTATGTTGAATGGGCCCTTGATGTTCCAATGTATTTTGTTGTGCGTGATGGTCGTTATTATGATTGTACACATATAACGTTTCGTCAGTTTATGAATGGAGCATTAAAAGGACAAGTTGCAAATTCAATTCCAAACATGGGAGATTGGATTAATCACTTATCAACGTTATTTCCTGAAGTCCGATTAAAAAGATTTTTAGAAATGAGAGGAGCTGATTGCGGTTCTTGGAAGCGTATTTGTGCGTTGTCGGCTTTTTGGGTTGGGCTTCTTTATGATAGGGAAGCACTTAATGAGGCAGAGGCTTTGACAAAAGATTGGTGTTTTGAAGAAGTTTTAGATATGCGCCAACGCGTTCCTAAAGAAGGATTAAGAACTCCTTTTCGCCAAACTATACTTTTAGAGTTAGCACGTCAAGCTCTTGCTATTGCCCGTAAAGGCTTAAAAAATCGCAACCAGTATGATATAAATGGTTTTGATGAAACAAATTTTCTTAATCCTTTAGAAGAGGTTGTGGCAAGGGGACAAACAGATGCTGAAAAATTTTTGTCCCATTACTATTCTATTTGGAATGAGTCTGTAGAACCGTTATTTTTAGAATGTGCCTATTAAATTTGAAGCAAAGATACTTCCTACTTTTTAAAAAATGCATATCACCGTGGTAGCTCATTCACTCATTTACTCTAGAGAGCATATCCTACCTTGCTTTTAACATTTCTCATAAAGAATACAATACAAAAATCTCTTGGGCAGTGTGATTTTTATACTCAATAATATCACGATATTTCCGTAATCTTAATGTTGTACCTTTGTGCTAAAGATAGTTCATAAGAGATATATTTAAGTTTATTATCAAAAATTTTTTATTTACTTGGCTTATCCCACTTATGAATAGGTCTGAAAATAATATTTTTCACTTTGTAAAAGGGATAAAAAAAAATAATTTTCTTTTAATAGTCAATTATTATAATCCAATATACGATGCTTATATGGAAGAGCATTCTATTATACAAAAATTACCATATCAATATTTTCAGTAAGCTAAAAAAACAGTAGAAAAAAACCATAGATCTATGTATGTATAACTCAAATTTATTTTTATATAAAACAGAAATATATTATGTAAATAGATATAAATAGAGATTATAATATATAGAGTTAATGTGTTATTTACATCATTAAATATTAATAAATAAAAAAGATTTCATTGAGAGCAAAGAAAGAGTGAATAAAAGGTGTTTTCAATAAAATAATTATATTTGAAGTGCTGATCAAAGCTGTTGAGAGTGCAGTCCATAAAATTAGCAAAAGTAGCTTGTTGGTGTATTTTCTAGAAAAATCATGAATGTTCGATTGTTAATTCATCCTTGCTTGGAAAGCTCACTTCAGTTCAAATAGCAAAAGAGAGTGGTAAAGACATTTATAGGATAAGATATGCTGGAATTATTCAGTATTAAGATGCAATGAATGTTGTTTATATTTCTCTTTTTTAAATATTTTATGAGAGCGTAAATTGAAAGGATAGGAAAATAATTTTATTTGTTTTCTTTAAACATTTATTAGTAGATAAAAAATTCTCTTTTAATCTATAAATTAAAAAAATAATGATTTTGTAAAAGCCTTGTAAGCTTTATAGGTTAATTTTAAATATCATGCATTGATTTTGAATTATGCAGATTATTGATGTCAATCATAACAATAGTAAGTGAGCATAGACAATGACATTTAATTTTTTCGTCAATTTATTTCTATTTGTTATTTTTTTATTGTTGGTTTCTCAAAGTAAGAGAATGCAATGGAGTCTTTCACTACGTGTTATGGTAGGGCTTATCCTTGGCTTGATTTTTGGAAGTGTTTTGCAGTTTATTTATGGAGAGGGTGAAAGCACTCTATTGAAATCCGTTGAATGGTTTAACATTGTTGGTGAGGGTTATATCTTATTGTTGCAAATGATTGTTATGCCACTGGTTTTTATCTCTATCGTTTCAGCAGTTTCTCATTTACATTCTGTTTATGCTGTTGGAAAGATGAGTATAATAACAATTTCAATATTGCTTTTTACAACGGCTCTTTCAGCATTGGTTGGTGTGCTTGTGGTTAATTTTTTGGGATTAACAGCCGATGGTTTGGTGCATGAAGGGCAAAATGTTTCTGCTATTCTTGAAAGTCATATTTCTAAACTTGGAGATATGAATATACCAAAGATGATTTTGTCTATGATTCCTAAAAATCCATTTGCTGAGTTGAGTGGAGCTAAACGTACGTCAATTATCAGTGTTGTTATTTTTGCGTCATTTTTAGGTGCATCGGTTCTTCTTTTAAAGAAGGATGAGCCAGAAAAAGGAGAAAAAGCGCTTTTATTTATTCAAGTGGGACAAGCTTGGATTATGCGGTTAGTCCGTATTGTGATTGCTTTGACACCTTATGGTATTTTTGCACTTATGACAAAAGTAGGGGCAATATCGCGTATTGCAGATATTTTAAATTTACTGGTTTTTATCATTGCTTCTTATATCGGTATTATTTTAATTTTTGGAATTCATGGTGTATTACTTGGTATTTCTGGGGTTAACCCCTTTCGTTTTTTCAAAAAGGTTTTACCAGTTTTAATATTTGCTTTTAGCAGTCGTTCAAGTGCTGCAAGTATTCCTTTGAATATTGAAGCGCAAACACAGTGGATAGGTGTACCACAATCCATTGCGAGTTTTGCAGCTTCTTTTGGGGCAACAATTGGACAAAATGGTTGTGCTGGTCTTTATCCAGCGATGCTTGCGACCATGCTTGCATCATCTATGGGTATTAATCCTCTTGATCCTACTTGGATTGCTACGCTTATTGGGGTTGTGACGTTAAGTTCTATTGGTGTTGCTGGTGTGGGGGGAGGAGCTATTTTCGCTGCATTGATTGTGTTACCAATTATGGGGCTTCCTGTTACTTTGGTTGCTGTACTTATCTCTATTGAACCGCTAATTGATATGGGACGTACCGCTCTAAACGTGAGCGATTCAATGATAGCTGGAACGATCACCAGTCAAATGTTACAGACAACAGATAAAAGTATTTTTAAAAAATGATTTAGGTTATTTTTTTGGGGGTTGTAAAACATCTGTAAGAGATATTTGCGCTGAACCAGGTTGTAAGGGTTTTTGTTGATTGGGATGAGGAGCCCAACCAGAGAGCCAGATGAAAGAAAAATGTGCACGAATACGTCCATCAGGATCACTAAATCGTTGTGCATAGATTTCAGCTGCGCGGAGAAAAAAACGTTTGGATACAGGGCGTCGTGAACGATTGATGAGTGCATTTTGCATTCCCATAGCTTTAAGATCGTGCATAAGGTCAAACATTGTATTATAACGTATAGTGATATCTTCAACGTCTGCTACAGGCAGAGCAAAGCCAACACGCTGTAAAAGAGCGCCTGCATCACGAATGTCGGCAAAAGGATAGATCCTAGGGCTTGCTCCACCATAAATTTCACTTTCAGCTTGCAGCAGGCTTTCGCGCAATTCTCTTAATGTACCAGCTCCTACCATAACAGCAAGAAATAAGCCATCTGGTTTAAGGGTGTTTTTTATCTGGTTTAGAACACCAGGGGTATCATTGGTCAATTGTAATGAAAGAAGTGAAACAATAAGGTCACAGTAACTTTGAGGTAAATTAAGAAATTCTCGATGACGTAAATAAAATTTTTTATCATGGCTTTGATAAAGCGTATCGGTCTCAATACGTTCTATGGAACAAACTTTTCCAGATTTCATTAAAGCTTGCGCAGCAAGGTCTGTATGGCTGTGTAAATCGAGAGCTAATGTAAAGAGGCGATCAACAGTGCTAAGACGTTTATAAAGATCTTCTGCCATGTGAGAGAGTAAAAAGTCATATCCTTTTTTTGCTTTTTGAAAGGCACGTTTTCGGAATTGTTCAATGCGGTTATGATCAAAAATTAAAGGATGCGACATATTGTGGAACACTTTCGATCTATGAAAAAATATATTTTGAAAAGGTTCATTATTTGTGCAAGCTCTGTCAAGTTTATAATATGAAAGAAAAATAAATTTATAAAAGGTAAGAGTTTTTAAAGGAATTAAAATTATAAATTGAGGAAATACAAAGGAACTTTTGCTCTGAGGGAAACTTGTAGAAGCCTAAATTTATAATGTTGTATTTTCGAGAAGCGGCGTTAAATAGCGGGGATATACTCAGTAAGTTCATTGAACGCTTGAAAGCGATGCTTTATCCACCAATTTGTCCTGGATGTAAGCAAAATGTTTCTACTTATGGCACGATTTGCCCCGAATGTTGGAAAGACCTTCAATTTATCACGAAACCTTATTGTCCTGTTATGGGGACTCCTTTTGTTTGTGATATGGGAGATGGTTTTCTCAGTGGTGAAGCACTTCGTAATTCTCATCCTTTTTCACGTGTTCGTTCTGCTATTGTTCATAAAGGGCTTGCACGAACTTTAGTAACGCGTTTAAAATATGGTGATCATATAGAGTTGGCATCATTTATGGCCAATTGGATGATATTTGCTGGACGCGAGGTTATTGATGATTGTGATGTTATTATTCCCATTCCATTGCATTTTCGTCGTTTTTGGGAGAGGCGTTATAATCAATCTGCTGAGCTTGCGCGTTATATTGCAGCATCACAAAAAAAGCTTTTAAAACCGAGTTGGCTTGTTCGTTGTCGGCATACCCGTCCGCAGGTTAGTCTTTCTTCGAGAGAGAGAAAACTTAACGTAAAAAATGCTTTTAAGGTTTCGCATAAGGTTAAAAAATATCTCAAAGGATGTTCTATTTTGCTGATTGATGATGTATTTACAACGGGTGCAACAGTTACAGCAGCAGCTGCTGCATTAAAATATGCAGGTGCACGACAGGTTGATGTGCTAACATTTTCGCGTGTTCTCAAAGAAGATTCTATTTTTCCTTCTTCTTAAGAGGAATTTAAAGTGAATATTATTAAAAAAATATTGGAGGATAATACTATGAAAGAGATAATAATTTATACACGTCCTAACTGCCCTTATTGCACAAAAGCACGTGATTTGCTTGATAAAAAAGGTGTAAAGTATACAGATATTGATGCTTCCACATCCCTTCGCCAAGAAATGGTACAGCGCGCAAATGGACGTAATACATTTCCCCAAATTTTTATAGGTGATTATCACGTTGGCGGTTGTGATGATCTTTATGCTTTAGAGGCTGAGGGAAAGCTCAATTGTTTATTACAAGGCATATAATATTTGTAAATTACATATCCTTAAGACCGTTTTGCGAGAAGGAGATAGTTAACGTCCATGTCTTTTGAGCGATTCCAGCTGTCGTTTAATGGGTTATAAGTAATCCCTATCTCTTCAATGACAGTCAGAGCGTTTTTTGATAAGAAATTTTTAAGTTCTAGAGGTTTTAGGAATTTTTTATAATCATGTGTTCCTTTAGGAAGCCAACGTAGAATATATTCAGCGCCTACAATAGCAAGCCCCCATGCTTTCCACGTGCGATTGAGTGTTGAGACAAACATTAGCCCTTGTGGTTTCAACATTTTTGCTGTAGCTGCTATGAAGAGATTAACGTCAGCGACATGTTCAACAACTTCCATATTAAGGATAATATCAAATTTTTCTCCTTCATTGGCAAGTGCTTCTGCTGTTGTCGTGCGGTAATCAATGGAAAGGTCATTTTGAGCTGCATGGGTTTTTGCGATTTCAATATTTGTTTGTGCAGCATCAACGCCTACAACCATAGCGCCAAGACGTGCCATTGGTTCACATAACAAGCCCCCTCCACAGCCAATATCAAGAATTTTCAAATTGTCAAAGGGCGTAAGCGAAGAAGGGTCACGATTAAACTCTAAACAGATTTTTTCTCTGATGTAAGCAAGGCGCGTTGGGTTAAATTGGTGAAGAGGTCGAAATTTTCCTTGTGGATTCCACCATTCTGTAGCAATACGTGAAAAATGGTCAATTTCACTTTGATCAATAGTTGTTTGTGTTTCATCTATCATGTTGCCTTCCTTTTATTTTTAATGATCAGGTCAAGTAGATTTTATACAAAGTCAAGAGAAATTAATATAATCATAATGAAACTTGCACAAATGATAGATATTCGCTATGTCGAGAAAATGGTTGGTTGATACAGCATCTAATTCTCATTACCGTTTGAGATAAGAGATGTAAAGGTAAGAGTGTTATTAATGGCGCGCATTGTCATGAAATTCGGTGGAACATCTGTAGCAAACATTGAATGTATTTATAATGTTGCACGGCATGTCAAAAGAGAGATTGATGCAGGCAATGAGGTTGCAGTTGTCGTATCTGCGATGGCTGGTAAAACCAATGAGCTTGTTCAGTGGACGTGTGATGCTTCCTCCATGTATAGAGATGCTCGTGAATATGATGTTGTGGTTGCTTCTGGTGAACAGGTTACTTCAGGTTTGTTGGCTTTGACACTTCAAGAAATGGGGGTGAATGCACGTTCATGGCTTGGTTGGCAAATTCCTATTCATACAGACAATGCGCATGGCCGTGCACGTATTACTGATATTGATGGATCTTTTTTAATTGAGTGTTTTCAGGAAGGTCAGGTTGCCGTTATTGCTGGTTTTCAGGGGTTAGCTCCGGATAACCGGATTTCTACTTTAGGGCGTGGAGGATCAGATACAAGTGCTGTTGCTATAGCCGCTGCTGTACAAGCTGATCGCTGTGATATTTATACAGATGTGGATGGTGTTTATACAACGGATCCACGTATAGAACCAAAGGCGCGTCGTTTACCAAAAGTAGCTTTTGAAGAAATGCTAGAAATGGCTTCTCTTGGTGCAAAGGTTTTACAGGTTCGTTCTGTTGAATTGGCAATGGTTCATAAGGTTCGTACCTTTGTGCGTTCAAGTTTTGAGGATCCTGATGCGTTAGGCATGGAGGATCCAATGAGTTCTTCTGGAACACTTATTTGCGATGAGGATGAAATCGTGGAACAACAAAATGTTACTGGTATTGCTTTTGCTAAGGATGAAGCGCAAATTTCCCTTCGTCGGCTTGCCGATCGTCCAGGGATTTCGGCAGCAATTTTTGGTCCCTTGGCTGAAGAATGCATTAATGTTGATATGATTGTGCAAAATATTTCTGAGGATGGCTCAAAAACTGATATGACTTTTACTGTACCATCATCAGATGTAGAAAAAGCCGTTACACTTCTTGAGAAGAATCGCAAAGAAATTGGATTTGATGTTCTCCAATTTGAAAGCGATCTTGCCAAGGTATCTGTGATTGGTATTGGAATGCGTAGCCATGCAGGTGTTGCCGCTACAGCATTTAAGGCTTTGGCTGAAAAGGGTATTAACATTCAAGCAATTACGACTTCAGAAATTAAAATTTCTATTTTGATTGATAGTGCTTACACTGAACTTGCGGTTAGAACATTACATGCTGTTTATGCACTTGATAAGAGATAAGCATTTTTTAGTTTCAACAAAGTTTTAATAACATAACGCTTTAATATATATTAATAATTTTTGTTAAGGATAATTTATATTTTTAAGTTAAATAGAATATTTAATACAGCAAAACTCTCTCATTTTAAATTTGTTCATGATGAATTTAAAAATGGTTATTTATACATTATAAGAGAAAGATGTTTGGGTAAAAACTGTTTAAGAAGGGATATAAAATATGCCGTCTATAAACGTTTTAGAGCCTATAGAGAGGGATGAGAAGCCTTTAAGATAGCCCCCTTTTTATAGAATAAGGAACAATCCACTGCGTTTATGGCTTATAGCTCTTCAGAAGCACTTTTCATAAAATCATGTAACTATAGCCCAAAATTAATGATAATGTTATAGCGTATTGCTTTATGATTTCATTACTTAAATTTTTTCTCATATCTATTTATCTTTTTTTTTGAATTATGATTAAGATTTTCAGAGTTTTCGATACCACCATATGTTCTTTAGGTTAACTTTCTTCCCTTAACTACTATATTACAAGTATTTTCTTATCATGTTTACAGGTTTTTCAAATGGTATTCTTTGTAAGTAAAACTCTTCTTGTAAGAAATATAGCCATTTTTATTATTCTAATTTCGTTAAATGTTTTTTCCCACAATTTGTTTTTATTCAGTATATGAATGCGAAACGTATTCTCATGTTTTGTAATTACTTTTTGATAGTAATGCATTCGAATGGGGACATCCATTTGAAGTGAATATAAGATACGTTATCAAAGTGCGATAATTAATACACTTATTCCAAATAAAGATCTTTTTATAAATATTATTTTCTATAGTTTTTTGTATTTTTTATTTTGTGCTTGTCTGGTATTTTTTATCGCTTAGTTATTTCATGTTGAATGTATAAATATGTTCCATTTTTTACATTTAGTATTAATAATCACTCCTTATGCACATAATTTTGAGTCTCAATTTTTTCTATATATTTCATTTTTGCAATATTCTGCAGGTAGAGTGACTCCTTCAACTTGTTTTTTTGTGCATCTTCGTACGCTTTCCCACCGGGAATAGTTACGGTTCTATATTTTATGTATCCAGGCAGAATAATTGGTTCTTCTATCAATCTTCCACTATATTCTTTCAAATATCTGGACTATTAACTTAATATCAGCTTCGATAATAGAAAGCATCTTGAGCACTACAACCTTTAATTTGTAAATATTCTTCTACCATTTCATTATATGCTTCTCCACCAGGGATAAGATAATACGCTTGAGCACCCAGTACATAGGGGTCGTTTAAAAGTTCTCTGCCATCATTGGTTGTATTAAATTGCCTACTATTAATTTTCTTCTTGTACAATTCAGAATTATGCACAATGAAAAAAGCGTCTTGAGTAGTATAGCCTATATTTTTTAAATAGTTTACGATTTTTTTATTTGTAAATCACTTTTTAAAAGTTTTGCATAAAAATGTATTCTCAGTTAGTTTGTCAGGAGCTATGAGAAACTCCTTTATTGCGCTTAATATAAATAAATCCATATCCCAGACCGATAAGAGCAGATAAACCAGAGCCACAAAGGACCCCAATTTTTGCAGCATCAAGCAGAATAATATCTTTAAAAGCGAGCATTGAAACAAAGATAGACATTGTAAAGCCAATTCCTGCTAAAAAACCAATGAGTAAAACGTCTGTCCATGTCATATGAGGGGGTAGGCGGCATAGCCCTGATTTTACGGCTATATAACTGGCTGTGATAATACCAAGAGGCTTACCAACGAAAAGACCAATGAAAACACCCAAGACAATCAAGAATGATTTGTCAGAAGAAAGATCAAAGTTTGCAAAACTTACTCCTGCATTTGCGAAGGCAAAAATTGGCATGATACCGTATGCAACCCACGGATGCAACGCTTTTTGAACACGTGTTACTGGAGCAATCATGGCCCGTTGTCCTTTGCGCATTTTTTTCAAAGCGGTTGAAATATGATGCAGATCTGTTTTTGTATTTTTTTCTTGAAGAATTTGCATAGCGTTACTGAGCATGGTGAGTGGCGCTACAAGAGTACGGGTAGGAAGAACGGGAGTCATCATCCCTAAGATTACCCCAGCAAGTGATGGGTGAACGCCTGTTACCATTAAACCCCACCAGATGATTGCACCAGGTAAAATGTAAAGCCATGCTGATGCAAGTCCGATCCACTGAAAAAATAGCACCAAAGCAATACCTGTCCCTGCGATCATTAAACCGCTATGATCAATGTTTGTTGAGTAGAAAAAAGCAATAATAAGAACAGCGATAATATCATCAATAATGGCTAATGATAGAAGAATAATATGAAGATTAGAAGGAATTTTTTTTCCAAGAAGAGCAAGAATACCTAAAGCAAAGGCAATATCTGTTGCTGTTGGCACAGCCCAACCGCGTATATGTCCCTCGTTAAAGTTGAAGATAAAGTAAATAATTGCAGGAACACAAACACCCCCTATTGCAGCAACAATTGGTAAGATTGCTTGTTTAAAATCGGCAAGAGCACCTTCATGAATTTCACGTCGAATTTCCATTCCTGCGACGAGAAAGAAAATAGTCATAAGGGCATCATTAACCCAGAAATGTAAATCCCATGAAAGAGTGAAATGACCCAAATTAAAGCCAAGAGGTGTATGCCAAAAAGATTCATAGAAAGCAGCATATTTAGAATTGGCAAAAATAAGTGCAGAAGCAGCAGCTAATAAAAGAACAATACCACTAAGAGCTTCAATATGGAGAAAACGCTCGATAGCAGAAAGCGCTTGATTGGTGACACGAGAAGCGCGGTTAGGCAGGCGATTTGAAGATAAATCAGACATAAACAACTCCAAGCATCGACAATTTTAGATTCTACATTCTCTATATAAATGACTCTGTATGATACCTTCTGTATCATATAAAAGAAAAAAGAGGAATAAAGTTCTTAATTTATAGACAAGATCATCATCTTTAAAGCACAAAATGTTTAAGGTAATGCTTCATTTTTAATAGTGAGATGTACTTTGTTTAAAGCCTTGGATAGATCATTTTGTAGAGCAGATTCGAGATCAACTATTGTAAGCCCTTTATTATCTTTTGCTTTAATTTTAACGATCAATGTTTGTGGATTTCTAGCAAATTCACCTAAAGATTTTGAAATTTTTTCTGCTTCGTCATGATTTTTTAGCAGCATTTTTGGGGTCTGCGTCATCATTAGATAGAAATCGTCATAGAGTTCCTTTTTAAGATCATGTTGGCTGTCATTAAGGTTTTGCGCAAGATAAGAAAAAAGCTTATCAATGAAACCTGCATCCCTATATTGTATATCAATTTCATTGATGCCAAAGTCTTGAGAAGCAGCAATCATTACATTTTGCTGACCAGAAAAAAGCTTTTCATCAACATCAATAACCTTAGCCGACATGTTCCCAGATCCAATGTCTTTCATATTGAAAGACATTGCATCAAGAAGGAGCATACGTTTTTTTTCATCATAAGAAATATCAATTTTTCCTGAAATGTCAAAGCGCTCAAAGTTCAGATTTTTGAAGAACTCTAAGTCTTTTTCATTCATTTTTTTAGGTGAAACGGAAAGGTTATTGAGAGAAAGAAAAAGCTTTTTGGGGATAGGTTGTTTCCACAATCTTGGTTTAAATTGCAGTGATTCGAGTGTTGCTTTCAACTGCGGTATATCAACGGTGATATTATCAACTTTGGCATCCGCTGAGGTAATGGCGAGCAGTATGTTTAGAAGAAGACCATTTTGTGCTATTTTTTCAGCGATTTTATTATTCTCTTTTCTTGCATTAAGGTAAGCTTTGATCAATTTTTCAGGAGTTTGTTCAAGCGGTTTCATTTTTAAACCAGATGTTTTAAACTGTCCGAGAAAGAAAGAACTGCTTTTTTCCGCTTCTTCAAAAACATCGACACTTACATTATTCAGAGAAATGGGGCCGGTAACGGTTTTACCTTGGTTGAGAGCGTTGTTTTTTCCAAAAATGATAGAATAGGCATAATTGATGTCGATATCATGGGCTTTTATTATATCACTTTTAGCCATAAGATGCATCTGTTTGGCACCATTTACTGTAACTGTTTTAAGATCCATATTTTTAATACTAACTGAACGGATATGTCCATTTTTAAAATCAGAAAGCTGCAAATTCTTGACTTCAACGGTTTCTATACGGTTATCTTTATTTTCTATAGAAAGTTGTATTTTGGGAGCAATAATTGAGGAAAGCTCAATACGCATCATTGATTGTAAAAGATGTGATGTTATTGTTCTATCTTTTTCTTTTAAGGATACACTCCGAAGAGAAATTTGGGGAATTTGCACATGAATATTATTATGCTTTAAATCAACATTATAAAATGTAAAAGTTCCAGGAATAAAGGAAAGAGGAGGACGGGCAGAAATGGCACCAATTTTAAGTGATGTACCAGCTGGAACTGGTAATGTCACATTCGTCAAATTGACTTTACCTAGAATACTTACTTCAGATGTTTCAGCTTTTATGGCACGACGGACTATTTCTTGTCTTACAAAACTGTCAAGATAGGGTTTTGCGATATAAAATCCACCAACAATTATAATTGCCAAGATAGCAACAAATCCAATAATGCAAGTGAGCCAATATCTGAGGTTACTTTGATACCCACTATTAAGATTGACCATTCTTTCTTCTTTCATTTTTAGCACTCTTTGAATTGAGAGTGAAAATAAATTCTTTTAAGCAACGACAAAGGTTTAAATATCGCGTGCACCAGTTTCAACAATTATCTACTCTCTATATTAGAGTTATTCTCATCTTTTTTGCAATATAGCTTTATCAACTTTTATCACTTTTAAATTATCCTAAAATATTCCGATGTCTGCTTTTATCTTGCTGCTGTTTATAGGAATATTTAAAACATTAAAACATAAAAGATATGTTTTTGTTCATTATAATTTAATGGGGAGAGGTGAGTACTATGACAGAAAATCAAATAATAGCTTTTTCGATCATTGGTCTCATGATGGTTGTTTTTATTTGGGATCGATTTCGTTATGATCTTGTTGCTATTTGTACGTTATTAATAGCTTGTGCTCTTGGTCTTGTCAGTCCGAAGGAAGCTTTTAGCGGTTTTAGTAATGATATTGTTATTATTGTGGGGAGTGTGTTTGTTGTCAGTACGGCTGTATCACGCTCTGGTATAATGGAATTTATTATTCAACGGATATGGCCAGACGTGAAATCTGTGCGTCTTCAATTAGCTTTTTTAGTCCTTTCTGTTGTCGTGTTATCAATGTTTGTTAAAAACATTGGTGCTTTGGCTATTATGCTTCCGATAGCTTTTCAGTTTGCACGTCGTTCTCAGGTTTCTCCTTCTGTCTTTTTAATGCCCATGGCCTTTGGTTCTTTGTTGGGGGGACTTATGACACAGATAGGAACATCTCCCAATGTTGTTATTTCAGCGATGCAAGAACGTTTAACAGGAACACCTTTTACTATGTTTGATTTTACACCAGTTGGTGCGGTTATTGCGGTGGCTGGTGTTGTATATTTAGTCTTTTTTTATTGGCTTTTGCCTGTGCGTGTGCGTACAGGTGTATCATTTGATGATGCCATTGATATTCGTAATTATGTTGCAGAAGTGCATATTCCAATAAATTCACCAATTATAGGAAAAAATATTGTTGATTTAGTTAAGCCATCAAGTGGTGACGTTATGGTGATTCAAATCATCAGAAACAAAGTATCTATTTCACCATTACCAGATTTTGTTTTGTCTGAAAATGATATTATTTTGCTGGAAGGGTCGCATACAGGGTTAGATAGCGTGATGAACTCTGCTCGTTTAGAGTTTTCTAAGGGGCGAACTATTGCTGCAGGTGATAAGGACAGTGACATTGATATTATTGAGGCAGTCATCACACATAATTCACCTCTTATTGGTATTAGTGCGAAAGAGTTTTCCCTATTTGATCGCTATAATGTAAATTTGCTTGCGTTAAGTCGTCAACATGAAAGGGTGCGGGGAAGACTTGATGATATTATTTTCCATCTTGGAGATGTGATTGTTTTGCAAGGACAGGATGCAGTTATTCCAAATTTATTAAGAGAATTGAAATGCTTGCCTCTAGCAAAACGAAATATTGTGTTTGGAAATTTACGACATGGTTTCATCTCTTTAGCTGTTCTATTTATAGCAATTATTTTTACAGCTTTTCATATTGTTCCAGTTGCTTTTTCTTTTTTTTCTGCTGCTGCTGCAATGGTTATCTTTCGCGTTTTGCCCGCGCGTGATCTGTATCAGGCATTAGATGGCCAAATATTAGTACTACTAGCGGCTCTTATTCCAGTGAGTGAAGCGTTAGAGAAAACAGGATGTACGGATCTCATTGGTCAGTGGCTGAGTCAATTGGCAATATTTTTCCCGCCATTTGGTGCCTTAGCACTTATGTTGGTGACAGCTATGTTGGTCACGCCATTTTTGAATAATGCAGCAACAGTGATGATGGTAGCACCAATTGCGTCAAGTTTTGCTCATTCCCTTCATTATAAGCCTGAAGCTTTTTTGATGGCTGTTGCAATTGGTGCGGGCTGTGAGTTTCTTACACCTATTGGACATCAAAGTAATATGCTCGTGATGGCGCCAGGGGGATATCGTTTTAGTGATTATCCACGTTTGGGTGCTCCATTGGCGGTGTTGATCGTTATTATTGCTGTTCCAATGCTTATGTGGGTTTGGCCCTTACAATAGGATATTTTTAGAAATTTTAAGGATCAATTACAAAAGGTTGTTAATCGTATGAAGATAAGTTGAAGGGATACACTTTAATCATGGCGCTTCGGTATTTTTGATACAGATAAAAATTTATCTATTTGGTTTTAGTAGGTATTCGTGGAAAATTACTTTTTCTTCAAGTTTTTTAAAGAATTGGTTTTTCTATTATAATTCTGTAATCCAATACAATCAAGGATTGCGTTAAAGACTTTAAAAGATTATCTCTCTATATAATGGGGAGAAAGTCCGCTTGAGATGATAGGCAATCATGATAAATATTAAAACAGTGAATTTTTATAAGAATCAGGACAATATATATAAAAGCTGTAATGTGAACAAACAGCGTATTTACATCATTTTCGATTAAGATTGTTGCAAAAATTCGATTGATTTGGCTGCATGTTGATTTAAAATAAATAAACGAGCAATTTTAAGATTTTTAGTTAATTAGGACTACCATCTTTGTCCATTTATGCATAAAAGCACAGATAAGGTAACTTTTTTCAAGGTATGATATATGTCGTATGATAGTTTTATTGCTGAAGTGAATGCAGAATTTCGTCAGGAAAAGGCGCTTGCTTTTTGGAGACGGTATGGTTTTTCAATTATTGGAGCAGCTATTCTTTTTATATTTATAATAGTTGCTTATCAAATTTACAATCATCAGCAAATAAAGAAAGCTGGTTATATTGGTGATGCATTTGTAAAAAGTCTTGATTTTGCGGATACACGTCATTTTGATAAAGCGATAAAGCAATTAGAAATTGTTAAAACCTCTCATTTTGGGGGATATCCTTTTCTTGCTCGTTTACGTGAGGCTTCTTTACTCATGGAGAAAGGTGATATTATTAAGTCAGTGCAGATCTTTGATTCTGTTGCAGCGGATGAGAAAGCACCGCAGATTTTGCGGAAAGTTGCAAAAATTCGGGCGGCTTATATTCTGGTTGATACAGGGACATTAGCTGATGTTGAAAAGCGCATCAAAGATATGATAAGTGATACCGATCCTATGCGTATGTCTGCAAGAGAGGCTTTAGGTTTAGCTGCTTATAAGGCGGATAAAATGGATGAGGCGGTTTATTATTTTAGGAAAATTTCTGAAAAAGGTGCTTTGGGTTCAAAAATAACAGATCGGGCTCGAATGATGCTTGAGCTTATACAAGCTGAGGGCAAGGCAAATAAGGAATAAATCGATGAGCCTTACCATTGCTATCGTTGGTCGTCCCAATGTTGGGAAGTCAACGCTATTTAATCGTTTGGTTGGGCAAAAATTGGCTTTGGTTGATGATAAGCCTGGTGTAACACGTGATCGACGTATTCATGCGGCAAAACTTCAAGATCTACGTTTTGATGTGATTGATACGGCTGGGCTGGAAGAAGCAGGTGATCATACACTTGAGGGGCGTATGCGTTCTCATACAAAAGCTGCGATTGATGAAGCGGATCTTATTTTATTTGTATTTGATGCAAAGAGTGGAATAACACCAAGTGATTTAAATTTTGCTTCATTGGTTCGCAAGTCAGGAAAGCCAATTGTGCTTGTTGCCAATAAGTCTGAGTCAAGAGCGGCAACAGGAGGAGAGTATGAGGCGTGGTCATTAGGTTTGGGGGAGCCTTGCCCAATATCGGCTGAACATGGTTTGGGACTTAGTGATCTGCGTGATGCAATTATAGATGCTGTTGGGTCAGAGCATGCTTTTGGCAACAACAAAGAAAAAGATATTACGATACAGCCTGCATCTGTTGGTGATGATGTAAACGATTTGGAAGAAGAGGAGCTTATTTACGATGAAAGTAAGCCCATTAAGATTGCAATTGCGGGGCGTCCCAATACAGGAAAATCTACTCTTATCAATAGTATGTTGAAACAAGAGCGCTTGTTAACAGGACCAGAAGCAGGACTCACGCGTGATTCTATTTCTGTAGATTGGGAATGGCGTGGTCGTCATATTAAACTTTTTGATACTGCAGGTTTACGTCGAAAATCGAAAATTCAAGAAAAATTAGAAAAACTATCTGTTGCAGATACTTTGCGTGCTATTCGTTTTGCAGAAGTGGTGGTCATTGTTTTTGATGCAACGATACCTTTTGAAAAGCAGGATTTACAAATTGCTGATCTTGTGATTCGTGAAGGGCGTGTTCCAGTTATTGCTTTCAATAAGTGGGATCTTATTGAAAATAGTCAGATCACATTGATTGATTTGCATGAAAAATGTGCGCGATTTCTTCCTCAAGTTCGTGGTTTGAGAGCTGTTCCTTTATCAGGAAAATATGGTCAAGGGATTGATAAACTGATGGAAAACGTCATGATAATGCACCGTGTATGGAATCGTCGCATTTCGACGGCTAAATTGAACCAATGGCTTGGAACTGTTGTGGCACATCATCCACCTCCTGCGGTTTCTGGACGTCGACTTAAGGTTAAATATATCACACAGGTTAAGACACGTCCTCCTGGATTTATGATTTCTTGCTCGCGCCCAAAAAGTATACCTCAGTCGTATTTGCGTTATCTTGTCAATGGGTTACGTGAAACATTTGATATGTCTGGTATACCCGTTCGCATATCATTACGAGCCTCTGATAATCCTTTTGCGACACGTTCCAAGAAGAAATGATAACTCTTTAATTTTTTAAGTGAATGAAATCTATACTTAAGAATCTTAAAAATAAGTTATTTTCAATAATCGTTCTTTTCACAAAAGAAAAAATTTTTTCTTTGCTAAAGTTTTAATTTTATTGATAATCATTTATCATGAGTTCTATTGAATAGAGCTCTCTCATTTTGATAAAGATCATTTATTTGCATGTCATGAGAAGAGTTTGATAGGGAGTATTTAAGAAAGAGTACATAATCCTCTTAATGGGTTATTTAAATGCAAGAATAGATGCAATATGAGGGTAGGGGAATATAATTATGATGCTCGTTTGAAAAGAATTATTAAATTATCATTTCATAAAAATAAAGGTTATGAATAAGTGCTTTTTCTTACGATAATTTGTCTAAATAAAAAGCAAAAATATTTGCTGAATCTACCAATATTCAATTGTAAAAGGCGAAATTAAAAAAGTGGATTAAAATTGTATAAAGTGCTATGGCGATCATATTTAAATTTTATTGTGTTCTATTCGCTTGATCTATTTGAAATTTTAGATTTATTAATATCTCGTATTTAAAGAAACCTCTCTTAGTACCCTCAAGCTCATTGAGTGATAGGTTCTGTAATGGCATATGTAAAATACTTTGCAAATAGGATCATATAGAAAGCATTGATTATTATCATTTTCATAAAATAAAAAGTGTAAGTTTATTTGAATAAAAGGAGCAAACCAACGCTCTTACTGTTTTTTAGCTTTCTATGTTCTCTTTCAAAACTAGGATTGATATAACCAAAACTAGGATCGATATAACATTGAGAGCCGGAAAATAAGATGGTATTAGTTTACATCTTTTGTTAAGCGTAAAAATGGCTGTTCTATGAGTTTTATATTATTCACGGGAACTTTTTGTTATACATTCACGGGTGCTGTCGTGAAATCGGTTTAGATACTCAGAATATCTTTTTAAGAAAGCGTATAAGTTAAAAAAATACATTATTTATGTAATAAAATTTATACGATAACTTGTGATAGATTTTTTTTAGTATCTTGACGAATAAATTCGAGAACAATATGATGCACACGGTTTTATGAAATGCATGCTTACTTTAGCTTTTTAATTAAGGAGCCAATGATGGCGATGGGCGAGAAACCCGTTATAAGCCGTAAGGTGGCTGAAGAGGAAAAGCAAGGAGAGTGTCTTCATTCAGAGGATTTGGAATGTCGTAGTAGGAACTTAAGCGTAGCTTTAGTGCGCAAGCAAGCAGTAAAGAAGCGGGAGTATAAGAATAAGCGGGAAAAATCACAAGGAAGGATGGCAGATGCAATTAAGCTTTCCAGTGAGTTTCTAGCGAGTATTATAGTTGGTGTTGTTTTGGGGTTAGGGTTTGACAAGTTAGCAGGTTCGTGGCCTTGGGGATTGGTATTTTTTCTCTTCTTTGGATTTGCTGCTGGTGTAGTAAGTATTCTTCGGTCTGTGGGATATGTTTCCTCCAGTCAATTAGGAAAAAAAGGCGTATTGCGCCAAGATAAACAAGATAAAAGGGCCAATGAGAGGTCCAATAAATGAGGTTGAAGTGACAGCGCACTCTCCAGATCCTATTCATCAGTTTGAGGTTTCAAGGTTGATTAAGATTTCCATAGGAAATATGGATTTATCGTTTACAAATGTATCATTGTTTACAGTCCTCACGGTTGTTATAACTTCTATTTTTCTCTTCATGTCATCATCAAGTCGTGGATTAGTTCCAACGCGGATGCAGTCTCTTTCGGAAATGGCATATGAGTTTGTAGCATCGATTCTGCGGGAATCATCTGGCGTGCAGGGAATGCAGTTTTTTCCTTTAGTTTTTTCTCTGTTTACTTTTATTTTGGTTGCTAACTTTATTGGTCTTTTCCCTTATTTTTATACGGTTACATCTCAGATCATGATCACATTTTCGTTAGCAATGGTGGTAATTTTGACGGTGATTGGTTATGGCTTTTATAAGCACGGGGTCAGTTTTTTGAAACTGTTCGTTCCCAGTGGAGTTCCTGTTGTGGTTTTGCCTCTGGTGACAGTGATTGAGGTTATTTCTTTTCTCTCCCGTCCAATTAGTCTTTCTCTTCGTCTTTTTGCGAATATGCTTGCTGGTCATATTACGCTCAAAGTGTTTTCTGGGTTTGTTGTTTCAATGATTGGGGTAGGACTCGTAGGTGTGGGTGGTTCGGTTTTACCGCTTATTATGACTGTAGCGATTACTGCTCTTGAATTTTTGGTCGCATTTCTTCAGGCTTATGTCTTTACGGTTTTAACTTGTATGTATCTTAATGATGCAATTCATCCAGGACATTAATAGAACTGGCGGTTTTCCGTCGAATAATGCAATTTCGCTTTAAAGGAGAATAAAATGGAAATGGTGCTTGCAGCAAAATATATTGGCGCTGGTCTTGCTTGCTTTGGTATGGCTGGGACAGCTTTAGGACTTGGTAATATTTTTGGTAGCTATCTTTCTGGTGCATTACGAAATCCATCCGCAGCAGATAGTCAGTTTGGACGTCTTGTCTTTGGTTTTGCTGTAACAGAAGCTTTGGGAATTTTTTCACTGCTCATTGCTTTATTACTTCTTTTTGGGGTTTAATCATCATCAAAAGGGTATATCTGTTCTTGCATGAGGTAAGATTTACCCTTTTAGCTCTGAAGCAGAGAGATGTCAGTCATTTATCATCGGTTATAGAGGGCTTTAATAAGCTATTTAAAGGATGAAAGAAAATGTTTGTTTCAAGCGCTTATGCACAGAACACTGAAACGTCGATAGAACATATTAAAAAGGTGGCAGAGCATGCAAATCGTGTGTTTCCGCCTTTTGATTTTGTACATTTTGGTTCACATTTTTTCTGGTTGGCAATTTCTTTCGGACTTTTTTATCTTTTTATCTCTCGTGTAATTGTACCACGTATTGGTGGTGTTATTGAAACACGGCGAGATCGAATCGCATCTGATTTAGATCAGGCAATGCGCATGAAGCAGGAAGCAGACATTGTTGTTGAAATTTATGAGCGGAAATTAGCAGAAGCGCGTTTGAAAGCGCATGCTATAGCGCAGGTAGCTAGTGAACAATTAAAAGAAAAAGCAGAGCTTGAACGGAAAGAAATTGAAGAGAGTTTAGAAAAAAAGCTCGCAGATGCTGAAAAAAAGATAGCAAAAATTCGGGATAAAGCGATGCAAAATGTTGGTTCTATCGCTGAAGAAGTAGCCCTTGAAATTGTGAAAAAATTGATTGACGTTGATATCAGCAAAGAGGCTGTTCGTCCAGTTGTTAAAACTGCGGATTATTGAGGAAGACAAAGATGACTGATACTTTTTGGGCATTTGTTGGGTTAGTTCTTTTTTTGGCTCTTTTAGTCTATTTCCAAATTCCACAGAGGGTTATACACCATCTTGATGCGCGCGCGAAGCGTATCAAAGATGAGCTGGATGAGGCTCTGCGTCTTCGTGAAGAGGCACAGGAAATATTGGCTGAATATCAACGCAAACATGCAGAAGCAGAAAAAGATGCGCAAGAAATTATTGCAGCAGCAAAGCATGAAGTTGAATCTGTTATTGCTGAGGCTCGTACAAAAGCAGAAGAATATGTAAAAAACCGCAATAAATTGGCAGAGCAAAAAATCGCTCAAGCAGAAGCGGATGCAATACGCATGGTTTCTTCATCGGCTATTGATTTGGCAATTTCTACAGCACGTATCCTTATTGCAAAGGAATTAGATTCCAACAAGGCAGATGAATTTATTAAAGAGTCTCTTGAGAAAGAATCATTTATCAAAATGAAAGCATATCTTAATTAATGATATTTGAGAGATAAAGAAGGTCCTCTTTGGTTGCATAATTTTTTCAATATTAATTAATAAAAGCTATAAAAAAGAAAAATTTATCTTCATTATTTTTACCAGTTAATAGGACAATTTGATTTTAAATGACAAGTTTTGAAAAGTCTGCAACCGATTGTGTGACGATGTGAGTACGTTTGAGAAGAGCAAGACGATTAGCACGAACATCAGGTTTTTTATCATTTACCAATACCTTTTCAAAAAATATATCAATCAATTTTCCAAGTGGCGCTAGCACACTGAGTGCAAATGATAAATTTCTTGCATTGATGGGAGCAAGAACCTTTTTTTCTACTTCACAGATTGCATGATAGAGCTGGTTTTCTTCTTTCTTGACAAAGAGCTTAGGATTAATTTCACTCGCTATTGTTGTGCTTTTTTGAAATTCATTTTCAAGAATATTGGCAGTACGTTTTACAGAGGCTACAAAGTTCATTCCATCATGGGTATTGATAAAAGCGATAAGCGATTCGACACGACGTGCGACCAATAAAAAATCATCAGAATCTTTATTTAAAACGGCTTCAAGGGCATCGTAACGAGCACCTTCCTCTTTTAGATAAATTTTCAAACGGTCATGAAAAAAGAATAACAGATCTGATAAAATATATTCTGTTTTTTCTGGAAGCAGATTCTGCAATTGTGAATTTTCTCTTTGAGAGATTTCATATTTATTTTTTTGTTGTAAGAAAAGATTTGTTGCTAACTGAAACAGTGGCATAAGATTGATTTTCCAATCTCGCGAAAGTACAAGCCTAATAATTCCCAATGCTGCTCGCCTTAACGCATAGGGATCTTTTGAGCCCGTTGGTTTTTCATTAATGAGCCAAAAGCCAACGAGCATGTCAATTTTGTCGGCGAGCATAACGGTTATAGCAAGCGGTTCTTGTGGAAGACGATCTGTTGGTCCTTGAGGTTTATAATGGTCCTCGATTGCTACAGCTACGCGAGGATCTTCCCCTTGAAGAAGGGCATATTTTTGCCCCATAACCCCTTGTAATTCAGGAAATTCTCCGACGATTTCTGTTTGCAAATCAGCTTTTGCAAGGATTGCTGCACGTTTTGCTAAAAGAGGATCTGTTTGTATCAAAGGTGCAATTTCTTGTGCGAGTGTAGCAATGCGTTCTACTCTTGCGCCTTGCGTACCTAATTTAGCATGAAAAGTTACATTCAAATGATCAAGTCGCGCCATTCTTTGATCGAAAGGTTTTTTTATATCAAGATCAAATTTTTTTATAGAAGATTCCAATTGTTGAATATCAGGCAAATCACGCTGATCAGTTTGCCAAAAATAAAGTGCATCAGAGAGACGGGCACGGACAACCTTACTATTTCCTTTTGAAATTTCTTTGCCTTCATCATTTTCAAGAATATTAGAAACAAGAATAAAATGATGAGAAAGTTTTACTTTTTCTCCTTGTTTACGGGTGACAAAACATTTTTGATTGGCTCGAATAGTCAAGCGGATAATTTCTGGAGGAATATCAAGGAATGATTTGTCAAAATCACCCATCAGGATAACAGGCCATTCAACAAGACCAGCAACTTCTTCTAGGAGGGGATTGTCTTGAACCAGTTCTAAACCGTTGGCAAAGCAGAGATTTTGGGCATCAGCTAAAATAATATTCTTTCGTCTCTCGGCATCCAGAATGACTTTGTGGGTTTCAAGTTGAGTAACATAATCATCAAAGCGGCGCACTTGAAATGGCTTTCCATCACTTAAGAAACGATGACCATAAGTTAAATTATTGCTTTTAAGAGAACCAATTGTAAACGGAATAATATGTGTTTCACCAATTTCTGGTCCGAAGATGCAAAGAATGTTTTGTAAAGGTCGAATCCACTTCAGAGCACCACTTTGTGCTGAATCTTTTCCCCAACGCATAGATTTCGGCCACGGAAAGTTGCGGATAATATTCGGTAAAATATCGGCAATAATTTCTTCTGCAGCTCGACCTTTTTTAACAATTTTAGCAATATAAAAATAACCTTTTTTATCATCATGTCCAATATGTGCTTCAGAAATATCGTTTAATCCTGTTGCACGTAGAAAACCATCAATTACATGCTGTGGTGATTTTATACTAGGACCTTTGCGTTCTTCATGGATATCTTTTGAGCGTATGGAAAGTCCGCGTATGTCTAATGTTAGCCGACGAGGTGTCCAATATTCACGAGCAGCTTCATAGATCAATCCAGCATTCACAAGTTGATCTGTAACAGATTTTTTAAGATCAGCAGCAGCTTTTCGTTGCATACGTGCGGGGATTTCTTCACTGAAAAGTTCAAGAAGAAGATCAGACATTAGGCTTCTCCAGTGTATATTTGTCCAGCTTCTGTGAGCAAGAAGGCTTCCCCACAACGGCGCGCGAGATCACGAACGCGAAGAATGTAATTTTGTCGTTCGGTTACAGAAATAACGCCACGTGCTTGCAAAAGATTAAAGATATGGCTCGCTTTAATACATTGATCATAGGCAGGAAAAACACAGCGATGTAATACATTTTCTTTATTTGGTTTTCCAGCATCAAGAAGTGCGCTGCATTCACTTTCTGCATCGATAAAATGCTGATGTAGCAGTTTTGTATCAGCAAATTCGAAGTTGTAATATGAGTATTCCTGTTCTGCCTGTAAAAAAATATCTCTATAACTTATTTTGTTTTCTCCCTCCAAACCATTAAAGTTAAGGTTATAGACGTCCTCAACCCCTTGGATATACATCGCTAGACGCTCAAGACCATATGTGAGTTCCCCTGAAACTGGAGCGCATTCAATGCCACAAACTTGTTGAAAATAAGTAAATTGAGAGACTTCCATTCCATCGCACCAGCATTCCCATCCAAGCCCCCAAGCACCAAGGGTGGGACTTTCCCAATCATCTTCAACAAAGCGAATATCATGTAGTTTTGTATCAAGCCCGATAGCTTGTAGCGACTTTATATAAAGTTCTTGTAGATTGAGCGGAGAGGGTTTGAGAAGCACTTGGAATTGATAATAGTGTTGTAAACGATTTGGATTCTTACCATATCGGCCATCTGTTGGACGCCGAGAAGGCTGAACATAAGCAACTTTCCAAGGGCGTGGACCTAGAGAGCGTAATGTTGTTGCTGGATGAAAAGTCCCAGCTCCGACTTCCATATCGTAAGGTTGCAAAATTGCACATCCATAGTGTGCCCAATAATTTTGCAAAGTTAAGATTAGTCCCTGAAAAGAACGTTTGGGGTTAAGATGTTCAGGCAGTTTCACGCTTCATACTCTTTATATTGGACTAAACAAAAAACCAAAGTAATTTTAGTTTCTCTGTTTATTATTTCATGTGGTTTATGGTTAAGCATCGTTTATTACAAACCAAATTTCAACTTTTCTTGAATTTGTTCAGAATTTTCTGGTTTTCCGTCAATTGCGTGGTTCCATTGAAAGATTGCTTCACGTTTACGTCCAACTTTCCAATAAGCATCCCCTAAATGATCATTCAGTGTTGGGTCCTCAGGTTGTAATCTGACAGCATTTTCTAATATTTGCACTGCTTTATTATATTCTTTTAGTTTATAATAAGCCCACCCTAAAGAATCGAGAATATGACTGTTGTGAGCTTGCAAAGCAGAAGCTTTTTGCAGCATACGGAGCGATTCTTCAAGCTTCTCATCACGTTCTACAAGGGAATAGGCTAAATAATTAAGAACCTGTGGTTGGTTTGGAAAAAGTTCAAGTGATTTTCGCAAGTCAATTTCTGCTTTTGGCCATTGTTTTAAACGTTCAAAAGCAATACCACGTTGATAAAAGAGTTTCCAATCGTCCTGCTGAAAGTTTTTTATCTGGGCAATAGCGTAGTCTAGAGTTTTAATGGCTTCAAGAAATTTATTGTCCTGCATATAAAAAGCAACGAGCGTTATCAAAATATTACGATCATTGGGAAATTTTTCATTTAACAATGTGAGTAATTTTATTGCTTCTTTGTAATTGTTGTTATTGGCAAGAAGGAATGCAAGATGAAGTTGTCCATCTTTATAATAAGGGGATTTAGGGGATAAAGCGCGATAAAGTTTAATTGCTTGATGAGGATCACTCAATTTAGCAGAAATGTGTGCAAGCTGAAACAGTGTTGCGTCATTTTGAGGGTATAAGGCGAAAGATAATTGCTTAAAAATACGTGCAATTCGCCCTGAGTTTTTGTGGTTGAGGGCTGTTCCAAAATTATATAATACCTCGGCTGCTCCTTGTTGAGGTGTTTTAATAACTCTCTCTAAGAAAGAATTTTTTTCAATTTTTTCTCGAAAGTTTTTAAGGACTTCTCGACCTGACAACATTTGTTCGCCATGTTGGATTGTTTGAAGAGCTTGGTTGCGCATATTATGGCGCAATTGGAATGAGGCATAGGCTATGATAATACGTTCATAGGTATTAGGAGCGATAAGAGTTCCCTGTTTGTTACTAAGTGCTTTAATGAAATATTTTTTTGCATCCTTTTGCTGTTCTGCAAGGTCGCTCATAAGTGCTAGATGATAAGATATAAAAAGGTCATACCAGACAGGACCTTTGAGTTTCTTAAGATCAGCGATTGCCTGAGATTTTTGTCCAGATCCAAATTTAATCCAAGCTCCGATGAGTTCAGGTATTGGATTATTGGATGGCGAAGGTTCTTTTGATTTCAGAAAAAAATTGGCATTCTTATAGTTTTTTTTGATGAGACTTTCTACTGACAAAGTTAAGGAAACAAAGGGAGTTATAACATCTTGCTCTTTGAGTTTTTGGGCTTGTTGGACAGCTTCTTTAAAGTTTCCGACCGAGAGCATAGCTTCAAGGAGCTCTTTTTGTGTTTCAATGTTATCAGGTTGATAAACGAGTGCTTGTTTAAAGTAATTGATAGCAAGTTCTGTTTTATTTTCATGATTTGCAACCCTTCCAGCTAAATAAGCACCTGTAAATGAACTTGTATGAATTGCGGTGCTTATTTTACTGTAGGTGAAGGAAGGCATCAGTATGATACCCACGATAAAGAGGGTAAAAAATCGAGATACCGTTGCAGAGCACATGGAGCTAATCCTTTTCAAGATAATCAATCGATAGTGTTGTTTGTAGATCATATCTCATTACTTTGTTGAGAAATACTGCGATTCTTGCAAAGAATTCAGTTTACGCGCGCAATACAAAATTCAACAGTCTCAACGAGAGCATTGTAAGCAAGATTTTTATTCATGGGAACAAGAGAATCAATTGCATGTTTTCCATAGATGCGTGCTTGTTCTATTGTATCTGTGATACTATCATACTTTTCTATTAAGTATTGCGCGTATGCGAAGGCTTCATTATTGTTATTGCCATCTTCAAGTGCTTGTTTCCAGAATTTTTTTTCTACCATATTTCCACGTTCATATGCGATAATAACAGGCATTGTTATTTTTCCTTCTCTAAAATCATCCCCTATATTTTTTCCTAAGTTTTGAGCACTACCGCTATAGTCAAGAGCATCATCAATCAATTGGAAAGCTAAACCTAAAGATGTTCCATATTCACGTAACGAAGAACGCTCTTTATGTCCATAGCCAGAAACAATCGGTCCTACTTCAGCGGCTGCTGAAAAAAGTGCGGCTGTTTTTGCATTGATGATTTTAAGATAGTCTGAAGAGCTGGTTTTGATATTTTTTGCAGCAGAAAGTTGCATAACTTCTCCTTCAGCAATAATTGCAGCAGCGTTGGCTAGGACAGAGAGCGCTTCTATAGAACCGACATCGACCATCATTTTAAAAGCCTGACCTAACAGGAAATCACCAACAAGTACACTTGCTTGATTTCCCCAAATTATCCGTGCCGTGGATTTTCCACGTCGCAAATTACTTTCATCAATCACATCATCGTGTAGTAATGTTGCTGTATGCATAAATTCAACAGCTGTTGCGAGTTTTATATGCCCGTCACTTTGATAACCAAACATATGAGCAGAAGCGAGCGTAATCATTGGGCGTAATCGCTTTCCACCTGATGAAATAAGATGGTTAGAAATTTCAGGGATCATCTCAACCTCTGATTTGGCCATAGAGAGAATAAATTGATTTACGCGCTCCATATCTTTTTGAGTAAGATTGACAAGAGATTGAAGAGAAATTTGATTATTTCTTATTTGTTCTGGTTTGGTAGCTGCACTCAATGTGTTTACTCCTAGAGTATTGCAATGGACATATATAAAATTTACTTTATTTACTAGCATAAAGGGGGTTTGGTTTTGACTCAAGCTTTTGATGGAGCTTTGAAGTGTAAGCTTGGAATGTTATTGGCAAGAAATGTTCTTTAGCGAGTGTAATGTTGTTGTTATGAAATAATAAAAAAATTTAGAATAGAAGCTGAATGGCAAAAATGCAGTTTATAAAGATGAACATTAGGCTTTTAAATGGATAAAATAGCGAATCAGAGTGGTGAAACAATTGACAGTTTTCACCGTGGGAAATTTTATTTGGTTCAACCCCATAAATATGGTCATCGTTCTGGAGTGGATGCGATGTTATTAGCTAGTTTGGTTCCAAGTAATTTAAAGGGCAAGGTTGTTGATTTAGGTGCAGGTGCTGGAGCTGCAGGTTTGGCTGTTGCTTCGCGTTGTCTGAAAGTTCATGTTACCTTAGTTGAACGTTCAGCTTTTATGGTATCTTACGCTCAAAAAACGCTTATGCTAAAACAAAATAAACAATTTGCTAGCCGAATTTGTTTGCTAGAAGCAGATGTTACCTTCAAAGGGGATGCCCGTATAAAAGCAGGTTTGATAGATAATAGCTTTGATTTTGCGATTATGAATCCACCTTTTAATAATCCTACTGATCGCAAGACACCTGATCAACAAAAATCTGAAGCGCATGTTATGTCTGAAGCGATGTTTGATAACTGGTTACGGAGTGCAGCAGCCATTGTTAAGCCAGGTGGATACTTAGGGCTCATTGCGCGTCCACAATCGCTGACAGATATCTTGCGTGCTTTAGAAGGGCGTTTTGGTGGTATTTGTATAATTCCTGTGCATGCACGTGCGAAAACAGCAGCAATTCGTCTTTTATTTTACGCAAAACGAGGAAGCAGAGCAGCTTTATCTATTTTACCGGCATTGGTTATACATGAAGGGGATGAGCATACTTTTTCACCACGGGTTGATGCAATTAATAATGGATATATAAGCTTGTGGGAACTTTTCTAATAGTATCTTGTGTTTTTTAGTTTATTATTTAGAGTCCAAACTTTGTTATTAGGGAGGTTTGACTTTGTGTGAAGTTATATTTCTGCTTGTAATGTAGGAATTTATTGGCGCTTTTGGATATTATCGCGTTCTTCCTTTTTGTTGTCCTTGCCTATTTAATTGTTCTTAATTTATAAGGAGATTTTGTTTTGATGGATGTTATTAAAAGTTTTATTCCACGCCGTTTTTCTTCCGATAAACTGGAAATTCCTGTGGTGCGCCTTCAAGGAGCAATTATGGATTCATCAGCCTCTATATCTCGCACCCTTTCCCTCAGTAGGTGTGCAAATCTTTTAGAGAAGGCTTTCGCACACAAAAAGTCACCGGCGGTTGCACTTATTATTAATTCTCCTGGTGGTTCGCCTGTACAATCACGTTTTATCTTCAAGCGTATTCGTGACTTGGCAGAAGAAAAAAATAAAAAGGTTCTTGTGTTTATTGAAGATATTGCAGCATCTGGTGGTTATATGATTGCTTGTGCAGGGGATGAAATTTTTGCAGATCCTTCTTCAATTGTTGGTTCCATTGGAGTGGTTTCAGCTTCCTTTGGTTTTCCGGAACTTTTGAAGAAAATTGGTATCGAACGGCGTGTATACACGGCAGGAAAGAACAAAGTTACATTAGATCCATTTCAGCCAGAAAAAAAGGCGGATATTGAGCATTTGAAATCTCTCCAACTTGAAGTGCATCAAACTTTTATCGATTTGGTTAAAGAACGGCGTGCTGCAAAATTATCAGATGATTCGAATCTTTTTACAGGAATGTTTTGGAGTGGAAAACAAAGCGTTGAGCTTGGTCTGGTTGATGGATTGAATGATGTACGTTCTGTTATTAAGGAGCGCTTTGGTAATGATGCAAAACTTCGACTTATTATGCCTCCAAAAAGTTTTTTAGGACCTAAAACGCCTTCAGGAGTGACGGCTCATACGGTTTATACAGTCGTTGATAGTGCATTGATGGCAGCAGAAGAGCGAGCACTTTGGCAGCGTTATGGTTTGTAATGGAAAGAATCATTCAAGCCAGAGGGCTTTTTATCTAAAAACAGATGCTAGAAGAAAAAAGGCTTGAAATGATACGAATGAGAACATGTCGTTTATTTTGTATGGGAACTCTTTATATTTATTGTTTGTTTAGAAAACAATTAAGAATATTCCAAGCTGTTTATAGGGCTTGTGCTAAAAGTATGGATAAAAGGGGGGAATTTGTAAAAGAGCCCTATGCAGCTGAATATTACGTCGTATGATATCAAATGTACCAGCTTCGTTCCAAAGACATTCCTATTTATTTACACCTATTAAATTGAATTTAGCTCTACATGTTGTGGGGCAACGTGCTGATGGGTATCATTTAATAGAAAGTTTGGTTTATTTTAGTCTTAGCGGCGATTGTCTACACTATGCACCTTGTGAAAATAATCAGTTTGTTTTAACGGGACCGTTTGCAAAAGGCCTTGTTTTTCATTTAGACAATTTGGTTATTCGCGCACGGGATTTTATGCATAAGACTTTTCCTGAATATGCTCAACCTGCTTTTTTTCGGCTTGTAAAAACATTACCTGTTGCTTCAGGCATTGGTGGTGGCTCAGGTGATGCAGCTGGGGTTGTAAGCATGTTGCGTCAACAGTGGAATCTTGATTGCTCTTACGAAGAATTAGCAAAAATGAGCTTAGTTCTTGGTGCTGATGTTCCCATGTGCCTTTGTGCATTAGAATATCAGCAGCCGCTTTTGGTCAAAGGAATTGGTCAAGAGATAATACAACTAAAAGGAGCCTGTTCTCTTGCAATCGTATTAGTTAATCATGGACAGGAGATTTCAACACAAACTGTTTTTAAAGCGTTAGAGAAGCATCATAATCCTTCTTTAAAAATTAATATAGACGCTTTAAAGAGTGTTGATTCATTGGTTGAAGCTTTACAAGAAACGCGTAATGATCTTTTTTCTTCTGCATTAAAAATAGCACCTCAGTTAGCTGAAGTGTTATCTATATTAGATGAATGCGGGGCTCTTTTTTCCCGTATGTCTGGAACGGGAGCAACTTGCTTTGGCATCTTTAAAAATAAACAAACGGCGCAACAAGCAGCTCTTTTTATCAAATCAATGCACCCAAATTGGTTTGTAAAACCTATCATGACTTTAGGAAATATTTGATAAATAAATATAAAAACTTTTATTTCGTCATGATTTTATTATACACAATAAAAGAGAGTAAATAAATAAATGTATTTTTTGTTTTTTAGATAAAATAAATCATGCTAAAATGGTCTTTGAGAAAATAAAATAGACAACAGAATACTTTTTATTTTGTGTTTTTTTACCTTTTGTGCAAGAATTCGCAGAATGTTTGAAGAGCCATTTAAAACTGTAATGCTTGTAAAAAATGGTCAGGATACAGAAATAGATGTATGTTGGTTGTATTTGTGATTTATCAAAGATGTTTAATTTTCCGCTTCAACCAAGTTTTTCGTGCGAATTGGATTTGCAAAAACAGGGTTTTTTTCATATAGCAGGTGTTGATGAAGTAGGACGGGGGCCTCTCGCAGGACCTGTGGTAACTGCAGCAGTTATCTTGGATAAAGATCATATTCCTAATGGGTTAAATGATTCAAAAAAACTTTCTTTTCTCCAACGAAATAGACTTTATCAGGAAATTTTGCAAAGTGCATTAGCGGTTTCAGTCGCTAGTCTTTGTGCTCGTACAATTGATCAATCTAATATTAGAAAAGCAACTTTAGAAGCAATGCATCGCTGTATTATAGGATTAGCCATTCCAGCCCACTATGTCCTTGTTGATGGACGTGATATTCCTTCTGAGTTGTCCTGTCCTGCAATGGCGTTGATTAAGGGCGATCAGCGTTCTGTTTCAATTGCAGCCGCATCCATTATTGCGAAAGTAACGCGTGACCGGATGATGGAATGTGCAGGACAAGTTTATAAAGGATATGGTTTAGAGAAGCATGTAGGTTATGCAACGCTAGCGCATCGTACAGCTCTTGGTAAATATGGACCAATTAGAGGATTACATCGTTATAGTTTTGCACCACTTAAAGAGTGTTATAGAAATGGTGTGTCATGACGATTCTACCACTCAATAGTGCTTCGATAAGAGAGGCAATAGCGCTTCTTGAACAAGGGAAGTTAGTAGCGTTACCAACGGAAACTGTTTATGGATTAGCGGGCGATGCAACCAATGGGAAGGCAATTTCTTCTATTTTTTCTACAAAGAGTCGTCCGCAAATTAATCCTCTTATTGCGCATGTCAGCGGCATCGAAATGGCGGAACGTTATGTTAAAATTGACTTTCTTTCACGCCAATTAATGGAGGAATTTTGGCCAGGTCCTTTGACATTGGTTTTGCCATTAAAGGAACAGCATAATATCCATCCTTTAACAACCTCTGGTTTGAATACCTTGGCTGTTCGTTTTCCAGACAGTCGTTTTGCGGAAGTGGTACAACATTTTGGCCGCCCACTTGCTGCTCCTAGTGCAAATCAATCGGGGCGTCTTAGCCCTACTTCAGCTGAGGCTGTTTTTGCATCTTTGGGGAAATCTATTCCTTTGATATTGGACGGAGGACCTGCTAAAATAGGACTTGAATCAACGATTATTAAAATTTTTGGTGAAAATATTTATCTTTTGCGTCCAGGGGGGCTTGCGGCTGATAAAATTGAAGAAGTTGTGGGGAAGTCTTTAAAACGGATAGATCAAAGGGCGGCGATTGAAGCTCCAGGGATGTTAAAGTCGCATTATGCTCCCAATGCCGCGATTCGTTTGAATGTAGAAAAGGTGGAAAATGGTGAAGCGCTGTTAGCATTTGGTTCAAAGCGCGTTATGGGAGCTGAAAATGCTATTTCTATTTTAAACCTTAGCGAAGATGGAAAGTTGGAAGAGGCAGCCTCTCATTTATTTCAATATATGAAGGAATTAGATTCGTTTAAAGTGAGATGTATCGCAGTAGAACCTATTCCATCATACGGATTAGGGGAGGCTATCAATGATCGTCTTATACGGGCTGCGGCTCCAAAGGAGAAATGAACATGGAGCAGGAATTAATTGAGGGGTTTAGGGAAATTGTGGGCGCTAAGCATGCTATAACGGATCAAGCGTTGATTGCACCGTATTTGCTTGAAGAGCGAGGGATTTTTCATGGAAAAACACCTTTACTTTTACGTCCATCTTCTTGCGCAGAGGTCTCATCGATTATGCAGTTAGCGAGCAAAACACGTACACCGATTGTGCCACAGGGTGGAAATACAGGGCTTGTGGGGGGACAACAACCAGATGAAAGAGGAGGGGGCGTCCTTTTATCCATGGAGCGATTAAATAAGATTAGAGCTATAAATCTTGAGGGAAATTTTGTTGTTGTAGAGGCTGGTGTTATTTTACAGGATTTACAGAAAAAAGTGGATGAAGCAGCTCGTTTTTTTCCTCTTTCTTTGGCATCTGAAGGTTCTTGCCAAGTAGGAGGAAATCTTTCGTCGAATGCTGGAGGGACAGCTGTTTTAGCCTATGGCAATATGCGTGATCTTTGTCTTGGTTTGGAAGTTGTTTTACCGGATGGCCGTATTTTAGATGATTTGCGTTTTGTTAAAAAAGACAATAGCGGTTACGATTTGAAAAATCTTTTTATTGGTGCAGAAGGTACGCTGGGTGTTATAACCGCAGCCGTTTTGAAGATGTTTCCAAAAATAAAAGGAAAAGCTGTTGCTTTGGTGGGATTGTATAGTCCGAGGAAGGCTTTAGAGTTTTTATCTCTGGCTCAAGAGTATGGAGGAGAGATGTTGACAGGTTTTGAGCTCATGGGAAATCTCAGTTTGCAAATGGCTTTGGATTATAAGATGTGTGAGAAGCCTCCTCTCCAGCGGAAACATGAATGGTATGTATTAATGAACATTTCATCGTTGCAAGGCAATGATGAGGCGTTATCAGTATTGAGTATTATTTTAGAAGAAGCTTTAAAGAATGCAGTGATAGAAGATGCAGTTATTGCGCAATCTTTAAAACAGCAAGATTTTTTTTGGCAATTACGAGAAAGTATATCATCAGCACAAAAGTTAGCAGGAGGGTCCATTAAGCATGATATTGCAGTCCCACTTGCATCTATTCCTGATTTTATTGCTGAGGCAGCGCTTATTGTTGAAGATATTGCTCCAGGAGCACGGGTGATTTGTTTTGGACACATGGGCGATGGAAATTTACATTATAATATTACACAACCTGTAGGAGCTGATAAAACAGTGTTCTTGCAGTTATGGTCAAAAATGAATCATCGCATTCATAGTTTAGTGATGGATTATAGAGGTGCATTTTCTGCTGAGCATGGAATTGGTCAGCTTAAGCGCGAAGAACTTCGTTCTTTTAAATCGCCTGTCGCATTGGATATTATGCAAGGGATTAAAAAAACGCTCGATCCTTTAGGGATAATGAATCCCGGAAAAGTATTATAATTCAAGAATGATGATTATGTATTTTTGTTTAGATTTTAATAACCAAAAAAGAAACCAGTTGTTTGTTATTCAAACTTTTAATAATCCAATGAGAAAAAGCTGCTAAAGGGTGTATCTTATTTAAGATAAATTGGGATAATGTATATGGCTAATCAATGCTTTAATCAGGCAAAAGCGGTGCTTGAATTTCGGTTAGATCCGTGCCATTTGCCACAAACGACGACATATTTTTCATCCAAAACGGGTAATCAGGTTATTTGTTCGTTAAATGAGCGTGGTGTTTCTTTTAAAACGGATATGCCTTCAAGCTTATCGCATTTAATACCTCCTTATCATTTCCAAGGAATTGCAGCACGTACTGTAAAAACGCGTTCAGGAGAAAGAGCTGTTGCATTAGAATTACTTCATGCCGATGAGGAAGCTTGTATACCGCTTTTGGTTTCCAGAGATTTGAATAATGTTCTTCTGGATTGGCGATTATGGGCGGATACTTATGGCCTCCCCATGCTTATGATCAATGAAGATAATCGCATTCTGGTTGTAAAAGATCGTTCTGATTTACATCGATTTTTTGGTACAACAGCACATTCTAAACAAAAGCGTTTTTTACTTCGTTATAGTAATCCGTTAGGCTTGCGTTTGGTGATTGCGAATCGAATTGCACTCCAGTAATATTAATATGCATTCATTTTTGTACTACCGTAAGCATTTATTTTGTTGTGTCGTAAAACATCGTTGTTTGGGGCGGAAATATAAGGCATGTAAATTTCACACATGAAGTGTTTTTAGAGGACATGGCGAATATTCTTAAGTTTGCTTGTCGGTCTTTGTGTAAGTGAAGCATATGAGTGGGAACCAAGAGGAACCCGCTCAATGAGAATCCAGACGTTTACAGACGGGATTTGGTATGACTTTTGGTTCTTTAAGGCAAAGAGGAAGTCAATGACTGTAAATGAGAGTTTTTTGACACCATACATTGGCAGCAGGAATCGGTTATATTAAACGCTTTTTTCAGAGAGGTAAAAACGGTTTTCATAACAATAGAAACCGTTTTTTTGGCCGTGTAATTTTTAGTTTTTTCTACATCATTAAAACACGACCAGATTGCTGGAAGTGTTTTTTACTTTTTTATAAATCATTTCTCCATGTTGAATGAGAGCTTTGGATATTGCAAAATATTCTTATTTCATCTCCCTCTTATAATCAAAATCATTTAGATAGAAAGGGTTATCGTAACATTGAGAGTTGGAAAATACAATGATGGTATCGGTTTTTATCTTTATTCCAGAAAGATGGCAGAATGGATTTATACTATTTGCAGGTAGTATCGTAGAATGGGAGTGACGAGCATGAGAGATATTGTTTAAGAATTTGTACGTGAATAACATCAGTATCTTTTTTTGGGGAGGCATTTTATTTTTTGTAAAAGCGAAATTTCATTAAAGAACAAAATAAATAAAAGAAATTATATTATATATGTTTTTCTTCAGGGTTTATAAGAAAGAAAGTATTGATAAAAGTGATGAGAAAATGCGTTTAAATTAAATACAACAGTAAAATGATCAGTTTATATTACAGTTTCATATTCAGAAAAATTTCCTATATTATCATGAGTAGATATCCTATTTACAATATTTGATTGTTCAAAGGAAAGCACACCCATTTTTTCAAAATTATGGTCAATGTAAAACAGTGAGAAAATTTGTGTATCATGCTCTTATATAAAAGAATCAAATCGTAAAAAAGAATATTCAAAGGATTTAGTTTTCTCGCGCAATGGCTCTCCATCCGATATCACGACGAACAAAACCTTCTGGCCAATCAATACAATCAACAGCTTCATAAGCACGTTTTTGTGCATGCGTAATCGTTTTTCCTGTTGCTGTTATATTGAGAACACGTCCACCATTTGCAATGAGTTCTCCATCACGCAATACTGTACCAGCTTGAAAAACTTTCACATCGGGAAGAGTGTTTACTTTATCAACGTTACGGATAACAGTACCTTTTTGGGGAGAGTCTGGATAACCATTAGCAGCCATAACAACGGTGAGAGCAGTTTTTTCAGACCACCGAAGAGGCTTATTTTCAAGTTTTCCTTGAGCTGCAGCAAGAAAAATTGGCAAAATGTCATCTTTGAGACGCATCATTAAAACTTGACATTCAGGATCACCAAATCGTACGTTAAATTCAATTAATTCAGGTCCTTTTTGCGTTATCATTAATCCGACGAAGAGAATGCCTTTAAAGGGGGCGCCCATTTCTTTCATGCTTTTTAAAGCTGGTTCAACAATTTCTTTGAGGGTACGATTCACTATTTCTTTGGTCATGATGGGCGCTGGTGAATAAGCACCCATACCGCCGGTGTTTGCTCCAATATCCCCATCACCTACACGTTTATGATCTTGGGCAGATCCAAAAGGAAGAGCAACTTTACCATCACAAAGGCAGAAGAAGCTTGCTTCTTCACCTTCAAGAAAAGATTCTACAACAATTTTGTTTCCTGCATCTCCAAATGCACTTTTGAAGCAGGCATCGACTGCGTTAAATGCTTCTTCCATAGTTGTTGCAACCACGACACCTTTACCAGCTGCTAAGCCATCAGCTTTAATAACAATGGGAACACCTTGTTGATGAATGTAAGCTTTAGCTTTAGAGGCATCAATAAAGCATTGGTAACTTCCTGTAGGAATGTTATTCTTACGACATAAATCTTTTGTAAAAGCTTTTGAACCTTCTAGTTGAGCAGCTTTTTGAGTAGGACCAAATACACAGATGTTAGCGCTATTAAGAGAGTCCGTTATACCCGCAACCAATGGTGCTTCTGGTCCTACAATCACAAGATCAATAGAATGTGCTTTACAAAAATCAATAACAAGGGAATGGTCATCAATGTTTAAATTAATATTTTCACCAAATTCTGTTGTCGCAGGATTTCCAGGAGCACAATATAATTTTGTTAGCAATGGTGATGCAGCTATTTTCCATGCTAAAGCATGTTCTCGTCCACCTGAGCCAATAAGAAGAATATTCATTGCTTGCTCCTCTCATAAAAGATGATTAATCTCATCTCCTTCTCATAAGAATGAAATGTCTCTATCGCAAGACTAAAGGTAAATCATTTGATGAAAAAAAATAAAAATATCGCGCATGTTCAGTCCTATGATGGCCAAGGACGGGTTATGGATGCATCTTCCAAACAATGGGTCTACAATTTCCTTCCCTGTTCTTTATGGTTTTATGCGCAATTGGCGCGTTGGGATCGGCCTATCGGATGGCAATTGTTGATGTGGCCTTGTTTTTGGTCAACAACAATGGCTTTTTTTTCTTATAACATGCATTACGATACTCTTTTATCAATGTTTCTTCATTGGGTTTGGTATCTTTTTCTTTTTTTTCTGGGATCTATTGCTATGCGAGGGGCAGGGTGCACTTGGAATGATCTTATTGACCATAAAATTGATGCTCAGGTAGAAAGGACACGTTCTCGCCCATTGCCGACAGGTCATGTGAGTAGATTTCAAGCAAGAGTTTTTATACTTGTGCAATGTTTGGTTGGTTTAGTCGTTTTATCACAATTTAATAGGTTTAGTTTTTTTCTAGGTATTTCGTCATTGATAGCTGTTGCATTTTATCCTTTTATGAAACGCGTAACATATTGGCCGCAGTTTTTTTTAGGCGTTGCTTTTAATTGGGGGGCATTAATGGGGTGGGCTGTTGTCTTTGGAAGTTTAAGCTGGGCACCAATCTTGCTTTATGTGGGATCAATCTTGTGGACCATAGGATACGATACAATCTACGCACATCAAGATAAAGAAGATGACGCTACTGTTGGTGTCCGTTCTACGGCTCTTCTCTTTGGTAAAGGAACCAAGCGTGCTTTAGTATTTTTGTATGGTGGTTTTGTGGTGTTCGTTAGTTTAGCATTTTATTTAGCTAGAGTCCCTGTTCTTAGTTTTTTGGGGATTTTTGTGGCAAGCATCCATATGTTTATTCAAATTAAAGTCATTGATATAGATGACAGTTCACAATGCCTCAGGCTTTTCAAATCTAATTCGCTTATTGGTTTTGTGATTTTTGCTGGTTTAGTATGTGGGGGTATATGGACGATATTTTATCCTGCGGTCTAAAAATAAGTTAGCTAAAATCATGGTTTCTGCTGAATACAGTATTTTCTTTTAAATAAGTTTGTTGCTAATTTATTTTTAAGCGATACAGTAGAAAATATTACCAATTAACTTTTACAGTGAAAATGAAATTCTTCTATTTAAATAAAATAAATCATCTTCTTTTAGAATTTTTCAAATAAAAATATTTGTTTAACTGTTGGGAAGAAAAAATCTTCATAACGATGAAGTTTGAAGGATTAGGGATAAAGTTTTTGTCTTTTCCAATCGCTTTGTGTAACACAATCGCGTGTAAAAAGCAGACGATCATGTAAACGAAATGGGCGATCGCACCAGAACTCTATAGAAAGGGGTTTAACACGAAACCCAGACCAATAAGGTGGTCGTGGAATATTGCCTAGAGCATAACGCGCAGTATATTGAGCAATTGCTTTTTCGAGCACAAAACGATTGTCTAAAGGTTGAGATTGTTTAGATGCCCATGCACCAATTCGGCTACCACGTGGTCGCGATTGGAAATAGGCATCGGCTTCCTGCGTGCTGACTTTTTCAACAATTCCTCTAATTCTGACCTGACGACGGAGCGATTTCCAATGAAAACCTAAGGATGCTTTCATTGATTTTAATATTTCTTGTCCTTTACAGCTTTCATAATTGGTATAGAAGACGAAGCCTTGGGGACTGTAGTCTTTGAGGAGAACCATACGAATATTAGGGAGCCCTGTTTCGTCAACTGTTGCTAATGCCATAGCATTTGGATCATTTATTTCACTTATCGTTGCCTCTTCAAGCCACTTTGCGAAAAGTTCAAAAGGTTTTTGCATTTGCATAAAATGATCATCTGTTGGTATTTTGTTGCTCATAGTTTCTCCAAATATCAGTGAGCATGAGTGAAGCATTTTCTCATTTACTTTATTATCAAGAAGTTACAGTCCCATTTTTTCTTATTTTCAAAAAACCAATGCTATCGTGTATTTCTATGGTAGTCTAATTATTTTTACTTTAGCATAGACTACGATGAGCTATATTAAATAAATGTCTCATTTTATCTGGTATTTTAGTTTATTGATAGACATATGAAAAAAATATTCTCTAGAATAGACTGATGAAGCTATAAAGGATATTGAACAACGTATCAGTTGATATTTTGAAAACGAAAAAATTGAAAAGAGGACAATATGCGTGATCCCTACAGGATTCTGGGTGTGGCACGTACCGCAAAATCGCAAGAGATTAAATCGGCATTTAGAAGATTAGCAAAGAAGTATCATCCAGACCATAATAAAGATGATACAAAGGCTAAAGAAAAATTTGCTGAAATTAATCAAGCTTATGAAATTATAGGTGATAAAGATAAAAAGGCACAATTTGACCGCGGTGAAATTGATATGGAAGGAAAACCGCTTTATCAAGCCTATGGTGCTGGTGAAAATTTTACTAATAAACAAAATCCCTTTTCAGGAAGAGCAAAGGGATTTGATTTTTCCTCTTCAGGTGGTGCAGGTTTTGATGCGAGTGATATTTTTCGGGATCTGTTTGGAGGAGGAGGTAGCTTTTCGAATTCCACACACTATAACCGTCCCCAACAAGGAGCACATGTTCGGGCTAATCTTGCCATAACATTAGAGCAGATGGTTGGCGCAGAAAAGGTGGAAGCTGTTTTTCCAAATGGAAAAAAGTTAAAAATTAAACTCCCAGATTATATTGAAGACGGACAGACTATTCGTTTAAAAGGTCAAGGAGAAGAGGTACCTCATGGGCAAGCAGGGGATGCGTTGATAACCATTCAGATTCAAAAACATCCTCGTTTTCGGGTTGAAGGAAGAGCACTCCATCTTGATTTACCAGTTTCTCTTAAACATGCTGTTTTAGGAGCAAAAGAAGAAGTTGAGACGTTGGAGGGACGTGTGGTTTTAACGATTCCTGCTTGGTCAAGTTCTGATCGCGTTTTACGGTTGAAAGGGAAAGGGCTTCGTTTAAAAAATGGTACAAGAGATGATCTTTATGTGCATGTTCGCATTATGTTGCCGGAAGGTAAAAATGCCGCGCTAGAACAGTTTTTGCACATGCAACAAGATTAATTTTAAAAATTTTTATATACAAAAGCGTAGTTTTTGTTTGATTTTAAACCAATTACTTGAAGAAAAAGTTGACCTGTGTCATAGGCAGATGAATAATATTAATTTTAAGTAACAATGGGGCAGTGCTGATGGCTAAGGGTAATGGTTTATTGTACGGTAAGCGTGGTTTAATTTTGGGGTTGGCCAATAATCGCTCCATCGCTTGGGGAATCGCTAAAGCGGCAAGTAGCGCAGGAGCAGAGCTGGCTTTTACCTATCAGGGGGAAGCAATGAAAAAGCGTGTTGAGCCTTTGGCTGAAGAATTAAAGGGGGTTGTTTGTGGACATTGTGATGTTTCTGACAGTGTCTCTATTGATACAGTCTTTAGAGAAATAGAGAAGAAATGGGGAAAACTTGATTTTTTAGTTCATGCTATTGGTTTTTCTGATAAAGATGAATTAAGTGGTCGTTATATTGATATCAGCGAATCAAATTTTATGATGACCATGAATATTTCCGTTTATTCCCTAACAGCTCTAACGAAGCGTGCAGAAAAATTGATGTCAGATGGTGGTTCAATCTTGACACTAACCTATTATGGTGCAGAAAAGGTTGTTCCCAATTATAATGTAATGGGGGTTGCGAAAGCAGCTCTTGAAGCGAGCGTGAAATATTTAGCGGTAGATTTAGGTCCTCAAAATATTCGTGTTAATGCTATATCTGCTGGACCAATTAAAACGTTAGCGGCTTCTGGTATTGGTGATTTTCGTTATATTTTAAAATGGAATGAATATAATGCCCCACTACGTCGTACGGTAACAATTGAAGAGGTTGGTGATTCTGCGCTTTATTTTCTTTCAGATTTGTCTCGTTCTGTTACCGGTGAAGTCCATCATGTCGATTCGGGTTATAATATTATAGGTATGAAAGCAGTTGATGCACCAGACATTTCTGTCGTTAAAGAATAAAGTTTGGTTTATAGGATTTTATTGGACAGCAGTAATTTGACCAAATTTAAAGTGGCCAAGAGTATTTGGGAGCAAAGAGCTGTCTTGTGTATAGCACACAACATACGTTGTCGTTGTATATATTTGACAGAGAAACGGATCTTTTTTCATGTCGTATAATACATTTGGTCATTTGTTTCGTGTGACAACATGGGGTGAAAGTCATGGTACTGCTCTTGGTTGTGTCATTGATGGTTGTCCACCTGGAATTATTTTTACTCTTGCAGAAGTTCAAGCTTATCTTGATAAACGCAAACCAGGACAATCAAAATACACAACGCAGCGCCGAGAACCAGATGAAGTAGAGGTCCTTTCAGGAGTTGTTGTTCAAGACGATGGGATGACATTGGTGACAACAGGTACACCAATTTCTCTGTTGATTCGAAATACAGATCAACGTTCGAAAGATTATAGCTCGATTGTCCATCAGTATCGTCCAGGACATGCGGATTATACTTATGATATTAAATATGGCATTCGTGATTTTCGAGGCGGGGGACGTGCTTCGGCACGGGAGACGGCAGCCCGCGTTGCGGCTGGTGCATTTGCTCGTAAAATCGTTCCGGGTTTGATTGTACGAGGAGCAGTGATAGCAATTGGTCCTCATAATATTAATCGTGATCGTTGGGATTGGTCAGAGGTTGATAATAATCCTTTTTTTACAGCTGATGCAGAGATGGTTCACATTTTTAGTGATTATATCAGTAAACTCCGTAAAGAGGGAACATCTGTTGGTGCGGTTGTTGAGATCGTTGCAGAAAATGTTCCGGCAGGTTTAGGAGCCCCTATCTATGCAAAGCTTGATCAAGATATTGCCTCGTTACTTATGTCGATTAATGCGGTAAAAGGTGTTGAAATTGGTGATGGTTTTGCGGCAGCCCGCCTGACAGGAGAAGAAAATGCCGATGAAATGCGAATGGGAAATGATGGAAAACCGCTTTTTTTATCCAATCATTCTGGTGGTATTTTAGGGGGAATATCGAGTGGGCAGCCAATTGTTGCACGTTTTGCTGTAAAGCCTACTTCATCAATTTTAACGCCTTGTCGTTCCATTGATGTTGATGGTCATGATATAGATGTTATAACGAAGGGACGTCATGATCCATGTGTTGGGATTCGTGCCGTTCCTGTAGGTGAAGCGATGGTTGCTTGTGCTATTGCTGACCATTATCTAAGACATCGCGGTCAAGTTGGGTGATTGAGAAGGTGAACAATGGCGTATGATGAAAAAAAAATTGTTTCTGCACTTAAAGCTTTTGAACGCGGTGAAATTGTTGTGGTGACAGATGATGATGATCGTGAAAATGAGGGTGATTTAACTGTTGCTGCAGCGCATTGTACAGAAGAAAAGATGGCGTTTATTCTTCGTTACACAACAGGTATTGTGTGCACACCTATGCCAAAAAAAGAAGCACAACGGTTTAATCTTGTTCCTATGGTACCAGATAATAACTCCGTACATGGGACGCAATTTACGGTTACTGTTGATTTTAAACACGGCATAACAACAGGGATTTCAGCGCATGACCGTACATTAGCTGTATGTAATCTTGCGAATTCAAATGCAAGCGCGGATGATTTCGTTCGTCCAGGGCATGTTTTTCCTTTGATTGCGCATGAAGGGGGGGTGCTCATGCGTTCAGGTCACACGGAGGCCGCTGTTGATTTATGTAAATTAGCTAATTTGCCGCCGGTTGGTGTTATTGGTGAGTTAGTCAATGATGATGGAAGCGTTAAGCATGGCGATCAGATTATGAAATTTGCACAAGAACATCGATTGCATATTATAACGGTTGCAGATTTAATTGCTTACCGTCAACGTAAGGAAATATTAATCAAGCATGTTGGAGAAATGCCTATTGAAACATCTATAGGTCCCGCTATTGTTCAAAGTTATCAACTTCCTTGGGAAGTCGTTCAGCATATTGCAATTGTTTTTGGTGATGTCCGTGAAGGTGAGAATATTCCTGTGCATTTACATCATGAAAACATTATAAGTGACGTTTTTTGTCAATCTTCAGATATTATGGTGATGATGCGGCGTATGATGGAAAAAGAAAAACGTGGCGTATTTATTTATTTGCGTGAAGGATCTGTTATACAATCAACTATTGATATTCAAAATATGGCAAGAGACAGTTCAGAAAATCATATGCAGGCGATTGAACGCGAAGAAGAATGGCGCAAAATTGGTTTAGGATCACAAATTTTAAAATATTTAGGAATAGGCTCTGTTATTGTTTATGCTTCTAAAAAGCATCAATATGTGGGTTTAGAAGGTTTTGGAATTCGTATATCCAGAACAGATATTTTTTGAGGTTCACATGAAAAAAGAGATACAAGAGGGGGATATTACGACCTTAAGCTTTGAGCAAGCGCTTAAGCAACTTGAAGTTATTGTCGAAAATTTGGAACGTGGCGATGTGCCTTTGGAACAATCCATTGATATTTATGAACGCGGTGAAGCGCTTAAAAAGCATTGTGAAAAACTCTTAAGAGTTGCTGAAGCTAAAGTTGAAAAAATCCAGCTTTCAGAAGAAGGTTCTCCAGAAGGAGTAGAACCACTTGATGCTAAATAATATTAAATATTTTTGGATCTTTATTGTGAAACTAGGAGATGTAATAACCTTTTTTGAAAATTAAATTTATTGATTTCTTTTTTATAAAATAAGTTAAAAATGAGGAAATTATAGCTCATCTCAAATAGAAAAGAACATTTTTCAGTAAAAAAGATGCAAAACTGTAAATAAGAGTAGAGAAGATATATTTTTATCGTTGCGTTTTCTTGAGTTCAGATAATAGAAAGGTTTTTTTTGTCTCAGATCTTAACACCATTGCTTGACCGTGTTTGTTTTCCGCAAGATTTGCGGGCATTGCCTGAGTCTGATTTGGTACAGTTAGCTGATGAGTTGCGGACCGCAACAATTGATGCGGTTTCTGTAACAGGTGGTCATCTTGGGGCGGGACTTGGTGTTGTTGAGCTCACTGTTGCATTACATTATATTTTTAATACACCAGAGGATAGGATTATTTGGGATGTTGGTCATCAAACCTATCCACACAAGATTTTAACGGGGCGTAGAGAAAAGATTCGCACATTACGTCAAGAAGGCGGATTATCAGGTTTTACAAAACGTTCAGAAAGTGTGTATGATCCATTTGGAGCGGGGCATTCGTCTACTTCTATTTCAGCTGGGCTTGGCATGGCGGTGGCAAGTGCTTTGAAAGCAGAGACAAGACGCAATATCATAGCTATCATTGGTGATGGTGCAATGTCTGCAGGCATGGCTTATGAAGCAATGAACAACGCTGGTGCTTTGGATGCACGCTTGATTGTTGTTCTTAATGATAACGATATGTCTATCGCACCACCTACAGGTGCTATGAGTGCACATCTTGCACGATTAGTATCTCGTCCTTCTTATCGTCATTTGCGTGAACGCGTAAAGATGTTGAGCGAAAAATTGCCAAAGTTTTTTTTGGATAAGGCACGTCGCTCAGAGGAATTTGCGCGTGGACTTTTGGTTGGGGGAACTTTATTTGATGAGCTTGGCTTTTATTACGTTGGACCCATAGATGGGCACAATTTGGGGCATTTATTGCCTGTTCTAAAGAATGTTCGTGAATATCCTAATGGTCCTGTTTTGGTGCATGTTGTAACCCATAAGGGAAAGGGATATCCACCTGCAGAAGCCTCGTCTGATAAATATCATGGTGTTAATCGTTTTGATGTTACGACAGGAAAACAGGTTAAAGCATCAAGTAATATTCTACCCTATACCAAGGTATTTTCTAAAGCTTTAATAGAAGAAGCTTGCCATGATGATAAGATTGTTGGCATAACAGCAGCGATGCCAACAGGGACAGGTCTTGATTCTTTTGCGAAAAAATTTCCTAAAAAAATGTTTGATGTTGGTATCGCTGAGCAACATGCCGTAACTTTTGCGGCAGGGCTTGCTTGTGAAGGGTATAAGCCTTTTATTGCAATTTACTCTACTTTTTTACAGCGTGCTTATGATCAAATTATTCATGATGTATCAATTCAAAAATTACCGGTACGTTTTGCTATTGACCGAGCAGGTTTTGTGGGGGCAGATGGTGCAACACATGCTGGAAGTTTTGATATTGTTTTTTTGGCCACTCTTCCTGAGTTTGTTGTTATGGCACCTTCTGATGAGCTTGAACTGATGCATATGGTGCGTACAGCTGCAGCTTATGATCAGGGTCCAATTTCTTTTCGTTATCCACGTGGTGAGGGTATTGGTATAGATTTACCGCAACGTGGTGAGTTATTAGAAATTGGAAAAGGGCGTGTTCTGCGTAAAGGAAATAGGATCGCTTTGGTTTGTTTTGGAACGCGGATGTTAGAAGTGTTGCAAGCTGCTGATGCGTTGGAGGCTGAAGGATTATCTACAACGGTTGCAGATGCACGGTTTGCAAAACCTTTAGATAAGGATTTGATGCGTTGTTTGGCCCGTGAGCATGAAGTATTGGTGACAATTGAAGAAGGGGCAATCGGTGGATTTGGAGCGCACATATTACAATTTTTAGCGCAAGAAGGGCTCTTAGAGCATGGTTTGAAAGCTCGTACACTAAAACTTCCTGATGAATATTTGAATCATGGTGTACCAGAAAAAGTTCTTTCGCGTATCGGGCTTGATGCTATGGGTATTGTCAACACGGTTTTTACTGCTTTGGGACGCAAGATTCGAACAGGATAAAAAATTTGAGTATGATATGGCTGCCAGAAAAAGGCTCGATATTCTTTTAGTTGAAAAAAGCTTTTTTACGACACGTTCACGTGCACGTGATGCTATCATGCGTCAAACTGTTAAAGTTAACGGCGAAATCATTTTTAAAGCTGGGCAAATCGTTTTTGATGATGCAGAGATTGCTGTTTGTGATCCAGCGCAGAATTATGTTTCTCGGGCAGCATTAAAATTGATTGCTGCACTTGATGCATTTCCGATTATAACAGATAAAGTGACGGCCATTGATGTTGGTGCATCAACAGGTGGTTTTACACAAGTTCTCTTAGAGCGTGGATCGGCTCATGTAATTGCCGTTGATGTTGGGCATCATCAATTTGATAAACGTTTATTGGGCAACAGTGCTATAACGTTATTAGAAGGCTTGAATGTTAGAGATTTTCAACAGAAACATTTAGGTGGGCGAGAAATTGATCTTATCGTTTCAGATGTTAGCTTTATTTCTCTCAAACTTGCATTGCCTCCCGTTTTGTCTTTAGCTAAGAAGGGCGCCCAAGCTGTTTTACTGGTAAAGCCTCAGTTTGAGGTTGGTCGTAAACACTTTAGTAAGGGAGGAATATTAAATCCATCAATAGCTAAAGAAACTGCTGAGGCGCTTTTTGTTTGGTTAAATACACAAACAGGGTGGAGTGCAAAAGGTTTAATTTCTTCTCCTATTACAGGTGGTGATGGCAACGTGGAATATTTACTATTCGGAGAAAAACAAGAGTGAAGCGACAATGTCATAATTGACCATATCGGAGCAAATGGTTATGGTACTTCTAAGGCATCTTACGGCTTCGTTTATGTTCCTTTTACTTTACCAGGAAAGTGTGCTGAAATTACTGTTCATGGAAAATATGCAACATATATAGCATTAAAAGAAAAATCATCAGAACGCATTGATACTCTTTGTCAGCATTTTGGAGAGTGTGGAGGGTGTATTCTTCAGCATTTGCATATGGATGCTTATCGCGTATTGAAACAACAATTGGTTGTTGATGCGCTGAGAAAGTATGGACTTAATAATGTTGTTGCGCCTTTAATAGAATGTAAACCTTATAGCCGACGGCGGATTACTCTAACAGCATCCATGACTCCACAGGGGCAAAAAGTTGGTTTGAACCGTTATCTCTCTCATGAGATTGTAGCTCTTGAGGAATGTCCAGTAAGCCATCCAGAGCTTATTTCTCAGTTGCATAATATCAGAGAGCTCTGTGCTTTTCTAAGCAGCTCTGCCAAACGGTTTCATGTCACGATAACGCGTGTTGACAATGGTTTAGATGTTGCTTTAAGCGGTTGCATTGTACACCATGAATCACTTCGTCAGAAAATAATCAGTGCTGCTCTTTCATATGGGATTATACGTTTATCTGTTGACGGTGAAGTTTTGGTTGAACGAGAAAAACCAGAGATTTACTTTGGAGATGTCCGTGTTGAATTTCCTTCTGGTGGTTTTCTTCAAGCAACTTGCGAAGCTGAAAATATAATGGGCAATATTATTTTGACTCATTTAAAAAAAACAAAGAAGGCTGTTGATTTGTTTTCAGGGGTAGGAACATTTACCTTGCGTATGGCAAAAAAGATGAATGTTCATGCAGTAGAAAATAATGAAGATGCATTAAGAAATCTAAATACAGCAGCACGTTTTGCGATTGGTTTAAAAACGGTCACTTGTGAAAAACGTGATCTTTTCCGCCATCCACTTTCTGTAAAGGAACTTGAGTGTTTTGAGAGTGTTGTTTTTGATCCGCCCCGTGCTGGTGCAGAGAAACAAGTACGTGAATTAGCGAAGACAACAGTATCACGTGTTGTGGCAATTTCCTGTAATCCTACTACATTTGCTCGTGATTTATCTCTTCTTGTTGCAGGGGGGTATAGAGTAGAAAAAATCATACCGATTGATCAATTTCTATGGTCACAACATGTCGAAATTGTTGCTGTTTTGAGCAAAAAGAAAAAAAAGAAAGGCTGGAAGCTTTAGCCTAAAATTTTTTTAATGCCATGAAGATTTTTTAAAAAGTTTACTTGAGTATTATTATAAAATCTCTCCAAAACTTATCTATAATAATAACCTTTTTCTCGTTGAATTAAGAGCACTGAATGTAGAAAGTGTTTTTTATTTTAAACTTTTTATTATGAAATATAAAAGACAAGTTACCTCACACAAAAGATTAATGTATTACGAAGAAGATGTGTCTGAACAACCGGTGCCATCGGTTATATTTGCCATCTTCAAATGTTGCTACAACTCTTGGTACTTGAAACGGTCCATAAGAGGAATCTTTAGTCCTTTCTTGTACAGTTTTTATCCATATGTTTCTCCCCGCCTGTAACATACAAACGAATGATTTTGATTGATTCGACATAGAACAGATTTGAAATGAGAGAATCTTATGGTATTCAAGGTTCTAATTCAATATGAACAAAGATAGATTATCTTTATAAATCAAAGCATTGTAAAAAATATCTCCTCACAAAATGGTCGTAATAGACGAGAAGGAGGCAATATTGGGAAGGAATGAAAAAGCTTATACCTTTACAAGCGCAGTTCCACCGATTGTCATATTATTGATTCGAAGATGAGGTTGACCAACACCAACAGGGACATTTTGTCCAGCTTTTCCACAGATACCGATACCATCATCAAGTTTACTATCATTACCAATCATTGTAATGCGTTTCATAGCATCCGGTCCATTTCCAATAAGAGTTGCACCTTTGATTGGTGCTACAATTTTACCATCTTCTACTCGGTACGCTTCAGTACATTCAAAGACGAATTTTCCAGAAGTAATATCAACTTGTCCTCCACCAAATGAAACAGCATAGATACCATGTTTGAGAGAAGAAAGGATTTCTTCAGGTGTTTTATCTCCTCCTAGCATGATTGTATTGGTCATTCGTGGCATTGGGGCATAAGCATAAGATTCACGCCGTCCATTTCCAGTTGATTTACCTCCCATAAGCCGTGCATTAAGCCTGTCTTGCATAAAACCAACGAGCTTTCCATCTTCAATGAGAACGTTATATCCTGAAGGGGTTCCCTCATCATCAACATTGAGAGAGCCACGGCGTTGTGGAATTGTTCCATCATCAACAACTGTAACACCTTTTGCCGCAACTTGTTGTCCTAAAAGTCCAGCAAAAGCGGATGTTTTTTTACGGTTAAAGTCACCTTCCAAACCATGACCTACGGCTTCATGGAGCATAACGCCAGGCCATCCATTGGCTAAAACAACATCAAAAGATCCTGCAGGTGCTGCTTCTGCTTCTAAATTTGTTAAAGCCATACGTAAGGCTTCATCGGCAGCTTTTTTCCAATTGTCTTCATGAATAAATTGGTTAAATGCTTGTCGCCCTCCACATCCATAAAAACCATTTTCACGTCGATTGCCTTCAGCTGCGACCACAGATATAGAAAGTCGCACAAGGGGACGAACATCACAAACCAAATAACCATCTGCACGTAAAATTTCAACATGTTGTAAGGAGCCGGAAAGAGAAGCAGTCACTTGAAGCAATTTATCATTTTTAGCACGTAAATAGGCATCAATTTTTTGCAAAAGAGCACTTTTTTCTTCAAATGATGGAGCATCAAGGGGATTATGCGGTTGATAAAGTCTTTTGTTTGTTTGTTGAGGTGCTATGCTATAAGTTCCTGCATGATTATTATAGGTAACAGCTTTAGCTGCTTCACTGGCACGTTTGAGTGCAGCAGCTGATAATTCACTAGAATATGCATATCCGGTAGCTTCTCCAGCAACGACACGCAGACCAAACCCCATATCTTGATGGAAAGAGCCGTTTTTAAGCTGCCCATTATCAAATAAAAGAGCTTCGCTTTCTGTATACTCAAGGTAAAGTTCACCATCATCAGCATGATGAAGCGTTTCCTGTATAAGTGATTGCACTTTAGAGGAAGCAATATCAAAATGATCAATCAGCGATTTCATAAGAATTATCCTATTTTTATACGGGCTTAGAAGATTTTTATTAATCTAATTTAAGAAGCTTTCAAAATATACGATGAGATTTTAACCGTCTAAAGTGTATCGATTTCATTCATGTCGGTAAGGTTGCATAGGCGTCGCCAAGACCATGAAGGTCAACGAGACCTCCAATCCCTTGTTCAGGAGTTGTAAAGATAAAATAGGTTGCCATTTTTCCTTTTAAAAAGAGCTGTAATATGTCTTCTTTAAGAAAGGCTTCAGCAACACAATTATCACCAAGACAACGACGATATTCCATTCTGCCCATATTTTTATCGTCAATTTTAATTCCAACGCCAGGACGTAATTCAACGCGAATCGGAACAAAAACACGCATCAAAGCACCTTGCTTTTGAGGAAGTTTATAAAATGTAACACGCAAGGTAATGTCATGACGACCTTGTGTATGAACGTTTTGTACAACTTCACACTGCATGTTAGGTGTACCTGGTGGTAGAGCACAAACTTTTGTCCATGCACCATAGGTTTGTGGAGCAGGGACATTTTGCGCATAGGGTGTTTGTGCAAATGCATGATTGATAAAACTACTATAAAGTGTGTGAAGAACAGCACCAATAAAAAAAGCTTTTTTGAGTAATTTATAAAGTATCACAGAAAATCCTATCCGACTCAACACAAACACAACCATGCATAGATTTACATAAAAAGAATGAACTCTCCACATAAAAACTATAACACAAAACCAGTATTTACCAAATATATTAATCCTTAGGATATATTTTTTATGGTACATTTGTAATGTAGGAGAGAATGTTGATTGAAAAAATGTATTTTTGTTGCCAATATTCCTATCTATTTTTAGGGGATACGTGCGAAAGAGGTATTTCATATTTTCTCAAAAATACGATTGGTCTTAATTGGTCATTTCCATACGCCAGATAATATTGGTTTGTGAATGACAGAAATAGAAAAGGGCTTTGATTGGAATGTCAGTTTCAGGAGAGTTATCGGTTGTGAATGGTAAATCAACTCCACCAAAATCCGGTATTGGTGATTATATCACATTATTAAAGCCACGTGTTATGTCTCTTGTGGTCTTTACGGCTCTGGTTGGTTTGCTTGTATCGCCTGTTCCTATCAATCCGTTGTATGGTTTTTTAGCGATTTTATGTATTGCTATCGGTGGTGGTGGTGCGGGAGCACTGAATATGTGGTATGATGCTGACATTGATGCCGTGATGGAACGGACTAAAAAGCGTCCTATTCCTATGGGTAAAATTAGTTCCCGAAAAGCATTTATTTTTGGCATGGTTCTTTCTATGCTTTCGGTATTGGTTATGGGGGGCTTCATTAATTGGTTTGCGGCATTTTTTCTTGCGTTTACGATTTTCTTTTATGTCGTTATCTATACAATTTGGTTAAAGCGTATCACACCACAAAATATTGTTATTGGTGGTGCTTCTGGGGCTTTTCCACCAATGATTGGATGGGCCGTGACAACAGGGACAGTGAGTATTGATAGCTTTTTATTATTTTTAATCATTTTTATGTGGACCCCCCCTCATTTTTGGGCTCTTTCTTTATTTTCATCTCTTGATTATGAGGCTGCAGGTATCCCTATGATGCCTAATGTACGAGGTGAACATTCAACAAAAAAACAGATTTTATTTTATACTATTTTGATGGCATTATGCGCTGCTGCTCCTTGCTTTACTGGTCTTGGCGGAATTTTTTATGGTATTTTTTCAACAATTTTAAGCATTATCTTTGTTTATTTTGCCTATCGTTTATGGAAAGCTGATACACATAATGAAACTATTTTGATGGCAAAAAAACTGTTTTTCTTTTCATTACTTTATTTGGCAGCTATCTTTGGAGTTCTTTTGATTGAATCTCTCGTTTGGTATTTTATCGCTCTTTAGTCGCGTAAAATGAAAGAGAAAATTTTAAAAGAGCTTTGTTGTAAGGAAATGTCGTAAGAAAACACGATAGAATGTGTTTTTATGCAAAAGATGGTATTGCCAGTTTTTTTACATTGCTTATTCGTCTATAATGATAGGTTGTTTGAATATATAGCTAAAACTATAGAGATTAAGGATGATTTATGTCGGGACTTTCCCCTTTAACGATACGTCTTTGTGGTCCACGTGGATTTTGTGCAGGGGTTGATCGTGCTATCCAGATTGTTCTCCTTGCATTAAAAAAATATGGTGTTCCAGTATATGTTCGTCATGAAATTGTACACAACCGCTACGTGGTTGAGGGATTACAGCAACGGGGAGCTGTTTTTGTTGAAGAACTTGATGAGATTCCAGAAGAACATCGCAATCAACCGGTTGTTTTTTCTGCTCATGGTATACCAAAATCTGTTTCAGAAGAAGCACAATGCTATAATTTGCTTTATCTCGATGCAACATGTCCTTTGGTCTCGAAGGTTCATAAACAAGCGATACGACATCAACGTCATGGTCGTCATGTTATATTGATTGGTCATGCTGGTCATCCTGAGGTGATAGGGACAATGGGACAGCTTGAAGAAGGGGCTGTGACGCTTATTGAAACGACAGAAGATGCTTTGCATTACCAACCCAATGATCCAGATAAATTAGGATTTGTTACACAAACAACGCTTTCTGTTGAAGATACTGCAGGAATTCTCGATATATTACAACAACGTTTCCCTACATTAGCAGCCCCAGCGGCTGAGTCAATTTGCTATGCTACAACGAATCGACAAGATGCGGTTAAGGCAGCAGCAAAGGGGAGTGATTTGTTTTTGATTGTTGGCGCCCCAAATTCTTCTAATTCCCGACGTTTAGTAGAGGTTGCCGAAAAGTCTGGTGCGCGGCAAGCTATTTTAGTTCAGCGCGCTGATGAAATTAATTTTGAAAACCTAAAAGCCCTTTCTATTGTCAGTCTTTCAGCAGGGGCTTCGGCTCCTGAAATTATTATTGATGAAATTATTTCAGCGTTTCGTGAGCGTTATGATGTTACAATAGAATTAGCTGAAACAGCGGTAGAAACGGAAAAATTTTTAGTGAGTCGCGAATTACGTGACGTCGTTTTAACGTCTCAAGACATGGCTTTCGTCAATGGTCAAGCAAAAAATGAAAATCAGAGTACAGACATGTCTACAACGAAAGCAGAATAATGGCCGTTTATACAGATATTCATTCAAATGATTTAAAAGTGTTTTTAACACGTTATGCAATAGGATCACTTTTGTCTTATCAAGGTATAGAGGAGGGGATTGAAAATTCTAATTTTATGTTGGAGACAACACAAGGGCGATTTATTTTAACACTTTATGAAAAGCGTATTTCAAAAGATGATTTACCTTTTTTTTGTCGTTTGATGCAGCATTTAGGACAGCGTGGAATTCCTTGTCCTCAACCTGTTATTCAAAATGATGGAATGATGATCTGTGAACTAGCAGGACGCCCTGCCGCTATTATTACTTTTCTGGAAGGAGAGTGGATCCGTCAGCCTAATATAGATCATTGTGGCGAAGTGGGGACGGGGTTAGCACAATTGCATTTAGCAGGACAGGATTTTACACTCAGTCGTAAAAATACTCTTTCTGTTATGGATTGGCAGGTATTGTGGCAACGTTGTCAAACCAAAGAAGATGCATTGTTAAAAGAATTTGGACAAAAAATTGAGTTGGAATTGGCTTTTTTACAGGAAAATTGGCCGCTCAATTTACCAATAGGCATTATTCATGCAGATTTATTTAATGATAACGTCTTTTTTGTGAATCATCGTCTTTCTGGGATGATAGATTTCTATTTTGCTTGTAATGACTTTTTTGCTTATGATTTAGCGATCTGTTTAAATGCTTGGTGCTTTGAGCCTGATCATTCCTATAATCTTACCAAAGCACATAAGTTATTGGAAAATTATCAAAAAATAAGGCCATTGATCCCTTTAGAATTGGACAAGATTGTTTTATTAGCGCGTGGTGCGTCTCTACGTTTTTTACTCACACGTCTTTATGATTGGTTTAATACACCGCCTAATAGCTTTGTTATTAAGAAAGATCCATGGGAGTATTGGCACAAGCTTTGTTTTTTCAGTAATGTAAATTCGCTAAGTGAATTAGGTTTTTAAATTTTATGGCAAATCAACAAAAAGTCGTTGAAATTTATACAGATGGTGCTTGCTCAGGGAATCCTGGAATTGGAGGATGGGGGGCAATTTTACGTTGGAATGGTCATGAACGTGAGCTTTATGGTGGTAAGGTCCATACAACAAACAATCAAATGGAACTCATGGCGGCAATTTGTGCATTAAAGGCGCTTAAAGAGCCCTGTTTGGTAGACCTTTATACAGACTCAGTTTATGTGCGTAACGGTATATCTAAGTGGATTGAAGATTGGAAAAAGAATAATTGGTGCACCGCATCAAAAAATCCTGTTAAAAATATGGAGCTATGGCAAGCTCTTGAGGATGCTAGTTCTTGTCATACAGTCAGATGGCACTGGGTAAAAGGGCATGCGGGACATCCAGAAAATGAACGCGCAGATGCCCTTGCTCGCAAAGCAATTACTCAATATCGCGAAAATGGACGTTTTCCAGCATAATTGCTTTTTTCTTTATATTACGGAGTCGCAAGAGGGGTTGGCTGCGTATGGAATATGAATGTTCCACTTAAGGCGTGATCTTTAAAAGAAACTGTATAAAAAATTTTTTGGTTTATTTCTTCTGGTGCGAAATAGAGTGGAGCACTGAAGAGTGTATATTCTGCGTTATCACTGACTTTTTTTGCTGCTCCAATTTGTATTTCTCCTCCATCTAAAAAGAGAGAGCAAGGAGTGGTTTTGGCGTTATTTTGTATTTTTATAAGAAGGGTACTTTTATTTTTTTCGGCACTTATTTTTAGTGCATTCTGCATCATGCGGGGCAAAGAATCTTGGGCATTTTTTAAGAAGGAAGCGGGAAGATGTTTATTTTTAAGAGCAGATGGCGAAAAATCAAAGTTAACAGTAAATGGAAGACAGATTTTATTACATAATCCGAGAGTGAAAGAACCACTTAAATTTTTGCTTGAACCAGAAAGATTGAAGGGCAATATTACTTTATCTTTATAGCCTAATGACCAATCATTTTCTGTTTCAAAAAGCTGTGGAGTAGGATAAAAGATTTCATAAGAAAGCTGTTGGTTGAAATTAAAAAATGGTGCCATGCCAGAATTACCTGGATTACGCCAATAAGTTTTCCATCCTGGTTTAAGCACAATCTCAATAATGCCTTCTCTTATTCCAGAAAGAGAAGGTTCAGTGATCGCTAATCGGATACGACCACCATCTGATTCATACCAAGATGTTGCGAAAAGCTGGAGTTTTTGTTCTTTTTGAGCATTTACAGGAATGTTAAGTAATTCTAAAACTATAAATGTTAAGCTTAAAGTAACTAAAAACTTTTTATAAGAGAAAGTTGCGATATTTTGTAAATTTGTAAATATATGACTTTTTTTCATTGGAGTTTTATTTTCCTAGTGTACTAAATGAACAAACTTTTAACATGTAAATTATGGAGAATAACAGATTAATGAAGCGGTGTAATGGTTTTTTAGGTGGACAATTACTCATAGCAATGCCTGGGATGAATGACAAACGCTTTATTCGTTCTGTTATTTATATTTGTGCGCATTCTGATGCCGGTGCGATGGGCATTATTCTCAATCAATTGCATCATATTGATTTTCCAGAGCTTTTGCTTCACTTGGGAGTTATAGACAGTAGCCAAAAAAAAAGTCTTTCTGAATCAATAAAGCAGTTTCCAGTTCGCTACGGTGGTCCTGTTGATCCTTCGCGTGGTTTTGTCATTCATTCAGATGATTATGCTTGTGAAGAAACTGTTTTTATTGCAGATAAGGTCTGTTTTACTGCGACAATTGATATATTAAAAGCGATCAGTTGCGAACAAGGTCCGCAACATGCACTGGTAGCATTAGGCTATGCTGGATGGAAAGCGGGGCAACTTGAGGCAGAAATTTCTACAAATGGTTGGCTAATCAGTTCTACATCACCTAGTTTTCTTTTTGAAAGCGATTTAAGCTGCAAGTATGATAAAAGTTTAACACGCATGGGTATCAATCCAACTTATCTTGCTTCTGAAATGGGACACGCGTAGAGCTTTTTCTAAGCTTTTTAACTTTACACGTTATTTTATCCCTTATGTTTTTATTTTATAAGGGAAATGGCTCTGAACGAGGGTAATTAATTCTTCTATGGCAATCGGTTTCGTTACAAGTGTGCTTTGAACGTATTTACAGCCTTCTTGACGGAGGAAGATTGCTTCTTTTTCATTTTCAACACCTTCGGCGATAATTTGCAAATTAAGATCTGTTGCCATATTAATGATAGACTTCAGAACAATTTTCTTCTTAAGAGAGTCGATTGAGATAAGTGAACGATCAAGTTTAACCATATCAAATGGATAACGCACGAGATAGGTCAGAGACGAATAACCTGTTCCAAAATTATCGAGTGCGAGATTCATTCCAAGTGTTTTAATTTGTTCGAGAAAGTGCGCTGATTGTTCAGGATTATTTCTTAAGACAAATTCAGATATTTCAATCATCAAACGCCCTTTGTGGAGCGGATGGCGAAGCAAAGTGGCGCGCAATTGACTGATAAAACGAGGATGAATCATTTCTGCGCTTGGTAAATTAATTGAAATAAAGAAAGATTGTTGGGAAAACTTTTCTTGTACATTTATAAGATCGATAATGGCATTATCGATGATAAATTGTGACAAATTCATAACAATTTGTTCGTTTTCTACGATTTTTATAAAATCAGAAACATTTAAATTTCCATAAGTGGGATGATGCCATTCTACAATTGTTTCAAAACCAATAATATGTCCGTCTGATAAATTAAGAATAGGATGGTAGAGGATTTTTATCTCATTACGTTTTATGGCATAATGAACATCTTTCTCCAGGGTATTATGTTCGAGACAGAAAGTACGAAAATTAGGACGAAAAGGCTCAATATGGTTTCCACCCATTTGTTTTGCGCGAATCATTGCTAATTCACTATCATTAAAAATATCTTTAGCCGTCGATCGGCTTTCACTCCATGTAACCAATCCGATAGACGTTGAAAGGATTATTTTGTTTTCTGAAAGTGAAATAGGTGCTGAAATTGTTTTGTGCAAATGATCTGCAAATGCTGCGATTTTTTGTGGTTCAGTTTCACTGAGTAAAATAATTGCAAAGCGGTCTGCTGAAAGGCGTGATAAGGTGTCTTGAAAGTTAATGAGACGATTTAAACGACGTGCGATTATAAGTAGTACAGTATCCCCAACTGCTATGCCTAATTTGCGATTAATTTGGCGAAAATTGTCAAAATCAATCATAAAGATAGTCGGTCTAATTTTGATATTTGCTTTTGCTAAAGAGGTATAATTTTGTAGTCTATCAAAGAAAATTTGTTGGTTAGGAAGTCCGGTTAAGCTGTCGTGGATTGCATCATGCAATAAGCGTTCTTCGGATTTTTTATGGTTAGTAATATTGACAATGGTTCCAATGACACGTGTGATTTTTCCATCTTTTTGCATAGCCGGACGTGCACGAAGAGAAAACCAATGATAATAACCACCACCGGAGGAAAGTCGAAAAGTTTGATCGATGCGCCCTTTTTTATTTTTAAGAATGATATCCAATACGGCTTGAAAGCGTTCACGATCATCATGGTGCAAGGCTGAAATCCAGTTGCGCATAGGTCCATTGAGGTTATGAATTTCAGTACCAAAAAGGGTTGCCATGTTTGGATGTACAACAATACGGTCACGCTCAATATTCCAATCCCAAATAATATTTCCAGCTCCCTTTGCTGCGAGTACTTGTTGTTCAAGGTCGGAAAATATTCCTTCGTGGAAAGCGTCATTAGAAAAAGTTTGTTGCAGGACAGTAAAGCTGATGAGAAGAACAATGAGCACTAATCCCCCCGCTAATGCTGGCTGGATAATATCATTGTTTAAATATCCAGCTATGCAGGCATAGGCTCCAAAACACCAAAAGCTAATGAGCAACCATGTAGGAATAAGCATAATGGCGCGGTCATAGCTTCTGATTGAGAAATAGATGATCAATATTATACCAAGCACAGCGGTAAGGCCAAAAGACAAACGCGCAATTCCAGCTGCTCTGATTGGATCATAAATAGCAAAGGCTCCTAGACTGCAAAAGGCAATGGTCCAAGCGATAGCACCGTAACTAAAATGATAATGCCAGCGGTTAAGGCTGAGATAGGTAAAAAGAAAAATGAACAGCGTAGCGGTAAGTGCTACTTCTGTGCTAGCACGCCAGATTGGTTGTGTTGTGAGTGTAACTGCAAAGAATTTATTTAAAAAGTTGAAGTCAATACCAATATAAAAAAGCACTGCCCAGGCAACAGCAGCTGTTGCAGGAAACAGCCCTGTTCCACGGACGACGAAGAGAACAGTTAACAAAAGCGCTAAGAGACCTGATATCCCAAGAAGAATACCATGATAAAGCGTATAAGAATTAATTGCATCTTTATAAGCTTCAGGTTGCCATAAATAGATTTGCGGTAGATTTGCAGAGTTAAGTTCGGCCACAAATGTGACAACAGCACCAGGGTTAAGGGTAATACGAAAGATATCAGAGTTTGCACTAAGTTGACGATCTAGGGAAAAACCTTCGCTTGGCGTTATGGATTGAATCCTTGCTGATCCAAGGTCTGGCCAAAAAAATCCAGAACGCGCCATGCGGTAATGGGGGGCGACGATGAGACGATCGACTTGTTCATCTGTTGGATTTGCAAGAGAAAAAACTGCCCAATTTCCGGAAAATTTTTCATTTTTTGCCTGCACTTCAATACGCCATACAATACCATCTGGTCCTGGCGCTGTACTTGTTTGAAAAATAGAGTTGTTTGTGTGGTGAATTTCAATTGCTTTTGAGAGATCAAGAGCAGCATCCTGAGAAGAAATTTTAACTGGCTCAATCGCTTGTGCTGATGTAAGATGGACAAGATAACTAACGACTACAATGAAAATGATGTCAATTATTTTACGCAAACTCTTCACAATATCCCACTCTCAATATTTTAGGATGTTTAATTTTCATTTCGATTTTTGAGAAAAAACGTCCACCTTTTATAATTTATTTACATAATAAATTGTTATCACTTTTTCTTAAGTTATATAATTTTATATACAAATAGAACACATACTCATTTGCTTCAATGGAATTTGAAGCGAATGAAGTTTTATATTTTAAAAGGGCAAAGTTAAACCATAAATTTCCAGATTTCACCGATATACCTTCACTCATTAGAATCTTTATCATATGAAGTATGAATTGGGTAGTTTTGTACGCCCCTTTGCCCAATATTTCCAAAACTTATTTAATGAGGAGAACTTTTGTGATAAATTTTATGATAAAATATGTGTATGTTATTGTGATACTGCTTTGAAAAGAAGTTTTTTACTTTAACTTGTATGAAAGAGTTGATGTTAAATCATCAAAATTCATGAGGGGTCCTACAGGTCCGACAGCAGTTAGTGTTGGAGTGGAATTTGTAAAAAGACGATGTGCTAAATCAGTTAATCTTTTAGGAGTGATGAGATTGAGGCGTTCAATTGTTTCCGATATTGGAATTGGTCGACCATAAAGGAGTATTTGGCGAGCAATAAGATGTGCTTGACTAGAGGGATTTTCCTGTGACATTGTCAGATTCGCACGATATTGCGTTTGTGCTCGTTGCAGTTCATTGGCGTGAATATTTTTGCTGACCTTGGAAAGTTCATCAAGAATCACAGGAATAAGTTCTTTGAGCCCTTCTTGTCCGGTAGCTGCGTGAACACCAAAAAGCCCAGTATCTGAAAATCCCCAATGAAAAGCATAAATAGAATAGCATAATCCACGTTTCTCTCTTACTTCTTGAAAAAGACGTGAAGACATACCACCACCAAGAATGATTGAAAGAATTTGGGCCGCATAAAAATCACGCGCGTGATAAGCACGCCCTTCAAACCCTAAAACAACTTGTGTATCCATTAAATCGCGATATTCACGAAAGTCGCCACCGACATAATTTGCAAGATTAGTAAGAGGTGCGGTTGAATGGGAGCGAAAAGTACCAAGACGACTTTCAACTTCTTGCAAGAAACTTTCGTGCTTTACAGCTCCTGCAGCAACGACAATCATACGATCTGCACTATATTGTTTATTGATGAAATCATGGAGATCAGTAGATGTAAATGATTGAATAGTTTTAGCTGTTCCTAAAATAGAGCGTCCAAGGGATTGATGACGAAAGGCTGTTTCTGTAAAGTGATCAAAAACAATATCATCAGGAGTGTCATGGGCGGCACCAATTTCCTGAAAGATTACTTGTTTTTCTCGTTCTAGTTCATCGTCGTCAAATTTTGAATGCATTAAAATATCGGCTAAAATGTCTATAGCAAGTGGGATATCGCTTTTAAGTACACGTGCAAAGTAAGCTGTTGTTTCAATACTGGTTGTGGCATTGATTTCACCGCCAACATCTTCAATATCGGTTGCAATTTGAAAAGCAGTGCGGTTTTCGGTTCCTTTAAAAGCCATATGCTCAAGAAGATGAGCAATACCATGCTGTGTGGAGGTTTCATTGCGTGAGCCCACTTTAACCCATATTCCGAGGGCAACACTATCAATTTGTTGCATTGTATGTGTGGCGATAGTCAAACCATTACTGAGGCGACATATATCTACATCCATGTATTTATAACTCCATTAAATAAGCTAAATACCTCATTGTAAGGGTATTAGAATATTCTTGATTTAAATTAATGCAGCTAACTTTAATAAGATGCACGCGATTTCAAAGAAATATAATCTTTTACTATTTTTTCATCATTAGCAAGACTTATAAAGTGTTCTTCGCGTTTCATTACGTCATTGAGATGAGATGGCCATGGGGCATGAAGTCCACAAGCACTTTTAATAGTATCAGGAAATTTAGCTGGATGAGCCGTGGCAAGGACGATCATTGGAATATGCGGTTTTTTGTTTGTACGCGCTACTTGAAGAGCGACGGCTGTATGTGGATCAACAAGATAGCCACTTTCCTTATAGACACTATCAATTGTTTGAGCTGTTGCAGCCATGTTGCTTTTCCCAGCGGAAAATAGGGAACGAATATTTTTGAATTGCTTTTCATCAAGAGTAAAATGTCCTGATTGTTTCAAGTTTTCCATTGCATTGCGAATCCACATTGGATCACGATTACCACTTTCAAAGAGCAAACGTTCAAAATTAGAAGAGACCTGAATATCCATAGAAGGTGATGTTGTATGAACTATTGGTTGTGTTTTGTAAGTACCACTTGTCAATGTACGTGCAAGGATGTCGTTATCATTCGTTGCGATGACCAGTTGAGCAATGGGTAATCCCATACGGGCTGCGACATAACCTGCAAAAATATCACCAAAATTTCCAGTAGGAACAGTAAATGAAACAGCTCTATCAGGAGCTCCTAAGGAAAGTGCAGATGAAAAATAGTAAACAATTTGCGCCATGATACGTGCCCAATTTATAGAATTAACACCTGAAAGCGCTCTTTTTTTACGAAAATTGTGGTCATTAAACATTGCTTTGACAAGAGCTTGGCAATCATCAAAATTTCCTTCAATGGCAATGGCATGAACATTTGAACATTGATTGGTTGTCATTTGTCGTTGTTGAACAGGTGATACACGTCCTTTAGGAAATAAAATAAAAATATCTGAGTGTTCTTTTCCAGCAAAAGCTTGTATCGCAGCCCCTCCTGTATCACCTGATGTTGCAGCAATAATCGTTGCACATCTATTTTTTTCAGTCAAAACATAATCCATCAGTCGAGAAAGAAACTGCATTGCGACATCTTTAAAAGCTAAAGTAGGACCATGAAAGAGTTCAAGGATAAATTCATCTGCTCCAGTTTGTCGTAACGGACAGATTGCTGGATGGTGAAAGGTTGCATAAGATTCAGCGATCATATTTTCAAAAGCTGTATATTCGATTTCGTTATTCACAAAGGGCCACAGAATAGTTTTAGCAATTGTTGTATAGGACTGACCACGAAGTGCTCGTAACGCATCAAATGATAGCTGAGGAAATTTATCTGGCAGATAAAGTCCCCCATCATGAGCCAGTCCAGTCATGATCGTTTCAGTAAAGCCTAGAACAGGGGCTTCACCTCTTGTGCTGATATATTTCATGAATCTTTTCTTTCATTTATTTTCAGTAAACTGATAAAATTCTATATTTCATGTTTTTAACAATATTAAAATTATTAAATGAATGAAAGTTTGTTTGCTTATGCTCATAAATAATGAAGAATCAATGGCATTTTTAAACACTTTAATATAACATCAAGAAAAGTTTTTATATTCACAAAACTTAGCTCTGTCATCCGTTAATTTATTTTAAATTTGTGTTACTTTTTAAATATTTGGATGAATGCACAGAATAGTATTTCTTGAAGAATTTTTTACAAAAACTTAATTGCTAATGTTTATTTTCTGATCTTAACTTTGTGTAATCAAAAACGCATTTATCGTTAATCTCTATTGCATATTATGACTCATGTTGGAGGATTTATGAGGTGATTTCTTGGCATTTCGTGCGCATATTCGATTTAATATCAAAAAACACAATAAATTCAGTGTGTTATATGCAATTATTTTATATGAATCCACTTAAGAATCCACACTTTTATGCATGATTCATTTGACCATTTTTATATAAGATTGCCATGTATGAATAGACCATAAAAAGCTAATCATGATGAAAATATTATAACGCATGTGTGCACTCAAATGAAATGAAAAGTAGATATCATTCATAACAGTTTATAAATTTTATGATACGTTTTTATAATAGTACAAATCACATTGTTTTAAAATTTAGTTGTTTGGAATTATCGATAACATAAATCGCATGCGTTTAAGAATGGTATGAGTTTTGCTCTTTTTTGAACGAAACCTTCAAAGGAATAATCGTTTGAAACTGTCATAAGCTTATGGGTTTAATTTATAAAGATTGCATAAAGGATTTAAAGACAAGATCGCTTTTAAAACCACGGTATTTTTTTACCGGAGTAGGAATAAACAGATAATGAAAATCATAGTGTTATGTCTTATGAAGATTGAAAGCCTTTAAGAATGATATAGCAAGCAAAAAACGTTTTAAAAGTTATAGTTTAAAAGCACAGAGCCCAAATTTGGACTGAGTGATTTTGGTTTCCCCAAATTTGGGGGCACCTATTAAAACAAAGGTAAGCAAGCAAAATACAAAACCATTGTAACATCATAAAGGCATGGGATTTTACTCAATTTTGAGTAAAAGCTGTAATGTTTAAAGAATGCTCTATTATAAGTTAACATCTCTAAAATTGGATTGGTTGTTTTTGCCAACTCAAAATTGAGCCGGCTAATTTATAAAGAAGTTAGGTTTTAAAGTGAAAATACACTTATGAAAGCCTCTCTAAATGAACCTTTAAACATTTTAAAACATAAATGAGATCTTTATGAGAAACGTTTTAAAAATTGATGTTTTATAAGCTTATTATTCGTTCATTTGCTTAAGAGCATTTTCTCTTTTGAGTAAACATAGGTATAGATTTAATAACAGAGCAAATCTTAAAGCCTTCCATTTGTAAAAAACGCTGCTTTTGTCTTATGTGAGATTATTTAAAAAACCAATGCTCGTAAATGTAAAAAACCTTTTTGTTACAAGATATTCACTTAATAAGCATGTTCTTTTGATTGTATTGATAAAGCTACCAAGCCTTTTGATTTGTTCGATAGGTTTGATTTTAGACAATGCGTTATTTGAATTCACTCAGCTCGATTTTGAGCTTGGTATTTTAAAACGCTTTTAAAAGAAGCATTTTGATAATGTGCTTTGTTTTCAATGAATCTCTTTAAAGATAAAGACATTATGATTGATACGTTTGATAGCCAAAACAAGCGTTTATAGGCTCTGTAATTCAAATGAGTGCTTAAAGATCATAGGCATCATTTACGTTTCTTTTAATAAGTTTTCATATCTCTAATAGAGCGCTTGCAATATGATACGTTTTGTATATATGAACTGATTACTCCATGTGGATGATTCATTTTAATCATTAGAATAGACATTTGAAAGCCGCGTCATATCATTTGGCACGGCTTTTTTTGAATTCTCTCTTTTATGATGAGGTTATACCTATTAGACAAGGCGCCGCCCACGCCTGTCATTTATTTGTCTGTATCCGTAGTCTTGATAATATTATCGTTTTCATAAACCTCACATTTTTTGGGAACGACACTTACTTTACTTTGACTGTTTGATTTTGCATTGCCATAGGCTTTACCCCAGATCTTGGCATGATAGGAAACCTTGGCATTGCCATAAACAGAGCCATAAACCTCAGCATAGCCACTCACAATAACATTTTGACGACATGATGTGCTTGATAGGATGATGTCTCATTTATATGCGTGTTGAGTGGCTTAGAGGAGCTGGAGAGTGAATTTATCTCTAATTATTGATAAATATATTGTAGCATTAAACTGGGGATATTGATGTATTAACTATTGACGGGCTAAACAGTTTTGTTTAGAGGTTTTCTCATATAAATGTGGGGGAGAGATCTTCAGCAGTTAAAATAAAGCAGTTTTTCTAGTGTCACTTTTTTGGTCACAGAGGCATGTGCTTTTGTTAAAAGCGTCATAGGGCAGTGGCTGTTTTGAGTGGGCTTGTTAGAGGTTCCATGAAGTTCTTTTGAAGAATGCTTCATGAATAGTGCAAAGCGGGGGCAATCTGTATTGTTTTGTGTATTTTTACGCCAAAATTCTCTTTTGAGAATTTTTCGTGCCATTTTTGTTTTCTTTGGCTTGTTTACAGGTGTAAATGTTTCTGCGCGCTCCTCAGCTATTTTTCATTCCCCAACCGATAATTTTTCTCGTAGGTATTCAGAAAAGCAGCAATTAGAAAGAATTGAGAAATTACGGTCTTTAACGCCTAAAAGGATAAAGACGCCTTCAGAGCAAAATCCAGAAACGCTTTTGGGTGGGAAACAATGTTTTCCCATTCATGCTGTTGTTGTTGAGGGAGTGCATCATGTCAAAAAGCGCTCCATATCAGCCGTCACAGAGCCTTATGTTGGAAGATGTATTGGACTTTCTGATATCCAGATATTAATCAAGCAGTTAACCAAAGTTTATTTGGATCAAGGCTATGTAACGGCGCGTTTTTACATTCCTGATCAAGATATCAAAAACAGCAAGGCGCTCAAATTTGTTGTCGTTGAGGGCAAGCTCTCAGAGATTTACTATAATGGTTCACCGACGTCTCGTTATAACAATGTTGTGTGGAGTGCTTTTCCTGGGCTTCAAGGTCATGTTCTGAACATGCGCGATATTGAACAGGGGCTTGATCAGATCAACCGTTTGAGTTCAGCGCATGCTCAAAGCGAACTTCTTCCAGGGCGTGAAGAAGGGAGCACCATTGTCAATATTAGCAATCATCCTGAGAAAGCTTTCAAGGTTACTGTTTCGCATGACAATATGGGACAAGCCTCCACAGGTTATGCGCGTTATAGTGCGGGCTTGAGGGTAGAAAATATTTTAGGGATGAATGATGCGTGGGATTTTAACTATCAACGCAGTGAGCCCGATTATTGGGGTGGGAGCAAGCAAGAAGGACATAGCAATAACATTTCAGCGAGTGTGAGTATTCCGTACGGTTATTGGACCTTTGGATTGAATGGCACTGTTTATAATTACCAAAGCATAATCCGTGGCAATTTTACCGATATTGAGACGACGGGGGATTCCAGTGAGTTGCACGCCAGTACAAGCAGGGTTCTTTACCGTGATGGTGTTTCGCTTACAACCTTGAATTTAGGTCTTTCTTATAAAAGAACCAACAATTACCTTCTTGGCAATAAGATTGAAGTGGGCAGCCGTCAATATAGTGTCGCCAATTTTGGGATTTCGCATTCGCGCCAGATGTTGGGTGGGACTTGGACCTTTGATGTGAGTTATTTGCAAGGGCTCCCCTTGTTTCATTCTGTCAAGAAGCACGATCCAGGAGCAGGGGATGCGGAGCCACAATTTGCCAAATTTACTGGTACGCTTAGTGTCATGACGCCTTTTAAGGTAGGGGGCTTTGACTTTATACTGAGCAATCTTTTGAGTGGTCAATATTCACCGCATAATTTATTGGGGGCTGAACAGATTTCGTTGGGGGGTGCTTCCAATGTTCGTGGCACGCGTGAGAGTTTGCTTTTTGGCAATAACGGTTTTTTTAGCCGGAATGATTTGTTGCTACGCACCATTCCGTGGAGCAATCACGCGACCTTCAAAAAAGTTTTTGGAGAACTTCGCCCTTATGTTGGTTTGGATTATGGGCGTGTGTTTTCGCAAGTTTTGTATGGGGTTAAGAGTGATCAGCTTGCCGGTTGGACAGCGGGTGTCAAGCTTGCGGGGGGCATGGTCTCTCTTGATGCCAGTTATTCGAGTATTTTCTGGAGCACAGTTAAGCACAAAAAATCAGGAGGAACGGCTTTTGTGACATTAACAATGGAACTTTAAGCATTTTTTATTGGGGAGTTAAAACATGAGATATGAGAAGAGAGAAGAAAGAGCAGCTTTATTGGGCGTTTTAGTTTCCAGTACGATGCTCAAAAAGGTTTTATTTGGGGGACTTGGTTTTTCTTGTTTATTCGCACCTTCAGCGTTACAGGCACAAATTACTGTGGATCCTAACGCAGGTAGCGCATATCGTCCGGATATAGTGGCAGCGCCCAATGGGGTTCCCTCCATTGATATTGTTACCCCCAATGGCAAGGGCTTATCACACAATAAATATTACGATTTTAATATTGGAAATCCGGGTGTGATTTGGAACAATCATGCGCAAGAAGTAGGGCAATCGCATTTGGGGGGCATTATGCCGGGCAATCCGCATTTGCGTGTTACGGGTTCGGCGAAAGTGATTTTAAATGAAGTCACCAGCAGCAAGCGCAGTGCGCTTCATGGTCCAGGAGAGGTTTTTGGGCGTCCAGCCGATGTGATTATAGCCAATCCCAATGGAATAAGCTGTGATGGTTGTGGTTTTATCAATACACCCCATGCAACCTTAACCACAGGTGTTCCCGAAATTGATGCGAGCGGTTTTTTGAAAGGCTTTGAGGTGCGAGGTGGGGATATTACCTTTGGCGCCAAGGGAGCCAATTTTTTCTCTGGCCAAGGGGCTGTTGATATTGTCGATATTGTCTCACGCACGGTGCATTTTGAAGGAGCTGTTGCGGGCAGAGAAATTGGAGTGACAGCAGGGACGGGTCACTTTGATTACGCTTCACGGGAAATGAAAGAACTGACCGATATTACCGGCAAACCGGAATATGCGATAGATGGCTCTGCTTTGGGGGCTCTACAGGCGGACAGAATAAAACTTGTGGCAACGGAAAAAGGTGTTGGGGTTCGCATGCGCCATGATATGGCAGCCAATGCGGGGCAGTTACGCCTTTCTGCTGATGGGAAAATCTCGTTGAAGAATGTTTTTGGTCATGGGGGTGTTGTCCTCAAGTCGAAAAGCCAGAGCGTATTGGCAAAACACATCACCTCGAAAAAGCATATTGATATTGCCGCACATAAGGATGTGACTTTAGAAACGGTTGGCGCTGATGGTCATTTAAAAATAGAGGCGCAGGATGGGCTTTTATCGATTGCCGGTAAGGCAACATCTGGGGGCAATATGGAGCTGTCTTCGCGCCAGACTCTTAAAGTTGCTGGGCTAGGGTCAGGCGCTGATATGGCTCTTGAATCGGTCGAAGACTTGAAGCTTGAGGGGATTGTTTTAGCGCAAGGGAACCTCAAGGCACATGCCGGTGGTGATATAAAGGCGCAGCTTTTAGCCGGTGGGGTTGATATGGCAGCAACGGGTGCTTCTGGTGTTGTTGTTCTTGGCACCCAAGGGGATGTTGATCTCCAGAGCAGTCAAGGTGCGATTGTCGCTAAAAGTGTTTATGGGGCAGGAGATATTACCCTGGTTTCTCATAACGGGCTTTCTGTTACTCAAATAATTCTGTCGCATCAAAATGTTGCCATTTATGCACAACCAGAAACAAATGCCCCCGTTCATTTTGGACAACTTTTAGCTCATGGCAAGGCAAATATTGAGGGCGGGGCGGTTGAGTTTTCTTCGCTGATGACGGGTGAAGAAGCTGTTTTAAAGGTTGGCAGCCTTGATGCAGGCACACTGATGACAGGTGTCGTTTCTACGGGCGGTTCAGGGGATCTTGTTTTAGATGAAAAGGGCTTTCTTTTTATTACAGCAAAAGAAGGGGTGAATGTTGGGCAGATTGCCAGTGGTGGCAATATTGAAATTTTTGCTGGCAACGACATTTATTATGATCAGGTCATGGGCTATGGTAGCGCAACTCTAACCTCTGTATCAGGAGAGATCAGTGTTGAGAATGTGTTGTCTGCTGAGGGGGATGTGAGATTGACGGCAAACACTCTCG